>CAZEPV010000041.1:0-2155 GCA_964514235.1 uncultured Syntrophomonadaceae bacterium | reverse complement strand
GAAATGGCGGAAAAAGGGGACTTTGAAATTTGGCCCCATCAACTTTTTGTTGATTATGAGCTAAAAGCTAACAATGATGATTTTCTTTCTTTCACTATAACTTATTATACTTATACTGGCGGTGCTAATGGCATGACAGTAGTAAATGCCTTTAATATCAATAAGAAGGATAATAGTGCATTCCAATTAAAAAATTTCTTTAAAGATGGAAGCAATTATAAAGAAATAATTAATGCGGAAATAAATAGGCAGATCGAGCTTCGGTCTGATGGCGAAAATGAGATGTTTTTCGAAGGTGATATGGGTTTTCAAGGTATTAGCGATGAACAAACCTTTTATTTAACCGATAAAAAGCTGGTAATATATTTCGGTAAATATGAAATCGCTCCAGGAGCTATGGGGATTCCCGAATTTGAGATTGATTTGACTGGATTAAAGGATATTATGCAAGAAGTGGATAAGATAGTTTATGACAAGAACCTGGTTATTGAACTTAATTTGACTAATATAGATGGGGTAGATGTGATACCTTTACGTAAAGTAGCGGAAAACTTAGGTTACACTGTAGACTGGAATGCTAGCGACCAGAGTATAATGTTGACTAGGGAAGCAGCAACCGTTAAATTAAAAATCGGTGATAAGGTATATATAGCCAACCACAAAATTCCCTATATGTTAGAAGCTGCACCAATTATTGTGGATGGTTCTACTTATGTGCCTCTATCGCTCTGGGAAGAAGTCTTAATGGTCAATGAAAAATAATTTAATTGATAAGTTAGTTGGCAAATAGATGAGACTCATTGGGGTGTAAAGGATGAAAAAGATAAGCAGAAAAATAGTAATAATTCTAATGATGATTAGCCTTGTGGGCTGTAGTCTACCTACAGCCCCTTCTAATTTAATTAAGCCTCCTGCGGAAGATGAAGCCAATATGGAGTTAAAAAGGATTGTGGATGATTTCCTACCACCTGAGGCTAGACTTACTATACCTAAGGGTAAAGGGGAGGATAACAGGGCTATCTTATTAGATGATGTAACTGGGGATGGCAGGGAAGAAATAATCGCCTTTTTCAAGACTAGCGATTTTGGTTTAGGTTTTATTATATTAACTGCAGATGATAAGGGGTGGCAGGAATTAAGCCTAGTTGAGGAGTACGGCGAGGAAATTGACTTAGTAGAATTAACCGATATAACAGGGGATAAAAAACCAGAGTTATTAGTTGGCTTTACGAGTGGTAGTAGTCTGGATAATCGTTTGTTTATTTATTCCTTTTCTGCTGATGGACTAAAGGAATTGGCTACTTTGCCTTATAGCACTTTCACCTTAGGCGATATCAATGGAGATAAGTTAGTAGAAATAGTAGTTAGTAAAAATGAAAGAATAAATGATATTCCTACCACTCTTGTAGAAATATACAAATACGGAAATGGATGTCTAGATCTATTCCATACTAGTAAATTCGAGGGCTATCCAGGTGAATTACTGGTGGGACAGGCTAATCGGGATACTGTGGGTTTATTTGTGGAAGTCTATTTGGGGGCTCATTCGGCTGCTAGTTACCTTTTAGCTTACTTAGAAGGTGAGTTAATTCCCGTATTGACCGAGGAATATGAAGATATTTCTTATGATTTCAAGCCCTATCCCCTCCCTGCCCAAGATGCTAATGGGGATGGAATTATTGAAATAGGGGTACATCATGCACCACCAGGTTCAGATGGTCTCGCCATGGTGGAGATTCCCTGGCTAGAAAATTGGTATCAATGGGATGGTAAAAACGGCCTAAAATGGGTCAGCGAGGTATATGCTGATTATGGATATGGCTACAAATGGGAGGTTCCAGGGAACTGGCGGGGTAATTACACTCTGACCAGGGAGAATAGCGAAGAAAGCAGTCTAGTTGAATTTTATGATTTGACTAAACACCAACATAAATTATTTACTTTTTGGTGTATGGAAACTGACTTATGGGAAAAGGAAAAGGAGCGTTTGGAACTAGAGGATAGGACTTATGCGGTTTTAGCAGAAAATCAATTACTAGATAAAGTATATGTGGCTATATTACCAGAACCTAAGACTTGTCGCTGTTTTTTACCGATGAGTGTGAATTTGGATGAAATAAAGCAGGGTTTTGCCTTATTGACGAATTATTTTTAG
>CAZEPV010000040.1:0-4454 GCA_964514235.1 uncultured Syntrophomonadaceae bacterium | reverse complement strand
CATTATTTATACCTTTCTTGGCCATTTTTATAGCAATAGGTGGTTGGGCTGCAATTCTCTTGGCCAATTTCATAGCTTCATCCATTAATTTATCCTTTTCCACTACCAATTCTACGAGTCCTATCCTGGCAGCTTCAGTTGCATCTATTTCATCACAGCTATATATTAACCTTTTAGCTTGACCTGGACCAATTAGTTTAGGTAAACGAGTGGTTCCTCCCATATCTGGGGCTAAGCCAAAATGCACTTCAGGAATAGACAATCTTAAATCATCGGCTGCTATCCTAATATCGCAAGCTAAGATTAATTCTACTCCAGAGCCATAACAGACCCCCTGGACTGCAGCTATTACTGGTACTGGGAATGACTCCCACCTGCTATAAACCGACTGGGCCCAAGCGATGCTCTTCATTACAAAGCTCGAATTAAAAAGCTCCAGACTATTCAAGTCAATACCAGCGGTAAAATGATCACCCGCCCCATTAATAATTACTGCCCCTAGGTCCTCCATCTCCTCCAGTTCATTTGCAGCCATTTCTAACTCTTTCCACACCTCTGGATCCACGGTATTCAACTGTTTAGGACGATTCAGAGTCAGGATAGCCACTCGGCCTTCCTTAGTTAGTAACAAGTTTTCATATTTGGACATATTATGACCCCCTCTTAAAATTTATAACAAGACTTCTAAATCACTAAGGGGATAAGCAGAACAAGAATGAATGTATCCACTATCCCGATCAGACTTTCTCACCTGGTTAGAAGTTTCAAAGACATTACCTTTTAATACTTTTACCCGGCATAGGCTACATGCGCCTGAGCGACAACTAGTCGGAACCTGAATGCCATTACGTTCCAAGGCTACTACTAAGGGTTCCCCAGCTTGGGCAGTAATAGTCTGCCCAGTATTTCTGCCATCCTTTATATTTACAGTAAATACATGATTAGCTGCAATCTCTCCTGGCCAACCAGGAGACTTGGTCACATTATCTGCCTGGCTAAAAACCTCTTGCCTAATTTTCCTTTTAGCTATACCCAATTTTTCTAATTGAGGCAAGCAAAATTCGTACATAGCCCTAGGACCACAAATATAAAAAGTCTTACTTTTAATATTATTTACATTTTCCTTTACTAACTCTGCATTGATTAAACCTTTTAAACCAGTATAATCCGAAGACATATCCGCAACCACTAAATCGTATTTAAAATTATTGTATTTACTAGCCTTCTCGGTTAATTCATCATGAAATATAGCATCCTCCACTAAATTACACCCGTAAAGCAATTGAATATTACGGTCTATTCCTTTATCCATTACTTCCCTAATCATACTCATAAAAGGTGTAATACCAGTTCCACCCGCAATAAAAACTAAATCATTCCCATGAAATAAGGGATTGTAGTAAAAAGTACCTGTTGGAGAACTAGCCTCGAATGTATGTCCTACTTTAATCTTATCTAATAAGTAATCAGATACAAAGCCTTCCTTTATCCGCCCTACGGTAATATCGTAATAAGCAGTCTGATTCGGGGAAGAGGAAATACTATAGGGGCGACTAGTCCTGACCCCATCTATGTTAACAAATACATTTATGTATTGTCCCGCTTGAAAAGGCGGCAAATGGCTAGATACAGCTATAAGCCTTAATGTTTTAGTTTTAGCTGTTTCTTGGATTATATCAGCCACCTTTAATTCAAGTAGACTAGGGTGTATATAATCAACATACTCCATCCATCTTCCCTTTAAAGAGCGATAATCTTCCCCATATTTACGGCAAACTTCAATTTCTTGCAAGATATCAGTATAGCCCTTAATATCTAATCTAAAATCTTTCCTAGTCATTATTTCACCCCCTGTTTTTTCATGTTTCTAATTATAGCCCTAGCTGCTGATATACCTGAAGTCAAAGATGGCTGAAAACCACCTGCACCTGCCCATGCTCCAGCTGTATATAGGCCCTTAATCGGTGATTTAGGGGGAATAAACATATTAGAATCTTTGGGGTATTGGTCAAAACCATAAAAAGCTCCACCTGGACTACCTAAATACCGCATATGGGTTATAGGTGTGGCCACCTCTATTTCCTCAATATGCTCCCTAAATCCTGGATAATGGCTTTCAATCCTTGCTAAAAGCTGCTCAGCACAAGCAAATTTAGTAGCCTGATATTCATGGGCTGGCACTTCCAACCAGGGTTGTGCATAAACCAGAGTAACTATAGCTACTTGGGTAGTACCTGCGGGAGATGCCTCAGGGTCAGAAACATTATAACAACTCAGGATAAAAGGGTCCTTTTCCGCATTTACTATCCTAATTGTGCTATCTTGTTCATCGGGATTTTCAGTAGTATAGAAAAAATTAGTATTTTCCCTTATACCCAATTTATCGGCTGTGCAATCTAAGCCAATAAACATAGTTACAGCGGAAACCCCTATCGTACTACCTTTTAGAATGTCAAACTGTTTTTCAGGTACTAGTTCAGCCTCTATCAGTTCTGTATAGGTCATGATTGAGGAAACATTAGATACTACGTAATTAGTAGGAAGATAGTCATCCCAAGAGGTTCTGACAGCTCTTACTTCCCCTTCATCTACTACTATTTCCTCAGCTGCACAATTAAACCTGACTTCACCACCACTATCCAATATCTTTTTTACCAAAGCATTAGATAGGGCTTGTGAGCCACCCTTTATGTGGTAAGGTTTCCATTCCAGATAGGAATACATTAAGGCAGCATAATCGACAAAGGCTAAATGACGGGTAGGCACCCCCATATACGACCAATAGGGACTTAGAGCTAATTTAATAAAAGGGTTAGTAAAACATTCATCTAAGACTTTTTCGGTAGATTTGAAGGCATAGTTAAAATAAAGGGGATATTTTTCCTTAGATACTTCGGGGTCTTTCAGGATAAAAGCTTGTATTACCTGCTCAAAAAATCCATATAGTAAATCAATGTATTTATTTATGCCCGCTTTTTCCTCGGGAAATTCAGCTTCCAAGACTTCAACCAGCTTTTCTTTATCAGCTGGTAAAGTAATATCTAATTTATCAGGTAAAACCACGCGATAAAGGTTCTCCATTTCGACCCATTCCAGTTCATCAACAAGCCCTAAATTTCCCAAAATACCCCTTAGTGGTCCTGGTTTTTCTAGAGTTCCCAAACCGCTCAATTGATGGAGAGCTACTTCAAATTCAAATCTTCCTCGGTAAAAACTAGTAGCACACCCCCCAGGGATATTATGTTTTTCTAGTAGTAATACTTTGATACCCTTTTGGGCTAGAGATGCAGCGGCAGTTAAACCGCCATTGCCTGCTCCTATAACTACTACATCATAGTTACCCATTATTTATGCCCCCTTTACTGAAATATAATTTAAACTTATTATTAATATAACATGATTATTATTGATTTCGGGCATAATTAATCCTATTAAGCAAAATATAATAATTGATAAGTGCTTTGGTAAGCACATCTATGCTTCACAATATTTATCCTAGGTTTTTTATCTTTAATAATTGTAAAAAGGCCATATGGATCAATTAATAACATGGAAATATTTTATAAGGAGTGGATAATGATGACCTTTGTTAGACCTTGGCACAAATGGTATGACCCAGGAGTACCTTCTACATGTTACTATCCAAAAACGACCATGAAGGATGAATTTATCAAGTGGGTAAGGGTAAAACCTGATCATCCCTACATATTATGTAATGATCAAGTATTCACTTATCAAGAAACTAATCACTTAGCAAAAAAGCTGGCTAATGCCCTCCTTGAATTAGGAATTAAAAAAGAGGATAGAGTGTCTTTAGTCCTACCCAATATCCCTGAATTTGTTATATGTGCCCATGCCATAATGAAAACGGGGGCTATACAAGTTGCACTTAATCCCCTTTATACTGAATCGGAATTAACTTATCAATTTTCCGATAGTGGAGCTGAAACGGTCATAGTTTTAGGCCCCTTTGCCCCCAAAATACTCAATATAATGCGTACAGGTAAAACCGACCTCAAAAAGCTAATCGTCCTGCAAATTCCAGGTAAAGAAGTGGAAGTCGAAAAGGCAGATGATATCTATGATTATAAGACTTTATTAGAAACTGGCAGTGATCTAGAACCCCAAATCCATCTTGATAATGAAGATACGGTAATATTGCAGTATACAGGTGGTACAACGGGAGTCCCCAAAGGTTGCCGTCTAACCAATGCTAACTTCGTAGCTTTTTATACTGTTTTTATAGAATGGGCTAGGGCCTTCTTCCCTCCCGAAGAACTAAGGACCCTATGCACAGTCCCCCTATATCATATTTATGGTTTTAATATGCAGATTAATTGCAATCTTGCTTCTGGAGGGACTATGATACTAGTTCCCGAAGTAACACCCGATAATGTCTTAAAAGCAATTAATCAGCATTTACCTACCTATTGGCCAGCCGTACCAGCCCTAAT
>CAZEPV010000039.1:0-4737 GCA_964514235.1 uncultured Syntrophomonadaceae bacterium | reverse complement strand
ATGATACTTTAGTTGATGTTTAGGTGGTAGGTGTGAAGTTTTTGACGCTTACCTTATAAGGCACTAGAGTCTGGTACTCTGTAACCTTGAATGTGTAAGGATTTGATTCAGGTAATTTAGTCTCTTTTGAGGGTACATTATATCTTGGCCATTTTTCTCATCCTCCTAATTTTAAGTGTATGATTTCTAGGAGGAGCTGTCCATGTTTAACTTGTTCTTTTTATATGCTAGCACGCGTATCACCCTTCCTTG
This sequence comes from uncultured Syntrophomonadaceae bacterium, assembly GCA_964514235.1. GTDB lineage: Bacteria > Bacillota > Syntrophomonadia > Syntrophomonadales > Syntrophomonadaceae > JAAYRQ01. The sequence continues at coordinate 4,485 of CAZEPV010000039.1, read as the reverse complement.
ATTGGTTTTGTTGTTAAAACTATTTTATCAAATGGGCGATACTCTTTTCTTTTTTTCTTTTATTTCTCCCAAAGTAATTTTACGCTAACGCAGAAAACCTACGTATATAACCTACTATAAAGCCCGCCACACAGCACTTCCTTCAAAATACAACCTTCCTTAAAAGACCAAAATATATTATAAATTGTCTGAAAAGGTAATTAGTAATATATAGAGAATATTAATAATTATAAAAAGATTAAGACTAGGAAGGGGGATTAGCTTGAAAAATATTTTATTTCCAGTGATGAGATATTGAATTCATATTAATTAGGAGGAAGATGGAATGATTATGAAGGCTACAGGTAATTATGTTTACCAAGGTCCCCCTAATCCTTTATTGGAAAAGTTTATGCGGGACACACCGAGTACAGTACATATGTTTTATAATACTGTGAAATATTTTGGGCATCGCCCTGCCCAAAAATACAGGAGTGGGGGCCTGTATTTAACCTTAACTTATCAAGAATTTGCCGACCGAGTGGAGAAGTTTGGACAGGGCTTTATGGCCTTAGGTCTACAAAAAGGTGATAGGATTAGCATTATGTCACACACTAACCCCATATGGGATTGGGTTGATTATGGTGGCCGTGCTGCTGGTTGCGCAGTCTGCACAATTTACCCTTCTGATTCGGAGGAAACAATTATTTATACTTCGGCCTATTCAGAAGTTAAGGTGATTTGTGTCCAGGATGAAGAGATGTTAGAAAAAATTATCCGTGTATGGGATAAAATACCGTCCTTAAAATATGTTCTTGTATTAAATAGTACTTACAAAAGCGAATATACCAATATTATTAACATGCAGGAACTTTGGGAATTGGGACAAAGTTTTAAGTTAACCAATCCTGGTGCATATGAAAAACGTTGGCAATCTTTACAACACGATGACTTAGCTAGTATTTTGTATACTTCTGGAACTACTGGCAACCAGAAAGGGTGCCCATTGACGCATAAGAACATTCTTAGTGCTACCTTAGCTGTTACCCAAGTAGGTTATTGGGGTAAAACTGAATTTTCGGATAGAGATGTGGTTTTCTCCATTTTGCCCCTAAGTCATAATTGGAATCGGGTTGACAACCATAGTGCCTGTATTTCTTATGGTGGAATGATCGGTTATGCTCAGAATCCCCGCACAATTTTACAAGATTTGCAGGAAATTCAGCCCACTTTTGTAATGCTTGTAGCCCGGCTTTGGAGCCGAATATGGAATGGGGTGGCAGCACAAATCTGTTCAAATCCGCAAGGGAAGGAAAAATATGAATGGGCTATGGATATAGGGCACCGGGTTCTAGCAACTCGTATGGACAAAAATGGTGTTATAGATTTGACTGTTGATCCCACAACTTATCTTGATACAGCTCTTAAAAATGACTTTTTAGAAGCAGACAGGCAAGTTTATCAGATTTTCCGTAGTATATTCGGTGGACGGGTGAATAAAGCCTATTCTGGTGGGGCTATTTTGCCTGCCGATCTGCAAAAGAACTACTGGGGTATGAACTTCCCCTTGCTTGATGGATGGGGACTTACAGAAAGCACTTCTGGTTGCTGCATGGTTCAGGCCCGTTGCGTAAGAATAGGCTGGCAAGCTCCCATGATGGCTGGTTCGAATATGGAAGTAAAATTATCTACAGAAGATAATGAAATTCTAATTAAGGGTGATAGTGTTATTTCAGATTACTATAAAAACCCTGAAGAGACAGCCCTAGCCTTTACAGAGGACGGTTGGTTTAAAACAGGTGATATCGGTGAAATTGAACACGGTTTCCTAAGAATAGTAGATAGGAAAAAAGCAATTATCGTTTTAGATACTGGTAAGAACGTCTCCCCTGCCTACCTAGAATTGAAATTTACCAATAGCGAACTCATAGAACAGATTCTAATATTAGGTGAACAACGTAAATATATTGCAGCTTTAGTAGTACCTAAATATGATCATATTATTAAATTATTTAAAGAAAAGGGTATAGCTTTCGATGAATCGAGATTAGTCTATGCTGAAGTAAATGGTATTAATACCTGTATAGAAGTAGGCAATGACCTAGCCCATCATCCTGTTTTATTAGAAATGATTGAAGCTGAAATAGAAGATGTTAATAGACAAGTAGCAAGTTTTGAATCTATCAGGCGATTTAGAATTGTACCACGTAAATTTACCGAAGACCGTGACGAACTCACACCTACCCTAAAAATTAAAAACCGTATAGTGGAGAAAAATTACCAGGAAGAAATAGAAAGCCTTTTTGATTAGGTGAAAAAAATAAAACCAACCAGGTAATTATCATCCTGGTTGGTTTTATTTATTAAATTAATAAAATTATCCAGTAGCACTTATTCTATCCCTTTATTGCAGTCCTCAAACGTGTCAATGCTTCCGATAAAACAGAATGAGGACAAGCAATATTCATGCGCAGAAAACCACTCCCACCTGTACCGAAATTAGTGCCGGGCTCCAACATTATTCGTGCCTTTTCTTTAACAAAAGCATTTAGTTCATCATCAGCTAATCCCAATTCACTAAAATCGAGCCATAGCAGATAAGTGCCTTCTGGCCTAGTCAATTTAACTTCTGGAATATATTTACCCAAAAATTCAGCAGCAAAGTCATAATTATTTTGTAAATAAAGTAAAAGTTCATTTAACCAAGGCTCTCCATAAGTATAGGCTGCCTCAACTGCAGTCACTGCAAAGATATCGGGAACAAAAAGGCTACTACTTTTCAAGACTTTACGGTAGGCTGAGCGAAGTTTCTTATTCGGAATAATAATATTAGATGCAGGTATACCAGGAATATTAAAAGTCTTGGTAGCTGCATTACATACAATCATGTTTTGCTCCATTTCCTTAGAAATAGAAGTTAAAACTCTATGCTTATAATCGGGAAAAACCAGATCTGCATGAATTTCATCAGAAATAATAGTAATCCCATGTTCCAAACAGAACTGGCCCAATGTAGTCAATTCCTCTTGGTCCCATACCCTACCAACGGGATTGTGGGGACTACATAAAATTAAAAGCTTTACTTTCGGATCGATTACTTGTTTGAGATGTTCCAAATCCATACGATATTTATTCCCATCGAAGTAAAGCGGATTTTCAATTAATTCACAAGCATTTGAACGGGCCACCTGATGAAAGGGGCCATAGACTGGGGGCTGAATAAGAATCTTATCCCCAGGCTCAGTTAAAGCTTGAATAAGCAAATATATTCCTACCATTACCCCTGGACTAGTTGATATCCACCCTGCTTCTGGATGCCAACCATGACGTCTATCCATCCATTCAATTAAAGCGTCAAACCAACCCCCATAGCTAGCACAATAACCGAACACCCCATGTTCTACCCTTTTTTGTAGGGCCTCTATAATTTCAGGTGGTGACTGAAAATCCATATCTGCCACCCACATCGGCAAAACGCCATGTTCAACTACATCCCACTTTACCGAATTAGTGTCTTTTCGTGAAATAACCTGATCAAAATTATACATAAGATACTCCTAATTATATATTTGCCTTATAAGATGCGAATAGAATCCTAGCCCATTTTTAGATCCTAATCCTCATAAACTCAAACCCATATCTTCCTATAAATAAAGCATAAATATTATTATAGCAAATAATATTTATTAAAAATCTTACACCTTATCAGAACTAAAATTCCGAACTATTAATTAACCATTTGGCCTTATTAACAAAGATAAAAATCCGAAAAACATATAAATTTGTTAAGATTGAAATAACTGGTATAATCAAGGCAGGTTCCAAAAATTTAATCTAAAGGAGTGAACTTTGATGGTTTATAAACTTCCAGAATTACCCTACCCTTACGATGCACTAGAACCCCATTATGACGAAGAGACTGTTAGACTACATCATGATATACACCACAAAGGCTATGTAGATGGACTTAATAATGCAGTAACAAAACTAGATGAAGCAAGAAAAACTGGCGATTATGCCTTAGTCAAACATTGGGAAAGAGAACTAGCATTTCATGGAGCAGGGCATATCCTACACTCTTTATTTTGGGATAACATGTCACCAGATGGTGGCGGCCTACCTACAGATGCTCTTGCCCAGCAAATTGATAAAGACTTCGGTAATTTCGAGGCATTTAAAAAACATTTTACTGCTGCAACTACTGCAGTAGAAGGTTCAGGTTGGGGCATTCTAGTCTGGAATCCCTACGCAGAAAAACTCGATATTATGACAGCGGAAAAACATCAAGACCTCGCAAATTGGGGCGTAACCCCATTATTAGTATGTGATGTCTGGGAACATGCCTATTATCTAAAATACCAGAACAAAAGAGCTGCTTGGATAGAGGCGTGGTGGAATCTCGTCAACTGGCCAGATGTTGCAGAAAGATTAGCCAAAGCCATTGCATAGAAATAATCTAACTGCTACGGGGTTTCATACCCCGTAGCAAACCCAAACACGGGGACG
>CAZEPV010000038.1:0-5547 GCA_964514235.1 uncultured Syntrophomonadaceae bacterium | reverse complement strand
GGGGAAGGGGTAAAAACAAGAAATGAAAGGTAAGTTAAAAAGAAGTAGTTTGAAATGCCTGCACCTAATCCATATAATCTCTATAAGTATATGGTTTGGCTCGGTAATATCTATAAGTGCTTTAAGTTTTATAGTTTTTTCCCAAGCTAGTGAGACCATCTTCTTTACTCTTGCCCCTTTAATACCTTGGCTTTACAAGACAATAGTTTTGCCTATTGCATTATTCACCATAATTCAGGGAATTATCTATGGGCTTTTTACCAACTGGGGCTTTTTTAAGCATAAATGGATAACTTATAAGTGGTGTTTACTAATCCTAGTTTCCTTGTCTACAGGCATGGGGACTATCGCCCCAATATTCACCTTGCTCGAGAAAGCCAATACACATGGCTTTGTAGGTGGCTTTGCAGAAAGTGGATCTATACCCTTTTTCCTCCTTTTACAAATTACACTCCTACTTCTTATGATTATACTATCTGTTTTTAAGCCTAAAAAAACAAACAAAGCCCTAAATTCAGGCAAAAAGTAGCCCCAAGATTAGGCGAAACAAAATAATTGCTTCAATCGTTGTCCTAAATAGGTACTTAATCCAATTATAACAACCGTGTGTTTGGATAGTTTACTAGTTAAGTAATTGCTTAAAAAGTGAAAGAAATAATGGTGATAGCTGGGGCGGTTAATATCATTTTAGTCATAGTTGTACTCGCTTCGGAAAAAGCCTTAGCAATTACCCCCAAAGCAGGTGAAATAGCAGCTCCAGCCATAAAAGTTGCCATCGAAATAGAGATGATGGTCGGTTTTAACATTTTGCCTTTAATAAAAACCACTTCCTTTCAGCATCAGATGCTTTATCTGTCTTTCAAAACTCGCTAAATAAAAAAATACCGTTCCTTTCATCTTTCAACGTGTAAATTTGCTACATATCCCTAGTAATATCAAATTGAACTATTAGGTATTATGGGAATCTAAAGCACTTGCAGTTCACAGGCTCCTTGAACTAAAGCTTTCCGCTTTCTACCTTGCAAAGGATTTAGCTGTATTAATCCCATCAATAAGACATTGAGTTAAAAAGACTGCTAAAGGTGAAAGCCCAGTCGATAATCGCCTTGCCTAGTGAAAGCAAAAAGATACTGCCTCCTCGAAAAATTGGCAATACCCCTAAATACATAGTTACAATTATGAAAACACAGTCTAGCCCTTTTGTTTTTTTAATTCAGCAGCTGCTTTAGCCGATACTTGATAATCCATTGCAAGAAGAATAACTACCACGGAAACAAACAAGAAAGTCGCAAGAATACCAAATTGGAATTTGATAGAAGCTTGATTAGCTAGTTTGGCGATAAAATCTAAAATTACAGGTGATAAAAACTGTCCCGTAAAAATAAAGGTGGTTGCAACTGCTATCGCCCTATCAGTTTGATGTAATTTAACCCGATTTAAGGCCTTCATAGTAAGAACCGGAAATAGGGCACCCTGGGCAAAGCCGATAAAAACAACACTTATCATAATTATTAAAATACTGTTGGTAAAGGATAAAAAGAAAAAAGCTAAACCCATGGTTGCCAACATTACAGGAATGAGAAATCTTTTCAAGGTTTCCATAACCTTAACTAGGAAAAAGCTAGTCAGCATTCCCCCAATTGCAGCTAAAGCAACAACAGTGCCAGCTAAAGCAGGTCCCCCTAAATTAGTTTGTTCTAAGTAAAGGGCCATATTGGTAGCTACAGCATAATAAGCTAACATTACAGCACCCATTGCAAAAGAATAAACATAAACCGCAAATGGGATCTTCAGGTTCCTCTCATGTGCCGGGGGTTTCCGAACTTCCTCCTTGGGTAAAAAGAAAAAAACTAACACGAAGATAAAAACGCCAAGCAAATAAACATTAAAGGGGTTTCGCCAGCCAAAAGTGGCTAACCATCCTGCTATGAGCATGGTAATAATTCCCCCAAAATTACTGAAAGCAGCATTATAGCCCATCATACTAGATCGTTCTGTTCCTGTATAATAATCATAAATAAGTGACTCAGACAGAGGCATAAGAATCCCCACACTAGCTCCCAAGATTAGACGAAACAAAATAATTGCTTCAATCGTTGACATAAATTGTGGACCAAGGCCACCTATTAAATAGGTACTTAATCCAATTATAACAACCGTACGTTTTGATAATTTGGTAGTTAAGTAACTGGTTAAAAAAGTGAAAGGAATAATGGTGATAGCTGGGGCGGTTAATATCATTTTAATCATAGTTGTACTCGCTTCGGGAAAAGCCTTAGCAATTACTCCCAGAGCAGGTGAAATAGCAGCTCCAGCCATAACAGTTGCCATCGAAATAGAGATGATGGTCGGTTTTAACATTTTGCCTTTAATAAAAACCACTTCCTTTCAGCATCAGATGCTTTATCTGTCTTTCAAAACTCGCTAAATAAAAAAATACCGCATCTTAAAATAAGATAACAGTATTTTAATCCATTCTATCAGTTTTTTTCTGATTATTCGCAGATACTAATAAACACTACTTTTCCCAATAAGAATACCGTTCCTCTCATCTCTCAACGTGTAAATCTACTACATATCCCTAGTAATGTCAAATGATATTTTAAAGATATTTACTTCCCTCACGAACACTAAGTACTGACAAACTATCGGCATATTTATTAAGGAAATTTCTAACTCATTCGGGGTTTATCTTACTGTAATTACATAACATCCAAGGTATAGCTTGGTTTATAAAAATTCACCCTGTCCCAGGGGTGTTTACTATAGTTTTTTTCCCCTCTTTATTAATAGGTCGTGCCCGGAGAAAAAGTATCCTCTTTACTTGTGGAAAACAATTCAAATATTGGAAATACAGTTACACCATCATCATTAAAGCGTAAAACGAAGGTTTTATCTTCATATCTCCTGATAATATCACCACTTTTAAAGAAGCCCTCGTGTACCCTTTCAACTTCTCCTTGCTCATTAAGGGTTACCAATGTTTCTCGGGCTGTATCCCCATCTGCCAGATATTCATATATGTTAGCAAAATATCCACCATTAGGTGCTACCCCGTATATATTCAGGCCAAAAATAAAATGGTCGACATGGATTTCAAATTTGTTCTTTTCTGCACCATCCTTATAGATCGTTACAGAAGTACCATCGGTTAAGCTTCCATCTATATTTGTAATTAATTCATTCTGGTATGATAGCCCGTTTCCCAATGATATTCCAAGCTGGGGTTCCACGATGCAAATAGCATTATCTCCTGAAACATCTAATTCATAAGTATAAGTAAGAAAATCGCCTGGGGATATAGCTACAACATGGAGTATGTTTTCTTTCGAAGCCGAAATGCCTTTTATTAGCCCAGGTTCGGTCACGATAGATTTCTCCCCGAAAGAGGCTATATTTAATATTCCATTTCTATCTGCTTTGATAATCAGACTATTATGCCCATCAACAAAATAGAAATTCCCCTTGCTATCGTAAGTCAGCATATATGCTGTAAGCCCCTGCTCGTCAAAAGCAAAATCGTAACTCCCTAACAGTTCGCCCTTAGGAGAATATTCATATACTTTATCCGATAGTTCAAGCAGTAATAAATTCCCGTTTTCTGTTATGGCAAAATCCCTAATTACCTTTTCGCCATCATGCTGGGATATTCCAAAATCAAGCTCCGGGTGTTCTGCCTCCAATAAAGTGAGCGACACAAAGGAAAACTTAGATGGTCCATTGAAATTAATATCCCGGGCCTGGTTACAGCCACTAAATAATAATGATATTATTAAAAGTGATATAAGCATTTCTTTTTTCATAATTTTGCCTCTCCCCTTATTAAGCCATTCATCTCCAAGTTAACAAGCTAGTTAGTAAGGGTGATTATGGATATTTGTAGTAATACAAACATCCCTGTTTCGTAATAATCTGCTAATATTCAATATATCATAATGTTTCTAGTATAGATCATAGGAAAGCAAAAAGGCTTTTGCACCTTAAATTTAAATGCACGCAATTGCTTCGACTATTTTCTAGGTTATAGATCATTTTTCGGACCTTTCCTTGTTACGCCTAGACATAGTTTCGTATTCAAATTTCAGAGCTAACTTATCTAAAATATCATCAGATACTCTATATACTGTCCATTCCTCCATAGGGACCGCGCCCATTTGCTTATAAAATTCAATAGATGACACATTCCAATCCAAGCACCACCATTCAAGCCTGCCACAATTCCTTTCGATAGATAACTTGCCAAGATAAGAAAGAATAATCTGTCCAATACCCTTTCCCCTTATTTCAGGTTTTACATATAAATCTTCTAAGTAAATACCCGGCTTACCTAAAAAAGTAGAAAAGTTATGAAAGAATAATGCAAAAGCTACTGGTTTCTGCTTGTATTCACCAAAAATAACTTCAGCCACTTTTCTTTCAAATAGGGATTCTATTAAAATTTCTTCTGTCGCTATAACTTCATTCAACATATTTTCATAATCAGCCAATTCCTTTATGAATTCCAAGATTAATGGAACATCATCTATTTGTGCAAATCTTAGCTTAAAATCCTCTAATTTAGTGTCAATTAACATTTTTAATTCCCTTCTGCATTCTTAAATTAGATATGTCCGTTTACTGGTACTCATAATATCATATTTCTTAATTGGCTCGTCTAATAAAAAACAAGGTATAGCCCTTTAAAATTCAGTACTATACCTTCTTGCATTTTTTGAATTACTAGGATTAGTTTTTATCCCCATCGCCACCTGGGTGGCTGCAAGCAAAATAGACAAATCGTCGTTTTTTCACATTATGACACGCTATTTATGTTTATATATTATTTAATGCCTCGTCCATTTTCCATTAATAAAATTAATAACTTCATCTATTATTTCCTGTATTTTGGGGTCTTTTAAAGCCCCACAGCTATTTCCCTGTTAGAATAAACACTTTAACCCGGCAAGCTAATTATTTTGCCACATTTTCGCTAAAGCGGTGCAGAATTGCTGCAAGCTGTGCTCTAGTGGCTTCACCCTGGGGTATCAAATTGCCGTCACTACCTTGGATTAGCCCAGCTCCACAGGCCCACTGCATAGTAGGGATAGCGTATTCGCTGACATTCAAGGCATCATTATAGGAGAGAATGTTAGTATCCTCGCCTACCGAAACATCATAACCCTTATATTGGGCGTAGCGGTAGAGAATGGCTGCCATTTGTTCCCGAGTAATTTGGTCTTCCGCCCCGAATAAACTAGCACTATAACCACTAACCAATCCTTGAGCCGAAGCCCAAGCTACTGCATCAGCATAGTAGCTTTCATCCTTAACATCAAGGAAGGAGGAGGTAGAAGCTGAGGGCATATTCTCCATACGCCATAGAATTGTCACTAACATACCCCTAGTCATAGCTAGGTCGGGGCTGAAAGTGGTGCCCGTTGTACCAGAAATTAAGCCATTTATATAGGCATAAACCGTGTCCCCATAGTACCAAGCACTGTTAAGAGTATCAGTAAATGGATAATTACTGATAACATATTTGGAGAAAGTTCCTGTCTGGAACTGATA
>CAZEPV010000037.1:0-7553 GCA_964514235.1 uncultured Syntrophomonadaceae bacterium | reverse complement strand
GTTATTAAAGGGGATATTCTTTTTCTTGAAAACCCAAAGTAACTTGACGCGATCTGGATATTATAAAAATCTAGACAAAAGGCTCGAAAACTGATATTCTCAACTTAATTTCAAGTAGGGAAGGAGGTCTTTTGTATGAAGGAAAACGATAAATTAGTTGCAACTTTAAACTCACTGCTAGCAGATGAACTTACGGCCATTAATCAGTATATAGTTCATGCTGAAATGTGTGCAGATTGGGGTTATGGTAAACTACATGACCACTTTGAGCAGCGGGCTATCCATGAAATGAAACATGCCGAAATGTTGATTGAAAGAATTTTGTTCTTAGGAGGATTACCTGTAGTAAGCCAATTAAAGGATATTCATATCGGTGCTGAAGTAAAAGAACAACTGGAAAATGACCATACTGCAGAAAAAGGTGCGATCGAGGCTTACAATGCAGCTATAAAATTAGCTGGGGAACTAGACGATTATGCTACTCGCGAGGTTTTAGTAAGTATTCTTAAAGACGAGGATAGTCATATGGATGAAATTGAAGGGCTACTCGACCAGATTTCCCACATGACCCTACCTATATTTTTATCTACTAAGATGGGTTAAGGATTTATTTAGAAGTCTTATTTTTGCAGATGAAATCGCGGATTTTTAATCAAATTCGCGATTTTTATATTTAGCTAAGCTATCTTGATTATAATAATGAGGAAATAATCATTTTCTGAATATTATTAGTCCCGCCAACTATGCTGCAAACTTTCGCATCCCTAAAATAGACATTAGCGATATGATTAGTATCATAAGCTGCAGCACCAATTATATCTATGGCATTGGCTGTGACTGACTGGGCAACTTCACTAGCATACATTTTAGCCATGGAAGAAGCTAGGGTAAAATCGCCTTCTTTGTCGATTAAGTCGCAAGCTCTCCAAACCATTAATCTAGCCGCTTCAATAGAAGTCGCCATAGTAGTTAAAGGGAAGGATATTCCCTGATTAGAGAATATAGGTCGTCCAAACTGTTGGCGTTCACGAGCATAGTTTAAAACTAACTGATAAGCAGCACGAGCTATTCCGACTTCGATAGCAGCAATTAAGGCACGCCCAATATCTAAGGTATGGCTTAACAATAGATAACCGCTATCCCGGTCTCCTATAGCAGAGATATTATCTAGCCCTATATTATCAAAAGTTATTTGAGCAGTATTAGCATATTTAATTCCCATAGTATTACGTATTTGATTAACTTTAATTTTTTCGGCGGGGACGATGAATAGCTGAAAGCCTCTTTTAGCTGCTGGATTATTATTAGCACATACAGTAATAAAGTTGGCGATGGCACCGTTAATGACGTAATCTTTTACCCCATTAAGAATAATAGTTCCGTTTTTATATTCTGCTAAAGTACGTAGGTTTTCAATATCGGAGCCGCCATGAGGTTCGGTGAGGGCAAAAGAGGCTAAAGCAGCTTTTTCTCTAGTTAGTAAGGGAAGAAAGGTTTCTTTTTGTAGTTTATTGCCTGCTATCATAATAGGCAAAATGGCATGCATAGTACCGACCATGGTAGCTGCTAGACCGGCACAGGCAGCGGCAATTTCCTCGATTAATAAAGCTAAGGTGAGATAGCTTAATCCCCGGCCACCGTATTCTAGCGGTATTATAGGGGCAATTAAATTATGCTCCGCCAGAAGATTAACAAAATGCCAATCGAATTCATAGTTATTTTGATCCATGGTTAGGGCTAGTGGTGCTATTTGTTCACTAGCTAATTCCTGAACTAATTTTACTAGTTTACTTTGCTCCTTACTCATTTGAAAACTGATCATGTCCCTCATCCTCTCCTTTTGACTTTAGCCATTTTATGTAATCAATTACCGATTTACGGTCATCTCTGGATAAACCTTTCAATTCTATGAGCAATTGCAGAATTTCTCCGAATTCATCGTTAGTGTCATAATTATCCTTTATGTCATTATTTTCAATAGGGCGCATAAAATATTCCAAAGGACGTCCAATAGCGTTAGCAATCGCCTGTAGCTGGGGATAATATACGCGCCGCTTGCCTTTTTCATAATTAGACAGGCTAGCTTGGGATATACCTAATATCTCTGCTAATTCCTTCTGATTATAGCCGGCCTCCTCCCGAGCAATTTGTATGCGATATCCGATTTCTTTGTAGTTCACATCTTTACTCCTTTTGAATATTTCTCTGTTTTAGAGTATACCCATTAGTTTTACAAAAGATAATATTTATTACTTCAATTTTTTATGTAAAAAACCTGCATAAATAGCGAAATAAGTTGCCAAGACATAAATTTAAGGCGGGGGGCGGTAATAATATTGTTTGACAATTAATATAATTTGAAATATATTAAAATCAACAAAACGTTATATATATAACAAAATGTAAAAAGTTATTGGAAAGGGGGGAGCTAATTAATTTTTTTCCAAAAAATTAGGAGGTGGGAATAATGACGTTACCCAACAGATTTAATCCTTATAATTTCAAGGATTTTTTAGATTGGCGCAATCAGGTAGATTTTTATGCGGATGACCCTTTCATACAAAAGGTGGTCCAATATTTTGTGGGTGAGGAATGGGAGAAGGTAGACCAAGAAGCACGGGAAATATCGCTTAAAGCCTCTTATCGCTGGAATAAGATGGCGGAAGCTATTGCTTATCCGGAAAAGCGTCCTTATATGATGCATTATGATGGTCATTTAAATCGTATCGATCGCATTGTAAGGCCTCATGAAACAGAAATAATGGAAAAGGAAATTTTCTCCGAGGCTTTATTTTCTCAGCAAACTTCTCCATGGACAAAATTAATCAAGATGTACTTAATTTATCAAAATGGTGAAGCTTGTGTCGCCTGCCCCATTACTTGTACTGAAGGTATGGTAGCAGTAATGGAACGTTATGCTGATAGCCCGGAAGTGAAAGAAATTCTTGAACATTGTCAAGATGGGATTGACGGGGATTTTGCTATTGGCGCGCAATACATTTCGGAAGTTCAAGGCGGCTCTGATATACCGGCTAATGTATTAGAAGCAGTGCAAGAGGATGGTCAGTGGCGTTTGTATGGGACTAAGTTTTTCTGTTCTGCTACTCATGCTGATTATTCTATGGTTACAGCTAAACCCCAAGGGTCAGACAAAGTAGCACTATTTGTAGTGCCTTCATGGCTACCGGGAGATAAAGAAAAAGAAATAAGAAATGGTTATACTATCGACCGCATTAAGTGGAAGATGGGGACTAGTGAATTAACTACGGGTGAACTTACCTTTAATGGGGCATTGGCTTATGAGGTAGGTCCATTAGATAGAGGAGTTGCTAATGTAGTTGGGATTGTTCTATCTTATTCACGGCTTACGGTAGGTTTATCAGCCGCAGCTTTTATGACTCGTGCCGTACGTGAGGCTAGTCAATATGTAAAATTTAGAGATGCATTTGGTTTGAAAATTGGCAACTTCCCCCTAGTTTTAGGTCAATTAGAAGAGATAGAAAGGACTGCTCGGCGAACCACAGCCGCTGCTTTTAAGATATATAAAAAAGTGATTGACCAAGGGGGGTTAGCTAACCCAATTAAGGAAGATCAGACTTTGGAAGAAGGCCAAGCAATCTTTAACACTAGAGAGCTTATCATGTTACAAAAAATAACAGCTTCTTATGATTCTACTGATGTTATAAGAGTGGCGATGTCGCTTTTCGGCGGGCATGGCGTCATGGAGGATTTCTCGGTTCTGCCTAGATTATACCGTGATTCGGCTGTAAATGAATTATGGGAAGGACCGCGTAATGTTTTATTAATGCAAATTCACCGTGATTTACAAAAGGCAGCTTCTTGGTATAGCCCTGAGGATTTTGTGAAAAACATTCTAGTCGGCGGAGAACCGGAAGTAGTAGAAAAATTAGCGGCAGAAATGGCAGAATTAATCGCCTGGCCTAATTTATTACAAACAGATGCTGAAACAGTTAAAGTCAGCATGAGATGGGATAAATTTTGCCATGAACTCGGTCATGCTTATCAGGATATTGCTTTAGCTGAAGTAGAAGGGAGTTAATAAAAAAAAGGGGGAAATAGTTAATGGGCGTTAATATTGGTACAATGATGGCTAATCGGGCATATCTATCACCTGATTTAGAAGCCTTTGTAGGCAATAATTACAGATTTAATTATCAAGAAGCTAATGAAAGGGTCAACCAACTGGCACATTTTCTACAAGAAAATAAATTTTTCCCAGGTGATAGGTTGGCGATTTTATGTCGTAATAATGAACATGTAGTTACTGCTATGTTTGCAGTTGCGAAAGCTGATGGGATTACAGTACCTCTTAACTGGCGCTTACAGGCTGCTGAACTATCATATATCCTGAGTAATTGTGGAGCTACGGTTTTATTATACGATGAGGAATTTGCTCCCCTTGTGGAAAGCATCCGCGCAGATATATTAGTGCGCCAATATATTGTAGTGGGTGAATCGGGAACAGATATCAGCTATGTGGAGGCATTAAAAGGGCAGCCTACAACCGAATTACAGCCGATTACTTGCGATGAGGATATTGCTATTATTATGTATACCTCCGGCACTACAGGTAAACCAAAAGGGGCCATGCTTACCCATAATAATATGTTTTTCGTTACTGCCGGACATACGGGCAGTTTACGCTGGAATCACAAGTTTCGCTTTTTATCTGTCGCCCCTTTATTTCACATTGGCGGACTTGCCCCTATTATTACTAATATACACAATGGTTGTACTACAGTATTCTTAACCGAGTTTAATCCAGTTAATACTTGGAAGGCTGTAGAAGAACATAAGATTAATTTTATGATGACAGTACCTTTAATGCTTACCTTTATGATGAATGTCCCCGACATTGATAAAATGGACTTATCTTCCCTAGATCATATCGTCTGCGGAGGTTCTATAGTTCCTAGTTCTTTAATCCGCACTTATAAAGACATGAATATAGAAGTAGAAAATGTTTTTGGCATTACTGAATATGCAGGGGCGGTAACTTTTTGGAATCATGATATGGGAATGGATAAGCATGAATCAGTGGGAAAAATGGTATTCCACGGGGATATTAGAATTGTAGATCCTGAAACCGGGGAAATATTACCGATTGGAGAAATCGGTGAAATTTGTATTAATGGACCCCAGGTATTTAAGGGCTATTGGGGCAATCCTAGGGAGACGGCTAAAGTCTTAATTAATGGTTGGTATCATTCCGGCGATATGGGTAAAATCGATGAAGACGGTTTTATTTATGTAGTAGATCGCCTCAAAGATATGATAGTTAGTGGCGGTGAAAATATTTATCCAGCAGAGATAGAAGCGGTAATTGCTGAACATCCTGGGGTTGCAGAAGTGGCAGTAGTAGGTATGCCTGATGATACATGGGGAGAAGTACCACGAGCCTTTGTGGCTAAAATGCCGGGAGCCGAATTAACAGCGGAGGATATAATTGCTCTCGGTCGTGAAAAATTGGCTAAATTTAAAGTAGTCAGGGATGTAGTATTTGTTGATTACCTGCCTAGAAATGAGGTAGCTAAGGTGATGAAAACCGAACTAAAAAAATACCCGGCGAAATAAATTATTCCCCCCATAATTCAGCCCCCCAATCTTATTAAGATGGGGGGGCTATTTTATTTCTAGATTTTTATAATTCCAATCCGCTTAAATTTCATTAGCAGGTGGTTTAGCGAAAAATGCAATAGCTATGGCAATGGCAGAAACTATAGCCCCAATTAAAAAAGCTTTATTAAAACCTAGGGCAATAGATAGTTTTGGAGCGATTAGTGCTGCAACTCCATAAAATAAAAATACAGCCCCATAGTTGTTACCTACATTTTCAGTGCCAAACCACTCTGCAGTCAGTGTGGGATAAATGGCAGCAGTTCCTCCAAAGCAAAAACCTATTACACAAGTAGCTAAGAGGAAAGTTATATATGTCATAGAGACCAGACTCATAAATATCATAGCTGAACCCAAGAAAATGAAAATTATTACTACCGATATTACCCGACCAATTTTATCCGATATACCTCCCCAGAACAAGCGGCCTGCAGCATTAAATAGGGAAATAGTCACTACGGCATTGCCTGCGGCAGCTAGACTTAGGCCCACCATATCAATACCTATATTAGCGGCGACACTAATCACCATTAGGCCTGCACCTGCTCCGAAAAACATCCACAGAAAAAGGATATATATTTGGGGTGTTTTAAGTGCTTCCATTAAGGTGAAATTACTAACCCCCGCAGTGAATCCATCTGTAGTAGGTGCTGGTGGGGTATAATTAGGTGGAATATAATCTGCGGGTGGTTCTACCAATAACTGGGCACCCACTATTACTAAAGCTCCATATATAATTCCTAAGTATAAAAAGGCGGTACTTACGCCGTATGTAGCAATAAAGTGCAGTATAACAGGTTTAAAAAGCATGCCCCCTAAACCTAGTGCTGCTAAGACCAGCCCGGTTATAAGTCCTCTTTTCTCGGGAAACCATTTTAAACATGTGGCTAGAGGGGTGACATAAGCACTACCGATACCAGTGCCTGCTATAACCCCGTAGGTAATATATAACATGGTGGGGGTAGCCGAAAATGGCAGGGAAGTTGCCGTTGCCAATGAGGCAGCTGCTACCCCAACCCCAATTAGTAAGCCTCCTGCAGTAGCTACTTTTCTTGGTCCTATTCTATCTTGAATACGACCTGCTACTATAACTGAAAGGGCGAAAAAAACCAAAGTTATGGAAAAAGTAAATACTGTTGCCCCAGTATCCCAGCCCAAGGTTTCAACCAAAGGGGTATTAAATAAACTCCAAGTGTATATAGCCCCTAAACTGAGCTGCATGATTAAAGAACCTAAAACAACTAACCAACGATTTCCTATTTTTCCTTCCATTCAAAACCCTCCTACAAAATATCCTTTCAACCTACCATCCTACCTTGCTTTAATGTTTTAGATTATTTATTGCAAGTTGAACAATATTATCCCATATCATCATTATAAAGTCATCGCTTTTTATAAAATACTTTATATTTTTAAAAGCCAGTTTGGAGATATAGCCTTTGAGTTTTAGGATATTATTTAAAAACAATTGTAACTTTTTTGTAACTACTTATGTACTTATATTTAGTAGTATTGAATTAAGAAAAATTTAAGGAGGATATAAATCATGAAAATTAAAAAGATTATTGCACTAGGATTGGCAGGCTGCTTGATATTTGCTAGTACAGCATTTGCAGCTCCAATAGCTGAAGTTAAGGAAGTGCCTGCAGAAAAGCTTATAGCCGAAAAAGCTGAACCTGAAGGGGTCACAGTGACTACGAAAGATATTACTTATGTGGAAGATTATGTAGAGATTGCTATTGCTTACCCCATAATTTCAGGTTTAACCGATGCTAAGTTCCAAGAAGAAGTCAACTATTTTATTGAAAAACAGGTTACCAAGGCTAAGGAAGATATAGAAATTCAAGTCCAAGAGTATGTGGAAATGGCGGAAAAAGGGGACTTTGAAATTTGGCCCCATCAACTTTTTGTTGATT
>CAZEPV010000036.1:0-10304 GCA_964514235.1 uncultured Syntrophomonadaceae bacterium | reverse complement strand
GTAAGCCAAAGGATCCTTCCATCTAGTAATGGTCAAGACTCTTCGCTAAGCGCTCAGAGTGACACTTTGCTGATATTGTTGGTAGGGGCAACCTATGGTCGCATAGCGGTTCCAGAAGTTGTAGGGGCGACCTGTGGTCGCATAGCGGTTCCAGAAGTTGTAGGGGCGACCTGTGGTCGCCAGTTTCAAAAGGAAAGTATAAATCTCATAGGAGGATTTTTATGGATAATAAAATGAGTTATAAAAAGGCTGGGGTCGATATTGATGCAGCTAACTTATCAGTGGACATGATAAAAAAATGGGTTAAAAAAACAAAACGTCCTGAAGTTCTGGAAGATATAGGTTCATTCGGGGGGTTTTTTGCCTTAGATACAAAAAAGTACCAAGAACCTATTTTAGTTTCGGGGACTGATGGAGTAGGGACAAAATTGAAAATTGCCCAAAAACTTGGTGTCCATGATACCATAGGGATAGACTTAGTCGCTATGTGTGTCAATGATATTTTAGTACACGGGGCTGAACCCCTATTTTTTCTAGATTACATAGGAATTGGCCAATTAGAACCTGGGCTAGTAGAGAATATAGTTAAAGGTGTAAGCCTAGGCTGTCTGGAAGCTGGCTGTGCATTAATTGGGGGCGAAACTGCCGAAATGCCAGGTTTTTATGCCCCTGGTGAATATGATTTAGCTGGATTTAGTGTCGGGGTAGTAGATAAATCACGACTTATAAATGGCGACAATATCGAAGCAGGTGATATAATAATTGGACTTCCTTCATCTGGTCTACATTCCAACGGCTATTCCCTAGCCCGCAAGGTTTTACTAGAAGATAATAAAATGCAATTAGATAAGTACATAGACGATTTTGCCCAGACTCTAGGGGAAGAATTGCTTACCCCTACGAAGATTTACGTTAAAGACCTTTTACCCTTAACTGAGGAAGCGGAAATTAAAGGTATGGCACATATTACTGGTGGGGGAATAATAGAAAACTTAACTAGAACTTTACCTGCTGGTTTAGGGGCCAATATTGAAAAGGCCAAAATCGAAGTACTGCCGATTTTCGATATGATAGCAAAATTAGGCAATGTAGAAAGAAGAGAAATGTTTAGAACTTTTAACATGGGAATTGGATTTATTTTAGTTAGCTCTTTACATCATCATAGTAAAGTGATAAAGTATCTGCATAATAAGGGAGAAAGTCCGCTTATCTTAGGTGAAGTTAAGGAAAATGGGGGGCAGGTTAATTTAATATGAAACAAATAGTAGCGGCTAAAAAATTAAATCTAGCTATAATGGCTTCGGGGCGGGGCAGTAATTTCGCTTCTATTAATGAAGCTATTAGGCGAGGGGATTTAGATGCTGAAATTAAGATTCTGATTAGTGATAAACCTGATGCCCAAGCTCTGGAAAAGGCTAAGGATTTTAATATAATTGCTAAATATATTAACCCCAAGGATTATCCTAATAGGGATGCCTACGAAGAAGAATTGGTCAAAACCCTTAAAAATCTAGACATAGATTTGCTAGTATTAGCTGGTTATATGCGCCTCGTGGGTTCTCGGCTTTTAAGTTCATTTGAAAATAGAGTAATTAACATTCATCCTGCCTTATTACCTGCTTTTCCAGGTTTACATGCCCAAAGGCAAGCCTTGGAGTATGGGGTAAAATATACAGGATGTACAGTACATATAGTTGATGAGGGTATGGACTCTGGCCCTATTATTAAGCAAGTTGTTCTTCCGATATATCTAGATGATACAGAAGAAAGTTTAACTAAACGCATTTTACAAGAAGAACATCAGATTTATTGGCGGGCTATACAATTATTTGCCCAGGGACAAGTTTACCTAAAAGGGCGTCGTGTAATCATATTAGAAAAGGAGGACTAAACCATGTCCAGAGTATTAATAAGCGTATCAAATAAAGATGGAATAGTAGATTTTGCCCGAGGTCTAGAAGGGCTTGGCTATGAAATAATTTCCACAGGGGGGACTTTTAAGGTTTTAAAGGAAAATGGGGTTAAGGTGAAACAAGTCGCTGATGTAACAGGATTTCCAGAGATACTTGATGGTCGGGTTAAAACCCTACACCCCTTTATTCACGGGGGTATTTTAGCCAAAAGAAATAGTGAACATTTGGCTGAATTGGAGCAAAACCAGATAAGTCCGATAGATATGGTGGTAGTAAACTTATACCCCTTTCGGGAAACCATCAGCAAGGCAGAAGTAGCCTTGGCTGATGCCATTGAAAATATCGATATCGGTGGGCCTACTATGATTAGGGCCGCAGCCAAGAATTTTGAAAATGTGCTGGTAGTAGTCAATCCTGCTAAATACGAAGCCATCCTACAGGAACTAAATGAAAACCAAAAGGTTAGCGATGATACTAGATTAGCTTTAGCTTTGGAGGCCTTCAGCCACACTGCTGCCTATGATGCCATGATTAGCTCCTATTTAGCCGACCTAAAAGGGGTCCAGTTCCCTGAAAACATGGTATTGGCTGGGGAAAAAGTCTATGATTTAAGATATGGTGAAAACCCCCATCAAAAAGCTAGTTTTTATAAATTAGCCCAACCTGGTCTAAGTTTAGCAGACGCCAAACAGCACAATGGCAAAGAACTTTCCTACAATAATATAATAGATACTCAAGCAGCCTGGGATTTGGTTAAAGAATTTGACCAGCCTGCCTGTGTAATAGTAAAACATACTAACCCTTGTGGGGTAGCTAAAGGGAAAACCATAGAGGAAGCCTATGAAAAAGCTTTTGCCGCTGATCCAGTTTCCGCTTTTGGGGGAATAATAGCTTTTAACCGCCCAGTTGATAAGGTGACAGCCCAGAAAGCCTCGGAACCATTTATGGAAGTAATTATTGCACCTGGATATGATGAAGGTGCCATAGAAGTTATGCAAGTTAAGAAGAATTTACGGGTACTTGAATTAGAATTAAAGCAGTCAGCCCAGGGGCTAGTTAAGAGTGTAGAAGGCGGTTTTGTAGTCCAGGAAAGTGATACTGGGCAAGTCTTACCAGAAGATTTACAGGTGGTTACTAAGGTAAAACCTACTGCAGAAGAGATAGATGAATTGCTTTTTGCCCTAAAAATAGTGAAACATGTAAAATCAAATGCCATTGTAGTTACCAAAGATGGTCAATCTGTAGGGGTCGGGGCTGGGCAGATGAATAGGGTAGGTTCGGCTAGGATTGCCTTGGAACATGGTGGAGACAAGTGTCAAGGGGCCGTTTTAGCTTCCGATGCTTTCTTCCCTTTTAAGGATACAGTAGAAATAGCTGCCCCCTATGGCATAAAAGCTATTATTCAACCTGGTGGCTCAGTAAGGGATGCTGAAAGCATTGCTGAATGTGATGAAAAAGGAATTGCTATGGTATTTATCGGCATGAGACATTTTAAACACTAAGGAGAGTTAATTCTAGGAGGTAATTATGGGTAAAAGGGTTTTAGTTGTTGGACAGGGTGGGCGAGAACACGCTCTAGTATGGAAGTTAGCCTCCAGCCCTATGGTTAGCGAAATATATGCAGCACCAGGCAATCCAGGGATGGCTGGATTGGCCCAGTGTATTGATATAGCGATGGATGATCTAGATAGCCTATTAAAATTTGCCCAGGATAAGCTAATTGATCTAACTCTAGTGGGGCCAGAATTGCCTTTGATGTTAGGTATAGTGGATAAGTTTCGGGCTGCAGGGCTGAAGATATTTGGCCCGACCAAAGGGGCTGCCCAGTTGGAAGGAAGTAAGGTGTTCACTAAAAATCTATTTAGAAAATACGGTATTCCTACCGCTGATTATGAAGTCTTTCAGGATGTGGACTCAGCCCGTGACTACGTTAAGAACTATTTAGGCCCAGACAGAAAAGTGGTTATAAAAGTGGACGGCTTAGCCCAAGGTAAAGGGGTAGTTATAGCCCATGATTTGGCGGAAGCCTACCAAGCCATAGATAGTATGCTATTGGATAAGGATTTTGGTGAAGCGGGCAGCAATATAGTCATAGAGGAATTTCTAGCTGGTGAAGAAGTGAGCGTTTTTGCGGTATGTGATGGGCAGAATTATGTTAGCCTGATTTCGGCCCAAGACCATAAAAGCGTCTTTGATAATGATGAAGGACCTAATACTGGGGGAATGGGTGCTTATGTGAATCCCCCTATATATAATGATAAATTGCATCAAGAAGTAGAAAAAAACATATTAAGTCCAGTTGTAAAAGCTATGGCTCAAGAAGGTTACCCTTATACAGGTGTCCTATATGCAGGTTTAATGATAACGGAAGCCGGTCCTAAGGTCTTGGAATTCAATGCTAGGTTTGGTGATCCAGAAACCCAGGTCGTTTTGCCCATGTTAAAAACCGACCTAATGGAGATTTTAGAAAAGGCTTGTGATGCTGAGCTAAAAGGCTATTCAGTGGAAGTTCATAATGGAAGTGCAGTATGTGTGGTCCTAGCTTCCCCAGGTTATCCAGGAAGCTATGAAAAGGGCTTTCCTATCCAGGGCTTAGATAATTTGCCCGATGATGTTTTGGTTTTTCAGGCTGGTACAGCTATTAAGGATGGGAAATTAGTTACCAATGGAGGGCGGGTTTTGGGTCTAGTCTGTTTGGGTGATAGTATAAAAAATGCGATTGCCCAAGTGTACGCCAATCTTAAAACTATCAACTTTGAGGGTATGCATTATAGAACCGATATAGGCAAAAAGGCTTTAAAGTAGGGCTAGGAGGTAGTAGGTGATTACTCTAGAAACTGTAAAAAACTGCGATAAAGTGCGGGAATATATGAGCCAAGGGAATACTTATATTGGTAATATGGGGGCGATTGAACATAATGTCAATCATGCTCTATTGACCGCCGATTTATGTTACCACATACTGGATAAGTTGGGCTACCCTGAGCGAGAGGCAGAGTTGGGGGCTATAGCTGCTTATTTACATGACATAGGCAATCTGGTTAATCGCTATGGGCATGGGCTATCAGGGGGTATGATAGCTTTCAATATATTATTGGATTTAGGTATGGAAGCCGAGGAAATTGCCACCATCATTGGTGCCATAGGCAATCATGAGGAACATGCAGGTGGCTTTACGGTAAATAATGTGGCTGCAGCCCTAATCATTGCTGATAAGTCTGATGTCCACCGCTCTAGAGTGAGGAAAAGGGAAATATCAGCTTTTACCCCTAGGGATAGGGTCAATTACGCGGTTACCAATACTAATTTAATCGTAAATGATTTAGCTATGAAAATAAGCTTAGAAATAATAATAGATATAAGGGTATGTTCGGTAATGGAGTATTTTGAGATATTTCTGACGAAAATGTTGATGTGCCGTAGGGCTGCTAATTACTTAGGATGTGATTTTGAACTATTGATAAATGATACTCAATTGCTATAAAGGGGGTATTATTATGGCATACAAACCTAATTGGCAAGATCCATATAGTGATTTTTTAGTTAAGGCTATACTGACTTTAGAAACTGTAGATGATGTAAACCGCTTTTTAGATGATTTGTGTACTATTAGTGAAATTAAGGCCATGGGACAAAGGTTACAAGTAGCTCGTTTGTTAAAGACGGACACTACTTATAATAAAATTGCCCAAGATACAGGGGCTAGTACAGCTACAATTAGTCGAGTGAACAGATGCCTTAATTATGGTGCAGGTGGTTATAAAAAGGTATTAAAGATTTTGGATGGGGGGAGTAGTGATGAAAAATAAGCTTATTCCTAGCGGACTTCGAGACTTATTGCCAGGTGAGGTGGCTGCTAGAAGAAAAATGGAAAAAAAGATAGCCCATTTATTTCAGAGCTATGGTTTTAGTGAAGTGATTACCCCTACTTTCGAATTTTTAGAAGTTATTGAAACGGGTACAGGCAATATCCGAGAAGAACTTTTCCTATTTATGGATAGGGAAGGTGGCATCCTTTCGCTGCGGCCTGAAGTGACGGTAGCTATTGCCAGGTTAGCAGCTACCCATTTTAAGGATGAGAACTTTCCTCAAAGGCTTTATTATTTGGCTAATGTTTTCAGACATATACAACCGCAAAGGGCCCAATATCGCGAATTCTGGCAGATGGGCATAGAGCTCATTGGTGCTTCTGGGGTTCGAGCTGATGCAGAAGTTATTACTATTGCGGTAGAAGCTATGCGGACTATTGGGGTACCTAACTTTAAGATCAGCCTCAACCAAATTGCCATTTTTAACAATTTACTGGCTGATAGCAAAATAGATGAAGAAAAACAGAATATTATACGCTACCTAGTAGAGGGCAAGGACTTAGTAGAATTGACCAAGGTTTTAGAAAGTCTGCCCGTTGAAGATGAATTAAAAGAAACTATCGGTAAACTGCCTCTTTTACATGGGGGTCTAGAAGTCTTAAAGCAGATACCTTATGCGGAAAAAAACCGCAAAGCGAGTCTGGCTATTGAAGAATTAATCAATGTTTATAATGCCCTAGATGCCTGCCAAGTTTTAGACAATGTGGTTTTAGATATGGGGGTTCTGCGGGGCTTAGATTATTATACAGGTATCGTATTTGAAGGTTATAATGCTGACCTAGGATACGGCCTATTAGGTGGGGGAAGATATGATAACCTAATCGGTCAATTCGGACATGAATGTCCAGCAACTGGCTTTGCCATGGGCTTAGACAGGTTGGCCTTAGTCCTAGAAGCTGAAAAATCCACAATTCCCCACTATCTAGTAGGGGGTAGTGATTATATAAATGTCGTAAATAAATGTAAAGAATTGCGGGAAAAAGGCTATGTGGTAGAAATGGATGTAGAAAATCTAAGTGAAGCTGACCTTATGGCTAAAAAGGAAGATAAGTCGGGGTATGAACTGATATGGCTGACGTAAACCTTCTCCATGTGTCATCCTGAAACACGGTGAAGGATCTTTCCATCTAGCAATGGTCAAGAATCTCCGCTAACCACTCAGAGTGACACCTCGGTAGCGATGTGTTGGTAGGGGCGACCTGTGGTCGCCAGTTTTAAAAGAGAAATCAGCGCTAATCAGTGTAAATCAGCGTCAAGAAGCAAAAAAAGGTGGTGTGAAAATGGCAGGTAAATTAACCATAGCCTTATCCAAAGGCACTTTACTCAAACCGACCATAGAATTATTTGAAAAAGCAAAGTTACCCACAGACGAATTAAAGCTTGATAGCAGAAGTATGGTTTTTGATTATGAAGATAGAAATCTTAGGTATATAATGTGCCGCCCCACAGATGTACCCACTTATGTAGAACAAGGGGCTGCTGATGTGGGCATAGTAGGTAAAGACGTAATTGTAGAACAGACTAAAGATGTATTTGAATTAGCTGATTTAGAATTCGGATATTGTAGATTCGTAGTGGCAGTTCCGCGGGAATTAGCTACTACACCTTTAAAAGATTTTAATTATAAAAGGGTAGCCACTAAATTTCCAATAGTAGCCGAAAAATTTTTCCGCGAACAAGGTCTACAAGTAGAAATTATAAAACTACATGGCAATATTGAATTGGCCCCCATAATGGGCTTAGCAGACATGATTGTAGATATAGTATCAACTGGTAGAACCCTTAAAGAAAACAATTTAGTTGAACTGGTAGCCATAATGGATTCGACTACTAGATTAATATGTAATCGGGTTAGTTATAGAACAAAATCCGCATCAATTCAATCTTTGACTAATAATTTTACCATTATAACGAAAGGTGGGACCCTATCTTGAAAATACGCAGACTAAAAGCATTCACCCCTGAGCTAGAGAACTTCATCCAGGCTAATTATACCGATATGAAACAATATGAAGCTGGAGTAGCAGAAATTGAAAGGTTAGTAAAAGAAAAAGGTGATAAGGGTGTTTTCATCTTAACCGAGAAATACGATAAAGCTATTATAAATGAAGATAATTTTAGGATTAACGACCAGGAAATAGAAGAAGCATATGCAAGTGTTGGTGATGAATATATAGAAGCCATACAAAATGCCATAGATAATATAGAAGATTTCCATAATAGACAGTTAAGAAATTCCTGGATTAAATCTGATGAAAATGGTAATATTTTGGGTCAATTACACCGCCCTATAGAAAGAGTGGGCATATATGTTCCTGGTGGGACTGCAGCCTACCCTTCTTCGGTCTTAATGAATGCTATTCCTGCCCAGGTGGCAGGGGTGTCTGAGATAGCCATGGTTAGTCCCCCAGATAAAAAGGGGAAAATGAATCCTTACACCTTAGTTGCAGCGGCCGAATTAGGGCTTACTGAAATATATAAAATGGGTGGGGCCCAATCTATATTCGCCTTAGCTTATGGGACGGAGATGGTTCCCCCAGTTGATCTTATAAGTGGACCAGGTAATATTTATGTTACTATTGCCAAGAAAATGGTTTACGGTACAGTCAATATTGATATGTTGGCTGGTCCGAGTGAAATATTGATTATCGCAGGTAAAGAAGCTAACCCAGCATTTTTAGCTGCAGATATGATGTCCCAAGCGGAGCACGATGTCTTAGCTCGCAGTATTTTGGTTACCGATAGTGAAGAGTTATGCGATAGAGTCGAAGCTGAATTAAAGCAGCAAATCGTCCATATGCCTAGAAAAGATATTATTAAAGAATCACTTAATAATTATGGGGCCTTTATACTAGCTGCAGATATTGATGAGGCTTGCAGAGTTGCTAATATTATTGCCCCAGAGCATTTAGAATTAATGGTAGAAAATCCTTTTGATTTGCTAAATAAAATAAAGGATGCTGGAGCTATTTTTATGGGTGAATACTCACCAGAACCAGTGGGCGATTATTACGCAGGGCCCAATCATATCCTGCCTACTGGTGGTACAGCTAAATTTTATTCCCCGGTAACGGTTGATACATTTATGAAGGCATCAAGTATAATTTATTATTCTAAGGAAGGTATACAAGCCCATGCCGATGATATTATAAAAATAGCAACAGTGGAAGGTCTAACTGCACATGCTAATTCAGTAAGGCTAAGAAAGGAGGATTTAGCTTAATGAGTAAAAGAGCTGCAGAAGTATACAGAGAAACTTCGGAAAGTGAAGTAAAAGTTAAGCTTAATCTAGATGGTAAAGGCGAATCCACCATTAATACCCCTATCCCTTTTCTAAATCACTTATTAACCCTCTTTACTGCCCATAGCCTTTGTGATTTGAATATAGATGCTACTGGTGACATGGAAGTTGATGACCACCATACCGTTGAGGACATAGGGATCTGTTTGGGACAGGTTCTTAAGAATGCGGTAGGGGATAAAAAAGGCATCAAAAGGTATGGGGAGGCTACTATCCCTATGGATGAAAGCCTGGTTAGGGTAGTCCTAGATTTATCTGGTCGGGCTTATTTAGCCTATAACTTAGAATTTAAACGAGATGTAATCGGCAATTTAGCTACGGAAAATATCAGGGAATTTTTTCAGGCTTTAGTTAATAATGCTGGTATGAATTTGCATATAGATTTAATCAGGGGAGAAAATTCCCACCATATTGCTGAAGCAACATTTAAGGCTTTAGCCCGAGCGCTTAAAACAGCGGTCAGTTATGAAGCAGGAGTCACAGATGTATGGTCAACCAAAGGGAAATTATAGTTATGAGGAGATGTTAATCTATGATAATTTTTCCAGCTATAGATATAAATGACGGACAATGTGTCAGATTAATACAGGGACGGGCTGAGGATAAGACAATTTATTCTAATGAGCCTGCCAAAATTGCCCAAGGTTTTGCCAAGGCAGGAGCTGAATGGGTACATGTAGTTGATTTGGATGGAGCATTTTCAGGTAAACCTACCAATATAAAGGCCATTGAGACCATAAGGGCTAAAATTGATATTCCTTTTCAAGTTGGTGGGGGTTTACGGAGTTTACAGGATGTAGAATTACTCTTAAAAATAGGGGCTAATCGAGTAATAATAGGTACTAAAGCCGTAAGCAGCCCCGATTTTATAAAGGAATTGTTAGATAAGTTCGGGCCAGAGCAGATTGTTTTGGGTGTAGATGCTAAAAAAGGTATGGTAGCCACCGAAGGCTGGGTAAATACCCACGAAGTATCGGCTCTGGATTTTGGTAGGCAAATGCAAGAATTAGGGATTAAATACGCTGTCTATACCGATATAGCTAAAGATGGCTTGCTTAAAGGGCCGAATTTAATAGCTACCAAAGAAATGGCCTTAATAACTAAGCTTAAAATAATTGCATCGGGTGGGGTTACCAGCCTAGAAGACCTGCAAGATATAAAAGCCCTGGAAAGGGACGGGGTAATCGGGGCCATTATTGGTAAAGCCATATATGAAGGCGA
>CAZEPV010000035.1:0-10964 GCA_964514235.1 uncultured Syntrophomonadaceae bacterium | reverse complement strand
GCTTGATTTCCTTAGAACCCAATTCTTTTTTATGGCGTCATATTTATATTGTGTGTCTTTAGAAAAACTAGGAAAAATACAAATCTAATCTTGTAAATCCCAGTATATGTTATAATATAGTAGCTAGATAACTTAATAATAAAGCAGGTGAAATTATTGGAAATAATTTATTCCAAATCTGCTGCAAAGGCTATAAAAGCAATGGATAAAAGAACAAAGCAAAGGATGAAAAATGCAATAGAAGGCTTAACGGAAACTCCCCCAGAAGGAGATATCAAACAGATACATGGCCTAAATCATACAGTATACAGGCTAAGAATAGGTAAGTATAGGATAATATATGAATATACTAGGGATGAACATGAAACTTTGTTTATTAAGGATATAGGTTCTAGGGGAGATATTTATAAATAAGGAGTGTGATAGTATGGCTAAAATTTCTACTGAAATAGCTACTATGATTGATATGTTACCCGAACAAGAGCAATTGCTTGCATTTGAAGTAGTTAAAAGAATGGTCCTAGCCTGGGACAGTGATTTTACAAAACTAACTCCGAAAGAAAGGGAAAGATTGGAGAAAGCCGACTTGGAATTAGCAAGCAAAGAAATATTAGACCACGATGATGTTTGGAATTAGTAAAAGTAAGATGCAATTAAAACTGTTCTATAATTTCGAAAAATTGAAATGGGTCAGTTAAAAAATGTGATAAGATGAACATTAGGTAGTAGAATATGTTGGATAAGAAAGGGACAAACAGATCGTTTATCGCTACGAATACCTATGTAACCGCAATTGTAGGTGGCAGCGCCCTGTTGCCCTGCGTGAATTTGCGTCAAAAAAATATTCTCTGAAGATTAGAACCAAAAAACAATATTTAGGTGGGGCGGTTATGGAAAAACTTATTAATCTGTTTTTGTCTAGTTGGCTATATATTATTTTGTGCACTATAATTGCTGTGTTTATCGCAGCAAGATTTCCTAAATATGATTTTGGATATTTTTTTATGAAAATAACAAATATGATAAAAGGACTTTTTATAGATTAATGTTACGCTTTTTGGGATGTTTATACCAGAGCTTATGCTACACATTCTATAAGTGATGCGACATAAGATTACATTATTTTCAAAATAATAAATGAAGCAATTGGTGTCTAATAATAGATTACTATTGGCATTCATTATTCCCATGAATCCCGTTCCTTTTTAACATAATCATTGCTGTTTTTCCAAAGTTCTTTTCCCAAGCCCCTCAAGGCTTGAACAAAATCTTTGGGTTTTTCCATTAAAATTATTTGGGCTGTTTCTTCATCATATACCCATATAACTTCTACCCCAGGATTAAGGCCAGCCTTTTTTATAATCTCTTCGGGAATCTTTATACTCCTGTCATCATTAACTATTGAGGTAGTGCTCAAACCAGTCACTTCCTTTCTTGCTTGATTATCCAATCCAAAAGCAAATAGGTTACTGTAAATATTATACAATCAATTAAACTAGTAGACAAGATATTGAGCTACTTGCAAAATTAATCAATAATTTGTTCAACCACATGCCTTCCAGCTTGTCTACCATTGCGGTAAAGAATAATACGATAAGTTCGGACAAAATTAATTACGTGCAATGATTGCTCCCTGACCCGTAACCAGGTTGAAGAAATAAAGAAACTAGCTAGGGAAGAACAAATATCCCGTAGTGCATTAGTTAGAATGATTATAAGGGAATACCTAGCTCGCGTAGAGGAAGGGAATAAATAGGGAAGTTGAATAAATGGAAGTTAATCAGGAAAAGGCCACCTTTGGTGTGAAGGGTGGTCTTTTTGGTGGTTGGTTGTAAATTTTATATGATTAAACTCTCAAGTGTTAGTGGTATAATATCAATATAATAGAAAATAGTGATTATTAGATTTACTGCTAGTGATAGGGAGTGTGAAACATCATGGCTAAAGGGTTAGGGATAATGGTAGATAATGATTTGCAAAAAGTTCTAGATGAAATTAGGTATGGTTTAACTAATATATTCCGAGATAGTTTGAAAGAAATAATTTTATATGGCTCCTATGCTACGGGAAAAAACGATGAGGATTCGGATTTGGATATTATGGTTTTAGTAGACATGGATGAAGATGAAATAAAAATGAAACAAGAGATAGTATTAGACATAGCAGTTGATATTAGCATTCGCTACGGGATAGTGTTATCAATTGTGGAAAATAACCATGAATATTTTTATGATTGGCTGGAGGCACTTCCTTTCTTTGCTAACATAGAAAATGAGGGAATTAGGATATATGGAGAATAAAATCAAAACGCTTTCAAAATATAGACTAGAAAAGGCGGGGCAAGATTTAGAGACAGCAAAAATCAATTTTGCCCATAATATGTTTACTCAATCTGTTAATCGATCTTATTATGCAATTTTCCATGCTTTAAGGGCCCTATTAGCATACGATACCTTTGATTCTAAAAGACATGCATCCATTTTAGGATATTTCAACAAAAATTATATTGCCAACGGTAAAATTGAAACCGAGTATTACAGAATAATAGCCAGTGCTTTTGATATAAGAACAAAGAGTGATTATCAAGATTTTTATGTGATTAGCAAAGAGGAAGTGAACAAGCAAATTGATAATGCAGAAAAATTCATCAATAGGATTGAAAACTTTATTGAGCAATATGGGGAATTAAGTTAGCATCAGCTACTTATTTTAAATTGGCCAAAATAAGCAGGTGGATTGCTAGGGGGGGGGTTACTAATTCCCCAATTTGGCTAAGATTAAAAACACAAATAGCCTTTCATGCTCTTTCATAAATTACTATCCCCGTTTCATTGATTTCATCTTGTACACGACTACCATCAATTACTTGTGATGCTTCAATTAAGTCCACAGGAACATCGAAGACCTCTACAATATCCTCTAGTAATCCAAAAAAATCAATTCCTTTAATTTTACCCTTACTATCAATAACTATATCTATATCACTTAATCTAGATGGATTTCCTTTTGCATAGGAACCAAAAAGGGTAGCTTTTTCAATGGGGTGTTCACTAAATATCGGTAATAATTTAGCTATTATTTCGTTTGTAGTATAAATTTTATCCACGAAATTCCTCCTTTCTAACTTGGCAATCCACATCAAAAACTAATAGGTTACTGTAAATATTATACAATCAATTAAACTAGTAGACAAGATATTGAGCTACTTGCAAAATTAATCAATAATTTGTTCAACCACATGCCTTCCAGCTTGTCTACCATTGCGGTAAAGAATAATACGATAAGTTCGGACAAAATTAATTACGTGCAATGATTGCTCCCTGACCCGTAACCAGGTTGAAGAAATAAAGAAACTAGCTAGGGAAGAACAAATATCCCGTAGTGCATTAGTTAGAATGATTATAAGGGAATACCTAGCTCGCGTAGAGGAAGGGAATAAATAGGGAAGTTGAATAAATGGAAGTTAATCAGGAAAAGGCCACCTTTGGTGTGAAGGGTGGTCTTTTTGGTGGGGATAAATGTTATAATATAGATGGTAATTACATTGATGTCGATTTGCTAGCATATTTGGAAATCATTTTGATATCATGATAACATAAGCATTATAAATGAAAAGGAAAGGTGAAATTAATGGACAAAGAAATTATCTTCCTAGTAGAGGAGGCACCAGAGGGAGGCTATGTAGCCAAAGCATTGGGTCATTCCATATTTACTGAGGGGGATTCAATGGATGAAATAAAAACGGAAATAAAGGATGCCATAAGATGCCATTTTAGTGAAGATGAATTACCCCAAATATTAAGGCTTCATTTTGTTAAAGAAGAGGTTATAGCCATATGAGAATCCCAAGAGATATTGATGGAAAGACATTAGTGAAACTTCTTGAAAGATATGGTTATGGGGTTACTAGGCAAACAGGTAGCCATATCCGCCTAACTTCTAATAGCCATGTTGGTGAACATCATATAACTATTCCTAATCATAAACCCTTAAGAATAGGGACCATTAACTCGGTTATAACAGATGTAGCAGGCTATCTAAATGTAAATAAGGGGCAGATTATACAGGAACTTTTTAATTAATCATGAAGGGCCATAATTAAATATGTTTATCTTAAGTCTGTCATTAATTTTTATAGTCCCCAAGCTGAAAAACTAATTACACACCTACAATATATCTATGATCTTCTTGTTCTGTATAAAATATGATTTTTCCGTCTTTGACTTTAGGTTTAATTGTGATTTCATCTTGCACATGTCTTCCAGCTTGTCTACCATTGCGATATAAAATGATACGATATTTTTGGATAAATTCAATAACGCAGAGTGTTTGCCCCCCTGGACCGAAAACAGGTTGACGGGATAAAAAACTAACTAGGGAAAAGCAAATATCTCATAGTGCATTAGTTAGTATAATTGTTAGGGAATACCTAGCTGGTATAGAGGATTTTTCTTTTTTTTATCTAATTATTTAAAGTGCTCAAAAATAATAAGATTTCTGTAAGGAGGGGGCTAGGTATTGAAAAATATTAGAATAGGCAATGTGGTATTGTTGTTATTATTGCTTATAGGATTGATGAGCTTTAGTAACCCTATACAAGCTAAGGAAATTACCTTAAAGGTAAATGGCAAACAAGTGAAAACTGACACTGCACCGGAAATTAAAAATGGCAGGACATTCATACCTTTACGAGCAATGTTCGAGGCTATTGGGATGGAAGTGGAATGGACTGCAGATGACCAGACAGCAAGAGCCTATAACCAAAAGGAAGATTTATATGTAGGCTTAACTGTAGGTCTAGTATCTAGCACTGTTGGCAATAGGAATAAAATAATGGAGGAACCAGCCTATATATCAAATAATAGGGTTATGGTTCCTGTTAGATTTATAGGAGAGTCTTTGGGCTACGAGGTAAACTGGAATTCTTCTACAAAAGAAATTAATATGGCCAAAGAAGATAGGGGCCTAGAAAGCGATGATGGGATTACAGTTTTAATAAATGGAAAAAGATCGAATATAAGTAATTACGCCAGATTCTATGATGGTGGGGATAATTATATATATGAAAATGTCATCTTAGCGCCATTAGAGCTTCTAGCACAAGAATTAAATCCATATGCTGATGTGGAAATTAAAGATGGCATGGTTACACTATATACAAATTTCGAGATATTTTCAGGTAGGGAAAATACTTATATATTGAGCGGATATAATAGGCATGCCTCACCAGAAGCTGTTAGTCGCATGCAATATTTTATTGGTGATACTTACTTAATGGACGTAATACATATTGCAGATATACTTTGCTATAACTATGAATATGATGTGGAAAACAAAGTATTATATTTAGATAGGAAAGCAGTCGGAACTGATGCTAATATTAATATGAAAATAATAGAGGTAGAAAATGAAATAGATTTTAAGGAAAAGATGTATGATATTTATATGACACATGAAGAAGCAATAGATATCATAGCCCTTAAATTTAATCGGACACTTACTAGGAGGGACCTAGAAAGAGACCCAGAAAAAGGCAGTGTATATGACAATATATTCGGGGAATTTGATTATGCTAAAATAGACGATTTTGGGGACTATAAAACCTCCTTTGACATGTCTAATTATGTTGATTTTGCAAGGAATAGTGAATATGTGAAACATGGGATATATTATAGCTATACTTACCAGGACAAACCTGTTAGGCCAATTATAAATAAAGAAGCCAAGAAAATAGTGAATAAGTTAATAAATAATAGTATGTCAGACCAGACCAAGGTAGAAATACTCAACAAATATTTTGCAGATAATGTATCTTATAATTACCAAGCAGCGGCAACTGTTCTTGAGGAAAGGGATCCTATTTATAATTCGGCCTATAGTTCCTTGGTTCTTGGAACATCGGTATGTCAAGGATATGCTGATGCATTGCATGCAACCCTTTACCATGCTGGGATAGAATCCAAAGTAGTAGTAGGAATGGGTGAGGATGAAAAACATGCTTGGGTTAAAGTCTTATTGGATGGAGAGTGGCTACATGTTGATCCAACTTGGACCAGCACATCGAAAACTAATGACTATGTATTAAAAACTGACTCTCAGATGAGGGCAACCCATAAATGGGAATAACTAGCTTTAATTTATACTGCTGTTGATGGGGAAGAATTTATAATAGATGGATTTTAATCAGTAAAGACCGCCTTTTTGCTCATAGAAAGGTGGTCTTTTTGACTGCCATTCATACTATCTGCCAGTTTTAAAGCGAGGCTATAAAAATACTATGACCCAAGCTCAACTGAAACTTCTACATCTTCCACATTAATAGCATCCCCAGCTATAGTTTCAGGGGCAACTATTTCGGGGGGCGCATTCGCATCAAGTGAATCCGTGGACGAATCTTTTTTCTCCTCATTTATTAAGCTTTTATGTTTTTTGGGGTTATCGTTACTGCGTTTTAATAGAATAGCATTGGAATACATGGCTGGCTCTTTTTCAGCTAAAAAGGCCATATCTTTAAGGGGGACTTTATCACCTCTAATAATGCGTAAGGCAATTTTAATGCATTTGAGTCGCTCAGTAAACCCATCTTCTCTAGCTTCGGCTGTCTCGTTCAGATTTTTTAATAATTCCATGGCAGTATAGAAGTCATCAATTTTGGGAGTTAAGGGGTCTTTTTCCTGGGCAGCATTTCTGGCCGCAACGGAAATAGAGACATTATCGGCAGCACTATTAGAATTAGGCTGGTTTATAGTCTCCTCTATTAAGGATTGGTCAGAAATAAGGTTTTTTTGACCATTATACATACTTATATTTATGCTAGTTCTAGCTATCAAGGGTATCTCCATCTTAAAACCCCCTTCCATTATATATATCGTAAAAAATTCATATTTCCTATAGCTTTTTAAATGGAAGGGAATGGATAGTACATAGGGAAAATGAATAGATGGGGAAGGGAACGGAAAAAAGGATCACCCTATACAAGAAGGTGATCCTTTTTGTATAAATTATGTCTAGGAAGTAGGTAATCTAATCAAACTAGTATCGCTAAAATCTAAGTATCTGCATTTCTCCATCAAGCCGGTATGGGATATCTCCATCATTATGATAAAGCACTAATTCAGCATTAAAGTCTATTTCCGCCCGATAGCTGCCGCTAATAGTATTGGGCAGCTTATGAACTGGCTCATAGGCAGTTTTTTCAAGTGCTGGGTCGAGTACCGAGGTGCCTAGGGGATATTTCTGTTTAGTAGCTGTAATTAATCTAGCTGTTCCAGTCGAATTTCTTACCAGCTTCATTTATCAAATAAAGGGCCATATTGCCCCTGCCTTCATTATCTGATTCATAAGCAAAGGAGCTATAATTATCTATATGGGCTAAGCTGCCATTACCACGGAAGTTTTGATAGTCCCCATATTCACCACCCATATAATCTAAATCTGCAGTATCAAATGGATCGGCAAAAAGCCAATCTACACTACCATTTTCCATTAATAAGACCACTATGGGTAGGGTAAATTCGTAGCTACTATAATCCATAGAATTTAATCGGTCTATGTAGGCATCTTCTACTTTTCCTGCTCCTACTGCGATTGTGAATGGACCTCCTTGTAATGCATCTACTGGGTAATATTCGGGATAATAGCCGTAAATATGATGCAGCTTTTTTAAATTCTTTTAAATCCAAGAAGATAGTAGCCTCACCATCTTTAATAGAGACTTTAACCAATTTACCCCTATTTTCACTTGATTGTACATAATCAGTAATCAAGTCGAACCCATCTGCCTCTTCTCCTGCATAGACAAAAGGAGTTATTAAAACATAAAAGCGATTAATTGGACTAATGTATTTTATACCATCATAGGTTTGTAATCCTTAAATGCTTTTTTATCAATCTTTCTCACCAATCAGATTGACAAGGGCAACTTAAATTTAGGGTTTTTATTGGTTTTAAAAGGAAATTTGGGCGAAAATGGCGAATAGAAGGCAGGTTTTACCAATAGAACAGGGTGTTGGCTTATTAACCAACACCCTGTTTAAAGTTAGACTATATAATTATTAGATGTTTTTACATACGATTAGATATACGTTTTTGGGGCCATGCATCCCTAGGACAACTTGCAGGGCTACATCGGCTGTGCGGCTGACCCCAGTGATTAGAGTAAAAGCCGAAGGTAGTTTAGCTTTTTCCTCTATAATCTGGGCCATCATGTAACGGTTTTCTAAGATCTGTTCTTCCCTTAGAATACAAATATATGTTTCTGGAGCTAATGATACTAGTCGTTCATTATTATGTTGGTGTTCTATAACTACCGAGCCAGATTCAGCTATGGCATAATGGCAACTGGTAATACCTATGGCAGCTGCAAAAACTATCTTTCTGTAATCTGCACTATTTTCCAGGTGAACTTCGCTGGCAGTGCGGTTACTAGTGTCAATAATATCTTTTAATTGCAGTTCTTTTAGGAATTCATCACCAGAATAAATTATATCTCCAGCTACTTCGGCTAAGATTTCTTTGATTTTATCTTGGGCTGCGGGGAGTCCATCTACTATAAGGACTTTAGCCCCAGCCGCAGTTGCTTTTTCTTCAAATAAGTCTACAGCCCCTGGGCCTATGGTGAAAGGGGCCACAATGCTTTCGCTTTTAGTTTGGGGGGCTGAACTTCTCAGATTCTCTAATATTAGGCTGCGACTACTCATCTTTTTCGCCCTCCTTTGCTAGTTTATAACCTTCACTTTCCCAATAGTCTTTAAAAGTCGTAGCTGGTATTTCTGGTAAATCACGACAGGTAAACCAGCTAGAAGCGGGGCCAGGCAATCTCGTAATATAACCATCTTTAACCGAGCGCTTGGAAAAAGTACGAGCTACCGATAGTCCCCTTTCATAAAATTTACGCTTGCTTATGCCGCGTACAAAGGATTTAAATAAGAGCCTATTAGTAATACTACTCGTAGCTTTAAATTCTCTGTCTCCTTGGGCTTTCATCTGTCTATATCGGGCATAAAGTGTCAGATGGGGAACCTGGGCAGGGCAAATTTCTGCACAAGCACCGCAAAGTGTACAGGCTTCAAAAAGGTCTTCAGTTTCATCTACTCCAATTAGCAGGGGCATTAAGACAACCCCCATGGGTCCTGGGTAGGAATTACTATAAGGATAGGCACCTACAGTAAGATAAATAGGGCATTTAATACAACATCTACCACACCTAATACAGCGTAGAGTTTCCCTTAATTCCTCATCTAAGTATGCCTTAGAACGGCCATTGTCTAAAATTATTACATAAATTTCTTCGGGCCCATCATGTTCACCTTCTAGGCGGGGCTGATTAATTAGGGATACGTATGATGTGATAGATTGACCTGTACAATTACGGGTCAAAAGCCCAGCTAGGTAAAAAGCATCGACTAAATTATCACATACTTTTTCAATGCTCATTAATGCTACATGGACCTTAGGTGCGGAAGTCGACCAACGGATATTACCTTCATTTTCAACCAAAAGTAGACTTCCCGTAGAGGCAATAGCCTGATTAACCCCAGTTATCCCCATATCAGCTTGTTGGAATTGGGTCCTTAGAAAACCACGAACATAATTGGCGATTTCATTGGCGTCTTCTGTTTGGGGCATATCGATATTATCATGCAAGATATCTACCATCTCGTTTAATTTTAGATTAATGGCGGGACCGACTATATGAAATGGGGCGGTCCCACGTAATTGTACAATGAATTCGCCCAAATCACCTTCATATATCTTGGCATCAGTTTTTTCCTCAATATAACTATTTAAATCAATTTCTTCCGTAATCATTGATTTACCTTTAGTGATTACCTTGGCATCATATTTTTTTACCAGTTCAACCACAGTTTGGCAGGCTTCATCTGCATCCTTAGCCCATAAAACCTTCATTCCATTTGCGGTGGCCTTTTCTTCAAACTTTTCTAGCAATTCAGCTAAATTGCTAAGAGTGTTATGGCGGATTTGGCCTCCTGTTGTCCTAGCTGCTTCTTGTGCCATATCATCACCGTAGACACCCATAGCTGTATCACATAGGTAATTGAAAACTCCACTTACCATACCCATAAAATCAATTTGCGCTTGGTTGGCTGCTTCTTCCTTAGCTATTTTTTTAAACATACGAGGATTTGCTTTCATTAATTAGTCCCCCCTTCTAAATGGTTGGCTAAAAATGATACTAAATGCATAGCTTTTAAGTCGGGGTGGTTTCTGTGTAAATATCCATTAATATTTAACAAACAACCAGGATCAGCCAGAATTAATATTTCTGCACTACTATCTATGAACTTTTTAACCTTGTTTTTAACTATGGCTTCAGAAATAAAGGGATACTTTAGGGCGAATTGTCCCCCAAAACCGCAACATACTTCCGCACCGTCCAGAGGTACCAATTCGATATCTTTAACTGCATTTAACATTTGAATTGGTTGCTCTTTCACTCCTAGTCCTCGTAATAAATGGCAGCTATTATGGTAGGCAACCTTACCCGCATACTGTGCTGCTACATCTATTTTGCCTGCAACATCAACCATGAACTGAGAAAACTCGAACATTTTTTCAGCCAAATTATCAGCCCTTTGCGACCAATCGGGTTCATCAGCCAGTATTTTCGCATACTCATATTTAACTGTGTTAACACAAGAACCAGAAGGACTAACTACATATTCATCATTTTCAAAAATCTCGATAAACCTTTTGGCACTTTTCTTGGCTTCTTCGGTATAGCCCGCGGTAATAGCTGGTTGGCCACAACAAGTCTGTTCACTATGGTAGTTTAAGTTAAACCCTAATTTGGCCATTAGATTTACCATGTCTTTGCCTATATCGACTAATAGCCCATCAACTGTGCATGGAATAAATAAGGAAACTTGCATAAGATTTTCCCCTCCCTAGACAAATTAATCTTCAACAACCACAATATTTTCTTAATTAGACTATTCTCTAAA
>CAZEPV010000034.1:0-11211 GCA_964514235.1 uncultured Syntrophomonadaceae bacterium | reverse complement strand
ATATACGGCGGATTCCCGATAACTATGTCGAAGCCACCTTTTTCTTTGAAGACTCTCGCAAATTCCATTTCCCAGATAAAGTATGGTCTGGTCTTTTCCTTAATTGATTCTTCATAACGTGCCAGGCCTTCTATATTATTATCTTGACGCAATTTATATCTGATTAACTCATGTCTAATCTCATCTATTTTTGTTTTTATTTCCCTTTTTTTGTCCTCATCTTCCTCTTCAAAATATCTATCCTGTAAGTCAAACATATTCTGTAATATTTCATCAGTATAATCTATTAAGAGGCTTAGTTGTTCAACTTTAGATATTGGGGCATTACCATTGCTTTTTGACTGGCCTGCTTCTCTATTAAGAATATTTTTATCAAATAATTTTATCCCTTCATATTCATCTATTAAGCTATTTCCCACCTTAATATTCATATCTAGATTGGGCAGGGTATGGGGTTCTGGATTATCTTCGTTAATCTCTTGCTCTACTACCACCGATAGCCATAACCTTAACTTGGCTATGTCAACAGCACTAGGCTCGATATCAACGGCAAATATACTATTTTTAATAGTCTTGCGTTTATACTTATAGGGATCACGCCATTTTCTTATAAATTCTTCCCCATATCTTTCACCAAAATAGCCTTCCTTGTCCTTTCGAATAATGTATTCAGTAATATTATTACGGGCTTTTACGATTTCATTCAAGATTCCCAAAGGGAAAGCCCCCGAACCTACGGCTGGATCTGCTATTCTTACATTTTCCAAAGCATTATCAATCGCAACGATATTATCATAAATAGTTTGCCTTATCGTAAATTCTTTGCCATAGCCGACATCTTTCCGATTATCAGCATCTCTTATTATTTCCCCATAAAGGATAAATTCCTTCATATCTTCATAAGGCACCTCGGCTTCGTTAACTAAGTAATTAATTAGACTTTCTTGGCACATATAATGCACTATCTCCCTAGGAGTGTAATAAGCCCCCTTAGATTTTCTATCGCTAACGTCAAGGAGGTTTTCAAATATTTTTCCTAACATTTCGGGGTCAACCGCTACTTCCTTTTCTAGTGGTTCATCTTCATTAATGGTAAAATTAAAACGGTCGAATATATCTAGTATCCCGTCAGCTTCCCGCCCTTTTTCTTCTACATTGGAAAATAATTCGTTAGGTATGCTGAATTCCACATCCTTCCAATGGTAACCCTCTAAAGGCTCGAATAAACCCCCATTTAGGAAAGGGATTTTGCAGTTAAATCTTTTAAAATAATTATTTTTGCGTTTAGTATTTAAGGCTTCATAAAAAAACGGTTCTAAATAATCATTGAAAAAGTTTTTTTCGGTATTATTAACACAAAAGTCAAATATCTCCCGCACAAAGTTTTTTTCCCCACTACCCCAAGGCATTTCAAATTTAGTACCAATAAAACAGTCTGCTAAAAGACCAGCTTCATAATGATCTAAAGCTAATAATCCATTTCCAGAACATACCCTGCTTTGGTTTTTAGTTTCCTTAAATACTTTATGTAAAACCTTTTTATGGGCATCATCTTGTTTGACATAAATATTATAAAATTCAGTTTTAGTTAAGGGCAGGTCTTTGGGGATTAGGCGGACACCCAGCCAGCCCTTCTTTTGTAGAAAATATAGAAATGCTAGTTGCCCCATTAGTTTTTTGGCAAATTGTTCCGCAAACTTTTCTACTTCCAATCCTAGTTTTTCACATTCACAAATGAAACCTGCATCTTCTTCTAGTCCCTCTTTTAAATTAAAATATTTTTCTTTATATTGATTGAAAAATTCTTTTGTAACCTTTTCTACACTAAAGGCTGTTTCGATTTCCTCTAAAGTGGGATTATAGGTATCATTCTCAAAAATAGTAAGTAGTTGTGCCTGGGCTGTATTATTGGGTTCATTTTTGCCTAATAAATACGAATACCTTCTAGCAGGAGTTAAATCTAAAGTAAGTCCCGTTTCCTTAAAGGAATAATCTAATCTGACAAATGATAAACGCCAATTAGGATTGTTTTCTGTGTAAAATGCCACTAGAGCCGCTTCTAGGTTATTCTCTTCTAAGATCTTCGCGATAAAATTCCTTTGCATACTGCGGGCCCTATCAATACTACTATCCCTTTTAAGTTCAACAGCTAGCACGATTAATTTGTCCCCATTACTATCTGTATATCTGGCTATGTCATAAAAGGCATTAATATTATTGGTATATTCCCGCCAAATAGCAATGCTTCTTGACGCAGGTTTTAATTCGGGTTCATTCAGAAATTCATGAACAAATTTCTTGTACCTTGCAATATCAAATTCTTCCTCAAAAGTATCTTGCAAAATGGCTAATTTAGCAGTATTCATCTATTAACCCTCCCCCTTTTCCAGGTATGTTGAAAGAACTATCTGCATATCACCCAAAAGTCTAGATTTCCCCCTCCCTTTTCTTTCTATAAAGTATTGCTCTGGTATTATGTCATAAATTTTATAATATATCCGTACTGGGTCAGTCATGTTTTTTGTTTGTTTTATAACCTCTTTAGAAATATTTGCGGGAATGTTGCCTTCCTCCCATAATTTTCTCATCTTCTGGATCATGGCTTCTTCTATATCGGTAAAGGATTTACACCTGGCTATAGCCTTTAATGTTTTTATTATTTTTGCATCATTCCCAGTTTTTATAGCCCTGCTAGTTATTAGCTCTTTATCTTCCAATAAGCTCATAGTAAAGCCAGTTTTATTTAATTCCAAATGTTCATAATAAATAGGAGGAAGACTGATCATTCCCTCCCTAGGCCCAACCTCTAAGTATTTCATAGCTTCTAAGAAAAAGATTTCTTGGGTATCTTCATTTCCCGTTAAAAAGAACTTTTTTAAACTACCTTTTCTTAAAAATGTTAAAGTGCTGTTTGCGGCCAAGGCTTCTTCCCTTCTGCCACTTTTTGCTTTTTCGGGTAAGCGCTTTATTTTTTCATATAAAACCTCGTCATTATCTCTAATATCCCGAATTATTTTTAAGTATTTTAATTCTGAAATTTCTTCCACGTTTTCATTTTCTAAACTTTCCTTGCTGGTTAAAATTGTATATAAATTATGTGATGATATTTGCTCATCATCAGTTAGATACTTAAAGT
This sequence comes from uncultured Syntrophomonadaceae bacterium, assembly GCA_964514235.1. Classification (GTDB taxonomy): domain Bacteria; phylum Bacillota; class Syntrophomonadia; order Syntrophomonadales; family Syntrophomonadaceae; genus JAAYRQ01. The sequence continues at coordinate 8,075 of CAZEPV010000034.1, read as the reverse complement.
CCTCCCCTAAAGTATCATGGAAAGATTGCATTTTTAGGGTGATATTCTCTTCTAGGGATAAATGGGATTTTGCTTGTATAGAAGGGAAAAAGTTGAAAACATATAGCTTATCATGTGTAGTGCCTACCCGATTAATCCTCCCCACTCTCTGCATAACTTTTGTAGGGTTCCAGGGTAAGTCATAGTTTATAATTACGTTACTTCTATGTAAGTTAATGCCCTCAGCTAATACATCGGTAGTAACTAAAAACCTAATCTCATCTTTTTGTTCATAATTATAATTGGGGTTGAAATTGGCTTCTATTTCTTGTCTTAGGGAAGAGGAACTCTGGCCACTAAAAGCTAATACTTCTTGCGGATAATATAGGTCTAAATATTGCCCCACATATTCAGCAGTTTCCCTTGATTCTGTGAAAATTATTATTTTTTTATTAATTAATTTATCATTATTTTTTAATTCAGATAGGAATTGGTCTTTTTTAGGATCCTTTATAATTTCTTCCCATTTTTCCTGCAATTCTCTCAGTATAAACAAGTCCTTTTTTATTGCGGGAATAAAATCTGGATTAAAAGCCGCAATAGGATAGTGCTGAATAATATCCTGTTCAATTAGATCCGTAAGGCTATCATCATCCCCACTATCTATTAGGTCATATACATCAACTTTTTTGCTAATATAGACTTCACCCTGTTCACACATAGCCAAAAACATTTCGTATGATTTTATAAAACGGTTTAAGCTTTTTTTGAAGGCTTCAAAACTGCTTTCTAATCTTTTTACTAAAATAGATTTCATAAATCCAGCTATGTTTTTCTGGGGTGCTACTAATGAAGCTATCTCTTTAGGTACTTCTTCTAAATAGGTTAAGGGAATATATCTAGCATAAGTCAAGTTACTGATGCTATCCATGGTGTGGTTAAACACCACTTCTACTTCATCGTCATAAGTATAGACTATTTTTTCGGGGTTCCCTAATTCGGGAAAGAAAAGTCCCTGCTTTTCTAAATCATCATAATAATATTGCGTAATTTCATTCCGAGTTCTTCTAATCATTACATTTCTGAGGACTTTATCCCGTATAATAGCCGAGTTGTTTTTTAGTATTTTAACGTATTCTGGGGATCCCTTCTCATAGTTCTTTAGTTTACTGTCTAGGTATTTAAAAAAAGTTTCTAAATTCTTTTGGTTAGGAATAATGGTGCTATTATTTTTAGGTTGAAACAAATATATCTGGTGGGCAATATCGCTAGAAAAGTTGTTTTGAGGGGTAGCCGTTACCAAAATTACCTTTTTGTTGTAACAAATTTCATGTAATTTTTGAAAACTTTCAGTTTTTTCGTTTCTAAACCGATGAGCCTCATCTATAAACACGTATTTGGTATTTTGCATTAGATCACTATCATTGATGATGCTATCCAACTTTCCCAAGGAAACCACTTTAGCTGCAACATCAAATTGTTGTAGGGTTCTTTCCCAGTAGTCTTTAAGTACCGGCGGACATATTACTAGCTTTCTACCCACTAAGCGTTGAGCTAACATGGCACTAATAAAAGTTTTACCTAGGCCTACTACATCAGCAATAAAAACGCCATTATAGGCATCTAATATTTTCTTGGCCTGGACTACAGCATCAGTCTGGTATTGGAGATTCATAAAACCATCAGGCAACATTTCTTCCCATATTTCATTTTTATCAATATTTATTTCTTCCTTGAAATATTCATATAGGGTTTTAAGGAATAATTCATAGGGTGTAATATCGTCCTTCAACCAGGTCTTTTCATGGATTGTTTCTATATATTTATCTGTAATGTCAACAGACTTTTCCCATAATTCTTCAAACTTTTCCAGGGCAAATTCAACATCCCTGCTATCTTTAAGTTCTACGTTAAATTCTAGATTATCAACTAACCCAGCCTTAGAAAAGTTGCTAGAACCAGTAATAACTGAACCAAATTGGTCAGGTACTTCAGCCAAATCTTTCCTCATTATATAAACTTTGGCATGGAGGGGCTCTTCAGGATATATCCTCATTTCTAATTTGCCGCTTTTGAGCCAGTCTATAAAAGTTTTGATACCTTCCTCCACTTGGAAGCTGTCTTCAGAGTTTTGCATTTCTAGAACTATATCTTCGGCAAATTCGTCCTTAACTTCCTTATGGGACATGGCAAAAAGTAGCTGACCACACTGGGCATCCTCGATAATCTGTACTGTCCTTTTGTCTACATTAATCCCCACTAGAATCCTTATCTTTTCTATATTCTCCATAGCGGGATACATTAGATAAAACCCACTAGTCCTAAAATAACCTACTAATAAATCATAATATTTTGTGTTAGATTTCAATATTTTATTAAATCTATCATATAAATTACGTTCTGGTTCATTTGTAAAAAAGGTTAAATCGTTATGCAAATTAATCACCTCATGCAGTTAGTAGGAATACAATGCCTATTTAATCGGTTCTATTTTTATAAGCATAAATCCTGCACCACTACATCGGGTAACTACCTTACATTAGACCAATTCCTCCAATTTACCCACCAGACGCCCGAAGTAATCTAGGGCATCCTGGACTGGTTCCGCTTTGGTTAGGTCTACCCCAGCTTTTTTTAGTACATTAAGGGGGTAATCTGAGCTACCTGATTTTAAGAAATCAATATATCTATTAACCGCAGGCTCACCTTCCTTAATAATCTGCTCCTTTAAGGCGGTAGCAGCCGAAAAACCAGTGGCATACTTATAAACATAAAAGGCGGAATAAAAATGGGGAATTCTCATCCATTCGCTAGCTATCTTTTCATCTAATTCTATCCCTGCACCATAATAGAGTTCATTAAGTCCTTGATAGACTTCACTTAGGATTTCAGGAGTTAGGGCTTCCCCATTTTCAACTTTTTCATGTATAATCTTTTCAAATTCCGCGAACATAGTTTGGCGGTAAACCGTACCCCTAAACTGTTCCAAATAATGATTAATTAAATACATCTTTTCTTGGTCATTTTTAGCCTTATTTATCATATAGTCAATCAGTAAAGATTCATTTACCGTAGAAGCTACCTCGGCCACAAATATACTATACTGACTATAGACATAGGGTTGGCTACTATTAGAATAGTAAGTGTGCAAAGAATGGCCCAATTCATGGGCTAGAGTAAAGACATCATTTAGCTTATTATCATAATTGAGCAATATATAGGGGCTGGTGGCATAGCTGCCCCATGAATAAGCTCCACTAGTTTTGCCTTCATTTTCATACACATCAATCCAACCCGAATTTAAGCCTTCCTGCAAAATCTTTAAATAATCCGCCCCCAGAGGTTCAAGTCCCTTAACCACTAAATCCTTAGCTTCTTCATAGGTGATTTCCACATCAATATTCTTGATTAAAGGAACGTATATGTCGTACATCTGCAATTTATCTAGGCCCAATAACTTCTTGCGTAAATCTATATACCTATACATATAATCCAGATTCTTATGGACGGTATCAATTAACCTATCATAGACCTCAACTGCAACATTATCTTGGTCTAAAGCAGCTTCAATGGCGGAATTATACTTGCGGGTACGGGCATAAAAAATATCCTTTTTAACACTAGAGCTTAAAGTAGTGCCAATAGTATTCTTAAGTTTACCATAACTACTATACAAGGCCTTATAAGCGTCGCGCCTTACCCTCCTATCCTCGCTTTCCATAAACCTACCATATCTACCTTTAGTAAGTTCTACATCATTACCCTTTTCATCCTTTATAATCGGAAATTTAATATCTGCATTATTAATCATAGAAAAAATATTAGTCGGCGCATAAGAAAGGTCAGCTACATTAGCTAATATCTTTTCTTCCGCTACCGATAAAATATGTTTTTTCTGCCTGAGGATTTCATCAAAGAAATGTTGGTAAACAGATAAATCCTGATTTTCAGCTAAAAAATCCCGAAGTTTATCCTCTGGAATATTGCTTATTTCGGGCACGATAAAAGAGCTAGCACTATTAACCCTAATTATTAAGTTTTCCGCCCTATCATATAGAATCTGATAATTATTGTTGGCATTATCTTCATCGCGCCTCATCTTAGCATAGACATATATCTTTTCAGCCTTAATCTCTAATTCATCACTTGATTTTAGTACAGCTAACAAATCCGCTGCAGAATTGCCTAAACTACCCTTTTTCCCCTCAATATCAGCAGCTAGACTTTGGACTTCCTTATATTCAGTTTCCCAGGCTTGGTTATCAGGGTATATAGCCTCTAGGTTCCATTTATACTTTTCCTCTATTTCACTTCTTTTTTTAATTTGGGACATCTATGACTCCTCCTTCATTTATCTTCAAAAGCTACTTTCATACATTCTATATTAGTATGCCAAAAAAGGGCAGAAATTAAAAATCAGAAGTCCTAATAATTTAGAACTTCTGATTCACCAAGTAAATAAAAGTTATTTTACCCTAAGCCTTATCTTTTGAATAATATAGGCTGCTAACATAATAAATAAGCCTAGGAAATCTGTAGTTATATTGGGATCTATCATCATCAAGCCGCCCGCGAAAAATAGAATACGTTCATACCATTTGGCTTTATCTACAAAATAGCCAGTCACTGCTGCTGCAACCCCCAACATACCTAATAAAGATGTGGCAATTATGGTCAATACTTGGGGAAGGGTCGTATCTATCATCAGCATAGATGGTGACATGACAAATATATAAGGAATCAGAAAAGCCGCAATCGCCAGCTTAAAGGCACTGACTCCTGTCATCAGCGGATTACTTCGAGCTATCCCCGCCCCCGCAAAAGCAGCCAGGGCTACGGGGGGAGTTACATCCGCGATAATACCGAAATAAAATGCAAACATATGAGCCGCCAAAACTGGCACCCCTAATTGTAATATTATGGGGGCAGCTATAGTAGAAGTAATAACATAGTTAGCTGTAGTCGGCACACCCATCCCTAATAAAAGGGAAGTAATCATAGTAAAAAACAGGGTGGGTAACAAGAGTCCCTTAGCCAAGTAAACTAATTCAGAGCCTAACCTAAGTCCTAGACCAGTTTTCGTGACCACCCCTATAATAACCCCTGCGGTAGCACAGGCAATGATAACCCCTAGAGCCGATCTAGCACCATCTTCTAAACCAGCGATAACATCCCTAAAAGATATGCGCGTTGCCGCCCTTAGCATAGCAGATACAATGGTCAGGCCGATAGCCCATAAGGCTGCCCGCATGGGCGTATAACCCGCTATCAATAAATAGACAATGGCAATAAGGGGTATGGATAGATGTCCCCGCTCCAAAATTATTTTCTTTACCTTGGGTAACTGGTCACGGGGGATTCCTTCCAGACCTTCTTTTTTCGCTTCCAAATGAACCACTAACATAATTCCCGTAAAATATAATAAGGCGGGGATAACCGCTGCCTTGGCCACTTGAATATAGGGGATGCCTACGAACTCGGCCATTAAAAATGCGGCCGCACCCATAATAGGTGGCATAAGCTGTCCACCAGTCGAAGCAGCAGCTTCAACCCCACCAGCAAATTCTGGTTTATAACCTAGTTTCTTCATCATGGGAATGGTTAAACTCCCAGTGCCAGCAACATTAGCCACCGAACTACCAGAGACCGTCCCCATAAGACCACTAGAAAGGACCGCTACCTTAGCAGGTCCACCTCTTGCCCAGCCAGCAATAGCATTCGCCAGGTCGATGAAAAACTTTCCTAAGCCCGTTTTTTCCAAATAAGCTGCAAATAAAATAAACAGGAAAATAAATGTAGCCGAAACCCCCAAAGGTATACCAAAAACACCTTCAGTAGTAAAATACAGATGAACTGCTAATTGCTCTAGAGTCACACCCCGATGGGCAAAGGCCCCTGGAACGTTGGGACCCGCCAAAGCGTAAGCCAAAAATAATATGGCAATAGTTACAATCGGCCACCCTACTACCCGACGGGCTGCCTCCAAAACCATTAAAACCCCACAAATACCCACAATAATATCAGGTAAAGTGGGTATACCAGACCTCAATACTAAATCCTGATAAAAAACTACTACATAAAGTGGTAGAGCTACTGCTATAACGGTCAATATTGCATCTAAAGGATGTAAATTAGCCCGTGACCATGACTTGCGGGCAGGATATAACAAAAAAACCAAAGCCATGGCAAATGAGAGGTGGACTGCCCTTTGTAAGTGGGCATCCAGACTTCCCCTCATTCCCGTATAAATCTGAAACAAAGAAAAACTAATAGCGATAATAGCTACTAGCCATTTGAATAACCCATCAAATCGACGGAAATCCGATTCTCGATCATATTTAGCCATGAATTCTTCCATATTTATTTGTTCTTCTTTTGCATCATTGTAGAGCTTATCCATAAAAAACCTTCTTTCCGCCTATCCACTTTTGCCATATGATTTCAGCCTTAGACATTTCTTCATATAATATTTCTATAAGCCTACCCTCTGTAAAAAAATCCTCTAACTCATATTTTTCATCCTTAAATATAATAGCTTGCTTTGCAAGTTGCATAAAGCCGAGAGTAATAGAAGCAAATTCCCTATTAATTTCAGTTAATCTAAATACTCCATTATCATTAACCAGATTCCCTTCCTCAGGCAGAAATGGCAAGCCTACCCCTAGGGACTGAAAATTCGTGGAAGTAAGGACAAGTTGATTATTAGGTGCAAAAACAAAATGTTCCTCTACCTTAGTTTTCTGAACTGAATGGGTATATTCAAGTGTAAAACCCTCTTCACCCTGAATGGGAAGTATTAAGCCATTCCCTCCCCTTAGATCATTTAATACTAAAACTGGAGAGGGATATAAGAAAAAACAAATACAAGCCATAAATATAATACTTAAAACAATCCATCTATATTGGCTCAAATACTTCTTAAACATTCCTTTTAAATTACCCTACTCGTTAAAGAATCTTTCTGCACCAGGATGCATTGGTATAGACATACCTTCTGTAGCAGTCTCATTAGTAATATCTTTTCCTACTGGATGGGCTACAGCTAATCTATCTAAATTACTATAAATAGCCTTGGTAATATTATAGGCAGTGTCTTCATCCATTTTGTCGGTAACTACTAACATAGCTTTAACTGCTATGGCATCCACTTCACCCTCTTGTTTTGGGTAAGCATCTTCAGGAATGGTCACTTTTGTATAGAAAGGATATTCCGCAATTAATTTATCCCTGGCTTCCTCATCTAGACTGATTAGCTTAACATCATGTTGAGCAGAAATATCTTGAATAGCTGCGGTAGGAAATCCTGCGGTAATAAAGCCAACATCAACATTACCGTCTTTAAGTCCATTAGCTGCTTCAGCAAAAGATAGATATTGAACCTTAATATCATCATAAGTAATACCATAGGCTTCTAGTATTTGCCTAGCATTAGCTTCAGTTCCACTACCCTTATCACCGACCGCTACCCTTTTGCCTTTCAAGTCGGCAACCGAGTTAATACCTAATTTCTCCAGAGTAACTAGCTGAATAGTCTCGGGGTATATAGTAGAAATAGCTCGTAGACCTTCAATCTGATTATCTGCAAACATTTCCGTTCCATTTACTGCATAATAAGAAATATCATTTTGAATAAAGGCTATGTCAGCTTCACCACTATTTAATTGGTTGGTATTAGCTACAGAGGCTCCAGTCGAAGCAGCACTTGCATTCATACCCTCAATATTTTGGTTAAGAATTTCCATAATAGCCCCACCTAAGGGATAATATGTACCTGCTGTTCCACCAGTTGCAATAGTTATAAATTGCTTTTCCGCTTTTCCTTCTTTTTCCCCATCCTCTACCTCGCCAGTAGTGCCACACCCAACCACTAAAGTTGCCATCATAACCAATACCAACAAATACGCCAAACCCTTTTTCACTCTCATTAAACAGCCTCCTTTTTTTAATATGTCCCTACTTCCTTAGCAAACTATTAATTGTATACATAGTTTTGTAATATTATACTTTATTTTACCGCCTTATAGGTAATTAATTTATTAAATAGATCGCGTCAAGTTACTTTGGGTTTTCAAGAAAAAGAATATCCCCTTTAATAA
>CAZEPV010000033.1:0-11578 GCA_964514235.1 uncultured Syntrophomonadaceae bacterium | reverse complement strand
AAGGTCGCAGAGCCGGAGAATTCTACACCCCCTCTAGTATTGTCAGGACCCTAGTAGAAATCCTAGAACCTTACAATGGTAGAGTGTATGACCCAGCCTGTGGTGCTGGGGGTATGTTTGTTCAATCAGCCAAATTCGTGGAGAACCACCATGGTAATATCAGAGACTTATCAGTTTTTGGCCAAGAGGCTAACCCCACTACTTGGAAACTGGCCCAAATGAATTTAGCTATTAGGGGCATAGAAGCTGACTTAGGTGAAACCTTTGCGGATACCTTTTTTAATGACCAGCACCCTACATTGAGGGCTGATTTTGTTATGGCTAATCCTCCCTTCAATATGTCGGGCTGGGGTGGGGACAAGCTCCAGGAGGATAAACGCTGGAGATATGGGACTCCCCCGGAAGGGAATGCCAATTTTGCTTGGTTACAGCATATGATTTACCACCTTTCACCTAGAGGGAAAATAGGCATGGTCTTAGCTAATGGTTCTCTTTCTACACAAACTGGCAATGAAGGGGAAATAAGAAAAAATATCATAGAGGATGATTTGGTCGAATGTATAGTAGCCATGCCGACCCAGTTATTCTATTCGACTGGAATCCCAGTATCCCTTTGGATATTAAACCGGGATAAAAAGCAAAAGGGTAAAACCCTTTTCATAGATGCTAGGAATATGGGAGTTATGGTAACTAGGGCCCATAGGGATTTAAAGGAAGAAGAAATAGGGAGAATAGCTGCTAGCTATAAAGATTTTGTCCAGGGGAAACTAGAGGAAGTACAAGGTTTCTGTGCAGAAGCAAGTATGGAAGAAATAGAAAAGCACGATTACATATTAACCCCGGGTCGGTATGTGGGTATAGAGGAAGAGGAAGATGATGGCATACCTTTTGCGGAAAAAATGGAGGAATTAACCTCAGAATTATCTGGCCTATTCGCTAAAAGTCACAAGTTGGAAGATGAAATAAGGGAGAGACTGCAGGTGATAGGTTATGACATATAAATTGCCTGCGGGCTGGCGGGAGGTAAGATTGGGGGAAGTGGCTACATTTCAGGAGGGATATGTCAATCCTTCCCAAAAAGTCCCTGCATATTTTGGGGGGAACATAAAATGGCTACGAGCCTCCGACTTAAATAATTCATATGTGTATGATACTGAAAGAAAACTGACAATAAAAGGATTGGAAAGTGCAGGTGCTAATGCAGCGTGTTTTGACAAAGACACTATAGTTATAAGTAAATCTGGTACTATAGGTAGACTAGGAATACTAAAAGATGAAATGTATGGTAACAGAGCAACAATAAATATAAAAAACAAAAGCAGCATAAAACATAAATATCTATTTTACCAATTGCTGTGGAAAAATGCAGAGATACAAGAATTAGCTGTTGGTAGTGTACAAAGGAATTTATATATATCTAATCTTGCATCCCTTTTTGTTCGTCTCCCACCCCTTCCAGAACAAAAGGCCATAGCTGACACCCTATCGGTTCTAGACGATAAAATAGAATTAAACAAGCAAATAAATGCCAATCTGGAAGCTCAAGCCCAGGATATATTCAAGCATTGGTTTATAGAATTTGAATTTCCCGATGAAAATGGCCAACCCTACAAATCTAGTGGGGGTGAAATGGAAGAATCGGAATTAGGCATGATTCCGAAGGGGTGGGAAGTGAAGTCATTGGACGAGGTAGCAAGTTTTTTAAACGGGGTGGCAATTGCTAAGTATAGACCAGAAGAAATAGTGGATGAAACATTACCAGCAGTGAAAATTAGGGAATTAAGACAAGGATATACTGATTCAGATAGCGATAGATGCTTGTTAGATGTTGATAAAAAATTTTATATCGATGATTATGATATGATTTTTTCATGGTCGGGGACTTTGCTAATTGATATTTGGGTAGGAGGAAGGGCAATCCTAAATCAGCATTTATTTAAGGTTACTTCGGATAAATACAGAAAGTGGTTTTATTATTATTGGACGAAATTTCATTTGGGCAGGTTTATATCTATTGCCAGGGATAGAGCTACTACAATGGGACACATAAGAAGGACAAATTTATCGGCAGCAAAGGTACTAGTTCCAACACCTATTCATTATAATAACATGGAATTATTAGCCTGCATACTAGATGAAAAGGCTAAATTAAGTAAACAAAACCAAACCCTCTCCCAACTCCGTGACACCTTACTACCCAAACTGATGAGTGGGGAAATTAGAATACCCTTGGACTAAAACTGAAAGGAGGAGCCTATGTCTTTTACGGAAGCAGTTTATGAAGGTTCAGTTTTAGATGTGATTCAAGAATTAGGCTATAGATATATTCCAGCTGATGAAATAGAAAGGGAGACCCATAGGAATCCCTTGTATATGGAGGATTTATATGTAGGGCTGACCAATGTCAATCCCCATTTATCTTGGGATGTGATAGATACAGCTATATTTAACTTGCAAAATATTGATATTGGTAGCCTAGTGCAGAGGAATAGGCAATTTGTAGACTGGCTACAAAATGGTATGGAAGTAAGCTATATGGATAAGGGTGAAGAAAAAACATCCATAGTTTATTTGCTGGATTATAATAATGTAGATAATAATATTTTTACAGTTATAAACCAATGGACTGTAGCCGGGGTAGACCAAAACAGAAGGCCAGATATAGTGGTATTTATTAATGGTTTACCCCTAGTAGTTATAGAGTTAAAATCGGGTAGTGCCGAAAATGCGGATGTTTCTTCCGCCTATAGGCAAATCAAGAATTATCAGCTGGATATACCGGAACTATTTGTCTATAATGCTTTTAATATCATTTCCGACCACACTTACTCCAAGGCGGGTACCATAACAGCTAATGAGGAATGGTACAAGGAGTGGAAGACGGTAGATGGTTCATATGAGGATACCCGGTTCGCAGCTTATGATGTTTTGTTTAAAGGAATGTTGGAAAAATCCAGGATTCTAGATATTATCGAGAATTTTATTTTATTTGAAAATAATAGTCCCGAAGATATCAAGATTTTGGCTCAATACCACCAGTATTATGCGGTGAGAAAGGCGGTAGAATCAACTACCAAGGCTGTAGAAACTGATGGCAGAGCCGGGGTTTTTTGGCATACCCAGGGTTCGGGTAAGTCTTTATCTATGGTTTTTTATGCTAAGTTGTTATACAAGTATTTAAACAATCCCACTTATGTCATCATAACTGATAGGAATGATTTGGATGACCAGCTTTATGGGCAATTTTCTAGGGTGCAAGATTTCCTAAGACAGACACCTGTGCAGGCTGGTTCTAGGGAACACCTCAAGGATATTCTAGCAGGCAGAAAGGCCAATGGCATATTTTTTACCACCATGCAAAAATTCGCTGAATCCAAAAACCATCTAAGTGATAGGAATGACATTATCGTAATTACAGACGAAGCTCACAGAAGTCAATATGGTCTTAGTGAAAGAATGACCAGGGGTGGCAGTATTCAGGTAGGAATGGCTAGGCTCATCAGGGATTCTCTACCTAATGCTAGTTACATAGGATTCACCGGCACACCTATTTCCCAAAAGGACAGGGATACCCAGGAGGTATTTGGAGATTATATAGATGTTTATGACATGACCCAAGCCGTAGAAGATGGGGCTACTAAGCCTATTTACTATGAAAATAGGGTGATGAATTTAGGCTTGAATGATAGTGTACTAAATGAAATTGATAAGAAGTATGAGGAATTAGCACTTCAGGCTAGTGAAGAGGATATAACTAAAAGCAAAAGGCAACTTAGCAAATTGGAAACTATACTAGGATCAGACGAAGTCCTTGATTTGCTAGTTAAAGATATAATAAATCATTATGAAAAGGAAAGGGCTCATCTACTAACTGGTAAGGCTATGATAGTAGCATATAACAGGAAGATTGCCGTTAAAATACACGAGAAAATGCTTGAATTAAGACCTGAATGGACAGAGAAGGTTAAGGGGGTTATGACCGGAAGCAATAACGATCCCGAAGAATGGAAAGGGCTTATAGGTAATAATGCTTATAAAAAGGAACTAGCTAAAAAGTTCAAAGACGATAATGACCCCATGAAAATAGCCATAGTAGTCGATATGTGGTTAACTGGTTTTGATGTGCCCAGTCTGGCTACCATGTACATATACAAGCCTATGAGGGAACATAACTTGATGCAGGCCATAGCCCGGGTTAACAGGGTCTATGAAGATAAGGCCGGTGGTCTAGTTGTTGATTATATTGGTATAGCTAAGGCTTTAAAGGATGCCATGAGTGAATTTACAGTCAGGGATAGAAAGAACTTCTCTAATCCAGATATAAGGGAGCTTATATACCCCAAGTTCCAAGAAAAACTGGAGGTATGCCGCAATGAATTCTTATATGGTTTGATTTACTCAGCTATATTTGATGAAGGTGTTACTGATAGGGAAAGGTCAGATCTTATTACTGCCGGAATAAATCACATATATGGCTTTAGTGAAGAAATACAAAAGTCTTTTAAAGAAGAATCTTATATCTTAAAACAAGCCCATAGCCTATGTTCATCTATCAGCAGTCCAGAGGAACAAAGGGAGGCGGCCTTTATCGAAGCCATTAGGATAGGGGTTAACCGGATAGGGCAAAGTGGGCAAGTGTCATTAAAGGAAATAAACCGGCAGATAGAAGAATTATTACAACATAGTATCAGATCAGAAGGGGTTATAAACTTATTTTCCGATATAGACACAGAATTTTCTTTATTTGATGAAGAATTTTTAAATAGCATAGCTAAGATGAAACAGAAAAACCTGGCTGTAGAACTTATGAATAAGCTCCTAAGGGAAGAAATAAGACTTTACGCTAGGACTAATATAGTAAAAGCCGAAGAGTTTTCCCAGAGGATGAGACGGATTATGGAGGAATACCGCCAAAGCCAGCTAGAAAATGCTGCGAGTTTGGATGAATTTATACAAGAGTATCACGATAATGAAATGAATAGAATAATTGATGAACTTCTAGAAATGGCCCGGGATATCGTAAGAGCCGACAAACTAGGGGAGGAAATCGGCTTAACTCAGGAGGAAGCCTCCTTTTACCATGCCATTATTTCACCGAAAGCAGTCAAGGATTTTTATGAAGATGAAGTATTAATAGAAATGGCTAGGGAACTTACTAATGAGCTTAAGGCTAATGAATCTATAGACTGGCAATACAAGGAATCAGGCCGGGCCAGAATGAGAAGTATAGTCAGAAGGCTACTGCGTAAATACAAGTACCCACCGGAAGGCTTGGAAGAAGCCTTAGAAATAGTCCTAAAACAATGCAAACACTGGTCGGAGGGCAGGCAGTATTAATTATAAATAGCAAAAAAGGGCTTGAAGCCCTTAGTCATTATCAATGGTGCGGATGAAGGGAGTCGAACCCCCACGCCTCGCGGCGCTAGATCCTAAGTCTAGTGCGTCTGCCAATTCCGCCACATCCGCTTAATTCGTACAAGAGTAATTATACAACCTTAATTAAAAAATTTCAACTTAAATCAAAAGAACTTTGGGTTTTAAAGTTCTTTAATTTTTTTGAGTTTTGGATTGTGTGTGCAAAGAAACATATCAGCTTCTTCTTTAAATTTTTCCAGATTAATGGGCGGGTAGTTAAGCTTAACTTTTTTACTTTCTTTTAGTTTGGCCTGAATAGCAGGTCTAACGTTTTCATCCCAAAAGAACTGGGGGGATGTCTCCTGAAACATTTGCCAATATTTTTCGGGGATAGCCTCCCAAAAGGCATCATAGACAAAGGGGGCATCCCCAGCTAAAACTATTTTTCCCGAATTAGTAGTAACTTCTACCATCTGGTGGCCAGGAGAGTGTATACCAGAACGCAAGATTTTTAATCCTGGTCTTAGCTGTTTATCACCATCTATTAAATCAAAGCTATCTAAACTGGGTAACCAATGATCAGGATTATAGGAACATTCTTCTTTAGTGTCTATTTCTAATAAATTATATAACTCCTGAGTTTGCAGGATAAATTCAGCATTAGGAAATAGGGGTATACCCCCAGCATGATCCCAGTGAAGATGGGTCAATATGACAGTCTCTATTTCATCTGGATAGACTTTATGTTCAATTAAAGCATTGGCTAATTCCTCTTCTGGCTTTCTATTATAAGTAGAATTAAGGTCGGGAATATAGTCAGTAGCAAAACCAGTATCAATAATGATTTTCTCCTCGTCATCCCCCGTAAGCAAAAAAACGAAACTAGGGATATTTCTTACATCTTGGCCTGAGGAAGAATAGCCGAGGAGGACGGAAAAGGAACCATTATATATAGGGGTGATTTTATAAATTTGTCTCACTTCCTTCATATTGTAAAGTATATCATAATAGTCAAATCTTTCTTTCCAGAAAGGCTAATTTAGGAGTATTTTTATCGATATTTTAAATTATAGCCTAATATTTTGTTATAATAGGTATTAGAATTAAAAAAAACATCCAAGTGAGGAATTATATTTATGCTAAAATTCGTAATTTTGGCTAGTCCTATTTTATTAGTTATGGGGCTAGCTGCCTACAGTATATGTACTTTGAGAAAGAAAAAAAGGCAAAAAATCCGTACTTTAATTAAAGAAAGCGGAAACAAAGGGGAACGTAAGGTACAGGCAACCCTAAAGGGGTTAGAAAAACATGATAAGCGTTATAAAATCTTTCATAATATTAAATTAGGTCCCGACATAGAACGCACTAATGAATTCGATACAGTTGTAGTGGCTCCAAATGGTATTTTCCATATTGAGACTAAAAATTATGGTGGGGAACGGGGTGGTTTGCTCGATATTGATGAAAAAAATAATTGGCTTTTACATAAAAGAAATGGTTATTCGAAGGTAATCAATAACCCGATTAGTCAAGTTAACTCTCATGAATATCGCTTAAATGGTTTTCTTTATCGTAAAGTAGGAGTGAGAAATCTCCCTACCCAAGGTATTCTGGTACTGTCGTGTGATCGTTTGAGATTCCGCTATAACCACAATAGCAGGATAGATATCCCTATATTACATCGTCGGGAAATTATTAAATATATCAAGCAATACAATAACGGCAGAAGGGCCATCGATCCCCAACTAGTTTCTAAAATATCTGAACAAATTCAGTTGATGAACAAAAGTGTATGAAAATTTTAATTCCATTGGGTTGCCCATAATTCCAAATTTTCATATAGTACAAATAGATTGTACATAATATTATTAATATTAAAAAATTTATAAAGATGTAGGGGTATTTTATGAAAATTAATTATAAAAAAATAGCTTTTATTTTATTGATTATGGCTTTTTTACTTAACACACCTTGCTTTTTATTGGCCCAGGAAGAAAGTGAACCCTTAGTCTATACAGTCCTAGTTGAAGATATGGTGACTGCTGGAACTTTCCAATATATTAATCGGGCTATTAATGTGGCAGAGCAATATAATGCTGATGCTATAGTTATTATTCTCAACACACCTGGTGGTTTGGTTAATTCGACTTTAGATATAATTAAAGCCATATCATCATCTAATGTTCCCGTTATTACTTATGTAAATCCTAAAGGTGGGATTGCGGCATCTGCGGGAACTTTTATTTTAATCAGTGGCCATGTAGCTGCAATGACACCTGGCACGACCTGTGGCGCAGCCATGCCAGTTACTATGTCAACCCCTGGAGATTCTCCGCAAGCGGCTGATGATAAGACTATTAACTTTTTGGCAGCCCATATGAAGAATGTAGCTGAAAACAACGGTAGGTCGGGGGATATCGCGGAACGTTTTGTTACGGAAAACTTATCCTTAAATGCTGAGGAAGCTTTAGAAAACAAGATTGTGGAGTATAATGCCCCTAATCTGGAAGATTTACTTTTGCAAGTAGATGGTCTAGAAGTAATGGTAAATAATAAGGCTATTTTATTGAATACCGCCAATGCCCAAATTAATTTTATAGAAAAAATTATTGATGAGAAATTGACTAATACCCTGAGCAATCCTACTATTGCGGTTATCCTGCTCATGTTAGGTGTTTATGGCTTAATTATCGGCTTTAATTCACCTGGTTTCTTTCTGCCTGAGGTTTTAGGAGCCATATGTCTAATTTTAGGTTTATATGGAATAGGTACCTTTGAAGTTAATTTAGCTGCGGGCTTATTGTTACTATTAGGCGTAGGTTTATTAATTGCTGAGGCCTTTACCCCGACCTTTGGTGTTTTGGCTGCAGGTGGTGTAATCAGTATAGTTTTGGGTATAATGTTTATACCTATAGAACCCATGATGCCGTCTACTTGGTTTGGTACCTTTAAAATTATGGCATTTGGTGTAGGTGTAGTCGGTGCTGGCTTAGTATCGGTTATGTTAGCTGGTATCTGGCGACTAAGAAAGTTAAGTCCTGTACATGGGACAGATGAATTTATAAAACAAAAAGCACTAACAATAAGCGAATTGAACCCTTCTGGACAAATAAGGGTTAAAGGCGAAATCTGGCAGGCTATATCGGAAGATGGTTCCACTATACCTGCGGGAACTAGTGTAAAGGTAGTAGCCCGCCAAGCTCTTTTGTTAATAGTTAAAGTGGATAAAGAAGATAAAGAAGATAAATAAGGAGGAATAGGAATGATGTCATTTATTGGTCTATTGATGGACTGGTTTGTAGTAATTGTTCTATTGGTAGCGATTTTGGCCACAGCGATAAAAATAATTCCCGAATATGAAAGGGCGGTATTGTTTCGTTTAGGGCGCTTAGTCGGGGTTAAAGGACCGGGATTAATCTTTATTATTCCTATTATTGATAAGATTGAACGGGTCTCCTTGCGGGTTATTGTTTATGATGTACCCCCCCAAGAAGTTATTACTAGGGATAACGTAACTACTAAAGTTAATGCGGTACTTTACTATCGGGTAATGAATGCAGACAAGGCTATAGTGAATGTGGAAAGATACCATGATGCTACTAGCCAATTAGCCCAAACTACTTTAAGAAGTGTGGCTGGAACTGCTGAACTTGACCAGCTATTATCAGAAAGGGAAGAGCTTAACCAAACTATTCAGAAAATAGTAGATGAAGCGACCGACCCCTGGGGAATCAAAGTCGTGTCAGTCGAAATCAAAGATGTGGTCCTACCTACAGAAATGCAAAGAGCCATTGCCCGTCAAGCCCAAGCAGAACGGGATAGAAGGGCTGCAGTCATCCAAGCTGAGGGGGAAAGACAAGCCTCAGTAAAATTAGCTGAAGCTGCCAATATCTTAGCTGAAGCTGAGGGAAGTCTAACCCTTAGAATGTTCAGATCTCTATCCGAAATATCTAATTCGCAGAATACTACCATACTCTTTCCTATTCCTATGGAAATTCAGAAATTATTTCCTAGTTCTAATAGATCTTCTGAGCCCAAGGATGACAATGAAGGACCTTCTTATTTAAAATAAGATATAGGCAGAAAGCTGCTCTAACTTAAATGCTAGAGCAGCTTTTTTAATTTATATTAATCGGGATTATTGCAACTAGGTGTACCACAATTACAAGGTAGTGAACAGCAACAGTTTACAGTGTACCAGACAGTTAATCTAGGCCAATAATCACTGTTGGAGTATTCATGACTAAAAAAGCTAATTAGACTATCAATATCTTCATCACATCTAAGTAGTAATCCGAAATTGGGATAATAGCCAGAATACCACCAATTTACCAAATCAGTTATATCCATATAAACCCAGTCATCTGAAGGTGTGATGACAGTGTAGCCATCTGGAGTTAAAGCTGTAATTGGTTGGTTATTCCAAGTAACATCTGATTCGAACCAGTTTTGTAAGACTCGGACTGCATAAAGTTCATTATCACATTCTGGTACTTCATTTCTGCAGATGGGAAACCACAGGGTAGCATGCCTAATACAGCTATTGGGAGGAACAGAATTACATATTAGACTGCATAAATCAAATTGAAGATAGGTCCTATAAATATCTCCACAACCCTGGAAACGGTTAGTGAATAAATAAGGGGAATCACCAAAATTAGTATCGGGATAGAATTCTGCTACATATGCATCCTGTACAGGTGTAAAAGTAATGCTATTAAGCGTGCAGCAGGAAGACATTTAACTTCACTCCTTCCATTAAAAGAATCTAAGATATACTATGCTTAATATGGAAAGATGTTACATATACAAAATTGATTATAATTGGCTAAAATTAATATAATCGGGTTAGTGGGTGTGGGTGTGATTCGGTTTTTGTGAGGAAATGGGGCGGGTATTCCCAAAAGTATGCCAGGCAGAAAAAACAAAAAACCCCGTCATTACGAGGTTATTTAATGGTCGGGGCGACAGGATTTGAACCTGCGACCTTCTGATCCCAAATCAGACGCGCTCCCAAACTGCGCCACGCCCCGACGACCTTTCATATGATAACATCCAGAAAAGATTAAGTCAATATCCAAATCAGGCTATCCAAGCAAAATATAGGCCTACCATTAATATCATGATTCCCGCTACTTTATCCAAAACTAGACTTGATTTAGCAAACAAATCCATGCGTTTAATAATTCCAGTAAAAGTTCCGATAGCTATTATAGGAACGGCCCTACCTAAAGCATAGACAAAGAGCAAAGTTGCCCCATATATTATTTGCCCACTAGCTAGCGCTATGGATAAAATGGCGAACATAATAGGGGTTCCACATTGGGAACCTGCCAGTCCCATTACTAAGCCTAAAATAAAGCTGCCCCCATATCCTTCTTGTTTGCCCAGACGATTAAGTAATCCATCACCATAAGAAAAATTCAGGGTAAATACTCCCATAAGGTTAAGGCCAATGAGGACACATATGAAGGCCACAAAGTAGTAAATTACGCTTTGAGCTACGCCGAAAATGCCCCCAACTGCAGCTATAATTAAGCCCAATATCATAAAAGTAGTTGCAGTACCTAGACTGAAAAATAGGGACAATAAAAAGCCTTCAGTTTTACCAGCCTTCATGCCACCTACGTGGCCAATAATGATTGGAATCATACTAACATTACAAGGAGTTATGCTGGTAATTATACCTGCTACAAATACTAGAATATAACCATATACTGAAAAAGAAGCTAAAAAATTAGGTACTACTTGATTAAACCATGCTTCCATTATATATGCCTCCTCTATTAGGGGTGTAAGGATATTATATTTTAACATAGTTTTAAAAAATTTGTGTGTTTAATAATTCGCTAGCTAGTTCATACTACTAATAATATTGGGAATATCATTTTTTGGTCGTATAGTCTTTTATTAATTTATTGCTTGAAATGATTTCTTAAAAGATGTATAATACACTTTGCGGGCGGGTGTAGCTCAGTGGTAGAGCCCCAGCCTTCCAAGCTGGTTGCGAGGGTTCGATTCCCTTCACCCGCTCCATTTATTTTAGATTAGTCCCCGTAGCTCAGCTGGATAGAGCAACGGACTTCTAATCCGTAGGCCGGGGGTTCGAATCCCTCCGGGGACGCCATTAATTGTATAAGTTTAATATGCGGTGGGTGTAGCTCAGGTGGCTAGAGCACCAGATTGTGGCTCTGGGGGCCGTGGGTTCAAGTCCCATCATCCA
>CAZEPV010000032.1:0-13480 GCA_964514235.1 uncultured Syntrophomonadaceae bacterium | reverse complement strand
GAGCGCTTAGCGAAGAGTCTTGACCATTACTAGATGGAAGGATCCTTTGGCTTACGCCTCAGGATGACACTGGGAGAAGGTTCAGGATGGGTCCCCAGCATCTAACTATAAAAGGATTGGTTCCCCAATCCTTTCAGCATAAGATTCCCTTAAAGCCAGCTTACACTTCAATGGCAACTGGATAATGCCCACTAAAGCAAGCAGCACAGAAAAAGTCTTCATTATGACCTAGGGCATTAAACATGCCTTCCATGCTGATGAAATGCAGACTATCAGCCCCGATGAAATCAGCAATCTCCTCGACTTCCATTTTGTTGGCAATTAAGTCCTCTTTATTAGAGGTATTTATCCCATAAAAACAGGAATATTTAGTTGGGGGTGAAGCTATAAGCATATGAATTTCAGTAGCCCCTGCTTCTCGCAACATCTGGACTAATTTTTTACTTGTAGTTCCCCTAACTATGGAATCATCTACCATAATAACTCTTTTACCCTTTAATAGCTCTGGAATGGTATTTAATTTTAACCTGACCCCTAATTCCCGCATTTGCTGGGTAGGTTGGATAAATGTACGCCCAATATAGCGGTTTTTCATCAATCCTTCCTCAAAAGGAAGTCCAGCTTCTTCCGCATAACCTAAAGCTGCAGCAGTCCCGGAATCAGGTACGGAAATAACTAAATCCGCATCTATTTTACATTCCCTAGCTAACTGTTTACCCAGTTCCCTTCTAGCCTTATAGACATTAATTCCATCAATCCTACTATCGGGACGAGCAAAATAAATATATTCAAAAACACAATGGGATGACTTATCAGAAATCACAGTCTGTGTAGACCGTAACCCATCCTTATCTATGACAATAATTTCACCTGGATTAAGATCGCGGATGTAAGTTGCCCCAATGGTATCAAAAGCTGCAGTTTCCGAAGCTAAAACATAATTGCCTTGTAATTCTCCTAATACTAATGGCCTTATGCCTAATTTGTCCCTTACCCCTATAAGGCTATCTTCGGTCATAATTACTAAAGCAAAAGCCCCTTCTAGGTCAATCATGCATTTTGACAAGGCATCCTCCAGCTTATCTTGGGAGTATCTAGCTAATAAATTAGCGACTATTTCCGTATCCGTAGTAGTTTGGAAAACTGAGCCATAAGTTGCCAATCTTTTACGCAATTCATCGGTATTAACCAAGTTTCCATTGTGGGCTAGACCGAGCATCCCATTTAGATAATGGAAAACAAGGGGCTGGGCATTTACTACATCACTACTCCCAGTGACAGTATACCTAACATGGCCAATAGCAATGTGGCCCTTAATGTTCCCCATATTTTCATTACTAAATACTTCCGATACTAAGCCCATCCCCTTGTGCAATTCTATCTTTTCACCGTCTGATACGGCAATACCAGCGCTTTCTTGTCCCCTGTGTTGTAGGGCATAAAGACCGTAAAATGTAGTACTGGCAATATTGATTTCTTGATTATTTAAGACATATATACCGAAAACTCCACATTCATCTTTAAACTTATCTGCTCCTAATCCATCATGCATTCTATAGCCTCCCCCCAAGCTTGCTGGGCCTTCTCCATATCTGAACTAATGATTGCTTTGCCATCTATATTAATAATTAAATCCTGACTAGTAACTTCTCCTATAATATTAACACTAATACCCAAGTTTATGGCCGATTCTTGTAATAAGCTAATATCGGCAGAATTAATACTTACTACCACCCGACTTGGAGCTTCACTAAAAAGCAGACCATCAATAGCTTTACCATCAGCAGCAAGGTCGACTTTAAATCCTAAGTTTCCGCTTATGGCCGATTCAGCTAAAGCAAGGGCTAGGCCGCCTTCGGAAATATCATGGCAGGAATTAAATAATTTGGCTTTATGCCCTTGGAGGAGTAATTCGATTAAGTTGGCTTCCTTTTCCAAATCTATTTCTGGTACTTCCCCAGTTTCCAAACCATGGCAAACAAAGAGGTATTCTGAACCACCTAAGGAAGTAGCCAAATCACCCAATAAGACAATAATATCCCCTGCTTGTTTAAAAGCCATATCTTGGCGACAAGCTATATCTTCCAGAATCCCCACCATGCCAATAGTTGGGGTGGGATAAATAGCAGCGGATTCAGTTTCATTATATAGGCTTACATTACCACTCACTACGGGTATATTTAAGGCTGATGAAGCACTGCTTATTCCATTAATCGCTTGCTCAAACTGCCAATAAATATTAGGTTTTTCTGGATTACCAAAATTTAGGCAGTTAGTTAAGGCTAAGGGCTTAGCACCCACACAAGCTAAATTACGAGCTGCTTCAGCAACCGCCATCATGGTGCCGCGATAGGGGTCCAAGTAAACCATCCTGCTATTACAATCGGTAGTCAGAGCTATACCCTTGGGGGTTCCTTTTACCCTTAAAACTGCAGCATCCCCTGCCCCAGGAACTACTACAGTATTGGTCCTGACCTGATAATCGTATTGGGAAAATACCCATTCCTTACTAGCTATCGTAGGTGAACTTAACAAATCTAAAAAGGCGCTATTTAAGTCCTTTGTTTGCAAAGCATTTGCATCAAAGGCCTTATGTTCTGCATAGTAGGCAGGTTCTTCACTTACCCTAACATAAACAGGGCAATCATCAGTCAATGCTAATACTGGCAATGTACCGACTAATTTTTCCCCTTCATATATATTAAACAAACCATCATCGGTTACTTCGCCGATAATTACCGCTTCCAAGCCCCATTTGTTACAGATTTCAATAACTTTATTTTCACTACCCACTTGGGGTACAATAAGCATCCGCTCTTGTGATTCGGATAGCATTATTTCGTAGGCTGACATACCCGCCTCACGTTGGGGTACTTTAGAAACATCTACTGCTACACCCCGACCTTTTTTACTAGCTGCTTCAGCAATAGAACTAGTTAATCCAGCTGCCCCCAAATCCTGCATACCCGCTATTAATTCATTTTCTATAAGTTCTAAGCAAGCCTCAATTAATAATTTTTCCATAAAGGGATCCCCAGCTTGCACAGTAGGACGTTTATCAGCGGTGCTATCCGATAATTCTTCCGAGGAAAAGGTGGCCCCGTGAATACCATCCCGTCCCGTTTTTGAACCTACTAATACTAGGGGGCTACCTACCTCGCCAGCTACAGCTAGAGCGATTTCGTCTATATTAACTAGCCCTACTCCCATAGCGTTTACCAAAGGATTAGCATTATATATAGGGTTGAAATATACCTCGCCACCTACGGTAGGTATACCCAGACTATTTCCGTAACCCGAAATCCCAGCTACTATGCCAGAAAAAAGCTGCTTGACCTTTTCATCAGTTAAATCCCCTAACCTCAGTGAATTTAATACCGCAATAGGTCTAGCTCCCATAGTAAAAATATCCCTTATAATTCCCCCGACTCCAGTAGCCGCACCTTCGTATGGTTCAACAGCGGAAGGAGAATTGTGGCTTTCAATTTTGAAAACTAGGGCTTGTCCATCCCCGATATCTACCACACCTGCATTTTCACCTGGCCCATGAATGACATCTTCCCCTGTGGTGGGTAAAGTTTTTAGCAAAGGGCGGGAACTCTTGTAACCACAGTGTTCCGACCACATAACTGAAAACATGCCCAATTCTAGATAATTAGGTTCTCTACCTAGGATTTCTATAATTTGTGCATATTCCTCATCATTAAGTCCCATTTCCTTATATGTTAATTCAGCCATTATGCCCCTACCCCCTCTAACTTGTTAATAATCGAAGTAAATAATCTGAGTCCATCAGTGCCACCTAGTATTTCTTCACTAGATCGTTCTGGGTGGGGCATCATACCTAAAATATTTCCTTCCTTATTTATAATACCTGCAATATTCGCTAACCTAACATTATAATTAGCGACCTGGGGGACTTTTCCATCTAGGCTGCTGTAGCTAAATACTATCTGCTGATTAATTGTTAATTCCTCTAAGGTCTTTTCATCACAAAAATAACTGCCGAAATTATGAGCTATAGGCATAGATAGGATTTCATCTGCTTCAAAATGGTTGGTAAAAAAGGTGTTAATATTTTCTACCCTGAGATTACTATCTTTACAAATAAACTTTAAACTTTTATTTTTAAGTAAAGCACCTGGCAATAAATTAGCTTCCAAGAGGATTTGAAAACCGTTACCTATTCCCAGGACCAAGCCCCCACTTTCAGCAAAAGCTACTACTGCTTCCATAATGGGGGAAAAGCGGGCAATGGCCCCAGCCCTAATATAATCGCCATATGAAGTGCCAGCAGGTAGGATAATTACATCGTATCCATTCAGATCAGTTTCTGCATGCCAAACATAGTCAACTGATTTGCCCAATACATTTTTAAGCACATGATATACATCACCTTCACCACTAGTACCAGGAAAAATTACTACTGCAAATTTCATTACTTATCTACCTCCACAACTTCCACCCGATAATTTTCAATTACCAGGTTAGCCAAGAGCTTTTCACTAATAGCTTTTAGTTGTTTTACCGCTTCCTCCTTATTTTCAGCTTCCAGCTCTACTTCTATGAATTTTCCGAACTTGACTTGGTTAATTTGGCTAAAACCTAAAGTATCTAGCGAGTTTTCCGCTGCTTTTCCCTGGGGATCTAAGACCCCTTCCTTTAAGGTAATATATACATGTCCTTTGAACATACAGTCTCCTCCTCGTAAATATGTCTATTTTATTTTCAAAAGTACCAAGCTGACAAAATCGTCTGCCCCTACCGAGGTGTCATTCTGGGCGATTGGTCAAGAGTCTTAACCATGACTTACTTCCTCCGTCTAGCCAAATACTCCTCAGCCCCCATATCCTTTAATTCTGCATCTTTTTCCTTTACTCCTGCCGCCATTTCCCGACGATAGGCTTTTAATTGGGTCCTGACATTTTCATCCGTAAGCCCAATAATTTGCGCAGCCAAAATGGCAGCATTGGCACTAGCATTAATTCCAACTGTGGCTACGGGGATTCCCCTAGGCATTTGTACGATAGAATATAGGGAATCGACCCCAGATAATGTACTAGTTTTAATAGGTACCCCAATCACGGGTAGCAGGGTATAGGCTGCAATAACCCCAGGTAAATGAGCTGCCCCGCCAGCCCCCGCGATAATTACTTGGACACCCCGCTCAGCAGCTCCACTTGCATATTGGGCAGTTTCATTAGGTAAACGATGGGCTGAACAAACTGTATAATCATAAGCGATACCTAATTCCTCTAAGATATCACCAGCTTCCTTCATTATATGTAAATCAGAATCGCTACCCATTATAATTCCAACCCTCACCATAAAAACACCTCCTAAAGTATATTATTGGCAAATATTAAAAGAAAAACCCAAGTCGGCAGGCTCGAAACCGAAACCTATCCGCCTGGGCTTTTATCCCTATACGGTGTAATGCTACAAACAGCATCTGTGCCACTTGGTCCAGACCACGTAATGTGCGGAGCCCTAGACACACTTTCGATACAATTAAGATATTAAATATAATTTGATATTACCAAAGCAAAAGTGCAGTGTCAATGGGTCTATGCTTTATGCTTAAATGCTTAAATGCTTTCCAAAACTGCTTTAAGGCTAGCCATATGTTCCTTGATCAATAATGCTTCCTCGCGTATATCATTTTCCGAAGTATTTATAATGAAATCCAAATTACTTTCATCTTCAATTTCCTTAATTCTGGCCAAAACGCTCTGAGCTAATATTTTGCCTAAATCATCCATCCTTTGCTACCTCCTACGCCTTTACCCCAATTGTTTCCAATTTGCACTAGCTTTTATACATAGATATAATTATTAAGTAGTTTTTATAACTCTTACCTATTAAAATGAAGATATAGCATATAGATAAAAGGTAGGAAAATTTAAGGAAGGTGATTTTTTGCGTAAGAGGATAATTACTAGTATATCCTTGCTAACAATTTTAGCTTTAATGCTATGTGGAATTGGATGTAATAAGAATGGAACAGATAAGAAAGATAGCAATCAAAAACAACCACCTACAGAAAACCAGGTAATTGATAAGGAGATAACCCTTTATTTCAGCGATGACCAAGCTATGTATTTAATAGCAGAAAAAAGAATAATACAGATAGAAGAAAATGCTACAGATGAACAACTTATCAAAAATATAGTAGAAAAATTAATAAAGGGGCCCGAAAACCAGACTCTTATTCCTACTATTCCACCCGAAACTAAACTGCTTACGGTAGAAATAGAAAACCAATTAGCTAAAATTAATTTCAGCCAGGAAATCCAGACTAAACACTGGGGAGGCAGCACTGGAGAACTAATGACGGTTAATTCTCTAGTAAATAGTATCACAGAGCTAGATACTATAGAGGAAGTATTAATACTCGTTGAAGGGGAAATCCAAGAATCCCTTATCGGACATTTATATACAAAAGAACCCTTCACTCGAGATGAAAAGACCATCAGAAAATAATCCTTTGGCCACAAAATAATATAAAGTGGGAGTATATACTCCCACTTTATATAGAGGGGAAGGGGGTTATTGGTATATATTAAATACTAATAAGCTTAATTATTTTTTGAAAAACTTCTTCTGATAATTGGGCGGGAGAAACCTGATAATGATCTACCAGGTTTCCACCGATTATAACCCAATCTTTAGCCTGATCTTCAATTTCCGTAAGATTAACACAAGACACCGAACACCCACCTACGACTATTCCTACATCTGCGCCTTCATTTGTTACTTCCACTTCTGTTACAGCATTTAGTTTGTCTAATACTTCATTTACTAGTTTTTTTCTATTGATGTTCGGATTACAACCACCACAGTATTTTATCCTTAGCTTCATCGTAAACTACCTCTCCTGTTGCTGAAGATCACGCTTATGTCAAAACTAAAGCCATCAACAAATATTACTAGAATTATTAGTGGGTTAAAAAACACTTACTTCATTTAAATCACGAACTTTATAAAATGTGCTACATTTATTACAGTAATTCTTACAATATTAAGCTTTAGTTATTAACGACAACTTATTCCCAAGTAACGTCATCATTTTCTTTAATGCCACATAACCTTTCGGCTAATTCCTTACGATGTTCGAGATCCACCAATCTACCAATCATGATTCTTTGGGCTTGTGGTGAACCCGCACCATGCATAGACTCAGTTAAATAACCTACTGCTGCACAACCCATGGTTAAGTTTTCAATAAAACGCAACATTCTTTGTCTATACTCATAAGGGACTTCACTATTAGTTGTAGAATATTTCTTCACTAAATCCCCTACTTTGCCTTGAATATTAAAGTCTTTTTCCGAAGGCATAGTAACAATATAACCACCAGCTAAATCCTGAGCAATTCTAGCTAATTCATAAGGAAATCTAGTTACATTTTGCTTACATACATTAGCTAATAGTACATCTATTAAATAGTTGCCAGCTGCAGTTTTTCTACCTTCAGCAGAACATGCAATTCCACTGGAATATAGAGTTTCATTAAGATGGCACATTTCAATAATCTTATCCCTTACATGGGAAGCTTTAGCGGCCCCCTGATAATCGACAATTGCTTTGGCCGCACCGATTAGAGTATCACCAACGCCGACTTTACATCCACCATAACTTTGACGGTGATATCCAGCGAATCTTTCTACTAGCATACCAGCGAAATCTACTTCACCATCCATGAAGATTCTGTCATTAGGGACAAATACATCTTCGAAAATAGTCATTACTTCTTGTCCACCAAAGTATTTGTTACCAGAATCAATGTCTCCACCTTCAAGTTTCCTAGTGTCACATGATTGTCTACCATAAACATATATTATACCTGGAGTATCAATAGGAACAGCAAAAGCTATCGCCCAGTCTTCTTCGCCTTCTTTAAGGGCATTATTAGGCATAACTAACATTTCATGAGAGTTAATCATACCAGTTTGGTGCAGTTTACATCCTCTAACAACGACACCATCTTCTCTTCTTTCTACTACACGAAGATAAGCATCTGGATCATCTTGTTGCCCTGGACTTTTGGATCTGTCACCACGAGCATCAGTCATACATCCGTCAACTGCTAAGTCATTATCCTGAACATATTTCATAAAATCTACAAAACGCTCATGATACTTAGTCCCTTTAGCTTGGTCTATTTCATAAGTGGTACTAAATACCGCGTTAAAAGCGTCCATTCCCACACACCTTTGGAAACAGCAGCCAGTCTTTTGACCAAGCAACCTCAACATCTTAACCTTCTTAATTAATTCATCTGTACTTTGGTGCAGATGGGTAAAGCGGTTAATTTTATTACCAGTCAAGCTGGAAGTTGCAGTCATTAAATCTTCATACTCTGGATCTTGGGCTAACTTATAAGTCATAGCCATGGCATTAATTGATGGTCTAATTATGGGATGATCCACATAATCTTCAACCTTTTCACCGAACATATACAATTCAATATCCATTTTTCTAAGATCATTTATAAATTCTTGTGGAGTTTTTAGAGCCATTTACTAATCACCTCTTTAGAATATTTATTACTAAGACCCTTATTTTTAGCCCCTCTGAATCTTTACAACTAATATATATGCAAAAGACGTGCCATCTTTTATTGTTCACACCTGAATTAAGCATAATTCTTAGAACCTTATTGCTCATAAGCCCATTATACCTAGGTTTTAGTCCTAAGATTATTTCGCTTTTTATTTTCATAATTTTGAAGGATTGTTTTTTTTATTAAGAAATGTTGTTTTGCCCGTAGTAGACTATTAAAAATGATGCAAAAATGCATTGTTCCTCAGTAGCTCCTCAGAGCCATCTTCCTCAAATGCACATTTATCGGGGATTATACCCTATTCATTTATGCATCGGCAGCAGTTTTTACATTAAAAAAACCCTTTTATCTGCCATAAGGTGCCATGTCTTATAAAGATGATACATTATTGCATCAGGTTCTGGAGTGTTTTATCCCATACCTAGCAACTTTGCGTACAATGGTGGGTTGGCTCACTCCTAAGGCTTCAGCAGCTTTGCGCGTACTACCATAGTCGTTTAAAGCCCTTGTAATAATTCTTTTCTCTAACTTCTCCACAGAAGTTTTTAGGTCCTCACCTTTATTGAAATCTTCATATTCAATCATTTTGTTATTTCCAGCATTATTATCTACCAAGTTAGGGAAGCAATATTCTAGTGTTATGGCATCATCAGGGCAAGTTACCACTGCCCTTTCCACAATATTTTCTAATTCGCGTACATTGCCAGGCCAATCATAATTCATAAATGCTTGTAAGACATCTTTATCTAGTCTTTTGTTCAATTTATACTGATTATTAAAAACATGCATGAACTTAGTAGTTAATGCAGGAATTTCATCTTTTCTTTCCCTAAGGGGGGGGACTGTAATAGGTACAACATTTAGACGGTAAAACAAATCCTTCCTGAATTCACCCTTCTCCACCATTTCCCTTAAACTTCTATTAGTTGCAGTTATAATTCTTACATCAATGGAAATGGGATTAATCCCTCCCACCCTGACAATCTCCCTTTCTTGAAGTACCCTTAAAAGTTTAGTTTGTAACGGCAAGAATAATTCTCCGATTTCATCCAAAAATAAGGTGCCTCCATCAGCTATTTCAAAAATCCCCATTTTGCCGCCCTTTCTAGCACCCGTAAAAGCACCTGCTTCATAACCGAATAATTCTGATTCTAGTAGGGTTTCTGGAATAGCTCCACAGTTAATTTTAACTAAAGGTTCATCTTTTCTAATGCTATTGCTATGCAATATATCTGCAATTACTTCCTTACCTACACCAGATTCCCCTTGTATCAAAACAGTCGAATCAACTTTACCCAGCCTTAATACTAAATCAACTAATTCTTTCGATTTTTGAGAACGCATTACATACTTATCAGAAATTTTATGTTTTTTCAATTGCTCTTGATAATGGGCAGTCAAACTATGGGCGTGTTCTAGCTTCTGCCGCAAATTGTTCAATTCAGTAATATCACGAACATTGGTGACTATCCTAAATATATTGCCATCTTCGTCAAAAACAGGATTACCAGTAACCAAAACCGTCTTACCCGTTTTTACTTCTTGGGAAATGGTAACCGATTCCTTTTTCTTCATAACCAAAATAGAGGCTGATTGGTCATAAACACCTTCCTCTACCAATTGAACCATAGTTTTCCCTAATACTTCCTCCTGCTTAATACCAGTTATTCTACTATAAGCCTCATTAACCCTAATAGTCCGCCCTTGGGCATCGGTAATATACATACCATCAAAGGAAGATTCAATTATAGCATCTAATTCGGAATTTAATTCTTTAGCGTAATATAGTTCGGTTAATACCTTTTCTAATTCCGATACATCCTGCAATACTGCCACAGCCCCGATAATTTTGCCATCTAATATTACTGGAGTACGGTTGGAGATTAGAGTCTTGTCAGCATGATAAATAGTATGGCTAGGTTCAATTTTACCAGTTTCTAAGATTTCAGCTAAATTACTATCGGGGACTATTTTGGTCACATGTTTCCCGATAGCTTCTTCAGACGAAATGCCAAATAATTTCTGGGCCGACTGATTAAAAATCTGTACCCTTCCCTGTAAATCAATGGTAATAATAGCATTATAGGTGGAATTAATAACGGTGTTCAATTCCTCCTCCAAGTCGCGTACTGACCGATAATAAGCCCTTACCAAGTCCGAACGGGTAATAATTCCCTTTAATTCCCCATCCCTAGTTACAGGTAGCCTGCCTAATTCCAAATGTACAATGTCGTCTATGTCATCAGCAGGATTAATAGTTACTACATCTGTCTCCATAACATCCGTAAGCAAAAGATTCATATTCTGATTCTGGGCCACCACCCTAAGCACATGACTTTTAGTAATTAGCCCCCTTAATTGCATATCCCCATCGACAACTGGGGCCCCATCAATCCTTTTATCTATAAATAAAGCTGCTGCATCCCTTAAAGTATCATTTTCCTTTAAAACATAAAGGTCACTAGACATAATATCTTCTATTTTCATAGCCTATCCCCCTTGATACAAAACTAAATCACTATTACTAAAATAGCCCACTTTCGACCAAAAGACAAGCAGGGGTCCTTGGTAGATATTGGTTACTGGTTTTTTGAATATGGAATGATTTTCAGCATGATTAGAAATTCATGGGTCCTATATAATCAATTGATTGTTAACCTTATCAATCGTAGTAACTATGCCTTTAACTATTATCTAATTTCATGTTATAATCAATTCATCAAATCAGTATTACTGAAGGGGTGAGCTAATTATGTTGTATGACGTACAAATTAATGATAGGGGGCAAATTACTATTCCAAAGGAACTACGTGATGCGATTAATCTAAAGGCACATGATAAGCTGAGATTAAGCATCGATACAGAAGGTAGAATAGTAGTTTATAAGCCTAATATTTTTGATGATGTAGAGGATTTAATAAGGAAAGATTTAATGCAGGAAGGCCTATCTGTGGAGCAGGTCGAAAAAAAACTGCCTGAACGTAAAGAGGAACTAGGGAAAGCATTACTTAAAATGGTTAGTGAAACTGACCAGGAAATAAATCGTGGTGATTATATTACCTTAAATGAATTAGATGCAGCACTTGCAGGTGAGGAATAGTAATGATTTATGAAATAGTAATACCTAAATCAGTTGTTAAGGGAATTAAAAAACTGCCCAAACCTGTGGTGCAAAGAATACCAGATATTTTGAGGGAAATTGCCATAAACCCCCACATGGGAGTAGTGCTAAAAGGAGATTTATCAGCAATTCGGAAATGGAATATTAAGGAACAAGGGGTACAGTATCGAATAGCCTATACAATTCATGAGGAACGCATTGAAGTTAGAATTATTTTGATAGGTACACGAGAGAACTTTTATAAAGAATTAAAACGGCGTTTATAGCTGGACTAGGGTCGGGGGTTTTGTATATAGGAATGATTACCCCTTCTGGCTTATTAAGCTGTATTTTATACCTTCCTTCATAAGCTTCAAATAATTTCGCTTATCAAGCTGGTTTTTCCTTTATTTCCACCTTGCCCAAGCCTAATTTACAAAATCATGCCATAAAACTGCTAAAATAAGGAGTATAATTATAGCTATAACTTACCACTCGGGAAGGAATTACATGTTGGAAAATATAATACAAGCACTATTGGAAATAAATAAATTCAAATTACTACAAATAATTATCCTGGTCTGGCTTATATATATATTTCTAACAGCTGTCCTAATATTTGCCCATACGAAGCCGATTTCTCCTGATTATATGTCTAATTCCTTGGTGGCTAATTTTTATGCTGAAGAAGTGGGACCCGATCGGGGAATATTGATTGATAATCCTCTTGACTCAGGGCTAGCAC
This sequence comes from uncultured Syntrophomonadaceae bacterium, assembly GCA_964514235.1. Taxonomy (GTDB): domain Bacteria; phylum Bacillota; class Syntrophomonadia; order Syntrophomonadales; family Syntrophomonadaceae; genus JAAYRQ01. Next base: position 1,069 of record CAZEPV010000032.1, on the reverse strand, counting down.
GCCTAAAAATTATAAACGATGCCCAAGAAACCCTTAACATTTCCTATTTCTCCATCGAAACTGGGGAATCCCCCAACTTGTTTTTTGGTGCTTTATTAGAAGCAGCAGATAGGGGGGTTAAGGTTAACCTCTTGCTTGATGGGATATTTCACGGAATCAAAGGGGAATTTAAACCCATCATGTACACCTTTATGCTCCATCCGAATATGAATCTAAAATTATATGAACCCCTAAACTTATTGAAACCTTGGACCCTTAATAATCGCATGCACGATAAATATATAATAGCCGATAACCAAGTAGCCATAATCGGGGGACGCAACATAGGGGATAAATATTTTGCCCCTGAATGGTATAACTATAAGGTGACTAATGATCGGGACGTAATAGTAATAAATACCGACCTGGAAGATCTAACTAGTGTAGTTTATCAGATGTCCAATTATTTCGAGAAGATTTGGCATCATCAATATGCCAAACCCGTAAATAAAATTGTCTATAAAATAAGACATAGAATGGCGTCTAGGAAAAGTGCCGAACTTAAAGAAAAATTCGCCCTAGCTAAAGAAATTAACCAGGATATCCTGCAAAAGCCTATAGATTTAATAGATGTTTCCTTCCCTACTAATAAAATTACCTTTATTCATAATCCCCTGGATAGATTTGCCAAAGAACCGTGGTGCTGGTACGAAATAACCCAACTTATGAAATATGCTGATGATTCGATTTTTATACAAAGCCCCTATGTTATTCCGAGCAAAGGCATGATAAAGGGTTTTTTAAATAAGGATGATTTTATAGATAAGGAGATATTTTTGCTTACTAATTCTTTAGGCAGTACCCCCAATTTACCTGCCTATTCGGGGTATCTTAACCACCGCAAAAGCATAGTGGATAAGGATATAAATGTATTTGAATTTCAATCTGAAGATTCCCTGCATACGAAAGCTTTTGTCTTTGATAGTGAACTTGTGGCAATTGGCTCATTTAACCTAGATCATAGAAGTGCATATTTAAGTACTGAATCTATGGTAGTAATCCATAGTGCTGAAGGGGTGAAAAAACTAGA
>CAZEPV010000031.1:0-14825 GCA_964514235.1 uncultured Syntrophomonadaceae bacterium | reverse complement strand
AACTTGGTGCAAAATTGCGTTAGTTTGAATATTTTGGCAGGAAGGCTAAGGGCCTTCTTTTTTTTTGCATGGTATAATATATGGGTATTGGGAGGAGGAAAAGATATGGCAGGCGAAAAAATTATGGTTTCTATTGAGGGATACGGGGAATATCAAGCCACTAGTGGGGTTAAAGCTGTTGATTTGCTGAATTCGCTGGATTTAGATACTAGATATCCAGTAACTGCGATAACTATTAATAACCATTTATCTGGTCTAGAGACCCCAATTATGGAAGATGCCAATATTAAATTATTAGATATGACAACAGAATCTGGTTCTAGGGTATACAGGCGCACTGCTACTTTTATTTTAATTAAGGCGAGCCAAAAGATATTTCCCAACCGAAGGTTAATAATTAAACATGCTTTATCTAATGGCTTATATTGTGAATTTAATGATGTGGATATTGCAGATAATAATGATTATCTGGAACTAATTGATAAGGAAATGGCCAAGATTATTAAGGCTAACCAGCCGATTAATCGTGTATTAATGTCTAGGGTTGAAGCTACTAATATATTTAAAAAACAAAATCTTGATGATAAGGTAGATCTATTGTCATTACGGGATAAAGAAAAGGTGCATTTATATGAGATTGATGGTTTTTATGAATATTTTTACGGGTATTTAGCCCCTAATACTGGAATCATAAATAACTACCGTTTAATCCCTTATAACTCTGGGCTAATACTACAAACACCGAGTATAACGGATCCAGAATTTAATCAACCATATAATGATCAACCGAAGCTGGCGGGTATTTTTCGGGAGGCTAAAGCATGGGCTGATATGTTAGAAACACCACATGTAGCCGCTTTAGCCAAAAAGATTGATAATGGCAACCTGAATGAAATAATACAAATTAATGAAGCCCTACACGAAAAAAAGATCGCTATGATTGCTGATGAAATTTGCGCTGCTCACGAGAAAAGATTGATTTTAATTTCTGGGCCTTCTTCATCGGGTAAGACAACCTTTGCCCAACGCTTATTAATACAATTAAAGGTGAACGGCAGAAATCCTGAATCTGTTTCCTTGGATAACTATTTTGTGGATCGGGAACAAACACCTTTAGATGTGGAGGGGAATTATAATTTTGAAGCACTGGAGGCTTTGAAATTAGATTTATTTAATGAGGACTTAATTCGATTGCTTGATGGTGAAGAAGTGGAAACACCTATTTTTAATTTCCGTACAGGGACAACTGAATTAGAAGGAAACTTGTGTAGGGTGCCCGAAGGGGAGCCAATAATAATCGAGGGTATACATGCCTTAAATGATAAATTGACTTACAGTATTCCCGCTAAAAATAAGTATCGTATTTATGTGAGTGCCCTAACCCAATTGAATGTAGATTACTCTAATCGGATTCCTACCACTGATTGTCGTTTATTAAGACGAATGATTAGGGATAGTAGGACACGGGGTTATAGTGCTATAAATACCCTAAACCGTTGGCCCTCTGTAAGGCGGGGGGAGGAAAAGAACATTTTTCCTTTTCAGGAGAATGCGGATGTAATGTTTAATACATCGCTCGTCTATGAGCTAGCCATACTAAAACCTATGGCGGAAAAACTACTGAATGAAATTGGGGATCATTGTGAGGAATATGCAGAGGCTCAAAGGCTTTTGAAGTTTTTGAGTTATTTTAGAGAAGCACCAGCAGAAGGTGTACCCCCCAATTCGATATTGCGTGAATTTATAGGAGGATCTTGGTTTAAACACTAGCATGAAACGATGGGATAGGATTAGTATTCAGAATTGCTATTATTGTTTTTATTTTTGATATCGTATTGCCATAGTCTTTGTGATATTATATTTATATAGTTTGAATATTTAATCAATAAGGGGGAAGTAAGAAATGGTTAAACGTGGTCACATGAGACTTTGCACTGTACCAAGAATGTTTAATGAAACTGTAGTAAGATTTGGTGAACGGAGATGTCAATGGTTTAAAACGGGTCCTAATGAAACTGCCTCCCTAACTTATTCCGAAGTTGGTTCTATAGTTAAGGATCTGGCTGGTGGTTTATTATCGCTAGGAATAAAAAAGCAGGATAAAGTAGCTATTATGTCCTATAATTGCCCTGAATGGCTATGGGCTGATATGTCTATTCTGGGTTCTGGAGCGGTTACAGTAACGGTTTATCCCACACTTTCGGAAGCAGAGATGAAGTATATTATTAATGATTCGGAAACTAAAATACTATATGTTAGAGAACAAGAGGGTATAGATAAGGTTCTCAATTGTATGGAAGAAATGCCTTTATTGGAAAAGGTAATAGTATTCGATAACGATTGCCCCCTACCTGATAACGGTAAATTTTTAAATATTAATGGGCTTAAAGACTTGGGAAGACCCTATCTGCATCAAAATAAGTATGCATATGAAAAGGCCTGGCATGATATTGATGTCTGGGACATGGCTACTATAATTTATACTTCTGGAACAACTGGTGTCCCTAAGGGTGCTATCCATACCCATCATACTTTTATGAGTGCAACCCAAGCAGATAATAACAATTTTGCCCATATCAATTACATGATTGATGAAAATGATATTAATCTATCTTTCTTACCTTTATCACATTCCTATGAAAGACAGTGCGGTCAAATGATTGCGCTAAATGCTGGTTGTACCATTGCTTATGCGGAAAAGCCTCAAACAGTTGTGGCTGATTTACAAATTTTCCAACCTACCTGGTTCTGTTCTGTTCCCAGGATTTTCGAGAGAATCTATATGGCCATCAGGGATGCAGCTTCGCAAACCCCCGAGGGACAGGCAGCCTTTGAAAAGGCTCTAGATATAGGTCTAAGGGTGGTAGATGCTAGGGCAGATGAGAATGGTTTTGTAGATATGGGCTTTGATGTGGACATGACGGAAGGTTTACCCGAAGAACTTATTAAAGAATATAAATGGGCTGATGAAGTTGTTTTCAGTAAGGTGCGCCAAATTTTGGGTAAAAACTTTAGGGTTTCCTTTTCTGCTTCTGCTAGTCTACCTGCTGAACTATGTAAAATATTCATGGCCATGGGAATTAGAATATGTGAGGGTTACGGCTTAACAGAAACTATGAATGCAATTAACTTTAATAGCTTAAGGGCTGTTTTACCTGGTTCAATTGGGCCAACATTATATTTCTCGGAGGAAAAACTGGCTGAAGATGGAGAAATATTGGTAAGAGGTGAGACTATTTTCTCAGGTTATTATAATGATCCTGAGTCTACGGCTGAAGCCTTCACAGAGGACGGATTTTTCAGAACTGGTGATATCGCAGTTATAGAAGCGGACGGCTATTATAGGATTATTGATCGTAAAAAGAGTATTATGGTTTTGGATACTGGTAAAAACGTCCCTCGGGCTAAGGTTGAAAATAAATTTTCAACTGCCCGCTATATAGAACAGATTTGTGTTGTAGGTGATGATAAGAAGTATGTAAGTGCAATAGTTGTACCTAAATTTGAATATATTTTACAACTGTTAAAGGCCAAGGATATTACTTTTGATGAATCGGAAATCCTTTTTGTAGGTGAGGGTGTAGAACGGGTATGTGTTAAAGTTGGTAAGGATTTTACTGAACATCCCGAAGTTAAGAATCTCATAGCTGCAGATATTGAACAAGCTAACAGTGAGTTAGAGGACTTTGAAAGGATTAAGAATTACCATATTGCTAAACGTAGATTCTTGGAAGCAATGGATGAAGTCACCCCTACCATGAAAAATAAATATAGGATTATAATCCAGAACTTTAAAGAGGATATATCTGAATTATATAAAGATTAGGATTGCTTAACCAATAAGCCTGCTTTCTTTAACCTGAAGGCAGGCTTTTTAGTATAATATTTTAATATTCTATTAAATATAAGTAGGGGTGCTTTTGATTTATTAAAAGGAAATACTACTCATATAGCGAAATATAACATCAGCCTAAATTAGGGGGAATACATAATGGGTTCTGAACAAAACAAAACGACTAGGGTTACGGTAGAAATTTTTAATGAGGAATATGTTGTAAAAGGGAGCGAAAATCCAGAGTATATCAATATGTTAGCATCATACGTGGATAGGCGTATGAAAATGGTACATCAAAGAAATCCCAATTTATCGACTACTAAAGTGGCAGTATTAACTAGTTTGAATTTAGCTGATGAGCTTAATAAACTACAAGAGGATTATGATGAACTAATAAAAACTTTAGAAGAGGAAAAGAAAGACAGGATGGGATAAGATGACAAACCGCGAGATTGCGAGAACTCTGGACAGAATAGCGGATATTTTGACTATGAAAGAGGAAAACTTCTTTAAAATCAGGGCTTATCGTAAAGCTGCAGAATCGGTATATCATTTGGACGAAAACCTGTCGGTTTTATATGAAAGAGATAAGATAGGCGATATCCCAGGGGTGGGGAAAACAGTTAAAAGCATTATTGAGGAAATGGTAGAGAAGGAAAGTTGTGAATATTACGAGGACCTTTTAAAAGAAATTCCTTTCGGTGTGCTGGAAATGTTAGCTATTCCTGGTTTGGGACATAAAACTGCAATGGTTATTTATGGAAATTTAGGAATCGATAATATAGAGGATTTGCTTGGGGCTGTCGAGGCTAAAAAAATTCGGGAGCTACCTGGCCTAGGCAGTAAAAGTGAATATAATATAAAAAAAGGTATCGAACTATTAAAGGAATCTTATGGACGTGCTAATTTAGGTGTGGCACTACCTCTAGCTGAAGAATTTTTAAAATATCTTAAACAATCCAAAGAAGTAATAGAGGTCAGCATTGTGGGTAGTGCTAGGCGTGGGAAACCCCAAGTAAAGGATATAGATATTTTATTGGCCGCCAATGATTTCGAGTCAGCTAAGAATTATATAATTAACTATAAGCCGATTAATAAAGTAGAGACTGTAGAAAATAATAGGATAAGTGGTCGCTTGACCTATAATGTGGAATTCGAGATTATTTTAGTTGAACCTGCAAATTATTATTACAACTTAGTCTGGACTACAGGAGATAAGGAATTCAGGGAAGAAATATTTAAGCAGACAGACCCTTCTCAATTTAGTAATTTGCTAGATGAAGAAAGTTTATTTGAAAAATTGAATTTGCAGTATATCCCCCCCGAACTTAGGGAGGATGCTAATGTAATTGAATTAGCCAAGAATTTTGATTTGCCAAATCTGATAAGTGAAGCCGACATTAAGGGGGATTTGCATGTTCATTCTAATTGGAGTGATGGGGCTTGTTCAATAGAAGAGATGGCTCTAGCCTGTAAAAACCTAGGATATTCCTATATGGCCATTACAGATCATTCCAAATCACTCCATATAAGTAGCGGTTTAAATGAAAAAAGGCTAAAGGAGGAAGCTATCCTAATAGATAGCCTAAACGAACAAATGCTAGACTTCACTATCCTAAAAGGCATTGAAGTCGATATACTAAGGGACGGGAAATTAGACTTTACTGATGATACATTACAGGAACTTGACATTGTGGTAGCTTCTATTCATAGTAATTTTAAATTAGATATAGATAAACAGACCGAAAGATTATTAAAGGCCATGAAAAATGAGCATGTTGATATAATCGGACATCTTACTGGAAGATTACTCAACCGTAGGCCTGCTTATGAACTGCATATGGATAAAATTCTAGAATGTGCTGTCCAAAATGATGTAATATTCGAGATCAATTCCCATCCCGATAGGCTCGATGTCGATGAAATTGTAGCTAGACAGGCTGCCGAATTGGGAATTAAGATGGCAATTAATAGTGATGCACATAATTCCAGAGATTTAAAAAATAGGAGATATGGGGTTATGAGTGCTAGACGTGGTTGGCTAACACCATCAGACGTAGTAAATACTTGGGATATCGCGACTTTAACTAAGTACTTGAAAGATTAGATTCTGGATAATTCATTTTTGTAAGATGAAGGGCTTTAGGTGAACTAGGCCCTTTTGACATTGTAATTATATTGGCTTTTGGTCGGTTTATAGTATAATCTAGTAGTTAAAATGTTTGATAATATAAATACAAATGGAGGTCTTGTGATTGAAACTACGTGAAATTTACGAATTAGCTATCCAAATGGGTAGGGAAAAAGATATTAGGGGAGATTATTTAAATAATATTTTGGAGGACCATCTCAGGGAATATGAAAAACTTGGGGAAACTGATAAAGATGTCTTTGATAAAGAGTGTCTAGAAAATCCCTATGCTGACACGAGAATCCTAGTGGGTAATGGTAATGAGAGAGTCCAGACAATTTTATGCGGTATAGATATTGAAACTCCAGAAATCTTGTTAGCTGATAGATTAAGGGAAAAAGGGCACCAAATCGATCTGGTATTAGCCCATCATCCAGAAGGTATCGCCTATGCGGCCTTGAACGAAGTTATGGATGTACAAGCTGATTTGATGGGCAATGTAGGGGTGCCTATTAATGTCGGCGAGGGGATGATGGCATCTAGAATCAAGGAAGTTAAAAGAGGCATAATGCCAGCTAACCACCAAAGGGCTATTGATGCAGCAAGGTTATTAGACCTTCCCTTTATGTGTGTGCATTCCCCAGCCGATAATATGGTAAACCACTATTTGCAAAATATGTTCGATGTAAAGTTGCCTAATAAATTAGCTGATGTAATAGAATTGCTTCTGGAGCTACCTGAATATCAGGCAGCCAGAAAGCTAAGGGCAGGACCTACCATAATTGTGGGGGATAAAAAGCATAGGGCAGGAAAGATTTTTGTTAAAATGACAGGAGGAACTTCTGGGGCCGAAAAATCATATGAAAAATTGGTTCAGGCTGGCGTTGGGACTATTATCTGTATGCATATGCCCGAGAAGCATATTAAGTTAGCCAAGGAGAACCACCTTAATGTGATTATTGCTGGACATATGGCCAGCGATTCACTAGGCATGAATTTATTTTTGGATGAATTGGAAAAAAACAAGATAAAGATAATTCCTTGTTCTGGCCTTATTAGGGTAAAACGCACTTCTAATAACCTGCATTAGAAGTGGTATTGCAATTTGAAAAAAGATTTATAGATTTAACGTGGGGTTTTTAAATGGACACAAAGACACTAAAGAAATTAGAATTTGACAAAATACAGGCTTTATTGTGTGAATTAACTTATTTTGCAGGCGGGTTTAATCATGTTAAAAAAATGTTACCTTCTGCAGATTATAATTTAGTAAATAAAAGGCTAGATGAAACAGAGGAAGCTATGGAATTCTTGAGATATAAGGAGCCTAGTTTCCTAAACAACCTTAATTTAATAGAAAAACCAGTAAAAAAGGCCAAAATTCAGGGACTACTAACCACACATGAATTGTTAGAGATATATCATTTATTAAGTGCCTCTAGGTTAGCCCAAAGAAATATAAGTGTAGACCAGTATAAGGAATTAGGTCACTTGGTAGACACCATTATGGAGAATTATAATCTAGAAAAGCAAATAGGGCGTGCCATAGATGAGGGTGGTACAATCAGGGATGATGCGACATCTGAATTAAGAAGTATTCGTAGCCAAATAAATACTTATAAAAATAGGATAAGAGATTATCTGCAAAGCTATATACGTTCGGAATATAATCAAAAACATTTACAAGATGCCTTAATAACCGAACGAGACGGTAGATATGTGATTCCCGTTAAACAGGAATTTCGCAATGAAATTAAAGGCATTATCCATGATGAATCGGCTAGTGGGGCTACAGTGTTTATTGAACCCTTATCTGTAGTCGAGCATAATAATAAAATTCGTATGCTCCAACTAGAGGAAAAACGGGAAATAGAAAAGATATTAGCTAACCTGAGTGGGGAAGTAGCTATATTTGCCGATCAGTTAATGCATAATTCCAAGATATTATCCCTATTGGATTATATATTTGCTCGGGCAAGATTAGCCTATAAACAAAATGCCTTTCGCCCAGATATGAATGAAGCAGGTATTATCGAAATTAATCGGGGTAAGCACCCCCTGATAGGTGAAGAAGCTGTACCACTTAATGTGGAACTAGGGAAAAAGTTTGATACGCTTGTAATTACGGGTCCCAATACGGGAGGCAAAACAGTAGCCCTCAAAACTATAGGCTTGTTAAGCCTTATGGCTATGTGTGGGCTATTTATTCCAGCTAGGGAAAATAGTAAAATTTCAATTTTTAAATCTATTTATGTTGATATAGGTGATGAACAGAGTATTGAACAATCTCTGAGTACTTTTTCTTCTCACATGAAAAACATTATAAGTATCCTAGAAGAGGCAGACAGTAATTCATTGGTCCTTTTGGATGAGTTAGGTGCTGGAACTGACCCTACCGAAGGTGCTGCTTTGGCTAGAATTATATTAGAGGAATTAAGAGGTAAAAAAGCTAAAGTGGTAGTTTCAACCCATCAAAGTGAACTGAAAAATTATGCCTACCAGACCGATAGGGTTCAAAATGCTTGTGTGGAATTTGATCCTGTTTCATTAAAACCTACTTATGAATTGACTATAGGTACACCAGGGCAAAGTAATGCTTTTGAAATAGCAGCCCGCTTAGGATTGAAGCCAGAATTAGTGGAGCAGGCTAGAAAAATAGTTCCCGAAACGGATAGGGAAATAAGCAAAATGATTAGGGAACTGAAGGAGAGCCGTTATGAATATAATAATATGAAAAGGGAACTAGAACTGGAAAGGGAAAAAGTTGAACTAGAAAGGATTGCTTTAGACAGAGAAAAGCAATCTTTTAATTCGGAAAAAGATAGAATAATTAGGAAAGCCCAGGAGGAAACTGATTTATATTTGAAACAAATAAGGGCGGAAGCGGATTTGGCCATAAAAGAATTAAAAGCTACTCTTAAAAAGCAAGATGAAACCTTAAAATGGCATGAAATTGAGCAAAACAGAAAAAAACTTAACAAAGTCACCCAACCCATGCCGAAAGTTAATCGAGTTCAACCTAGAACTTCTACTTTCCAACCTAATTTGGGTGATTATGTTTTTATAAATAGTATTGGCCAAAAGGGATATGTCCTTGAAATTATGGCTGATGAAATTGTAGTCCAAGCTGGAATACTAAAAATAAATGTTAACAAAAATGATGTAGTACCAGCGGAATCTCCCGAGGAAAAGCAAGTTTATCTAAAAACTAATACCTTTTTAAATAAGGCTAGGCATATTAATAAAGAAATAGATTTAAGGGGCAAATTAGCCCACGAAGCTATTCAAGAAGTAGAAAAATATTTAGAAGATGCTAATCTAGTTGGCCTAGATTCTGTGGCAATAATTCACGGTAAAGGTACTGGGGCACTGCGCAAAGCGGTTAGGGAGTACCTAAAGGAACATAGATATGTTAAAAATTATCGGGATGGTTTATACAATGAAGGAGGATTAGGGGTTACTATAGTAGACTTGCATTAATTGAAAATAAAGCGGGGACTATTCCCTTAGTAGTACACCCCTAAAGTTAGGATAATATGTCCTCTTTAGGGGTGTTTAATATGATCTGAATTATGAATTAATTTTCATTTGGTAAATCATCTGGTATTTTCACTATGTCGTCTGGTACCTCTGTATTTTTCTTCTTTTTCAATTTATGGTTATCCAATGGACAATAGGGTATGCCCTGTCCAGGTTGTATAACTATATTTTGCCGATATTGTGGGGGACAACCCTCTGTTTCAGAAGGACTTGGGATATTGGCTCGATAAAGTTTGCCATCATGTCGGGGGTCAGTGCAAATTGTTATTTCATTCTTAAGCATCCCTGGAACAGTAAATTCAGTATGGATATCACACTGTTCAGTTGGTATTTTATCTGGAGTGCTGCTATTTTCATCAGCTATAACCAATGAGAATAAAACAGGGTTAGGACAATAGCGTCCCGCTAACTTATTCGATTCGGGGCAAATTAGAATTTCCTCATGTACATCGCATTCTTCAGTCGGTACATAACTTTGCAAAGTGAATTCGGTAATAATCTGGTCCTCTGGGCACTGTGGAGAAGGTAATTTACCCGATTTGGAACATACGGAAACTTGTGTAATTCCTCCTGGCATTCCTTTGGCTGGGGGATTTCTATATTCATGTCCTTTTTGCAATATTAATCTGAAAAGTTGGGCTGGGTAACTACTACCGTAGACCTTATTCATGGTATGTTCCTTGTCATAACCCATCCATACTGCAACAGAATAGGCTGGTGTAAATCCGCAAAACCATGAATCTTTATATTGCTCGGATGTTCCGGTTTTTCCAGCAGTAATTACTCCTGGCACCCTGGCACTTGTTCCTGTGCCGCGGTTTACTACCGATTGGAGCAAATTGGTCATTAGCCAAGATGTTTGTTCAGTTAAAACCCTTTTATAGGTGGGTTCATAATTATATACCTCATTACCATCTACATCCTCAATACGAGTAATAAAGTGCGGTTCAGTATAAACGCCTCCATTGGCAATGGTACCAAATGCTGCGGCCATCTGAATAGGGGTAGCCCCTTTAGTAAGCCCACCTAAGGATAGGGGTGCTAATCCCAGATCATTTGTGCCTGGTGCATCAATCAACTCTAATCCCATTGCTTTGGCATAATCAAAGCCTGTTCTTACCCCTATATGCTCTAACATTTGAACTGCATAGGTATTGATGGACCATTCCACAGCCGTACGCATAGTGACTAAGCCACGATGAGAACCATCATAATTTCTAGGACTCCATACTGTACCTGCTATTTTGTAGGAAATGGGGGAATCATCCAAAACATAATAAGGCATTATGCCTTTTTCTAAAGCTGGTGCATAAACAGCAATAGGTTTTATTACTGAGCCTGGTTGTCTATAGGCAGATGTGGCTCGATTAAAACCCCGTTTTTGTTCATATTTTCTACCACCCATTATAGCTTTAATTTCCCCATTAGAATGGTCTAATATAACTAAAGCGGATTGTATCATTTCTCCATTGACACTTTGGTTAGGAAAGTTATCTGGGTTAGTATATAAAGTTTCTGCATAGCTTTGGATATTTTTATCCATTGAGGTGTAAATCCTAAGACCATATCTATAAACTGCATCATTGGGATCGTCATAGATTTTATTTTCAGTGATTATATCAGTAGCTTCTTCAATTACAGCATCAATAAAATAACCATATCTTGTGTCACCGATTGGCTTCTTATTGAAGGTAAGTTCAGCTTCTTGTGCTTCATTAGCTGCATTTGCACTAATAAAACCGCAATTAACCATGTTATTCAATACTGTTTTTTGTCTGTTTTTAGCCCGATCATAATGCTGGAATGGGTTGTAACCATTGGGACTTTGGGGTAGGCCAGCTATTAAGGATGCTTCTGCCAAAGTCAAATCTTTTGCATCTTTACCAAAATAGGTGTTGGCTGCAGCTTGTACTCCGTATGCACCAGCACCAAAATTAATCTTATTAAGGTACATGCTTAGTATCTCGTCTTTGGAATAATTGGACTCTAGTTTAAATGCCAAAAGCATTTCCTTGATCTTTCTTTCCCATTTCTTTTCGAAAGATAAAAAGGCATTTCGGGCCAACTGTTGGGTAATGGTGCTTGCACCTTGTCCCCTTAAATTACCTGATGAAACATTACTAATGACTGCCCTTAAAATACCTTTGAAATTAATGCCATGATGCTTATAAAAATCTTGATCCTCCGTGGCGAGAAAAGCATTAATCAAATCGGCTGGGATTTCGTCCAAGTCAATCTCAGTTCGGTTTTCCACCCCATGCAAATTAGTAAATACCTCACCTTGATCATCGTAGATGAAAGTAGTTTTAGCACCAGACAGTTGCTCTGGGTCCCAGTCGGGTAAATTTTGGGCGGTATAAACTAATGTACCCACGAAAACCCCGACAGTAATTAGAAAAACAATACCTAGGGTAGTTAAAATATTAGTCCAATTAATATTTTTAATATTTTTTTTGTGCTTTGGTTTCCTTGTAGACATAATAAATTAAAGCCTCCTGGATAAAATCTTATAATTAATTACACATAGTGAATCCATTTTCCTGCTATTATAACAGGTTAGCTATTATATTTTTCAAATAGTACGTAGATATTACCTAATTATTGCACATTATAAAATTAATATGTTATTATTTTTTATGGCAAGGAGGTTATTTTGTGGAAGAAAATATAAAAAAACAAGTAGAAGTACAACTAAAAGTTATTTTTAGGGGTATAGCAGAGATAATTCCTGAGGAAGAGCTGAAACAAAAGCTATATAAATCTATAAAAAACAAAAGGCCATTAAAAATTAAATTAGGCCTTGATCCGACTGCTCCAGATATTCATTTGGGACATACAGTAGTCTTAAACAAATTAAGACAGTTCCAGGATTTAGGCCACGAAGTTCATTTAATAATTGGAGACTATACTGGTAGGATTGGGGATCCTAGTGGTAAATCGGAAACTAGGAAGCCATTAACCGAGAAAGAAATTAAGATAAATGCGGCTACATATGAAGAACAGATATTTAAAATTCTAGATAAAAAAAGTACCATCATCCATTTTAACAGTAATTGGTTGATGAAATTGAATCTTACTGATACTCTGAATCTAGCAGGGAAATACACTGTAGCCCGTATGCTGGAAAGGGAGGACTTTAGCACTAGATATCGGGATGGACTACCAATTAGCATATTGGAATTCATGTACCCACTTTTGCAGGGTTATGATTCGGTTGAATTGGCAGCGGATATTGAAATGGGAGGCACAGATCAAAAGTTCAACCTTTTGGTAGGAAGAAATCTACAAAAGGAATATGGACAAGAACCTCAGGTAGCTTTAACTATGCCTATACTTGAAGGTACTGATGGAGTCCAAAAAATGAGTAAAAGTCTGGGTAATTATATTGGGATTGACGAAGAACCTTATGAAATGTTCGGGAAAACCATGTCAATTCCCGATGATTTGATTATAAGATATTTCGAATTGACGACTAGGATACCATTGGCGGAAATTGATGATATGAAAAAGACCATGGCCACAGGAGAACTTAATCCACGGGATGCCAAGGTAAGATTAGCGAAGGAAATAATAACTATGTATCACAGTGCGGTGGAAGCTGATAAAGCAGAAGCTAAATTTGAACTGGTATTTTCCCAAGGCAATATACCCGATGATGTACCAAAAGTCTCCATTGATGAAAGTGAGGTATGGTTACCCAAGTTCCTACTCGAACAGGGTTTACTACCTTCGACGAGTGAGGGTCGTAGGATGATAAAACAAGGGGCCGTCAAAGTTAATGGAGAAAAATATAATGAAGAAAATATTAGTCTCATTAATGATATGGTAATTCAAGTAGGGAAAAGAAAGTTTATCAAGGTGAATTTAGTAAACTAGGAGACTTAAAATATTATATAAAGAAACCAGGAGTATTCCTGGTTTCTTTAATATCTTACGCCTTTTAACAGTCTATTCATTACATCCATATGACCCTCAAAAAAAAGGGCATATCCTTTAACATTGTGGAAATCTGGTGATTGAAGATTAACAAATGTAAAGCCCAATTCCTCCAAATCCTCTTTGGGGGTATTTTTTATTATGCGTAATTGTTCATCTCCGACTTTCCTAGTTGTACAATATATTTCCTTACCTTTGGAGCTATATAATGCTGTAGCTACTAGAGTGCGACTCATCAACTTGTCCTCCTAAAGTTAATTGATAATAAATTATAAAATAAGACCACCCAAATGAGTGGTCAATTATTTATGTAATGGTAGCCCCAAAAGGATTTGAACCTCTGTTTCCGCCGTTAAAGGGCGACGTCCTTGGCCACTAGACGATGGGGCTATAATGCACAGTAGTAATAAATTAGGAATTTCCCAATATTATCTATGCTATGCGTAAGATATTATAATATATATTTTAACAAGATGTAAAGAAACTTTGATAAATAGCAAGAACTATTTATATATTCAAATATAATAAGTAGCCTTGATGTAGAGTTTTGTAAATGCTATTCATATATTTTACTAAAGAGGTGAAAAAATGAGACGAAATAATCTCAGTCTGGTTTTAATACTTGGGATTATAATATTTATATCCATCTTAAGCATACTACTATTAGTAGATTATAAAATTAAATCAAGCTTAATTCAAATAGCCAAAGCAAAGGTCCAAGTGAGTGGAGCTAAAACAATGAACCAGGTAGTTAATGAAAAAATTGTTTCCCAAATTGAATACAAAGACATAGTATATATACATAAGGATGATAAAGGCAGAATTGCATTGATTCAGCCCAATACGGTTATCTTAAATCAAATCATGACTAGTGCAGTAGTAGAGATATCAAAGACTATAGAAAACATACAAAATGATACTATTGAAATACCCGTAGGCCAAATTACGGGTTCTAACATATTAGCTGGGTATGGACCGAAAATGAGGGTGAAGATTATACCTTCTGGAGAAGTCTATGTCGAAGTTTTAAATAAATTTGAACAAGCGGGTATTAACCAGACTAGGCATTTAATCTATTTCAAAGTTAAAAATGAATTAAAAGTAGCAGTACCATTTTTACGTGAAGAAGTAGAAGTTACGACTATTATTCCTTTGGCCGAGACCATTGTAGTTGGTGAAGTACCTGAGACCTATGTAGATTTTAAAGGGGCTTATGAGATGATGTATCCTTTCATAGATAGTAGATAGGGAACTAATAAAAGTATAGTTTGTCGGATATCTACGGAAAGAAAAATATATAAGCAGATAACTTGACATAGTGTGTCTAAGATGATATTATAATTTTTGCACCGCACGAAGGTGAGGTAGCAAAAGCTCTTGATA
>CAZEPV010000030.1:0-17954 GCA_964514235.1 uncultured Syntrophomonadaceae bacterium | reverse complement strand
AACCTGTAACCTTTTGATTAAGAGTCAACTGCTCTGCCGATTGAGCTAATGCCCCATTAACATTTGTTATTATACTCCCATATTAACATTTTATCAATAAGTTTTTTAAATCCCGAATTTGATGGAACATTAAGCATATTTCCTGAGTAATTACACAATCTATTTAAGATGAGGTAATTTTTAGAAGTTTATGAGTTTATGGGCTTTAAGAAAAGTTTCTTTTAATTGTTGTATAATTGATATAGTAGGACATTATTGGTAATGGGAATCCTTTTTTTATGTTAAAGAATAATAAGGAGGTTATAATTTATGAATTCTATGTTTCGTAAATTTATGTATTTTGGCTTTGGGGCTTTAACCATGACTAGGGAGAAGGCAGAACATTTTTTTAATGAAATGGTAGAAAAAGGTGAACTAAGCACAGACGAGGCTAAAGTTTTTGTTGATGATACGATTAAAAAGGGTGAGGAAGAAAAGAGCAAAATGCGAGAAATGATTAATTCCGAATTTGAAAAGTTAAAAAATGATTTCTCATTTGTAAGGCAATCCGAAATCAAAAATATTGAAGCTAGGCTAAGGGAACTCGAAAAGAAATTGAATATAGAATAACTTTTATAAACTTTATTAGCGGAGGGTACCACAATGCTACATCGAATGAGATTAAGAAGGAAATACCTTTTGCCGCGTCACCGAGAAGTTCTTAATGTGTTTATTAAACACGGTTTTGGTCCAGCATTTAATAAATTTTCCTGGCGTAAAATCTTTAAAGCAAATCGTTTTGATACTATTAAGGCTGACTTTCCACTTAGATTAAGATTAGCCTTGGAGGAACTCGGACCTACTTATGTTAAATTAGGACAACTTCTTAGCACTAGACCAGATATACTAGGTCCCGAATATATTAAGGAATTGGAGAAACTTCAAAATGAGGTTCCTCCATTTTCCTTTGCAGAACTGCAGGAAATTCTTATAGCTGAAGGTATAGATATTGATAATGATTATTTGGAATTTGATACCGAGCCGATTGCAGCGGCCTCTATCGCCCAAGTACATACCGCCTATTTACATTCTGGTGAAAAAGTCGTAGTAAAAGTGCAAAGACCTAATATACATAATATCGTAGAAACTGATTTAGAAATATTAAGGGAGCTTAGCAAACTTTTAGAGAAAAGAACTTCGTGGGGTAGGTTTTATCGTATCTCAGAAATAATTGATGAGGTGGCACAAGCTATAAGGAATGAGTTGGATTTCAATAAGGAGGCCCAGAATGCGGAAAGATTTTTCCAGATCTATAAAAGGAAAAAGTATGTTAAAATACCCAAGGTTTTCAAGGAATTATCCACAAAAAGGGTATTGACTTTGGAATATGTTGAAGGTATCAAAGTTTCTGATTTTGATAAATTACGTGCTTCTAATCATAGCACAAGGAAAATCGCTAGTAATATAGTTGAAGCCTTATTTGAACAAATATATGTACATGGCTTTTTTCATGCTGATCCCCATCCAGGCAACATAGCTATAGGGCCCAATGAACGTATTATATTTTATGATTTTGGACAAGTTGGTTCAGTAGACAGCTATCTAAAGGAAAAGGGTATGGAATTGCTCATTAGTATGATGCGCTATGATGCCAATAATGTTACCCGCCTATTATTAGAAATTGGCATAGGGAGCCATAATGTCAATAAAGAAAAATTCCGCCAAGATATTGCCCGATTACAAAGGAAATATTACGGCCTGCCTTTAAGCGAAATTAATATAGGGGAGTCTATAGCGGAATTAATTGATGTATCTGTAAAATATAAGATGCGACTACCTCCAGAATTATCACTATTAGTAAAAATGGCCATGACTCTGGAATCTATAGTTGCCAAACTTGACCCAAGTCTAAGTATAGTTGATATAGCTGAACCATATGGTAAAAGGCTAGCAGCAAAGAAATTTGCCCCGAGCCAGTTAAAGGAAGTTTTCGAGGGGTTTATACTAGATTATTCGGATGCTGCCAAAAGATTACCGCGCCACATTGATTCAATTTTAAGTTTACTAGAAGAGGGCGAACTTAAGGTAAAAACGGAACATTCTAACTTGGATAAATTATCTAGCCGTTTAGATATTATGTCCAATAGATTATCTCTATCTATTATTGTAGCTAGCATTATAATAGGTAGTTCCCTAGCAATAGATAAGGCCTCTAGCATGTTTGCAAAAATACCTTTGGTAGAGTTAGGTTTTGCTACTGCAATGATTTTGGGTCTATTTTTAGCTTATTCTATTTTAAAAAGCGGTCGTTATTAACTGAGGTATATTACTACCCCTATAAAAATACAATTATGGTAAGTGTAGTTATATTTTAAGGGGGTAGCACTATGGCAAAAAGGTTAGGGTTCATTTTCCCTATAATTTTTTACTTATTATTTATATTTCCTAGTAGTTTTCACGCCGAACCTGTTGAGGAATCAAAGCCAAAACATTTTTTACAACATATTTTTATTATAAGTGTGGAAGGACTCAATTATGAGGGGTATGTAGGGGTTAATTGCGCGAATTTGAAACATATTGCAGGTGAGGGCGTTAAAGATGAGAAAAGTCTAGCATTAAAAACAGATACCATCGAATCTGCCCAGGCTTCCCTGTTAACTGGAGCTTTGCCTGAAGAACATAAATTCGTAACCAAAAATGATAAGGTTCAGGTTGAGTCTTTATTCGATATATTAAAAAAACAAGGCAAGTCTTTCGTTCTAATAGATAGCCCAGAAGGAAAATTGAGGCCTTTGGCCCATTCTGATACTTCTTATTTGAAGTCAGAGGAGGACTTAACAGATACAGGGGTATTAACTAAGGCCTATGATCATTTTGCTAAGAATCGCCCATATTTAACTTTCATATATCTAAATGATTGTATGGAAAATCTCTTGAAACTAGATGACAAAGCCTATTACAATTCAGTTAAGTCTTTAGATCAGGGAATAGGGGAATTTATAGCTAAGTTGCGTAAGGAAAACCTATATTATAATTCCTTAATTATAATTACTTCACCTCGTAGTTCATCTCCTAGTAACTTGGTACCATTAATAATTAAAGGACCAGGTTGTAAAAGAAACATACAGACTAATAATACTATAATATTAGATGTCCTTCCTACGATTAATAAGGTCACGGGTTTACCGAAACCTTATAGTGCTGGGGGAATACCAATTTATGATGCACTAGAAACTGTAGCAAGTGAAAATGAATACCTACTGAAAAATTGGGTGGCAGAATTAAAATCGGAAAGAATAAAAAACTTTAATAATTACTACTCTTTGGAGGAGGAATTAACCAGTACCAAACACCATATAGCATCAATAAAGGAAGAAAAGCAGAGCATATTCAATTTCTTGGGTGAAAAGGAAGAAACAATTTCGAAACTAAAATTACGTTTATCCTGGGAAAGGTTGTTGTATTTTGGTGTATTTATTTTTATGTTAGTTGGCTACTATATAGAATATCTAATATTAAAAAAGAAGTTTTTGCTATTTTAGTTGCTTAGTTTTTCTAGGAGATTATCTAAGGTTACCTTGTAATGGATAATTCTCTGTTTTTCCATATCATTAGAAAAGTGTTGGGCTTCCAATTCGTGTTGAGCGATTAGTAAGGCATTAAAAACCTTATCTTTTAAGCTCATACTGCTACTTTTAAAATACTTATTAAGTTTCCTAGTAATAAGCTTTTCCTCAAAAGTCATATTTTCTATTATATCCATCTTATACCTCCAATTTATATTAAATAATTATATGCATTACATTTTGAAAAATTGCAGAATATAATTTTAAGAATTGTAACTAGGAATAGAAATATATTATTATGGCTTGACGATGGGATATTAAGGTGTTAGGATATAAAAAAATATAGTGAAATCAATGAGCAGAAGAGTAATCAGTATTATGTTTTAAGAGAGCTGGAAGAGGTGTGAACCAGTAACTAAGTCTGATGAAGGCCACCTGCGAGTGCTGGTGACTAAGCCAGTCGGATTAAATCCGTTATAAATATTTATCAAGTGGGCACAGCCAAGTAGGGTGGTACCGCGGGAGAATAAGCTCTCGTCCCTTTTTATAGGGAGGGGGCTTTTTTAGTTTTAAATTATATGTTTAGGAGGAATTAAAATGGGAATGGAACTTAAGCAAAAAATATTAAATTTGATCGAACATGAAGCAAAACTTAGCACAAAATCAATCGCTACCATGCTTGATGTAGATGAAACAGCGGTCATTGGGATTATAGAGGAACTGGAAAACGAAAACATAATTTTAGGCTATAAAACTGTTGTTAATTGGGAAATGATGGGTAATCAAGGTGTTACTGCAATGATAGATGTAAAGGTAACCCCCGAACGGGAAGTAGGATTTAATAGTGTAGCTGAAAGGATATGCCGTTTCCCGGAAGTCACTTCGGTATCCCTGATGAGCGGGACTTACGATTTATCAGTAGTTGTAGCTGGTAAAACTATGCAGGATATAGCTTGGTTTGTTTCTCATAAATTATCTACCCTTGACCAAGTGCAAAGTACAGTAACTCATTTTATTTTAAAAAGATATAAACAAGAGAATTTTATTTTTGAGGGTCCACAAGAAGACAAAAGGTTGGTGGTTAGTCCGTGAGTAGTATGCAAAATTATTTATCCACAGTTGTACAATCTATTCCACCTTCGGGCATTAGAAAGTTTTTTGATTTAGTTAGTCAAACTGAAGGGGTAATATCATTAGGGGTAGGGGAACCGGACTTTGTAACCCCGTGGCATATAAGGGAAGCCTGCTATTACTCCTTGGAAAAAGGGTATACCATGTATACTTCTAATAGTGGGTTGCCAGAATTACGCGAGGAAATAGCTAAGTATATTAAGGATGTCATAGCTGTTGATTATTCACCTGAAAAGGAAATTTTAGTTACAGTTGGAGTCAGTGAGGCTATAGACATAGCGCTTCGGGCTTTAATTGAACCTGGAGATGAAGTTTTGGTGCCTGAACCATCATTTGTATCCTATGCACCTGGAGCCACTTTGGCCTATGGAAAAGCTATATCGGTACCCACCTATGTTGAAGATGAATACAGATTAAAGGCTGGGGAACTAGAGAAATTTATTACCCCGAAATCAAAAATTTTAATATTAGCATATCCTAATAATCCTACCGGGGGAATAATGGAAACCCAGGATTTACAAGAGCTGGTAGATATAATTATAAAAAATGATTTAATCGTTATATCAGATGAAATTTATGCTGAATTAACCTATGAGGGTGAACATGTTTCTATAGCTTCTTTCCCGGGAATGAGGGACAGAACGATCGTTGCCAATGGTTTTTCTAAAGCGTTTGCTATGACTGGTTGGCGCATAGGCTATGTTTGTGCACATTCAGATATAATTGCGGCTATGACTAAAATTCATCAGTACGCTATTATGTGTGCGCCTATAATGGGGCAAAAGGCTGCCTTGGAGGCCTTAAGGCATGGAAAGGCAGAGATGCAAAAAATGATTGAGGATTATAATAATAGACGTAAAATAATTCTGTCTGGCTTTCAAGAAATAGGATTGGACTGTTTTGAGCCTCGGGGTGCCTTTTATGCTTTCCCTTCTATTGAATCTGCTCATATGTCTAGTGAAGAATTTTGCGAGAAATTATTATTTGAAGAACAGGTAGCGGTAATTCCTGGTAATGCTTTTGGAGCTAGTGGTGAAGGATTTATTAGGTGTTGTTATGCAGCTAGTATAAAAAACATAGAAAACGCCTTAGAAAAGATGGGTAACTTCCTAAATCGACATAGATAGAAAAAATTTAATTTATATACTATAGATTGCTGCTGAATAAAATCGAATAGCCCAGAATTAGTTATTAATTATACGATAATTAACTAAAGGTATTGTCTACCTGAAGGGTGAATCTTTTTCATTAGTTAATAACTAAGCGGGGGGTTGACTAATGCTAGAAAACATCAGTTTTCATGAGGTGGAATTGTTAAATTTACACGCACTTTTGGGTGCAGCTAGCCGTAGAGATTTAAAAGATTATCTTAAATATTTGCTTACTAAGCAATATAAAAAGGAAGTTATGGTGGCTGTTTTTAACAACAAATTAATGAAGAACCTACTACACAGTCTACTCTATATGGTAGAAAGAGATGATTTTGATATTATGTTAGCTAAAAAACGTGTGCACCAAATTAAAGAACTGTATTATGGAATTTTTGACCAAGTACATATGCGTTATTTGGAGGCAATTGAGGATTTAGACAGCAATGAGATAGTAAGGGAGTTTGGAAGAACTAGTTTTGATAATTTAGATATTGTTTTTAGATCGGGAGATCCCAGTAAAATTAAATATGAAATTATTAATTTTAATCGGGAATTTATAAATTTATCTAAGAAAAAGGACGCACGACAAATTATTGCAGTATAATTAGATTCATATATAAAAACATACTAAATCTTATTGGAGGAATTTTTCTTGAAGTTGAAATTTCTTGGTGCAGCTAAGACCGTGACGGGTTCCTGTTTTGTAGTTGATACTGGCAAGGTTTGTTTTGCGGTAGATTGTGGTTTGTTCCAGGGTCCTAAGGAAATTAAAGAAAGAAATTACAAAGAATTTGTCATAGAACCCCAAAAAATAGATTTTCTCATTTTAACCCATGCCCATATAGACCATATTGGCTTAATACCTAAATTAGCTAAACATGGTTTTAAAGGTCCTATTTATTGCAGTCATGCAACAGAAGAATTGGCTGGGGTCTTGTTGCCTGATTCTGGGCACATTCAAGAATCCGAAGTTACAAGAAAAAACCGTAAATTAAAAAGGGCTGGCAAATTATTAATAGAGCCTATTTATACTGTAGAAGATGCAGTAAAATCTTTAGTTCAATTCCGCTCGATAAATTCAGATGAAATTATTCAGTTGGCAGAGGGTATTGAAGTTAGGTTAAGGGATGCTGGTCATATACTAGGGTCTAATATAGTTGAGTTATGGGTAGAGGAAGATGGAGAAAAAACAAAAATCGTTTTCACAGGAGATCTGGGTAATAGCAACCAACCTATAGTAAAAGAACCTACTATTATTGAAAATGCCGATTATGTGATTATAGAATCAACTTATGGCAATAGGTACCATAAGGGGATTTTTAGGCGGGTAGAACAATTGAGGGAGATAATAGAAAAAACTATGCGAAAAGGTGGGAATCTTATTATTCCTTCCTTTGCAGTTGAGAGAACCCAAGATTTATTATACGATTTGAGCAATTTATATGATAGTGGCCATTTAGATGGTGATATTGATATTTATATTGATAGCCCCTTAGCCATAGCAGCTACAGAAATATTTAAACGACATATTGAGTACTATGATGATGACAGCCGAAGACAATTAATGGTACATGGCAAACACCCTTTAGAACTACCTAACCTAAAGTATTCTAGAACCCAAGAGGATTCAATGAGACTTAATGAATTAGAATCTGGAAATATAATTATCTCGGCAAGTGGAATGTGTGATGCAGGGCGTATAAAACACCATTTGAAACACAATTTATGGAGACCAGAAAGTACCATTCTCTTTGTAGGCTACCAAGCAATGGGTACCCTAGGCAGAAGAATAGTTGATGGGGATAAATTAGTACGTATTCATGGGGAACAAGTAGCTGTCAAAGCAGACATAGAAAGCATAGAAGCTTATTCTGCACATGCTGATCGTGCTGGTTTAATTTCCTGGTTGAAAAATTTTGTCCTACCACTTAAAGCTATATTTCTGGTACATGGAGAGGAAGAAGCGCAGGCTTCATTATCCGAATATATTAAAAATGAGCTAAATATTCCTGTTTTTATTCCCGATTGGCTTGAGGAATTTGATCTTATTCCTAGTGAAAGAATTTTACCTAAACAATTTTATGGGGATAATCTAGATAAAGCTATAATTGCAGAGGAAATGTATTTAGATTTAAGATTAAAGTTGCATAATATGTTTAAGGATAATTGGTCAAAATCTGACTTTGATGCTATTATATCGAACCTGGATAAATTGGATAAAAACATAAACTAGCAATGATTTAGGACTAACTATTACACCTTTATGTGAATTTTATTTGGTCAAGTTTATTTATAAGCTATATTAGACTCATAATCTGGACTTATTAGATAATATTTCATTATTGTTATCTAATTCTTAAAATTATGATTTTTTAAATTTTAACTTCCCATGCTATAATGTATCTACTTAATCGCTTGGGGGAGAAATAATGTATTTTAACTCGTCATCGGTAGAAGCATTAAGATGGGGTACTGCTTGCATTCCTGGAGTCTTGTTTCATTACGCTAAAGAATTAGAATTAGATTTTGAAGATATAGGCATTATTGCTGCGGTTTTTTATGCTTTTCAGTCTTCAAAACCGCTTTATCAGACTGGGATCAAGGTAGGCCAAATTTTGCAATCTTGTCCTTCCGTTAGTAAGCAAAAATTATCTCGTCGATTAAACAGATTAAATAAAATGCAAATTATAGAAATACAGGATAGTAGAACTTTTGCAGAAAGAACAATCTTTATAGAACCATTATTTCAACAAATTGAAACATTGATAAATAGGGATCATATTGCTATATCTAATAATGCTGAACCTGTCCTGGATTACGAAAATCTAATAGAAACTTATAAAGATAAGATTCAACAACTCGAATTGCAACTTGAGGAACAAAATACCACTAAGGAAGATCAAATTTCCTCAGTTATAGATGAACAATTTAGTAAAGTGGCAGATTTTATAGCTGAAAAGTCTGGAAATTTATTAAGTGTAAAGATGGCCAATGAATTAAAAAAATGGTTAGAGGAATTAGCCTTTACCCCAGAGTTTTTGCTATGTATTCTGGAACTATGTTTTGAACGTCAACTTTTTAACCCAAAAGATATTAGTAGGATAGTTCGTGACATTAAGGAATATTCGATTAATACTGTGGAGGGTTTACAAATCTACTTTACGGAATATGTAGATAACGAAAAAAACTCAGCCATACGCTTTAAACAATTTGATCCTGAAGTAATGGAATTTGGTTCTTATACTGGCATAGATATGCATGCAGAGGCCCGTAAAAATATATATTATAAGTGGCGTTATGACTGGGGTTTTTCCCATTCTATGATTATGAAGGCAGGAGAAGTAATGTGCCAAAGAACTAAAAATGGCGGTTTAGAGTATATTGATAGTGTTTTATCCAATTGGCTAAGTAAAGAAATAAAACAAGTGGAGGAAGCTGAAAAGGAAGTTAGGGAATTTACCAGGAGGGCTAAACAAGAAAGAAAAACGCCTAATTCTAATATTAAAAAAGATGAAATGCCTGAATATGAAATTTATGTACCTCCTACTACCTTAAAGGGATTAAAAAGTAAAGTTAATTAAAAAAATAATTAAATAAGCTATAATTAAGACGGGATTAAAAATCCCGTTTTTAATTGGGATGGTGATTATTTATGAATACTATGTTACAAAATTCGGCTATTATAGATTTTTTATTCGATTTGGAAAGTGAAAGGCGGGTCTTATCGGCCATGCTTTATTCTGAAGATGCTTGTATTGAGGCATATAGTACATTAGCATCTTCAGATTTCTATTCTCCTAAGCATGCGACTATTTTCGATTTGACATGTAGTCTGTATGAAAGGGAAGTAAGACCAACCTTTGTTGAATTACTTAAAGAAGCCCATAGTTTAAAAATTTTAACTAACCCCAAAGATATTGAAGAATTAAAGTATATTACAGAACATTACATAGACGATGGTAATGTAAAGTATTGGATAAAAAACATTAAAGATAAGGCCCGATTGAGGACCTTTGAATTGTTTTTACGTAGGAGTTACCAGAATCTATTAGAAAGACAAGAGCCAAACCTGGATGTAGAACAAGTATTAATGGAGGCAGAGGAAGAATTAACCAACTTAACTGCGCTTGAAATCGATGATACAGTTGATACCCCATCTGAGGTGGCGAAATTAGGCTATGACGAGGTAGAACGTAGATTTACTCGGTTTAAGGAAATTAAGGAATTACATAAAGGGATATTGCCTTTGGATGGTTTGCCAACTGGCTTCGATAATCTCAATCATATTACTTTAGGTTATAAACCTGGGGATCTTATTATTTTAGGGGCCCAAACTGGACATGGTAAAACCGCTTTTGCCTTACATACAGCAAAGGCAATAGCTGTCGAAGCAGGTAAAAATCTACTTTATTTAAATACCGAAATGAGCAGGGAACAAGTAGCTTTGCGTTGGGGTTCAATATTATCGGGAATTGAACACGATAGAATACGGAGTGGGGATATTAGTGAAACTGAACTATCCATGGTTTATAGGGGATACTCACGTTTAAGGGAAAGTGGTTTTTACTCCTATCCTTGCCCCAATCTGACACCTGAAAAGACCATATCTATCGCCAGAAAATTTAAGGCCCAAAAAAACATTGATATTATGATAGTAGACTATGTAGGACGGATGGACAAGATAGATCCCAAATTACAGGAATGGCAAATACTAGAACAGATAGTAAAAACCCAGAAATTATTAGCCCAAAACCTCAATATAGCTGTTATGTGCCTAGTGCAGCTAAATCCAGATGGCAGTTTACAAGGGGCTAAAAGAATGAAAAATGAATGTGATTTAATGTTAAAATTATCTCCAATATCGAAAAATGAATTAGAGGAGAATGAGGAATTAAGAAAGTACCTTAACCCTAATTATTATATATTTATCGACAAAAATCGGGATGGAAGAAGTGGAGTAAGTATCCCAATTAACTTTGATATGCAAAGGCAGGTCCTTAAAGATGCTGAGAGGATCCAGTAATATGCCCATTAATGACACCAATCTAAAGAAAATATATAATGAAACTGCGAGTGTCATAACTAAATTGTATTTCGATAAGAGGATAAATGAAAGTGAAATGTATTTTTTGTTAAATCTTTTGGATTTTGTATGTTTCGAAAAAATGGGTGATGATTTAGTTGCCAGCATAATAAAATGGCAGCATTTAAATGATGATTCTGAGTTAGACGAAATAATTAAACAAACATTGCTAACCTTGGATTTTAGCAGTGAAGATTCAATTGCAAAAATGGCCGCAATGATTCAAGAATTACTAAATTAATAATTTTAGGTAGTGACACTTGTCCAGTCTTAGTTTAAAGTATTTATTATGTAGAACAGTAGTAAGGGAGAGAATTATAATGAAAATTTGGAACAAAGAAATGGAATGTATGCCACGGGAGGAACTAGAAAAGCTCCAGTTGGCAAGGCTTAAAAAAGTTGTAGAATTAGTCTACGACAAGTCACCAATTTACCGCAAAAAACTTGATGATGTGGGCTTTAAACCAAATGACTTACAGAGTCTAAAGGATATAAGATATATTCCATTTACCGAAAAGGATGACTTTAGAAATAATTATCCATTCGGTATGTTTATGCAACCCAAAGAAAAAATAGTCCGCTTACATGCTTCTTCGGGCACAACAGGCAAGTTAACTGTTATCGGTTGTACAAAAAATGACTTGGAAGTATGGACTGAGCTTATAGCTCGCATGGTCACTATGGTAGGGGTTACAGAAAAAGATACAGCCCAGATAGCTTTTGGTTATGGATTATTTACTGGGGCCCATGGTTTGCAATATGGGATGGAAAGAGTAGGAGCCACAGTCATTCCTATCTCGGGAGGCAATTCAGAAAAACAATTGATGATAATGCAGGATTTTGGGACTACCGCTTTGGTTAGTACTCCCACCTATGCTTTACATTTATCCGAGGTGGCTGAACAGCTTGGTATTGATCCTAAAAATGATTTGAACCTCAAAGTCGGTTTATTTGGTGGGGAGGCTTTTTCGGAAGAATATCGCCATGAAATTCAGAAACGTTGGGGTATTTTGGCTACTGATAATTATGGCTTGAGTGAGGTAGGGGGACCAGGCTTTTCAGGTGAATGCCAGCTAATTTGTGGACAACATATAGCGGAGGATCATTACTATGCAGAGATTGTTGATCCCGTAACTTTAGAACCAGTTCCTCCAGGTGAAAAAGGGGAAGTAATTATTACTACCCTAACCAAGGAGGCTTTACCGATATTAAGATACAGAACTAAAGATATAAGTTCTATCACATATGAGGAATGTGAATGTGGCAGGACTACAGCTAGGTTAAGTAAAATTACGGGCAGATCCGATGATATGCTAGTAATTAGGGGAGTCAATGTTTTCCTTTCCCAGATAGAAAGTGTACTAGTTAATGTGGAAGGCTTAGCACCCCATTATCAAATAATTGTTTATAAAAAAGGCTTCTTGGATGATATTGAAATAAAGGTGGAGATATCAGAAGGAATTTTTATTGATAATTATAGTCATTTAGAAAGTATTGAACGTAACTTAAAACAACAATTATATAAAACCCTTTCATTAACACCAAAGGTCAGACTAGTTGAACCACATAGTATAGAAAGAACACCTGGTAAAGCGAAAAGGGTAATAGATAAAAGAAACTCATAGGGGGAAGATTTTTGACATGAACAATTTTGTCCAAAAAAATGCGCGTAGGGAAATATTTAATCTTAAGCCTTATGTAGCTGGTAAACCGATAGATGAAGTAAAAAGGGAACTGGGTATCAAAGATATTATTAAGCTAGCCTCAAATGAAAACCCATTTGGGCCATCACCATTAGCGGTGGCGGCAGTACAAGAATCCTTAAGTGACTTGCATTTTTATCCTGACAGCAATAATTTTAATTTAAAAAACAAAATTGCTACCTTGACTAATTATGATGTAGGTGGAATAGTAGTTGGCAATGGTTCAGATGAGATATTAAAGCTAATAGCAGAAACCTTTTTAAATCCAGATGACGAAATAATAACATCTGATCCGACATTTTCTGAATATGATTTTACTGCTACTATAATGGGGGCTAAGAATGTTAAAACCCCAGCGAAAAATTATGTTCATGATCTAGCTGCCATGACAAATGCAATAACCGAACACACTAAAATTATTTATGTTTGTAATCCCAATAACCCTACAGGTGCTATAGTAACTGAACAGCAATTAGATACCTTTATGGCGGGGGTTCCCGAAGATGTTTTAGTAGTATTTGATGAAGCGTATTTTGAATATGTTAATAATCCCCACTATACTAGTGGGACTAAATATCTTGTAAATGGTAGGAATGTCATAGTATTAAGAACATTTTCTAAAATATATGGATTAGCGGGCCTTCGGGTCGGTTATGGCCTAACAACTCCAGAGATTGCTGGGGCAATTGAACGGGTAACCGAACCGTTTAATGTGAATTTATTAGCCCAGATAGGGGCAGCAGCAGCTATTGATGATATAGAGCATATTAATGAAAGTTTTCAGATGAATTTATCTGGTAAAGAATATTTATATAAAGAATTTGGAGACTTAGGTTTAGAATATGTAGAGACAGAAGCCAATTTTATATTGGTGGACACGAAAAAAGATTGCCAGGAAGTATTTACTGAACTTCTAAAATTGGGCATAATTGTTCGGACAGGTAACATTTTTGGATATTCGACTTTTATTAGGGTTACCATTGGTAGTTCCGAAGAAAACAAGAGATTTATTACTGGATTAAAAAAAGTGTTGGAGGCTTAAACTTGAATACCCCTCTAATTGATGTTTTTTATTACGAACCACAGGTGCATAGTATACTTGTCGATTCACTAATTAAAAATATTGATAATTTGGCAGGTGAACCGGTATTCTTATGCATTGGCTCCGATAAACATATTTTGGATTGTTTCGGTCCTTTAATTGGTACTATGATTTTAGAAAAATCTCCCGATATATTAGTTTATGGGACCTTGGGCAGACCGTTACATGCTAAAAATTTAGTTAAAGAAATGCAGGCCATACAAACAGAGCATCCAGAAATTACGGAAATTGCCATTGATGCTGCAGTAGGCTTAGAAAAGGACATTGGCATTATAAAATTTAGGGATGGCCCTTTATTACCCGGTAAAGCATTAGCAAAGAAACTGCCTCATGTGGGTGATTTTTCAATAACAGGTATAGTCGGTGAAAGGGATTTTACCAAAGGGCGTCCTTTTTTGAATGGTAGCCTGCAACATGTTTATCATATGGCTAGGGTAATTAGTCAAGCAGTACACGAATGGCATTTACAATACAAAGGATTGTAGATATCATTTCCAATTACAGTATTATAGTAGTTATGATATTATCAATTTAATAATGTTTAATTATAATGCCTCTTATTCTTAGCAGGGATAAGAGGCTATATTCATATAAGGGGCTAAGGAGGAAAAGATATGAAGAAACTTATGATAGGAAATGAGGCTATTGCACGGGGAGCTATCGAAGGTGGAGCTACTGTTGCTACTGCTTATCCTGGCACACCTAGTACGGAAATAGTGACTAGCTTTGCTGGTTATGAAGATGTCTATGCTGAATGGGCACCAAATGAAAAAGTAGCCTTGGAAGTTGGAATAGGTGCTTCTATTGGTGGGGCTAGGACATTAGTTACAATGAAACATGTGGGGGTCAATGTAGCAGCCGATCCCTTGTATACTTTTTCTTATACTGGTGTAAATGGGGGAATGGTAATAGTCTCGGCCGATGATCCTGGGATGCATTCCTCCCAGAATGAACAAGATAATCGGGGATATGGAAAGTTTGCAAAATTACCAGTTATAGAGCCATCTGATAGTCAGGAAGCTAAGGATTTTACTAAATATGCTTTTGAATTAAGTGAAAAATTTGATACCCCAGTTATGTTAAGGGTAACAACTAGGCTTTCTCATTCGCAAACTATGGTAGAAGTAGGTGAACCTACTGAATATACCATAAAACCATACAAGAAAAATGCCCCTAAATATGTCATGTTGCCTGGTTTTGCCCGAGCTAGACATGTTGAAGTAGAAAAAAGGATGTTGGCTTTACAGGATTACGTGGAAACAAGTTCTTTAAATAAAATCGAATGGGGCGACCGAAAAATCGGAGTTATAACTAGCGGCATACCTTATCAATACGTTAAGGAAGCATTACCCGAGGTATCTGTTTTAAAATTAGGCATAGTAAACCCCTTACCAAAAAATCTCATCCACTCTTTTGCTAGTGAAGTAGAACGCTTAATAATAATTGAAGAATTAGAAGCAGTTATCGAAGAACAGGTAAAATCGTGGGGAATTAAGGCAGAAGGAAAAGAGCTATTTAGCCTAGTTGGTGAATATAGTCCTGAACTAATAAAGGAACGTTTGGGCGGTAGTGACATGGTTACGGGATATGGTTTGGAAAAAGATATACCACCTCGTCCTCCCCTAATGTGCCCTGGTTGCCCACACCGTGGAGTATTTCATACCTTAAAAAGAAGAAGAATTACGGTTATGGGTGATATAGGTTGTTATACTTTAGGTGCATTAAGTCCTTTGGATGGAATGGATACTACTATATGCATGGGGGCGAGCATAGGCACAGCTCTAGGAATGGAAAAAGCAAGAGGAGAAGAATCTGCCGAAAAAACTGTAGCAGTAATTGGTGATTCTACTTTTGTCCATTCTGGAATCACCCCTTTAATTGATATTGTGTATAATCGGGGAAATACTACAGTTATGATTTTGGATAACGATACTACGGCTATGACCGGTCATCAAGATCACCCGGGTACCGGAATTACTATTGATAATAGGCCTACAGCTAGGCTGGATATAGAAAAATTAGTTAAAGCTGTAGGGGTTAATAATGTCCAAGTAGTCGATCCCCTAAAATTAGATGAACTAAGAACGGCACTAGACGAAGAATTGAAAAGAAAAGAGCCATCTGTAATTATAGCTAAACGTCCCTGTGCTTTATTAAAACGGCCTGAGAATGAAGTGACCACACAGTATTATGTAGATAATGAATTATGCAATGCCTGCAAAGTCTGCGTAAGATTAGGCTGTACAGGGGTATTCTTTAACGAAGAAACTAACAAAGCTGAATTTAATTTAGATAATTGTGTTGGTTGCGGACTTTGTCCTCAGGTATGTAAAGTAGATGCCATCAAGGTATTGGAGGGGTAAATGATGAGTACAAATGTTAAAAATATATTAATAGTTGGGGTTGGAGGGCAAGGAACACTATTGACTAGTCGTATTATAGCCCAAGTTGCGGTTCAGCTAGGTTACGATGTTAAAGTTTCTGAAGTTCATGGAATGGCACAAAGAGGTGGAAGTGTAGTATCCCAAGTACGTTATGGGGAAAAAGTTTATTCACCAATAATTAAAAAAGGCGATGCAGATGTAATACTAGCCTTTGAAAAAATTGAAGCAGCTAGGTGGTTAGATTACTTAAAACCTGATGGTAAAGTAATTATAAATGATGAAAGGGTGGATCCACTTCCTGTAATGAGTGGGAAGTCTAAATATCCTACCGATATTGTGGATAAAATAAGAAATGTAATACCAGATACGGTTGAGGTCAATGCTAGTGAAATAGCGATAGAATGTGGTAATATTAGAACTGCTAATGTAGTTTTAGTGGGATTATTAACTTTCGCCATGGACATACCAACTTCCGAGGTGGAGAAAGCTATCCGAGAAATGGTACCAGCTAAAGCTATAGATGTTAATTTATTAGCCTTTCAAGAGGGGTTAAAATTAGCCAGTAGTTTATAAAAAGATAATGGGGAGCGGGAAGTGGCTTTTGCTTTCCGCTTTTTTTGTTAGGGGGGCTTTCTATTTGCAAGTCGAAATTAAAGGTATAAGTCATAGTGGGGAAGGCATAGGGCGTATTGATGGCAAGGCTACTTTTATTCCCTTTGCTATTCCCGGTGAAATAGTAGAAGTGAAATTGAGGGAAGAAAAGAAAAACTATAATCGGGGGAAATTAATAGATATAGTAGAAAGTTCACCACATAGAGTTGAGCCTATATGTCCACACTATTATGAATGTGGTGCTTGCTCATATCAACATGTAGATTATCCCTATCAATTAGAGCTTAAAAGACAAGTAGTAGAAAACAATATATCTAGAATCGCTAAACTAGATATTGATGTCGAGCCCGTTTTAAATTCCGGTAAGATATATAGATACCGCAATAAAGTTACTTGGCATACCGATGGAAAAGGTAAATTAGGCTACTACCAAAGGGGGACCAATAAATTAGTAGTAATTAAAACTTGTAAATTAATTAGTGACCAAATGGAGAAGGCCACTAATTGGTGCAGGGAAAACATTAATGAATTTCCCCTAACAAGTAAAAGCAAGATAATAATTCGTGAATCATCAGTAAATGGCAAGCCAACAGTTATGTTAACCAACCTAAATGCCAGGCTAAATGATAAATTAATAAGTAAATGGAGTCATGAAATCCCTGCACTTTTTGTGAATCATATGGGAAAGCCGAAATACGAGAAATTGTTCGGACCAGATAAAACAGAAGAAAAAGCAGGTGGAATAGACATACTTCTATCGCCTGGGGCCTTCTTCCAAGTTAATCATAGCCAAATGGAAGTTATTATAAATTTAATAGGGAAATACCTAGATTTAGATAAAAATGATATATTGCTAGATGCTTATTGTGGGGCAGGGGGACTGTCATTACCATTAGCCCAGAAAGTTAAACAAGTTATAGGCATAGAAAGCTTTGCTCCAGCTATAGATGATGCTAAGGAAAATGCCAGATTTAATAATCTTCATAATTGTGAATTCCTAGTCGGATATGCAGAAAAAATCCTACCTGAATTAAAAACATCATTTAACAAAGTAATAGTAGACCCACCCAGAAGTGGGCTGAAAAGGGA
This sequence comes from uncultured Syntrophomonadaceae bacterium, assembly GCA_964514235.1. GTDB lineage: Bacteria > Bacillota > Syntrophomonadia > Syntrophomonadales > Syntrophomonadaceae > JAAYRQ01. The sequence continues at coordinate 154 of CAZEPV010000030.1, read as the reverse complement.
GGCAATAGAAGCAATAACTACGGCCAACCCCGAAAAAATAGTCTACGTATCCTGCAACCCCGCTACACTAGCTAGGGATTTGGGGATTTTCTCGTCAAGCGGATATGTGATTGAAAAAATTCAGCCCATAGATATGTTCCCTCAGACCAGTCAC
>CAZEPV010000029.1:0-21248 GCA_964514235.1 uncultured Syntrophomonadaceae bacterium | reverse complement strand
GAGTCTTCAAAGAAAAAGGTGGCTTCGACATAGTTATCGGGAATCCGCCGTATATTGATTCGGAAATGATGGTTAGGGTTAACCCTGAATTACGAGAATTACTTTCTAGTATGTATGAATCTGCTAAGGGTAATTGGGATTTATTCGTTATATTTATTGAAAAGGGAGTAAATCTTTTAAAAGGCAATGGATGTATTTCATTTATAGTACCAAATAAATTAATCTCTGCTAAATACACCGAGGCACTAAGGACATTGTTGTTAAGGTGGAATTTTAAAGAAATACGTGATTATTCAAATATTAAAGTATTTGCCGAGGCAGATGTTTACCCTATTGTTTTTTTGGTGGAGAAGAACCCAGTTAAAAATGACATAAAGATGACGGTGATGGAAGATATTTCGCAATATAAATTCATGAATCGAATTAGCCCCGAGGCATTTTACACAGATATATATTGGGATAAATACTTTTTAAATGAACTTGGAGGGGTAAGATTAATTCAGAAACTTGGCCAATTTACAAAACTAGAACATTGTGCAACAGTATTAGGGGCTGCTACAGTAAATGAAGCTTATAAGTTTAAAGAGGTAGTTTTGGAACAAGATCAACTTGTTTCGGGTATTGGTTTTAAAAGGTTCATTAATTCGGGTACCATAGATCCATATCTAAGTTTATGGAATAACAAAAAAATGACATATATCAAGGGAACCTATACAAAGCCCGTATTATACGATAAAGATATCAAAGATATATCAATTACGAGATTCAATCAAGCACAAAGCGAAAAAATTATCATTGCTGGAATGACTAAACAACTAGAATGTTATTACGATAATGGAAATTATTTAGCAGCAAAATCTACAGTAATTATTTTAAAACAAAATGTTGACTTAAAATATCTTGTTGCTTTATTAAATAGTAAATTAATTACGTATTTTTTCAACAGTTATTTTAGTTCTTTATCATTATCGGGGGGGTATTTGAGAGTAGGACCTCCACAAATAAAACAAATCCCAATTTCTTTAGGTTCCACAACCGAGCAGAAAGAAATTGTGGATAAAGTTGAGGTAATAATTGACTTAGCTGATAAGAATGATTGCAATATAGAACTGGAAAAACAAGTAATTGCGGAGAAGACTAAAAATGAAATAGATCAACTGGTGTATCGGATATATAACCTTACCCCAGAAGAAATACAACTGGTGGAGGATTTTTATAAAAGGTAGATACAAGTAAATTTTATCAATAAATTTAATAACTAGGAGGGGTTAATCATCGCGGATATTAAGTTTGAGATTTTGGAGGCTATTGGTGTTCTATCTGAAAGTCCCAAGGGATGGCAGAAACAGATTAACGTAGTTAGCTGGAATGGGCGTGCCCCTAAGGCAGATATTAGGGACTGGGCACCAGAGCATGAAAAGGTAGGCAAAGGCATCACCCTAAGTAGGGAAGAATTAATACAACTAAGGGATTTACTGAATGATATTGACTTTGATATTCTGGAAGTTGAGTAGCATTTAGATTGGTCCATTCTGCAAATATATGTATAATAAAAAAAGAAAGTTTTTTGCGAATTTGAGGTGATTAAGATGACCACTTTACAGGAATTGAAAAGTCAAAAGGCTAATATTTTGGCCATAGCTAAAAAAAATGGGGCTAAAAATGTCAGGGTGTTTGGCTCAGTATCAAAAGGTGAAGCCAAACGAAATAGTGATATAGACTTTCTAGTGGAATTTGACAAGGGGCGAAGCCTTTTTGATTTAATTAATATGAAATTGGAATTAGAAGATCTATTAGGTAGTGAAGTGGATATCGTTACCGAGAATTCCCTGCATAAGATGATTGCTTCTAGGATAATTCGGGAGGCAGTGCAGCTATGAAAAATGATATGTTATAATTTCATCAACATTTGTTAGGGAAAGAGGTGAAGGTCTAGCTGGTGGAATATCAGCTAGGGAATATTTATGCGTAAAATTATTATTGTTGGGGGAGTAGCAGCAGGGGCGAGCACAGCTACTCGTTTGAGAAGGTTAGATGAAAGTGCCCAGATTATTATGTTCGAGAGGGGAGAGCATATATCTTTTGCCAATTGTGGATTACCCTATTATATTAGTGGTACTATTTCGGAAAGAAGTGACTTGTTAATACAGACTCCTGAGAATATGGGGAAAAGATTTAATCTTGATATTCGGGTTCTTAGCGAAGTAAGGGAGATTCTAAAGGATGAAAAAAAGGTTAGGGTAACTAATCTAAGTACGGGGGAGAGTTATCTAGAGAGTTACGATTACCTAGTTTTATGTCCAGGGGCCAAGCCCTATGTTCCCGAGATTCCTGGGATTGATATGGAAAATGTTTTTAGGGTTAGAAATATCCCGGATAGTGATATGATTAAAGATTATATTAAATCTGAAAAAGTGAAAAAGGCTACTATTTTAGGGGGAGGATTTATCGGCATGGAGATGCTGGATACTTTAGTCGATTTAGAAATCCACACTATTTTAATAGAAGCTGGTTCTCAAGTGGTTAATGGCCTTGATTTGGAAATGAGCAAAATAATCCATAATTATCTAGGGCTTAGAAATGTTGAACTTATTTTGAATGATAAAGCCATTGCTTTAGAAGGGGACAGCCAGGCAGAAGAGGTTATTCTGGCGAGTGGTGAGACTATACCGACTGAATTAGTTATATTGGGGGCAGGGGTCAAGCCTGAAGTATGGCTGGCGGAAGAAGCAGGTCTTACCATAGGCACTACTGGCGGTATATGGGTAGATGATGATCTGAAAACTTCTGACCCCTACATTTATGCAGCTGGTGATGCTGTGCAAGTTAAAGATTTAGTTACTGGTGCAGATACTTTGGTTCCTATGGCTGGCCCCGCTAATCGCCAAGGTTGGATTATAGCCAATAATATTGCGGGTAGGGATATAAAGTATGGAGGTAGTCAATGCACAGGTATATTGAAGGTACTGGGCTTGACGGTAGCCTATACGGGTAAAAATGAAAAGGATTTGCGTAGGTTAGGAATTGATTATTTAGCCTGCCATCTTCATCCATCATCACATGCTACATACTATCCAGGCAGTACCGAAATGACGCTGAAATTGCTCTTTACCCCTGATGAGGGTAAGGTCTTGGGTGCCCAAATTGTAGGTTATGATGGGGTGGATAAGCGCATTGATGTTTTGGCTACTTGTATTCGGGCGGGGCTTAATGTTTTTGATATCCAAGAACTAGAGCTGGCTTATGCTCCACCCTTTTCATCAGCGAAAGACCCCGTAAATATGGCGGCTTATGTCGCAGGTAATATGCTAAATGGTGATGTAAGTGTGGTTCATTGGACTGATGTGCCGAATTTAGTAGCTAGGGGTGCCCATATAATTGATGTTCGGGATGGGGAACAAACTGAAGAAGGGCGGGTACCTGGTGCACAATACATTCATCTGGATGAATTGCGCAGTCGTATAGATGAAATTCCCAAAGACAAGGAAATTCTAGTCTATTGTCGGGCAGGACAACGTAGTTATATTGCTAATAGAATTTTACTGCAAAATGGGTTTAAGGTGAAAAACATAAGTGGTGGCTATAAGAGCTATAGCAATTTATAAAAATTACTAATAATCCTCCTTTAATTATCATTTAATCCTAATATATTAAGCCTTAATTGAGCATAATTATGTAAGGATATAAATTAGATTAAGTTAAAGGGGGATTATTATTTTGCCTCAAGTAATGTTGGAATCCTTGTTCGATCAAGCTATTGAGGAATGGGAACCATTGTTAAAGGAATATAGTGATTATGATTTGGTTATAGGGATTCCCTTCAATAAGGAAAACCGCAATTTAACAGCCTTGTTAACTTCAATGGATGAAGTTTTAGGCTCTTGGATAGGTAGACGTCAGTTAATTATTTCGGTTGGTGATGGGGATGCTCGAGAATTACTAAATGAAATTAAAAACTTGAATCTTAAGCACCCCCAAATTGCTTTTCAATTGCCTGCGGAAATTAGCGGTAGGGGTATGAATATTAGGGCCATAATCGAGGTTACTAAAAGGGTAGATGCTGAGCTTTTATTGTTTAGTCCCTCCATGGCTACTTCCGAGGGGCCAGGTATAGATAGCAATTGGTTAGATAATCTTTTAACTCCTATCCAAGGCAAATATGACTTGGTTGTGGGCAGTCTAAGACGTTATTTAGCTACGGACAGCATTACGCAGATTATGGCGGCACCTATTTTGGAAGCCTTTTATGGTGCCAGAGTCAGTGATCCTTTAGGGGGGATATATGCCATATCCCACGATTTTATTGAGGAGTTAGCCCATGAAGCTAAATTCTGGGGTAATACAATTCAAGGGTATGGTATTGATTTTTGGATTTTAACTAGGGCCCTGGTTTGGAATAAAAATATATGTGAAGTTAATATGGGCGGAATAATCAATCCACATAAGTTGGAGAAGCGTAATAAGATTTTCTACGAAAATGCTATAACTATTTTTGAAGCTATAAAAAGGGATTGGGCCACTTGGCTACAAGACCGACTTGTAGTTCGCGTTGCTGATATTTCTATTCGCAGCGAAATTAAGGAGCCTGATCCGACTAATTATTCTGCTGATGAGCTCATTAATAATTTTAGAAAAGGAATTGAGGAAAATCAGGCCATTGTAGATAGTTTAAGCTGTAAGGATGAATTAAAGGCTTTAAGCCTAGTGACTGATGATTTTTACTTAAGTGACGAATTGTGGGTAAGTGCCTTTTTAGAGCTGGTAATGCACTATTCATTTGTGCCTGAATTTAGCCAGCGTGAAATTTTGGGTCTGCTTACGGCCTTATATAATGGACGGGTAGCATCTTATGTCATAAAACGACATGAGTTTGCAGAGGATTTAGCTACTTGTTCCAATGAAGAAAAAGATGAACTTATAGTCCGTAAGCTTGAAGGGGTTAAACATAGGTTAACTAATCAATTCTGGGCCCAAAAGGGAAGTTTTAATGACAAATGGTTAGAAAAAAGGGAACAAGTTAAGCCACCTATTATCCCCTTAGGATACATGGAGTATGTGCCTGGTAAACCTATAGTAGTACCGAAAAAGATTACGGGTAAAGACCAGCATATTGTAAATACCGATGACATTTTCAAGGAACTGCGTAAACGTTATGAAGATAAATTTAATGAATTTACGGTCCAAGACCTCAAGCTAGCTTCTAATGCCCAACCTCAAGAAGTGGTAAATGCAGTCGAAGGCTTTATGGTTCGACTGGAATCTGCACTGGGAAAAATATTTCCTGGTGATTTGAATAATGTTCAGGGTGTGGAAGAATTTGTGGCCAAATTATTTGAGTTTTTGCCTACACCCAAAATGTATACTATCAATTCTGATTTGCTTCGGGAAATGCTGATAAGATTTCCCCCTGTCAATCTTATGATCCCTTTGGGATATTATAAACCGGCTGATTTAATCCAAGAAATGGATCCCCGCGATGCAGTAACCTACGCTAATATTATGGAAAGCTGGAGTTATACTGACAGAGATTTAATTTGGCTAGTTGATAATTTAAAGCCTGAAAGTTTCGCCTGGGTAGACATTAAGCCCCTCATTTTAAATGATGATATGTCTGCCGGGGGTAATTTGTCCCAAGGGAAAACATCGAGCTTTAACCGCATCACAGGGCGTATAATTATTAAACCCTTAAGCCCAGGTAAAGGTGGGAAGTACCCCAGGCTACGCTATTTTACTGATATAGTTAGACGGCTGGCCTTGGCCGAGGATTATTCGGAACTCTTCTTGGATATCGCCTCTAAGCGTAAAAATATTAATGCCAAAATCAAAAACTCTCTTTTAGGAATTAGAAAGGGAGATGATTTCTCGGCCCATAATGTTTTCGAGAATTATCATCACCGCCGTTTAGTCGAAAAAATACAGTTTTTAGCTAAGCATTTGGCCTCGAATGGTGACCAGGAAACAGCCCACCTCTTAGAAATAATGGCAGATGGTTATGGTTTGAGTCAAGTACTAGAGGATGGAACGTTTTTGACTTGTACTGCTTGGAGTTTTGCTAGTTATAGTTTTAAAGGTGGATTAAAAATACCCAGCCCTTTTACTACTAGTGTAGAAAATCGTTGGTTTAATCATGATTTCTTGGAATCGCTATACACTAGCCTGGGATATGATAAAGGGGAAATTAAACAATTAGTTTTAAGATTGATTACAGATGGCAAAAGTGGGCACAACTTACTAGACAGTTTACTGCCAACTAGACCTAAAGATGTAGCAGTAGTGGTACAGGAAACTACTGATGAACCTAGTAAATTTCTAACTAGATATGAAGGTAACCCCATTCTAGAACCATTGGAAGGTAGTAATTGGGAATCGAGGTATGTTTTAAATCCAGGTTCTTTGAGGATTAAAGATAAAGTCTATCTTTTTTATAGGGCCGTAGGGGAAGACAATATTTCCCATATTGGACTGGCAATTACTGATGGGTATGAAGTCACAGAAAGATTAGCTCAGCCTATTTTGTCACCAGCTACACCCGAAGAACGGATGGGTTGTGAGGATGCACGAGTTATGATTATAGATGACAAGTTATATATGGTTTATACAGCCTATGATGGTAATATAGCGCAGATAGCGGTTGCCTCCACTGGGCTAGAAGAATTTAGCCAAGGCAATTATAGTAATTGGAAAAGGGAAGGTCTGGCCTTCACCAATATATGGAATAAGGATGCCATTATTTTACCAGAAAAGATTAAGGGCAAATATGTGGTTTACCACCGGATAGAGCCGAGTATGTGGGTAACTTATACCGATGAACTAAAGTTTCCAATTCGGGAAAAGCACGCCATTATTTTAGGTCCCAGACCAGGAAGAATGTGGGATTCTCTTAAAATCGGAGCAGGTGCTCAAGCCATAAAAACCAAGTATGGCTGGTTACAGATATACCATGGGGTAGATCACAATTATGTTTATAGGTTAGGTGTACTTTTATTTGATTTGAATAATCCCTCCAAGGTAATCTACCGTTCCCCTAATCCTATTTTGGAACCCGAAGAAGATTATGAGATTGGCATGAGTGGTGCCTGGGTACCTAATGTTGTCTTTACTTGTGGGGCTGTGCCAGCTGAAGATAAAGAGGTCTTAGAGGATGATGACGAGATTCTAGTATATTATGGGGCTGCTGATACTAGTATCGGCATGGCTAAGGCAAAGTTGGCAGAGTTAATTCCTGAACCTTTTAGGAAGGCTCACTTGTAAGGGGTAGGAAGCTAGGGGATTTACTTTAGGTACTTCGCCCTAGCTCCACCGATGAATTTTGGTCTGGTTCTAGCCATGGTTAAATGGGCATGGCCAATTTTATTTACCGTGCTTCTAACTGGAACTACTACAGGTTTTAAATGCATTCCGATAAAGGTATCACCTATATCTATTCCAGCATGACCTTTTATATTTTCAACCACTACTGGATTTACAAATCTAGCCATAGCTGAGCTAGCTAATGAACCCCCTGCTTTTTCATGGGGCAATACACTTACTATTTCTAGATTATATTTCATAGCGCATTCCTCTTCCACGACTAGGGCGCGGTTCAGGTGTTCACAAGTTTGGATAGCTAGGAAGATTTTATTGCCTTTAGCTAAAGGCAATATGACATCCATTACTTGTTGGGCTATATCTAGACTAGATTTTTGCCCAATATGGTGCCCTAATACCTCACTAGTGCTACAACCGATTACTAGTATTTGCTTAGTTTTTAAATTAGCTACTTGCAATAGCTCCTGTGTTGTTTGGGTCAGACTAGAAATAATATTAATTTCTTCCTTCATATTTTATTTTTCCCCTACCTATTTATCTTTCACATAGAGTAATCGCATACCATTCAGGGTTACTAACATGGAAGTGCCAACATCTGCAATTACCGCTAGCCACATAGTCAAGAGTCCGGGCACTACTAATAATAATATACCACCTTTTATTAGTAGGGAGATAATAATATTTTGTTTTATAATTCTGACTGTATCCCGGCTTAATTTTATGGCAAAGGGCAATTTAGATAAATTATCACTCATTAAAGCCACATCTGCTGTTTCTAAAGCAGCCCCAGTTCCTGCCCCCCCCATAGCTATCCCAACTGTAGAACGGGCTAGTGCAGGGGCATCATTTATGCCGTCACCTACCATGGCTACCCCATTATGCTGGGCAATTAAGTTAGTCATAGCTTCCGCCTTATCATCTGGTAGAAGTTCAGCAGTAAAATCATCTGCTTCAATATAGCGGGCAATATTTTGGGCTACCTTATGATTATCACCCGTTAGCATTATTACTTGTTTGATGCCTGCAGTTTTTAGGTTCTTGATCGCGGTAACACTTTCTGCTCTTAAACTGTCCGCAATGGCAATTAAGCCCAGTATTTCATCACTATTGGCCAAGATAACTACTGTTTTTCCTTCTTCACTATAATTATCTATAATTTCCTGAACCCGGTCTAAAATCAGACCGCTTTCTTTTATGAAACGGGGACTGCCGATATAATGGGATATTCCATTAATTGAGGCTTGGGCCCCTTTACCTGGTACAGCCATGAAATCAGTAATTTCATCCTCTTTACCATAATTGTTTTCATTATAGTCGATAATAGCTTGGGCAATGGGGTGTTCTGACCTACTTTCCATTAAAGCACTTAGCTCAACTAGTCGCTGTGCAGAAATTTCCAAAGGATGCACATCGGTTACCCTTGGTTTACCTTCAGTAAGAGTACCAGTTTTATCAAAAGCAATAGCCCTGATATTGCCAAGCTCTTCTAGATAAATCCCGCCTTTAATCAAAACTCCATTTTTGGCTGCGTTGCCAATGGCGGATACAATGGAAACTGGAGTAGAAATTACTAGGGCACAGGGACAGGCTACTAATAGGACTGCAAAAGCTTGATATAACCATAAATCCTTGGGCTGCCCCAAAATTAAAATAGGGATAAGAGCCACCATCAGAGCTAGAAATATTACAATGGGAGTATAGACGCTAGCAAACTTATCAATTAATTGTTGGGAAGGTGCCCTTTGTCCCTGAGCATCTTCAACCATATTAATAATCTTGCTTAGGGTAGTATCAGAGCTTAATTTGTCAACCCTAATTTCTAAAGAACCGTAATCATTCATAGTGCCAGCATAGACTATACTGCCTTTTTCCTTGAATACAGGGATAGATTCCCCCGTAATCGGAGCCTGGTTTACACTGGAATTACCAGCCAAAACTGTCCCATCTACAGATATAGTTTCTCCAGGTTTAACCATTACCATATCCCCGATTTTAAGTTCGGTAACTAATTTATCGACTATGCCATCACTAGTTAAAACAGCAGCTTTTTTAGGAGTATTTTCGATTAAACCACGTATGGATAAACGGGTTCTATCGAATGTATAGACCTGCAGGAAGTTTCCCGCCGCGAATAAAAATACTACAGCTAGGGCTTCCTCCAATTGCCCAATAAACATAGCTCCCAAGACGGCAATAGTCATAAGGGCATTCATGTCTAATTGTTTTACTTTTATTAAAGTAATAAAACCGTTCTTAGCTGGCAATATAAGTCCTAATAAAATACCAGTAACAAAAACCATAGTAATATATAATTTATCTGCCTTTAAAAAGAGCATACTAAGTCCTACTATTAAGGCCAGGCCAGCGATAGCTGCAGGAATAAAGTAAGGGTTCTCCAAAATTAATTCCTTAGGGCTAGTCCTTAATAAGCTGGCAAAATCAGATGGATCATCTAGTCTGCTTATAGAATAACCTAATTTACGAACCTCACTTAAAACTTGGTCTGCTTCAAAATTATCTGGCTCAGAGATTACCTTGAGCATACCATTGGTAAATATTAAGTTAGCTTCAATTACCCCCGGTAATTGTTCTACAGCTTTTTCAATGGAAGCTGAGCAAGAAGGTCAATCAAAGCCTGAAACCATGAATGTAGTCGTGATTGCTATATCTTGGGCTAGCATATTAACCCCTCCTTATTCATTAACATGTTCAAGTCCTTGGTTAATTAAAGTCTCTACATGTTCATCATCAAGTGAATAGTATAAAACTTTGCCTTCTCTTCTGAATTTTACGAGTTTATGGGTCCTTAATAATCTTAAATGATGGGATACCGAGGATTCAGAGGCATTAATAACCGCTGCAATATCACAGACACATAATTCCTGTAAGATCAAGCTATAAATTATCTTAACCCTAGTATTATCACCTAAAATTTTAAAAATATCAGCTAATGATTGTGCAGTATCTTCGTTTAACATATTTTTTTGGGCGAATTCTACCTGTTCAGGGTGAATACAATGTACTTCACATTTATCAATAGTATTGGGCAAAAAAGTTACCTCCTAAAATGAAATAGACATATGAACAGTTGTTCATATGTCTATAGTAAGTGGGATTAAAAGTATTGTCAATTACTTTAGGAGGTTTTTTCTATGGAATCATATTCATTTTGTAGGTAATCTACCATTACGGTGTCTGCTAAGATTAGGGAAAGGGTAGATTCAGCCCCTTGATTTAGGTTTAGACCCTTGGCAGTCAGGGCATCAAAACAGCCCCCAGTATCGCTATCATACAAAGATAGACCATGGATGTTTTTGCCCCTATACCACTTATAAGCCAAAAGGGATAATTCTAGATATTCCATTTCCCCTGTAGCTTGATAGGCTTCCATACAAGCGAAAATAATTGAAGCTGCATCTACAGGTTGCTGGTCGAATAAAGGTAGGTTATGATCTTTTACATACCAGCCCTGATTGCCTACAATATTAAGATAACCGTGGCGAAAAAGCAGATCATTTAAAAATTTAAGGGAACTTTGCCCAACTTTTAAAGCTCTTTTACTACCTGAAGTACTGTAATAACTGAAGATTGCTTGAGGTAAAATCCCATTGCAATAAGTTAAATAATTTTCAAACCAAAACCAATTTTTATCCTTATTTTTATGGAACAAATCAATTAGCTTATCGGCTAGTTCCCGACTAATTAGCTCATAGGTTTTATTGTGTTTATAATCGGGGTGCTTGCACAGGGCTATCAGGGTATAGGCTATACCCCGAGGGGAATTAAAACTCTTGGCCTGCTTAATTTGGCTTTCAAAAAGGCTGGAACAGATAGCTGAAATGTCTAGCCAGTTAGAACTAGTACCTAAACTGCAGGCTAAAAGCCCCCGACCAATACTATCAGGTGAATTAAAGTGGGAAGTATAAACCCCATCTATTAATAGGTTAGACCAAGATCCATCTACTTGTTCAGCTTTTTGTAACCATGTGGCATAGGTCAGGGCACTTAAATAACCATTCGGTTTACCCAGAGCTACTATCAAGGCCCTGGCATTATCGTCTAGGGTATACCCACTATTGGGGTTTGGGGTGTTACCAATCGAAAATTGTAACATTCCTATCATGTCAGTCATTTTTACGAGGTGTCTATAATCTAGCATACTTTAAAAGATCTTCCTCCTCTATATCGTCAACCATCCCATTAATTATATGACTATATTTTTTACCAATATTAGGCCAACTCCAATTTTTACCGAGATTGTAAGCATTGTTTTGCAAGGTAGTTTTTAGACTTTTGTTTTCTAAGACTGAATTAATTAGTCTGGCTAATATTTTCGGGTCAGCTTTTGCTGCTAACAAGCCCCGATTATTTTTTAACATTTCTGTGGCATAAGCATAAGCGGTTGACACTATAGCTCTACCGCAGCCTATGGCAAAGGTTAAGGTGCCGCTAACAGCTTGTTCCATATTGGGATAGGGGCTCAAATAGACATCGGTTAAATAAAGATATTCTCCTAGTTCTTCATCGGTCAAGAATTTATTTACAAATTTAATATGCTTATTTAAATTCAATTCGTCAATAAGCTCAATGAGCATTTCCCGATACTTCTCACCCTCGAACTTTTTTAACATAGGATGGGTTTGCCCCAGAATGAGAAACAATGCATCTGGATGGAACTTAACCACATCAACCATCGCTTTAATCCCCAGTTCCAAACCTTTACCTGGGCCAATTAAACCAAATGTACTGATTACTTGCCTACCTAATAAATTATATTTCTTTTTTAGTTCTAGACTAGGTTTAGGAGGGAAGTGGGGAACCCCATGACCAATGATTCTGATTTTATTTTTTTCTACCTTGTATACTTCGTTTAATAGGATAGTTGCCTGTTCTGTCATGGCTATCACTTTGGCAGCATACTTACATAATTTATGCAAAACATTTTTTTGTTCCCCAAAAGGCTGAGCTAGCACCGTATGGGTTATAACTAAAAATGGTTTTTCTAATCTAGATGCGAAATCTAAAATATAGTTACCATTACTTCCACCGAAAATACCATATTCATGTTGTATAACTACTGCGTCAATATCGGCCTGTGAGTTAACGAAATTCGCTGCATTTATATAATCATTTTTCATATTTTGCTTTATGTTAAATTTAACTTCTTTTCCGTACTCATAACTATAACTATCATCTGATATGGCAATGATATCGACCTCTACATTATTAACCAATAGGCTATGGCGTAAATCATTAGAAAAAGTGGCTATGCCACATTGTTTAGGTAAATAGGTACCTAAATTGATAACTTTCATCTGGGTCACTCCTTTTAAAACTAAAAAATTGACTCCCTTATATTCTTCCCTTAATAAATAGCAATCTATACTTGCAAGACTATGGTGGCAGAATCTTATCGGAAATAATCACCCTAAGGTCTGGAAAAAACCTTTTTTCCTAGACACGGTAATGCAGGCAAAAGCCTTTAGGTTCAGCGATAAAGGTGGCTGAGCCCTTTAATTATTATAATGTATCATATATCACTGTTCCCATGACACACCTAAATTAGATAAGGCTTCATTTAATTCATTTTTGATAATTTCTAAGGTTTTCGGGCTATTGCCTTCACATCTGACGATTAATTCTGGACCTGTATTGGAAGCCCTGACCAAACCCCAACCATCGGGGAAAATTATCCTGGCTCCATCTATGTCTATAATTTCATATTTGGCTTTAAAGTGTTTAAGTACCTTATCTACAATTTCAAACTTGGCCTCATCTGTACTTTTAAGCCGAATTTCTGGGGTTGAGTAGTAGCGGGGGATATCGGACAAGAGCTGGTTAAGAGTCAAGTCCTGCTGGGAAAGTAAAGCTAAAAGCCTAGCTCCCGCGTACAAGGCATCATCATAGCCATAATATTCGTCGGCAAAAAACATATGGCCGGACATTTCACCAGTGAAAACTGCATTTAATTCCTTCATTTTTGCTTTGATTAAAGAGTGGCCAGTTTTATACATGACTGGCTCTCCCCCCAATCTAGTAATTTCATCAATCAGAGTCTGGGAGCATTTTACTTCTACTATAGCTTTAGCACCAGGGTATCGGGGCAGGATATCTCGCCAAAATAATATCATGAGCATATCACCAAAAAGCAGATTGCCTTTATCATCAACTACACCGATACGATCCCCATCCCCATCAATGCCTATACCCAGGTGGGCCCCTTGTTTTTCTACTTCTAGGATTAAATCTTGCATATTATTAGGATTTACGGGGTCAGGGTGATGGTGGGGGAAATTAGGGTCGGATTTGCAATACAATTCCATTACTTCACAACCGAGGGCACGGAATACCTGAGGAGCGAAAAGGGAGGCAGTACCATTGCCACAATCTACTACTACCCTTTGCCGATTAGGGCCCATGGAAATTTTCCCTTTTATCATTTCCAAATAGGCGGGAAAGATATCTATATTTTCTAAAGTGCCAGCTTTTCCAGTAATAAAATCCTTTTTATCCACCATTTCAGCTAATTTTTGAATTTGGTCACCATAAATAGTTGAATCACCCAAAAGCAATTTCAGACCATTATATTCCTTCGGATTATGACTAGCTGTAATCATAATTCCGGCTTTTATATTTAGGTGATGGGCAGCAAAATAAAAAAGGGGAGTAACTAGCTCACCTAGGTTGATTACATTTAAGCCCGAATTTTGGCAAGCTTTTATAGCCAAATCAAGAAACCTTGGGGAAGAAGTGCGGTTATCGTGTCCGATTAATATGGTCTGCTTTCCATTTCCTTGGGCATAAGCCGCAAAGGCTCGACAAATGTCATACATCAAATCATCAGTTATTTCCTGGCCAACAACTCCCCTAATATCATACTTTCGAAAGATATGTTTGATAAAAAAACCCTCCTTAATGGTGCTATATTAAATCCTCGCGATCTTGTTTTTGTAAAATATCAACGATATGTCGGAAATCTTGGCAGCGGTCCCGATCAGCAACGAAAATTACATCATCTGTTTCGACTATTAAAAGATTTTCTAAGCCAAATGTGACTATGCTTTTATCTGCTTGTCTAATTACACAATTATTACTTTCAATCGGTACTATATCCATGCCATTGCAAATATTATTAAAATCATCTAAAGGATGTAATTCGGTTAAGGCATTCCAAGAACCTAAATCACACCAACCAAAATCAGAGGAAACCACTGCAATCCGTTGGGATTTTTCTGCAATTCCATAATCTAAGCTAATGTTGGGTAAGTCATGGTAAGAATTAAGGTATTCCTCATGCCCAAGCAAGAGTTTTTCATAGATATCAGGCAAATAATTCTTAAATTCCTCCATTAGGGTAGCAGTTTTGCCAATATAAATACCCGAATTCCACATATGATTACCAGAAGAAAGGTAATCAGTGGCAGTGTCTAAATCCGGTTTTTCGTAAAATGAACTTACATGATAAACATCGGGTATTTCCCCAACTTCATAACGGGTTTTTTCAATATAACCGTAGCCTGTTTCGGGGCGATTAGGCCTGATACCTATAGTAGCCAAATGTCCCTCACCAGCAGCCAAACAAGCCCGTTTAATACTATCCTTAAAAGCCTCGACATTTAAAACATGGTGGTCAGCAGGAAAAATTCCTATAGTTTCCTGGGGATATTTTTCATGATACAAAGAAAGGGCCAAACCGACCGCAGGGGCAGTATTTTTCCCCTCTGGTTCACTTAGAATATCAATATTATGGGCATCAGAGCGTTTATGAACTAACTTTTGGATGGAGGGGACTAAATCATCACTAGTAATTATAGCAATCCGACTAGTACCCGAAGCATTAAGCCGATCTATAGTATGATCCAACATGGAGCGATTTTCGACAAACTTACATAGTTGTTTGGGTTGTTTCCTGCGGCTTTCTGGCCATAGTCTGAGTCCTCTTCCACCAGCTAAAATAATTGCAATCATAAGATAACCTCCGTACTTACCTAACAATTAGGATATGCCAATATCAAAAAAAATATGCGGAGATTAAGAGCAGATGCTATTATTGATTAAATATTTACTTTTTCAGCAATATTAATATATGGGATTAAAAAAATACTAGGAGGGATAAAGATGATCCTAGCCCAAAGGATGGAGGAAATACTAAAAGGTGAATTAAGACCTGAAAAGTCATTCTACTTGGCAAATGGGCCTTGTAATTGGTCGGGTTTAGGGCCGTAAAACTGATGGTAAGTACATTCAATCCTACCATTAAAAAGCTTTCTCCTTCTATCACTCCTGCGTCCGAAAAATCTGGTAAATTGGGGATGGGAAGTTATAATATAAAAAGACCAAGTATCTAAACGACTAAAAGCATGGGCCATTTCTGCATATAGTTTTTCTACCTCTTCTTGGTCTAATAAGCGCTCTCCGTAAGGGGGATTGCAAATTAAATATCCATACTTATAGCGGGAATTAAGTTTGCTAATATCTTGGACTTGGAAGGAAATAAGCTTATCGACCCCAGCCAGCTTAGCATGATATCTAGCCAGTGAAATAGCTTCAGGGTCTATATCATAGCCGAAAATGCCAAGTTCCTGCACCTTATCTATTAAATCGTAGGCTTCTTCACGGGCATTTTTCCAGATATTTTTAGTAAAATTAGGCCACTTTTCTCCTGCAAATTCACGCATTAAACCAGGGGCTATATTACGCCCTATTAGGGCTGCCTCGATAGGAATAGTACCAGAACCACACAAAGGATCAATAAAAGCCCGATCAGGTCGCCAACGGCTAATATTTATCAGGGCGGCAGCCAGGGTTTCCTTTAGGGGAGCTTCGGCACTTAATTGGCGGTATCCGCGCTTATGTAAACCCCTTCCACTAGTATCAATAGTAATTGTAGCTATATCATCTAATAAGGCGACTTCAATGGGATATCTAACCCCAGTTTCGGCAAACCAGTTTAATTTATATTTTTCCTTCATTTTTTCCACAATAGCTTTTTTTGTAATGGCCTGGCAATCAGAAACACTAAAAAGTTTAGATTTTATAGATTTGCCGGCTACGGGAAAATTCGCATCTACAGGTAGGATATCAGCCCAAGGCAAAGCTTTGCTTCTCTCGAAAAGTTCATCAAAAGTCAAAGCCTTGAATTGTCCTAGCTTTATTAATACACGTTCAGCAGAGCGTAACCATAAATTACAGCGGGGAATAGCTTCATATCCCGCTGTAAACTCTATTTGTCCATTGCTAGTTTGTAAATCTTTATAGCCTAATTCTTTTAGCTCATAAGCTACTATAGCTTCCAAGCCAAAAGCACAAGTAATAATAATATCTATTTTAATAAACTAAACCTCCTCGGCTTTCAAGCTAGAATCATCATGGGGAAAGCCCTTAATTTCTAAGCTTCTCAAATAATTCAACAGAATTATAAAGGTGAGAACAACCGAAATAAAATCGGATAAGGGGAAAGACAAGAATACCCCGCGTAAACCTAAAAACTTGGGTAAAATAAAGAGAGCCGGTAAAAGCAGAATTACTTGCCTTAAAAGGGATAACCACATGGCAGTAAAGCCTTTACCAACTGCTTGGAAAGTATTTGACATTATAATGGATGGCCCCACGAAGGGCAGTAAAATGGAAATATTGCGCATACATATAACCCCTATTTCGACCAGGTCAGGATCCTTATTAAAAATCATGATAACCTGGGCAGGAATCAGTTGGAAAGATAAAAACCCTAAAAACATTACCGAAAAAGCTACAATTGCCGCTTTTTTAATAGTTTCCTTCATGCGGTCTAACCTTTTAGCCCCATAAGCAAAGCCTACAATCGGTATAAGACCTTGAGTTAGACCCATAATAGGCATAAAAATAAGGGATTGAACATTAAAGTATACACCCATAGCCCCTATAGCTCGGTAACCATAACCACCTAAAATCTTATTCAGTACTACCATAATTCCACCGTTAATAAACTGCATAACCATTGAAGGGAAGCCTACTCGGTATATTTCAGCAATTATAGGCAGCCTGAAAGCGAAATTCTTCACGGAAATAACCAAATCACTTTTATTACTTAAAAATAGGTATCTAAAATTAATATAACAACTCAAAAATTCCGCAAAAACAGTCGCAATGGCAGCACCCTTGATACCTAGTTCAGGGAAAGGGCCAATACCAAAAATAAGAAAGGGGTCTAAAACCATATTGGTAACGGCTCCCACAATCATTGATTTCATGGGTACACCCGAATTACCCTCTGCCTGGATGATAGAACCTGTCATTACAGCAAAATAAAGAAAAATACTACCTATTAAAACAATGACAATATAATCCTTGCTAAGCTGGAAAACTTCAGGGATAGCCCCGAATACATACAAAAGCGCATCTATATTAGGCAAAAAAACAAGTGGGACTAATAAACCATACAATACTATTAATAGTAGACCATGTTCTGCCACGTTATTGGCTTCATCTAATTTATTTTCCCCTAGGCGGCGGGAAATTAATGAAGTTAGACCGATGCCAGTTCCACTAGCAATGGCAATTAGAATTATAAAAATGGGAAAAACTATGGTTAAGGCAGCTATACCTTCCCCAGCCCCAATTTTACCTACCCAAAAAATATCTACTACATTATATAGGGCCTGGACAGTCATACCTATCATAGCAGGCAAGGATAAAGTTAATAGCAAACCAGTTATTTTATCTTGACCTAAGTTACCTCGAAGACGCATAAAATCCCCCATCATCACAAAGTCACCCTTAATAATATACTAATTTAATTTTCATAAAACAAGTTTATGCGACATTATTATGAGGCTATTTTTTGAAAAGGTTTTACTAATTTGGTCTACTTTATCCCATTAATATTTATTTGATGGCGAAAGGTCTGCAACTAAACAAACAGGGGGACGCAAACAGGGGGACGGTTCTGCGTTTGACAACCCTCAATCCTCAACAGGAAGGGCTTTATGGCCCTTCCTGTTGAGGGTTTTTTGGGCTAATTTCACGAAGCTCTGTGTTTGTTTTTTTCCGCTTTCTCTCGGGTATTTTTATCTAAAATTGCTTTTCTGAGCCGTAAGGATTTAGGAGTTACCTCTAAGAGTTCATCGTCAGTGATAAATTCTAAGCAATTTTCTAAAGACATAGTAATGGGGGGAACTAAACGCAAGGCATCATCAGAACCCGAGGCTCTAGTATTAGTAAGTTGCTTTTTCCTACATACATTGACAGTAATGTCACTAGATTTAGCATTTTCCCCGACGATCATACCTGCATAAACCTCTGTGCCAGGGGAAATAAACAAGGCACCTCTTTCCTGGGCCCCATGCAAGCCATAGGCTATTGCTGTACCAGTTTCATGGGCCACTATTGAACCTCTTGTTCTGGTGTTAAGATCCCCCTTATATTTCTTATAGCCAGCGAATGTGTGGTTCATAATGCCGTTGCCCCTTGTCTCGGTTAGGAATTCAGCCCTATAACCTATTAAACCCCGAGCAGGGATGAGGAATTCTAATTTAGTGATATTGGTGGATAAATTAAACATGTTGATTAATTCACCCCTGCGTTTACCACAATTTTCAATAACTGTACCAAGATACTCATCGGGTACCTCAATGAAAAGGTTTTCCAAAGGTTCAAGCAGGGTATCGTTTTCATTTTTAAAAATAACTTCAGGTCTAGTCACTGCAAATTCGTAACCTTCACGGCGCATAGTTTCAATTAATATTGACAAGTGTAATTCACCCCGCCCCGAGACTTTGAAAGAATCAGGACTGAGCTCCTCAATTTTCAAAGATACATCTGTTAATAATTCTCTGGTAAGTCTATCCTTCAAGTGTCGGCTGGTTACATAAGTGCCTTCTAGTCCAGCCATAGGACTATCATTTACAATAAAATTCATAGAAATAGTAGGCTCGTCAATATTTACAAAAGGGACTGGCTTAATATTATCAGGTGAACAAATAGTATCACCAATATAAATATCGTCGATACCCGAAATAGCAATAATATCTCCACAATATGCAGTATCAACTTCAACTTTTCTTAAACCAGTAAAAACATATAGGTTGCTTACTTTTACCTTGGTTTCTTTACCGTTTGAATTACATAAGACTACTTCCTGTCCTTTGTTTATAGATCCTTCATATATCCTACCAATACCAATCCGACCTACATAATTATCGTAATCTAATGACGAAATTATTACTTGGATGTCATTATTAGCGCTACCAGTTGGCGAGGGAATATAAGTCAAAATCGCCTCTAATAGAGGTTCCATATTATTGGAGATAGCATCAGGCTCAGCTTTGGCATAGCCTTCCTTGGCGGACGCATAGACAATTGGAAAATCCAGTTGGCTATCATCTGCATCTAATTCAATAAATAAATCCAAAATCTCATCTATTACCTCAGTAGCCCTTGCATCAGGCCTATCGATTTTATTAACCACAACTAAAGGTTTGAGTCCAGCATCTAAAGCTTTTTGCAATACAAAACGGGTCTGGGGCATTGGCCCTTCGAAGGCATCTACAAGTAATAATACCCCATCAACCATCTTGACGATTCTTTCCACTTCACCACCAAAATCAGCGTGACCAGGGGTGTCTACTATATTAATTTTAGTATCGTTATAAATGACACTTGTGTTTTTAGATAAAATAGTAATACCACGTTCTCTTTCTAAATCACTGCTATCTAAGACCCTATCTGGTATGACTTGGTTGTCTCTGAAATTACCACATTGTTTTAATATTTTATCGACTAGAGTCGTTTTCCCATGATCGACATGGGCAATTATAGCTATATTTTTAATTTTTAGGGAAGCCATTTTATTTCCTTCTTTCTGAAAGTGTCGTAAACCTATAACATTGAAATTATAGCAAGGTATTGAAAGGATTACAATTATTAAATAGAAAAGAAAGGGTCTATATGAATAACCATAAGCTGAATGCCATAACCAGCATACCTACCATCATGCCGTATATAGCCAGGTGGTGTTCTCCATATGCCCTAGCAGCAGGGAGCAATTCATCGAGAGAAATAAATACCATGATTCCAGCGATTCCCGCGAATATAATGCCGAAGATGGTATCGTTCATAAAGGGCATAAGGATTAAATAACCGACAAGGGCACCTAAGGGTTCTGCTAGCCCAGAGGCAAAGGAATAAAAGAAGGCCTTTTGGCGGCTTCCAGTTGCATAATAAATAGGGGTTGAAACAGCTATACCTTCAGGTATGTTGTGAATAGCTATGGCAACAACAATAGGGATGGCTAAAGATGGGGATTGTAATGCTGCAACAAAAGTAGCTATACCCTCGGGGAAATTATGAATTGTAATAGCCAGAGCCATAAAAATGCCAGTCCGCATAAGATGGGGGTTGTTATTGAGACAGTCAGGATAGTCGGGGCTTGTCTCATGGCATTCATGTGGGTTAGTATCACTTGGAACTAGAAAATCAATTATTCCGATTAAAAGCATTCCCCCAAAAAAACTAACTATAGTAATAAGTGTGCCAGTTTTTTCACCATAACAAAAAGATAGTAAGCTTTGTGCTTCAGAAAAAATTTCAATCATCGAAACATAAATCATAACACCTGCAGAAAAACCCAAACTAGCAGACAAGAACCTTGTATTTGTTTTTTTAGCAAAAAAGGCTATAGCACTCCCGAAACCTGTTGATAGACCAGCTAGTAAAGTTAAAAGAAATGCTAGCTCAACATTACCTGACAAACCACTTTATCCCCCAACATAATATTAATTGTAATTTATGATTAACATTAAAAATATTTGCTTCATTATATGATATGTGGTCCTTAAAAGCCATAAAATTAATATAGGAATTAATATAAAAACAAATGAAATTAAGTGTTGACTTTTACCTTGAGCGATGATATTATAATTTTTGCACCGCACGAAGGTGAGGTAGCAAAAGCTCTTGATAAA
>CAZEPV010000028.1:0-21772 GCA_964514235.1 uncultured Syntrophomonadaceae bacterium | reverse complement strand
GTCTAACTTATTATCGTAAGGGTTCTTGTGTATAATAGGCGATTCCGATTGCCCCGACAAACACGGGGACAGTTCTGCGTTTGGGAGACAATTCACAAGGTTGACAATGCAGTTTAAACCTTGTGAAAATGGGATTTGTAGATGATATAATACCACCAACAAAATAGCCTATTGCCAAAATCCCCCACATCCTATATACTAAAAACACAGTGAACATATGTTTGCGGCATAAAACAAGGCAGGTGGGAAAATGAGTGAAAGAAGTCCAATCCATAATCCCCATGATGCATACTTTAAAGCCACCTTTGGTAAAATAGACTTTGCTAAAGACTTTCTTAAAAACTATTTACCTAGGGAACTAGTAGACCTAGTAAATATAAATACCCTATCATCCGAACCGACTAGCTATCTAACTAAAGAACTCGAAGAACAATTCACTGACCTAGTCTATAAAGCCGAGATAAAAGGAGAAAAAGCCTACATAACCTTCCTCCTAGAACACAAATCATATCCCGACAGAATGGTAATATTTCAAGTCTTAAAATACATAATAAGCATCTGGGAAGAAAAAATAAGAAATGATGTAGAAAGCAAAAAAGCCGAAAACAAAATCCTAAAAACAAACGAAATAGAGCTACCCATAATAATACCTTTAGTAGTCTACCATGACAAAAATAAATGGAATATAAAACGCAGCCTAGGAGAAATGATACCCCACTATAAAAACCTGCCAGACATCATAAAAAAATATATTCCTAACTACCAATATCTATTAATAGATTTATCCTTGGGCCAAGAATATGATAAAATAGACTTAGAAGAAGAACATGCTATAGTAATAGAAACCTTCAGTAAGGCTAGATTCGTAAGTAAAGAACAAGTAATAGAAATATTCATACGAGCCCTAATAATATATACCAAAGCCAAAGATAAAGACATAGCCACTTACTACATAAGTGAAGTTGTAACCTATATAATAAGTATTAGAGATGATATAAGCGAAACAGAACTGCAAACCATAGCAGACCAAGTATCCAAGGAAGGCGGTGAGCTAATCATGACCTTAGCGGAAAGATTAATGGAAAAAGGCAGACAAGAAGCCATGACCCTAGCAGAGGAATTGATGGAAAAAGGCAGGGAAGAGGGAATTGAAAAGGGATTATTAGCTGGAAAACGGGAAATGGCTAAGAAGCTTTTAAGAATGAGAATATCCTCTGAGCAAGTAGCCGAAGCTTCTGAATTCTCTTTAGGGGAAATAGAAGAGCTGAAAAAGGAAATAGAGAACTAGAAATAATGCTGATTAAAAAAATGTTATACCTCCAAAGTAGTTTAACTACTGGGAGGTATTTTTGTGTAGAGATTTAAGGGGGAAGACCCTTCGGCCCCCGCCTCAGGATGATAGAAAGCAAAGGTTACTAAACATGCAATACTCAGTTGCCATAATGTCAGTATGACTAAGATTTTTACTTAGGACAAAGCATTGACATATTAGTAGCTGTGACTAGACTATAATTGAATCCTACCTGAATCGGTGGCAAAATGGATTTACCTTAGAGGTTAATTGATTCGGGGTGGTGGATTGTTAATCAAATATAAGAATCGTAAGATTGAGGCGGCATGTACCAATGCTTACGAGGCTGGGAAAAACATGGAAAAGAAGTGGCAGAAAGATACAGCAAAGGATTGATCAAATTGAGGCTGCTTCCTCAATTGAAATGATGATTTAGTATAGGATTGGTAGATGTCACCCATTGATTGGCAACCGAGGAAACCAATATGCTGTTGATTTGTTTCACCCATACCGACTTGTGTTTGAAAAGAAAGGAAATGAAGTTCAGATTGCGTACATTATAGAGATAATTGATTATCACTAATAATGGTGCAATCAGACAATTAAGAGGAGGAATAAGCATGAAAAGGAGCCGTAGTATTGTCGCTACACCGCCTGGCGCTACAATTAAAGAGCAGCTCATTGATAGAAAAATGAGCTAGAAGGAGTTGGCTTCCAGAATGGATCTTTCTGAGAAGCATATCAGCAGACTTATTAATGGCGATGTGCGTTTAACAACAGATGTAGCTGTACGGCTGGAGATGGTGTTAGGTATACCAGCTCACTTTTGGAGTAACCTAGAGTCTATATATAGGGAAAAGCTTGCTAGGGCTGAAGCGGAAAATACAATGGATGCAGATGTTGAACTGGCAAGAAAGTTTCCTTAGGGGGTATCCATATTTCCGTGTAAATGGTTATTCGGTCAATATGAGTCTTTTCTTTTAGTTAAATTCCATGAAAAGTTGAAAAAATATGGAGAATACAAAAAACCTGTATCGCTTGGTTAAATTAGTTTCTTCATCATTATTTACAAATATCCAAATTAAAAAAATCCCATACAAGCCGTAGGATAATAAATCCTGCGGCTTTTTATTTTTCAAGACCCTCGAGAGGAGTACTACTTTATTGGCTAGTTTTTAGTCTTTTTAATTAATAAATTTCAAATTCTAAGAATCCCTACCCAATATTATAGCCATAATATGAAGAGCAATTAAAATTATGATTTATAGGATATAGCAAGGTGAATTTGTGGATTTTTTAATTGATAAAATAATTAAACATAAAAAAACAATCGTAATATCTTTTATTCTTGTAGCCATCATATGTGGCTTATTAGCCCTCACGGTTTCTATTAATTATAATATAATTGATTATCTTCCTAGTGAGGCAGGTTCAACAAAATCACTAAAATTGATGCAGGAAGAATTTGAGGAGCCTATTCCAAATGGGCTTGTGATGGTGACCGATCTTACCCTGCAAGAATCCCTAGCTTACAAAGAAAAACTCAAAAATATCCCTGGTATTTCTTCGGTAATGTGGCTAGATGATAATATTAATATCAAAACACCACTTGAAATGGCTGATAGTAGCATTGTAGAAGAATATTATCGGTATAAAAATGCTTTATTTTCAATTACGGTTAGTGAAGGACTAGAAGCAGAAGTAGCAAATGAAATATATGGTCTGATTAAAGATACGGATGCTGTATCTGGTGATTTTATAGATGTGGTGACCCAGCAGTCCATGGCCAGGAGTGAATCAACTAGGGCCATGGTCATACTAGTTCCGATTATTGCGATTATCTTAATATTAGTTACTACTAGTTGGTTTGAACCTATCTTATTTTTAGGAACTATAGGAATAGCAGTATTAATAAATTTAGGTACTAATGTTTTTCTAGGGGAAATTTCATTTATTACTTTAGCCATTAGCCCGATATTGCAACTAGCAGTATCTCTAGATTATGCTATATTTTTATTGCAGAGTTTTAATGTTAATCGGCAAAAAACTAATGATATCTATAAGGCCATGTCTATGGCTATAAAACGTTCATTACCCACAATATTAGCCAGTGCTTCTACAACACTGTTTGGTTTTATGGCTTTATTGTTTATGGATTTTCGGATAGGTTCTGACTTAGGGATTAATCTGGTCAAGGGTATTATTTTCAGTTTTATTACCGTAATAGTTTTTTTGCCTGCTGTAACTTTATTCTCCTATAAGTGGATTGATAGGACTAGACACAGAAGGGTAATACCCAGTTTCGAAAATATCGGTAAGGCTATATTCAAATTCAGGCTTATTATAATTATTTTAGTAGCGATTATTCTTGTGCCCAGTTTTCTAGCCCAGCAAAACAATGCATTTATTTATGGTATTGGCAGTGAAGTATCAGAAAGTAGCCGTTTTGGCCTGGACTCGATTAAGATTAATGAAGTATTTGGCAGCAATAATCCTATAGTAGTTTTGCTTCCTAAAGGTGATCGGGCCAGGGAAGAAATGCTAAGCAAGGAACTCAGTAAAATCCCCCATGTAACCAGTGTTATTGATTACCCAACTACGGTAAGTGCAGCTATACCACCCGAATTTGTAAACCAAGAGGTGACTAAAAAATTCTATTCGGCTAATTATGCTCGTATTATTCTAAATACTAAGACTGAATCAGAAGGGGAAATTGCTTTTACCATGGTAGAAAAAATACAATCCATTGCCTCCCAATATTACGGGGAAAGTTTCCATATGCTTGGTAAAAGCGTTAATCTTTATGATATAAAAAATGCAGTAGAAAGCGATACTACTAAAGTCAACTTAATAGCGACTCTGGCTATAGCTGCAGTTATATTATTAACCTTCCGTTCTATATCACTACCAATATTATTACTTTTGACCATTAAAACCTCTATATGGGTTAATCTCGCAATTCCCTATTTTACTGGAAATGCCTTGTGTTACATAGGCTTTCTAGTTATAAGTACTGTCCAGTTAGGTGCTACCATAGATTATGCCATCTTATTGACAGACCATTATATGCATAGCCGCCGTATTATGGGCAAAAAAGAGGCTGTAAAACAAAGCTTGGGTGAAACAACTGGCTCCATATTTACTTCTGGCTCAATACTGGCTTCTGCTGGATTTTGTCTGGGCCTGGTTTCAAGTGATCGTATTATCTCTGAACTAGGTATTTTATTGGGACGGGGTACCTTGATATCTGTACTAATGGTGGTCTTATTTTTACCTGCCCTGCTTTTTTTCTTAGATAAATCTATATTTCTAACTACTTGGAAAACAAACTTTTTTAAAGGGGGTAAAAGCCTTGGCTAGAATAAAAATTTTTTTCGCAGGTCTAACTATCCTAGTATTATTGTCCTTTTCTTATACATTTGCCTGTAATGGTCAAGAAATTAAATCTGAAACTAGCCCAACTGTAAATTCTGAAATGGGGAAAATATCGTCTAAAGAGGAAGTTGTATATGGCAAGCTCAATTATAGTGGAAAACCGCAAGGTATATATATTATAAATATATTAGATGTAGTAAAGGCAGGAAAGATTACAGATTATGGACAATATGAACTAGTTAAAAACCTTACTAATCTACACGATATTGAACATAGTGATAATAAAATAAGCAGCTATGCTGATGTAGGCAACTTCTTCTACCAGGGCAATATGAAAACACTTGAACTGCCTTGGGAAATTTGCATTAATTATAGCTTAGATAGTGAAGGAATCACGGCCTCAGAATTAATAGGACAGTCTGGTAATTTGAATATAGAAATTGTTAGTAAGAAAAATGAAAGGGTAGCTGGGGCATTTTTTGAAAATTATATCTTGCAGTTTGCAATTACTTTGGATACTGATAAATGTAGGGATATTATAGCTGATGGGGGAGTAATGGCTAACTCGGGGCGGGATAAAATAATCACCTTTACAGTTATGCCTAATACTGATGGCTATATGTCTATTAATGCAAATGTTACAGATTTTGCTATGGAGGGCATATCAATTAATGCGGCTCCATTTGTGATGAATCTAGAATTACCAGATACATCTGCAATGGAAAAAGATCTAAATGAATTATTCAAAGCGACTGGACAACTGAGTGATGCTGCTAGTGGCCTTGAAAGTGGTCTTGATTCACTAACCAGGGGTGTCCAATCTTTGCAAACTGGTTCTGCAGAATATCAAACGGGAATAGTAGTGCTTAATGAAAATTCACCTGCCCTAATTAATGCTTCAACTGTAATCCTAGAATCAATAGACACCCTCAGTAGTTCATCGGCTAAATTAGGCAATAATGAATTGTCATTCGGGCTTAAATCATTAGCTATTAATTATGCTGAATTTCATCAAGGATTAAAAGATTATACTTATGGGCTGTCCCAGTTAGCTTCTAAATATGATAAAATTGATTTTGCCATTACATCATTAACAGAAGGTACAAAGGGTTTAGCCTACGGTGCAGGGGAATTATCAGATGGACTGACTAAATTAAATAAGGAAAGTAAGCATATGCCCCATAAAATAAATAATATGATTGATGATTTAACTGGTAATTTAGATACTTCTGATTATATACCCCCATCATTCGTATCTAGTGAAAATGAAAATGTTAGGGCGGTGCAATTCGTTTTTAATACTGCTCCTATTCAAAAGGAAAGTCGGCCCGATAACATAGAAGCAATCCCAAAAGAAACTTTTTGGGGTAGGTTGAAAGGCCTATTCTTTCCCCGAACAAAAATATATAGATAAAGGATTTATAAAAGAAAAAGGTTATGGTGGTTTTTATCTTTATAATCCCATTTTATATTGCTGATGATATCCCTTCAAATAATCTGCCAAATAGAAATTATCTTAAAGTTTCAAATCTAAAATTCTTCACCTAGTATCTGGATAATTCAAATTTTCAAATAACTTGAAATCCCTTTACCAAAAGGGATTTTTACTCTTTTGCAGAAAAGAGATATAGGTATTAAAGAGGGTTTGTGGCGTATTTTAAAAACTATTCTTGTGAATTTGAAGGATTTTTGTTTAGAAATCATATACTGAATTTCTATAACAATTATTTTTAACACAGATTTTTTAATATATGCTAAATAGCTATAAGGATTAAATATAATAAAGACTCAGTCTAATTAGGTAGCATATTATTATAATTAATAGGGAAAGGGGATTTACATGTCAACAAAAATAGAAGTTAATAAAAAAAGTGTTAAAGAACTACTGGAATCCGGAAAGGAAAAAAAGTTTATTATACCTGAATTTCAGCGGCCTTATGCTTGGGCTGATGAGGAAATAAAAACATTATTTGATGATCTTGCGGAATTTACTGAGAATGGTAGGGAAAACAAGGAAAACAATTATTTTTTGGGGACTATTGTGTCATATGAAAACAAAAATGGAGAACAGGAAATTATTGATGGCCAACAAAGAATAACCTCCCTACTGTTGTTTTTAAGGGCAATATATACAAAGCTAGAATCTATGACGGAAACTAAAGAGGTAAGGAATTTTAAAAATCAAATAGAATCTGCTTTGTGGGAACAGGATGAATTGACGGCAGAAGTTGACTTTGAAAAAATATTAATTGAGTCAAAAGTAATGAATGATGAGGGGAACAAGATATTCTCTCAAATTTTAATTACTGGACTCACGGATAATAATAAGGATAATTACACGCAAAACTATAATTTATTTGCGGAATTAATTGAAAATTATGCTACAAACGAGCCAGAATTATTTTTTTGGCTTATTCGAAACATTTTAAATAAGGCAATATTATTACCTATTACTGCTGATTCAGAAGATACAGCTTTAACAATATTTTCTACAATTAATGATAGGGGATTGGCCTTATCAGATGCAGATATATTTAAAGCAAAAATGTATAATAATTTCAAAAAGGGAGAGAAAACTGAATTTATTTCTAGATGGAAGTTGCTGGACGAAGAATCAGCTAACGCCAACGAAAGTATACAAAATTTATTTTATTATTATATGTTTTATCTAAGGGCCCTTGAAAATGATAGAAAAACAACAACTCCGGGTATGAGAAAGTACTACCTGAGAAATAATTTTAAACAATTGTATGAAAAAGACATATTAGATAATCTAGAAAAAATGGTAACATTATGGCTTGTGGTAAATAACAAAATAGAGGTAGAAGGACACGATTGGACTACAAATATAAAAATAAAACAAGTCTTGGATTCCCTATATTCATATCCGAATGAATTTTGGAAGTATCCTGTTGTCATTTATTATTTGAAATATAGCGAGGAAGAAGAATTTGAGGATATGTTTTTAAGATTTTTAAGAAAATTATTTGCCGAATTATCTGCTAAATATATTATTACACCTACTATTAACGCAGTGAAAAGTAGTATCCTAAACTTAAATTCTGAAATAATAGATTCGGCAAGACCAAAATTTGATTTTGCCCAGGTTGATGAAAATGAACTAAAGAAGAATATTAAATCACCGCATAGAAATACAGTACGCATGATTTTAAAGGCCATTGCCTATGAGGAACAAGAAGACTTATTGCCTAACAATTGGGAAATAGAGCACATCCTACCTAGGAAGTGGCAAAAAAGCTATTTCCCTAATAATTCAGATACTGAAGTTGTTGAGGTAGTAGAGAATATTGGCAATAAAATTCCTTTCGAAAAAAGGTTGAATATTATAGCCAGTAATGGATATTTTCAAAAGAAAAAAGAAAGTTATTTAAAATCCAATATCAAAATTTTATTAAATCTGGCTAATAGTAATGATGATTGGGGACTGGAAGAAATAAGAGACAGAAATTTAAGAATTTCTGATGAATTTATCTCTTTACTTAAATCTTGGGGATTAAACAATGAAGAATTTTTAGCATATGAATCCAAAACAAATGGAGAAGTAAAATTAACTGAGAAGGAAAAGCAGTTCATAAGAGAAATGCAAGAAAAAGGAATCGATTTAAGTAAGTTTTAATGGCTATTTCTCGAGAAGAAACGAAAATCTAACTTTGTTTAACCGTTGCTGCTAATATTATTGTAAATCGAATTTGAATTAAAAATGACTTAATAAAAGGTGGGGGTGAATTTGATATTAAGTGTGAGCAGAAGGACCGACATTCCTGCTTTTTATTTAGATTGGTTTTTTAATCGCTTAAATGAAGGGTTCGTTTTGGTTAGAAACCCCATGAATTACCATCAGGTAAGTGAAGTAATACTTACACCTGATATTATAGATTGTATTGTTTTTTGGACTAAGGATCCTAGAAAAATTGTTAATAAACTGGAGTTGTTAAGTAATTATAACTACTATTTTTTAATTACAATTAATCCATATGATAAAATTATAGAAAAAAACTTACCTTCTGAAAATGAAATTATTGCTGCCTTCAAAGAATTAGCTCGGAGGATAGGTCCAGATAGAGTGATCTGGCGTTATGACCCTATTATTTTAACTGAGGAATATAATATCGCCTATCACATTAAACATTTCGAAATTTTGGCCTCTCAATTATACAAGTACACCAATAAATGTATTATTAGTTTTTTGGATATCTACCAAAAAACTAAAGCTAATATGCGGGATATTCCCTATAAAATTATTAATGAAACAACTATGAAACAAATTGCTCAGGGTTTTATTCCGATAGGGGAAAGGCACCACATTAAAATTGAAATTTGTAGTGAGCTAATTGATTTATCTGCAATAGGAATTAAGCAGGCCAAATGCATTGATGACCATCTGATTTCCCAAATAGTAGGGGAAAGCTTGGAAATCTCTAAGGATAGGAACCAAAGGGAAGCCTGTGGATGTGTTACTAGTATAGATATCGGGGCTTACAATACCTGCTTACATAATTGTATTTATTGTTATGCTAATTTTAGTAATAAAGCAGTGGCTAAGCAAATTAAAAAACATGATAAAAATTCTCCTATGTTAATCGGGAATATAGAGGCAGATGATAAAATAACAAAAAGGAAAATGGAATCTTACCGGAAAAAAGCGGAACAAGGGGAACTATGGTGCTAATTTATGCCTCTAGCATAGCCACAACTGGCAAGTGGTCGGATCCATCGGAATCTATGATGTAATAATCAATAGGGGATAGATATTGGTTAGTAAAAATATAGTCTATTCTAGCGCTTGCTTTGTCTGCTGGGAAGGTGCCTACATTAGTCCCTGAATTTTTGATGAATGTATCGGTTAGAACCTGGCTTAACATCTGTATTTCCGGTCTTTCAGGCGGGGCATTAAAATCTCCTGTGAGCAGGGCAGGGTTGTGTAGATTTATAATTTGGGGTAAGATTATTTCTGCTAGATGCTGGTATCTTATAGGCTGGATTAAACCTAAATGGGTATTGAATACAGTTATACGTTGCTTATTGATTCTAATTTCAGCTTTAAGACAAGCTCTTGAATCTTTTTCATCTTCTAATATTATATTTTCACTATTTACAATAGAATATTTAGATAGAATTGCATTACCATAGGAACCTACAGCATAATTTCTTACTGCTGCATAAAGATAACGCATGCCAAGATTTTTGGCTAAAAAGAGTGCTTGATTTTGGTGGTTGGTGTCTGGTCGCAAGTTATCTACTTCCTGCAGGTTAATAATATCGGCTTGGACTCTTTTGAGCAGAGATAGTATTTTATCTAAACTAGGATTATTAAATATATCTTTACCGTGGTGGATATTATACGTAACTACTTTTATTAGCATAGTATACTCCATCTTTATTCATTTGTTTTATAGTATGCTTTTTAGCTTAATAAAGTAATTACATTGGTATTATTAATGTATAGGGACGGGCTAGAAATATTAGGCCGTCCCTATTTTGTTTATTTTATGTTTTCCCTACGCTGGCGAATGTTTTTTACGATTATATATACTATAGCGATTATTACAAGATATGGTAGAGCCCTAAATAATAATATTATTAGGCTATTTCCTAGGTTGATTAAGGAATTCACGCTAGTAATTAAGCCTTGTACAGCTTTTCCCCATGTGCCTTGTGGTGCACTAATTTCTCCTAGGCTTTCTTGTTTTAGATGAATACTTATCTGGCTATAACTCGTGGCATTGTTTAGATAATTCATGCGGGCTTGCAGAGATTCTCGTTCTGCCCTGACACGGTTTATTTCTTGTTCTACAGCTAATAAATCCTGAATATCATTGGTTTGGCCTTCCATGATAGATAAAAGACGTTCTTCTTGTTTTTGTAGTACCTCTAGACGGGCTTGGGTATCATAATATTCCATAGTTATATCTTCGGTGCGATTGGAGCTACTGGTAACCTTACCAATTGTTTGTAGGTATTTAGTCATTTCAGAAGTAATTTCTTGAGGGATTTTTATGGTTAAATAAGCACTAATACTTTTATCATAGTTATTGACCTGACTTTCTACTATGTATCCTTTTAAGCTATAAGTCTTTTCTTCGATTTCCCCTAATACTTTGCTAGCATTTTGTACTTCGATATCAAAATCCCAGTATTCGATAAGTTTCCGTATGCTGGCAGTATCGTTAGCACTTACTCCTTCATCATATGATATAGAAAGATTATTTGCCGATTCTTGTTGAGAAATGTCACTATAAGTATTGCTCGAACAGCCAATTATCGAAAGCAATAAAACTAAAAACACTAGGATTGTGGTGTACCTTTGCCTGATTGACATATAATTTACCCCTTTCCTTACTCTACATTAATTATACGCCAAAAAGGGGAAAAGACTTACCTGTTTTTTTATATTCGCTTTTACTAGTCAATGATCAAAAATATAGGTATTTATGATGTAGCAGATAGGTGGTAAGTAAATGTATAGTATGTCTAGCTTGTGGATGGTTAGGCAGAAAATATGTAGGTAGGATTCCTAATCTATCCTTAATCAATGCCAACCCCTCTTAACAACAAAGTTAATTCTGGATGGGAGGGTAAATCCGCGGTATTGATGGTGATTACAGCTAATCCAGCTTCTTCACTGGCCTTTTTGTTAAACTTATCTCCTAGTTGTTTTATACGACTATCGATCAAATTATCGCTAATTACTACTACCTGGGGTTCCAGGTCCGGTAGACTACATATGATGAAATCAGCACTTCTTTCCTTAAGGCGATGTAGGTATTCCTCTGCATTATGGACATTGGGTGTAGAGGAAATAATATCTTCTAGACGGACTTTTGGTAAAACCACGAAACTTTCTGGATTGATTACTTCTATGAGTAAATGAAATAAGGCTAATTCTGAACGAGATAAAAGGGAACCCTTCTTTTGATAAGGCAAATTATCCATATCAATCCAAGCCTCGCTTAAATCTATGACTTGACCTTTCTTAGGTTTTGTTTTTGCATCTCCACTGTATTCCTTATATACATCCCAAACCAGTTTTAGTGCTATTATAGCAATTCCCGCTAAAATTAGTTGACCCATT
This sequence comes from uncultured Syntrophomonadaceae bacterium, assembly GCA_964514235.1. Taxonomy (GTDB): domain Bacteria; phylum Bacillota; class Syntrophomonadia; order Syntrophomonadales; family Syntrophomonadaceae; genus JAAYRQ01. The sequence continues at coordinate 10,013 of CAZEPV010000028.1, read as the reverse complement.
AAATATCCTCCGTAAATTATTTTTTGTCATTATATCTATTATAATAATATCCAAGATGTATGTATAGAAAAACCCAGGTTACCCTGGGTTTTTAGATTATTTTGTTTTAGGCGAAGAATGCTTCTTCCATTATATCTAGGGCTGAAGCATCTGGATTAGCAATTTTTTCGGCTAGATTAGCTACTTCAGTAACCGTATTACGTATATAGTATCTAGCTGCCTCTATTTTACCCTGATAGAAGGGATAATCATAATGATCTGTGGGTAGATTATCTAATTTGCCTTTAGCAATAACAGCTTGTTCTAGGATTAAACGGCCACATAATAGCTGGGCGGTAGCATGTAATACCCTGGTAGCATATAGAGCTAAAAGCTCTACCTGACCTTGCAGGGCATAACCGCTTAATGTTTCTTTTAGTTCTTTATAAGCTCCCAAGGCCTCAGTTAAAATAGTTATTTCCCGATGGAAGAATTCATTGTCTTTTTCCTTGGCAATAAAATCTTCTATGTGTTTTAGCCAGAGAGCAAAACCTTGACCCTTACCTATATTCCACTTTCTGCCCACTAAATCAATTGCTTGAATATAATTAGTTCCCTCCCAGATGGAGTGTATTTTTACATCCCGCATGAGTTGGGCTATGGGATATTCTTCACTATAACCGTAACCACCATAAACTTGCATGGCATCACCAGTTAGGATCCAAGAAACATCTGAATTATAAGCCTTTGTTATGGGGGTATTAATATCTAAAAGCATCCTGTAAGCTTTTCTTTCCTCTGCATCGGGTGAATTCTCCGATATGTCCATAATATAATTAACCCAGGTTACTAAGGCCCGCATTGCTTCAATATGCGCTTTCTGATGTAATAACATCCTTCTTATATCTTCGTGTTCGATAATTGATACTAAACCTTTTTTGGGATCGGTCATCTTACGGCCTTGAATTCTTTCTTTAGCATATTCGGCTGCATTATAATATGCTACACCTGCCGCAGCTAGGGAACCTACTCCCATTTCTAAGCGGGCTCCATTCATCATATGAAACATTTGAGCCATTCCTGCAGCGCGTCCATTCTCATCAGGGGGATTTCCTAGTAACCAGCCATAACATTCGTTGTTTTCCCCAAAAGCCATAACACAAGTTGAGGAGCCTTTCATACCCAATTTGTTTTCTATACCGACACAGTTAACATCATTATGGTTACCAAGTGTACCATCTTCATTAACCCAATATTTGGGCACTGCAAATAAGGAAATTCCCGATGTACCTGGTCTAGCTCCTTCAACCCTAGCCAATAATAAATGAATAATATTTTCCGTAAAATCTTGCTCCCCGCCAGTTATAAAACATTTTGTGCCTTTAATACGGTATTTACCCGATGTATCGGTGGGATAGGCTCTGCTGGCCATACTGCCTACATCTGAACCAGCATTTGGTTCGGTTAGGCACATAGTGCCTGCCCAGGTACCAGCAAACATTTTTTCCGTAAAGAGGTTTTTTAAGTGTTCATCACCAAATAATTGGATTAGTTCTGCTGCCCCCGAAGTGGCCATATAGTAACAAGCTAGCCCTTCATTAGCACCGAAAATATATTCTAGTACCGCCTCATAAATAATTCTAGGTAGGGCACCTTCATAATTTTTATCCGAATTACAAGAACCCCAACCATTTTCCTGAATAAAATGATATGCTTCCTTCATAGCAGGTGGGACTGAGACTTTACCATCCTCGAAAATTACCCCAATGGTATCATTTTCATCATTACTTTCTGCCACTACTTCTTTGGCTGCCCGATAAGATTCGGTCAAAATTGTATCCACATCCTCAACAGTATAAACGCCCTGGAAACGTTCATAATTAAGGATTTTCTCTAGATCAAGCCATTCTTTGAGTATGAATTGGTGATCCCTTATAGAATATAGATAGTTTGTAGCCATGATTTAACCCCCATTATTTTAGATTTAATTACAATACTTAATATTACGACCTTATAGTATTATGTTATAGTATATCTTAATTTTGAAGTTTATCATATGTTTTTTGCTTAAAACTTTTATATAGGGATAATTAAGTATAGAATAAGAAAAGGTTAATTTAAGGGGGTTGAAAAAAATTGCAATATATTAGTAGCAGGGGCCGGGCTGCAAATGTACAAGCTGCTGAAGCGATTAAAATGGGAATTGCTCCTGATGGTGGTCTATTTGTCCCTAAAGCTATGCCTAATCTAAGTGAAAAGGTTATCGAAACCATGTTTCATCAGACATATCAAGAAAGGGCCGCCTATATACTTAGCTTATTTTTAACTGATTTTAATTCGGAAGAAATTGATTTTTGTGTTAATAATGCCTATAATACCAAGAACTTTGCCCAAGAAAGGATAGCTCCTCTGATTAAAATAAATGAGCAACTACATGTTTTGGAATTATGGCATGGTCCCACAAGTGCCTTTAAAGATATGGCATTACAGATATTACCTTATCTTATGACTACAAGTGCACAAAAGGCAGGTGAAAGAAGTGAGATAGTAATATTGGTTGCCACCTCAGGTGATACAGGTAAAGCTGCTTTAGCTGGTTTTAGCGATGTAGACAAAACCAAAATAATTGTTTTTTATCCTGCCGATGGAGTCAGTGAAGTACAAAAAAGGCAAATGGTTACCCAGGAGGGGGCCAATGTTTTTGTAGCTGCGGTTCGGGGTAATTTTGATGATGCCCAAAGCGGGGTAAAAGAAATCTTTGCTGACCAGGCTCTAAACGCCTTTTTGGCAGAGAATAATTTGAAGTTTTCCTCGGCAAATTCAATTAATTGGGGTAGGCTTTTACCCCAGATAGTTTATTATGTTTCTGCCTATCTTGATTTAAGGGCCAACGGGGATATAGACTCTGCACAAGCGATTAATATAGTAGTACCTACGGGGAACTTTGGTAATATTTTGGCAGCCTATTATGCCAAAAGAATGGGGATTCCGATTAATAAGTTAATTTGTGCGGCTAATAAAAATAATGTCTTAACTGATTTTATCAATAGTGGTATATACGATAAAAACCGATCTTTTGAAAAGACGATATCACCTTCAATGGATATTTTGATTTCTTCTAATTTGGAAAGGCTATTATTTGAGGTAACTAATCACGATAGTACAAGGGTTTCCACTTGGATGGCTGAACTTAATGACACTGGTAAATATGAAATAGATGAAAGAAGTTATAATATTATTAGGGAATTATTCTGGTCGGATTATGCTTCCGATGCAGAAACTATAGCTACAATTAGTGAAGTTTGGAAAGAGCATGATTATTTGCTGGATACCCATACCGCGGTTGCTATGAATGTATATGAAAAATATATTAATGCTACTCGGGATGATACGGTGACTATCATTGCTTCAACTGCTAGCCCCTTTAAATTTGGGAGTAGTGTTGCCCAGGCCGTAATTCCAGATAAGCTAGGGAAGGAAGATGAGTTTGGCATATTAAATGTCTTAGCCCAGGAAGTAGGCATCTCAATTCCCGATGGAATTAAAGATTTGGATAAAAAAGATATTTTGCATAAAAAGATTACCGAAAAAAACAAACTGAAAGCCACAGTTTTAGAATTTCTTGGCTTAGGTTCATAGTCATTCTGGCGGCCTAGGGCCGCCCCTACACTTTATTTCTTATTTCCCAATAAAGGTATCCATCAATTTAGTTCCGCTATCAATAAACAATCCTTTGTTTCCGGTTTCTTCATTGTAATAGACTAATTCATTATCAACTAAATTGTTTTTATCAAATAACATAAAGGGGACTGGGTCAGAAGTGTGGGTTCTTACTGACAATGGGGTAGGATGGTCGGGAAGGAGCAATATTCTTATATCATCGAATTCATCTAGTTGTGAAATTACTAGGCTAACTACTTCTTTATCAACTTGTTCAATGGCCCAAATCTTTTTAGCTAAATTGCCTTGGTGACCAGCTTCATCAGGTGATTCGATATGTAGATAGACAAAGTCTTGTCCATTTTTAAGTTCATCTAAGGCAGCTTGGGCTTTGCCCTGGAAATTAGTTTCGATGCCACCAGTAGCCCCTTTTACTGAGATAGGTTTTAGACCTGCACTAATTCCAATTCCTTTAACTAAATCTACTGCAGCTACAACAGAACCATTAATATTATACTTGTCCTTAAAGGTAGGTAAAGAAGGTTTAGAACCCTCTCCCCATAGCCAAATGGAGTTAGCTGGATTTTTGCCTTCCTTGGCTCTTTTTATATTTATAGGATGCTTTTCCAAAAACATATGGCTTTTTATCATTAGTTTCAATAATATTTCTCCGTGTTTTCCTTGGGGCAAATAATTTGTAATAGCTTGGCCAGAAATATCATGGGGTGGGGTCAAATCTAAGTCTTTATTAATCCCATTAGCCCACACCGCAAGATGGCGATAGCTAATACCAGCATGAAAACTTAAAAGCTCTAGGCCTAGTTCCTTTTGGATATCGGCGATTAATGTATGGGATTCCTCGCTAGTGATTTCCCCGGCACTATAATCTAACATTTCCTTGTCTGTGTAATTATTGGCCCCTGATAGGGTGACTAAATTACAACGCAGGGCCAAATCATTATCCGAAAGGTTAACCCCCATGCTAATTGCTTCTAAGGAAGACCGTCCCGTATAATATTTTTCGGGTTCAAATCCCATTACCGCTAGGTTAGCGACATCACTACTAGGTGGGTAACCTTCGGGGATAGTCTTGACATTACCGATTATGGAATTCTTAGCTAATTTATCAATGGAAGGTGTATGGGCATATTGTAAGGGGGTTTTATTGTTGAGTTCAGCTATCGGGTAATCCGCCATGCCATCAGACAATATTAATAAGTATTTCACTAGTTTCACTCCTAAAAGCCTAAATTTTTATAATTATAGTCTAAGTATATCATTACTGTATTTAAAAGTTATTAGTTTTTCATTTTAATAAAATTTTAATAAAATTATATTGAGTAAGAAGCCAAAATGTGATTGAATATTAAGTAATCAATAAATGGAGGTGGACTCATATGACTATTAAAAATGGTATTTATAAATGCGAAAAATGTGGAAACATCGTGGCAGTACTACATATAGGTAAAGGTGAATTGGTTTGTTGTGGAGCCCCCATGGTTTATATGACGGAAAATACGGTTGATGCTGCCTACGAAAAACATGTTCCAGTAGTGGAAAAAACTAGTGATGGTATTTTAGTAAAAATTGGTGGTGAACCCCATCCTATGGTAGAAGAACATTATATTGAGTGGGTTGAGGTAATAGTAGCTAATAAGGTATACCGCCAAGACCTAAAAGCTGGTGATGCCACTGAAGTTACATTTGTGCTAGAACCCTCAGATGATATGATAGTAAGGGCTTACTGTAATTTACATGGCTTGTGGAAAGCATAAAAACAAAATAACTTAATAATCAAAGACTAGGTTTGTAAATGACCTAGTCTTTTTGTATTTTTTAGACCTTTTTAACACAGCATATAATTACGAATTATTATTAATGAAGGTGATTATATGGATATAAAAAGTGAATTTCAAAATAAGCCTAGTTCCTACTGGCTAGATTCAAGCAAGGCAACTAGGTATAGGGAGTTAGGGAAAGATTTGCAGGTTGATGTGGCCATAATCGGTGGGGGAATAGCAGGGATAAGTTCAGCCTACTTATTGTGTAAGGCTGGGGCTAGGGTAGCAGTGCTTGAAGCAGACCGTATATTGCAGGGGACAACTGGTCATACAACTGCTAAAATAACTTGCCAACACGCTTTGATTTACGCCAAACTTAAAAAAGAACAAGGTGGGGAGTTGGCTAAGCAATACGCCGAGGCTAATGAAAAAGGGCTGCATATGATAGCCCAAATAGCTGCAGATAATAACATTAAATGTGATTTTTCTTGGCAACCAGCCTATATATATACCAGTCAAGAAAAGTATGTTAAAGAGATTGAGGACGAAGTTGTTGCGGCCCAAAGTCTAGGCATAGAAGCCGATTTTGTAGAAGCCATAAAATTGCCTATAATTATCGAAGCGGGGCTCAAGTTCCCTAATCAAGCTCAATTTCACCCCCTCAAATTTTTACAAGCTTTGGCCCAGGAAATTGTTAAAAATGAAGGTTTGATTTTTGAAAACACTGAAGCAGTACAGATAGTAGATAATCAAGTAGTAATAACTAGAAGGGGCAATAGAATCAAGGCATCAGAAATCATTATTGCTTCCCATTATCCTTTTTTTGATGGTGGGGCTATGTTTTTTTCCAGGATATATCAAGATAGAACTTATATTCTAGGCCTGACCACGGAGGAAAAATTCCCTGATGGTTATTATATAAGTGCAGAAGCACCCACTCGTTCCTTACGGTCCCAACCCTATGGAAAAAACCAGGAATTAATATTAATTGCTGGTGAACGCCATAAGAGTGGGCAAGGGGGCGATACCAATACTTACTACCAAAACTTACTTGATTTTGCCCATCAGACCTTTAAAGTAAAAGATCTTCTTCATAGATGGTCAACCCAAGACTGCATGACATTAGATGGCATACCTTATATAGGTAATTTAACTTCCCGCAGTCCTAATATTTATGTCGCGACTGGATTTGGCAAATGGGGTATGTCAACTGGTATGGCATCAGCCATGATAATTAGTGATATGATTTTGCAGGGTAGAAGCCCTTATGCCGAGGTATTCAATCCCAGTCGTATTACCCCTGGGGCGATAAAATCATTCCTTATACAAAATCTCGATGTAGCCAAAAATTTTGTCCAGGGCAAGGCAGGCAGTTTACCTGCTGAGGTAGATATAGAAGCTGGGGAAGCAGCCCTTATAAAAGCGGATAAGGACAGGATTGGGGTCTATAAAGATGAAAAAGGTAAAGTCTATATGGTCGACACTACTTGTACCCATTTAGGTTGTGAACTTAACTGGAATCAGGCTGAGAAATCTTGGGATTGTCCTTGCCACGGATCCCGTTTTAGCTTTACGGGTGAAATTCTTGCGGGACCAGCTGTCGAACCGCTTAAAAGTTTAGGTGAGGGTAAAAATCGGGTAGAAGCTAGAATATTAAAATAAAGCATCTTAACGCCCTTGACAAAATAAGTATAAAATGAGTAACATAAATATACCCATAGGGGGTATATGAAATAAAAAAGGAGTGGGGGAATTTTGGCTATTACGCGGAGGATGTTTTTAAAAAGGGGAGCTTTGTCTGGGGTTGCAGCAGCAAGCATTGTGACTGGTAGTAAAAAAGCAGCTGCTAGCATAACTGCCACTGATGAATATGGAAGCATTATTGATTTGACCAAATGTGATGGCTGTATTAACTATGATAGGCCTTTTTGTCTTGCAGCCTGTAAGGATAAAAATAAGGATAACTTTCCCGAGCCCGAAAAACCTATTATGGATTACTGGCCCCAGACTAAACATGAAGACTGGTCTGATAAAAGGGATTTAACTGATCGTTTAACACCTTATAATTGGATTTATGTGCAGCATTTGGAGGTAGAATACCAGGGTAAAAAAATCCAAGTCCATGTGCCTAGAAGGTGTATGCACTGTGATAACCCAGCTTGTGCGGGTTTGTGCCCATTTGGGGTTAATAACAAAATGCCCGAAGGCCCAGTGATTATAGATACCGATATCTGCATGGGTGGAGCAAAATGTCGGGATGTATGTCCTTGGGAGATTCCCCAAAGACAAGCTGGTGTGGGCCTATACAAAAAAATAGCCCCTAAGTTTGCAGGTGGGGGAGTCATGTATAAGTGTGATATGTGCTACGATTTAATTTTAAAGGGTGAAGAACCTGCCTGTGTGGGTGTTTGCCCCCAAAATGCTATTATGTTTGGTCCCAAAAAGGAAATGCAAGAATATGCTAGGAATTGGGCTAAAACTAATCAAGGCTATATTTATGGGGATGTTGAAAATGGCGGAACTTCTACATTTTATTTGTCATCACTACCATTTACAGCTATTAATAAAGCAATAAAGGAACAAGAAGTAGATGGAAAACCAGGTCGCCCAACTATGGAAGTCGGTATTGAAAATTACTTAGAAGAACCAGCTAGCTTAGCAAAAGGCTTGGTTATAGCCCCTCTGGCTGGCGTAATGGCGGCAGGCTTAACTGCTTATAAGATTATGCAAGGGGGTGCTGGAGATGAAGATGATCAGGCATAATTTAGCCATTCGTTTTACCCACTGGGTAACTGCCTTATCGATATTTGTCTTATTATTTACTGGTTTTGGGCAAATGCCTATGTATAGAAGATATAATGTGGACACTTTGCCAGGACTTAAATGGTCTAGTGATTTTTTGATTACACTTAACATACATTATATAGCTGCAGCTATTTTAATTTTTATTAGTCTTTACTATCTAGCATATCTTTTGTTCACGAAAAGATGGGATATATTACCTAAAAAAGGTGATGTGAAGGAATCCTTGATAATTATGGCTGCTATGGTGGGGCTAGCAAAGGAACCTGATAATGATAAATTTTTAGCTGAACAAAGGCTGGCTTTTGCTGTAACTGCTTTTTCAGTTTTAATCTTAATTATAACTGGGCTATTAAAAGTATATAAAAACTTACCTATGGTTAGTTTCTCGGCTAAAACGATTTTTTGGTTGGCCCAACTGCATAATCTATTTACCTTTATCCTCTTATTTTCGATAATAATTCACTTGTTAGCTTTTTTATATAAAGATAATCGTTTTTTGGTTCCTAGTATGTTTACTGGCAAAATATCTAGAAGTTATGTAGAACAAAGACATAAATTATGGTTAGCTAGAATCGAAGGTGAGCAAGTCCCAGCAAATGTCGTAGTTGAAGTATTAGACGATAATATAAACACAGTAGCAAAAGAAGAAAATGAAGAGATTATAGAGGAAATAGACGATATTATGGAGAAAACAAATGAAGCAGAAGGAATAGAATTATAGTTAATTCATTTGTATTTGGGATAAGTGCTTGCGAAAGGATAAATGTGTATGAGTGAAAAATATGATATAGCCATATTAGGCTGTGGGCCAGCAGGCTTGTCAGCCGCTATAAATGCGACCATTAGAAATAAAAAGGTAATAATATTGGGTACAGAGATATGTAGCCCCCCTTTGCATAAAGCCCAAAAAGTAGATAATTATTTAGGATTTTACCATGTGACAGGTGAGGAACTGCTAGCTTCTTTTACCGATCATGCCAATGAAATGGGTATAGAAATTATTTCTCAAAAAGCCGAAATGATATATGATTTAGATGGGATTTATAATGTACTAGTCGGTGATGATATAATTATAGCTAAAGCAGTAATCATTGCTACGGGGATTCCCTATAAATTAACTTTGCCTGAGGAAGAAGAATTTTTGGGCAAGGGTTTAGGTTATTGCGCTACTTGTGATGGTCCTATTTATAAAGGAAAAGATGTTTTGTTAATTGGCCATAAGCCCGAGGCGGAATCCGAGGCAAACTTTATGGCGGAAATATGTAACCAAGTTTATTATCTACCATTATATAAAAAGATTGGGGAACTCGATACTAAGATTATTCTTGTGGGTGGTCGCCCTAGTAATGTAATAGGAAAAGATTATGTGGAAGGACTTATACTAAAAGATGGTCGAGAAATTAAAGTTGAAGGCTTATTTATCCTAGAAGGTGAAACAGCCCCAGACCGTTTAATTCCTGGCTTAGAAATTAAAGATAATCACATTAAGGTTAATCGTAAACAGGAAACTAATTTAGTTGGGATCTATGCAGCAGGTGATTGTACTGGTGGACCTTACCAAGTAGCTAAATCAGTAGGTGAAGGTCAAGTTGCTGGCCTTAATGCGAGTATTTACGCGGGGAAAATAAAATAGAAATTTCTTTATTAATGGTGGAGCCTTACTCTACCATAAGTAGTCCGCTTTAAAAATAAAGATTTTTTCTATAAATGTTGACGTAAGCATTTAAGGCTGCTATAATAATAATCGTTGCGGAGCCGTGGTGTAGCGGTTAACATGCCGGCCTGTCA
>CAZEPV010000027.1:0-21989 GCA_964514235.1 uncultured Syntrophomonadaceae bacterium | reverse complement strand
TTACGGGCTATCGCCCTAGGCCAAAATAGCTAATCTGTAGAAATTATGAACAAAAGTTACCGCTTTTGGTGTGGCACCTTACCCTAAGTTGTTCTACCCAAAAGGCGGTATTTTTTATGCAATTAAAATTATTTTATCTCTATTAATCCCCCACATCCAATTAATAGCTTAAACTTCCTAACTTATAGTCTTTTGTTCAAAAAGTGGTATAATTTTATATATTCATAATATTAAAATAGGAAGGTGAAGGAATTATGTTTGAAAGACCTTGGCAAAAGTTTTATGATGTTCAGAACCCTATCAGCCACACTTATCCACAGGTACCTTTGAAGGAAATGTTTCACAGAAATGTGATGGACTTCCCCGACAAACCCTACCTGGTCATCAACGATATGGAACTCACTTATGGTACGGTGAACAATTTGGCTAATGGCTTAGCTAATTATTTGTTAAGTATTGGGGTGAAAAAGGGTGATCGGGTGGCATTAATGATGCCTAATGTACCTCAGTATGTCATCGGTTTTCAGGCCTGTATGAAAGCAGGCTTCATCTTAGTACCTACTAATTTTATGTACACCAAGCCCGAACTCGAGCATACTTTCAAGGACAGTCAACCTAAAGCAGTAGTGGTTTTGGCCATGTTCGCCCAAAATGTCATCGAATTACATAAATCCGGGACTTATACATTTGAAAAAGTTTTAATTGCACAAATACCCTCTGCACCAGTGGAAATTGAACTGTCCGAAGATATAGTCGATTTGAATGAGGCAATTTTAGGCTTAAACGATTTTTCTGAACCGAATATTGAGGTCTTCCCCGAAGACATTGCTATGCTCCAATATACGGGGGGAACGACGGGAGTCTCCAAAGGTTGTTGTTTGACTAATGCTAATGTTATAGCTATGGCACTTTTGACTACAACCGCTATAACGGCTGGCTGCCCTTTATCCGATATTAAAACCTTGGCTGCTATTCCCCTTTATCATATCTACGGGCAAAATACCAATATTAATGCTTGTTTGTTTAGTGGGGGTACTATGGTTCTAGTACCTAATCCAACTGACATTCTAGGCCTTCTAAAAACTATTAAGCAACATAAACCTACCGTTTGGGCGGCTGTACCAGCCATGATTATCGGGGTAAACAACCACCCAGAAACCCCTAATTACAACGTAGGTTCCATAAAAGTTATTATAGGTGGCTCCTCACCAATTCCATTAGAGGCTATTAAAAAATTTGAAGAACTCAGTGGCGGGGCAATTATTGAAGGTTACGGTCTATCGGAATCTTCTAATGTTCTAACTGTTAACCCTCTGCAAAAAAGGAAAGTAGGCACAGTCGGTATCCCCATGCCCGATGTGGACATAAAAATAGTCGATTTAGAAAATGGAACTGAAGAAATGCCTATCGGTGAGCCTGGTGAGTTAATAGCCAAAGGACCCCAGGTTATGTCGGAATACTGGCAAAATAAAGCAGAAACTGAACTGGCTATACGGGATGGATGGCTATATACTGGGGACATCGCCACTATGGATGAAGATGGATACTTTACAATTGTCGACCGCAAAAAGGATATGATAATCTGCTCTGGTTTTAATGTTTATCCTCGGGATATAGATGAAGTATTATATACCCACCCCAAGGTAATGGAAGCTTGTGCTATAGGAATCCCAGATGAAAAAAGAGGAGAAACCCCTAAAGCCTACATTGTTCTTAAGGAAGGGGAAGAAGCAAGTGCAGAGGAAATGATAGCTTATTGTCGGGAAAGATTAACTGGTTATAAAGTACCCGAATATATCGAATTTATTGAGGAATTACCCAGAACCCAAGTAGGCAAACCTGATAGGAAAGAGCTGAAAAATATTGCCTTAGGACAGCAGTAATAATAGATATACATTTTTGCCATTAACCACCTTGATCAAGGTGGTTTCTTTTTTATAGGGATAACTAGAAAAATAATACACATAATAACAAGAAAAATGGAGGTGAATTTAAGTGAATACTTGGTTATCTCTGATTGGCAAATATATCTACACATTTATTGCTGCCTATTTAACCTTTGCTCTAGTTGATGGTATTTTTATTTTAGCAGTAGCCTTAATAGCGCTAGTAGGAGCGGCCGCTAACTATTTAATCGGTGATCAAGCTATTATGCCTAATTACGGAAATGTGATAGCAGCCGTTGCTAATGGTTTGATTGCTGGAGTTTTGGCCTATATTACCATCCTGCTTTGGCCAGCACTAACGGTTAGCTTTACTTCCCTAGCCTTTTTCACCATAATTATCGCCATTGCTGAATACTTTTTCCACCTATATTTAGAAAGTGGTAAAAAGATAAGAACAGAATCAGAATAAAAAAAAGACGCTAGTCTTTTATAGCTAGCGTCTTTCACCATTTTATATTTCGAACTTATTGACCATTTCTAGAGTCTGTTTAGCCACTCTTTCCAGTTCCATTACTTCCTCTTCTATTCCCTGCACAGATAGTAGTTGTTCCTGGATAGAATTAGAAAAATCTTCGGCCGATGCTGCAGTTTCATTACTATAGGTGGTAGCTTCGGTAATAGAGGCAGTTATTTCTTGGCTAAGCGCGGTCTGCTCTTCAGAAGCTGCACTTATACCTTGTATGTTCAAGGATACTTGGTCAATGCTTTTTATGATTGATATTAACATATCTTGAACCTTGTCTACCTCACCTCTACTATTTATGGTAGCTATTGCAGATTCATTTAAATAATCATTGGCTACCTGGGTCTCATTATTTAATTCTTGAATAACCGCGGTGATTTCCTCAGCGGATATGGTGGAATGTTCAGCTAACTGCCTTACTTCTTCCGCAACTACAGCAAAGCCCTTACCTAATTCCCCTGCATGGGAAGCCTCGATAGATGCATTCAAAGCCAATAGGCTAGTCTGGGCTGCAATACCATTTATTTGGGTGACAAAACCCGCAATTTTTTCAATCGATTGGTTGAGTAAATCAAAAACGGCTTTCAAGTCATCTACTTTTTGGTGTACTTCCCCCACTGCTAATACTACTTGTTCCATGCCTCGGCCAGATTCCTCAGCTTCCTTAACTACTGTTTCTACCTGGTAAAAACAATCGGCAGTTAGGGAGGAAATATTAACCGCACTATGGGCTACTTCTTCCGAACCCCGCTGAATATCATTTAGATTAGTAGCTACAGTGGCAGAAATGTTACTCAATGCCTGGACTTGTTCAGTATTTCTGGACAAAATATTTCTTGTATCAGCCACTCGGGCAGAAATATTCCCAGCAACTCCTTCCATTTCATGGGAAGAAGTGTTGATTTGTGTAAACATAGCTTGTAAATATTCTATAAACCTATTGAATTGAAATGCTATTCTAGCTATTAGATCTTCGGAATTGATATCTAACCTATAAGTTAAATCCCCTTCACCAGAATTCATTTCAATTAACTGTGTATTAATACCTTCTAGTGGTCGATTAATAACCCTACTAGAAATGAGCCACATGACTAAACCTAAGAAAATAATAATTAACATTCCTACCATAAGTACAGTAGTAGTTAGGGTTCTAGATTGACTGACAATTTCATCTAAAGATGTTTCTAAACTAAAAACTCCGAAAATATCGTCGGTTGCCTCCACATGACAGCCCATACAGAAATTATCACCAGTAATTGGCATGGCATATCGTAAATAAGTAGAAGGGCCTTTTTTAATTACTTGTGAACCCTCATATAGGTTATGGTCAGCTATAAACTGCTGCATAACCCCCTCTTCCCATTCATCGGTTAAATTTTCATCACTTAAGGGATTAGTCGAAGTAATACGGACTGTAGTATTTTCGGATTCCATTTTCTCTGAAAATTTATCCACTGCCTCTAGGGCATCATACATCACTATATTACCCGCATTATAAGGGCTTATTTTAGATTGTCTAATGATATGGGATTGGCTATCCTCCATATTATCCCAAGATGCTTGTAGTTGAATAGCAATGCTTCTTAACCTATCCTCTTCCTGCTTTATAGGAGCACTATTAAGATATTGTACGATAAAAAATGTACCTGTTAAAGTAGAAATAAGCAATACAATTAAAAAAGGTATCAGCAATTTAAAAAGCAGATTATTACTAATTAATTTCCTTATACTTTCCATCAAACCCCTCCAAGCTATCTAACCAAACTAGCATTAGGAATATCTTCACCAGTTAATTGCTTATAGGAATATTGCAATATTTGTACTGTAAATAAAGGATTATGTACTCCTAAGCTGCCATCATATTCAATAAGAAGATAATTATAGGATGCCAGATATACCTCATCTGGAACGGAATTTATGATATTGCCCTTTTTATCATAATAATTGATACTCCCTTTGCTAGCCGCAAAGGAACCACCCTCTAGTTCATCAATAATGGCCCCTTCTAAAATGTCCATTAGACCTACAACTTCATCTTGGATACCTTCAATTTTCCCATTCCCATCATAGTCCGCTTTAGCTAGGAAATTAAAGTCTGTGGCTCCCTGATGGCAAGCAGCACAAACCAATTCGGCAAATTCTGCTTGCATTTTAAATTCATGGGATATATAAGCACTTTTATTGGTAGGCATATGGCAGTCCACGCAGGAATTAGCTAGACTAATATGACCATAGGTATTGTTAAACTGTATTTCTTCGTTTTCCCTTATACCCCCGAAACCTGTAAGGACATCAGCTTGGGAGCTATAATGTGGATAAGCACGCCGTGGATTACTTATATCTGGCACATCATTAGCATTATGACAACTACTACAAACAGCTCCTAGACCAGCATTAAAAACATCCTTAGTAGGCACATCCAATACCCCTACTTCCTTTAATTCCCGACCATAACCAGCATGGCAAGAAAAACAATCTTGACCGATAGGTGAAGCAAGTTGGGCAGACTGGCTTATATTTTGTGCAAAAGCTACCCCGTCATGGCATCTGATACATTCGTCCCTACCAATGGTGCTAGGGTTAGCTCGACTATGTAAAGATTGAGCCCACTCTTCCGTAATTCTATCCGTACTGGATCCAGTCGTATCTTTGGCCATACTAGCCTCCCCCGCTTTAGGCTGGCTAACAAAAAGCAGGTCCCTTTCCAAATTGTTAGTACAACCGGATAAAACAAATATCAGCAAAAGCGTAATTAAACTCACTTTTTTCAGTGCTATCACTCCTAGAATGAAATGACCAATAATGTAAATACTATTATATATGACTAATTTTGCTTTTCTATATAAAAAACCTTATTTCTACAGGAAAGCAAAATTGTTTATACTTTATAGCAAAATATTTAAAAACCGTCTACATCCGAAAAGCGTAGGTGGGTTCTAAGATTTATTTATTCTCTTTTAAATATAGGGTAATATCAAATTCCCCTATCGTAGTAATTAGGGGAATGCGCATAGCTTTTTCATTAGCCATAGAAACGGAATGATATGTACCGATTAATATTTGTGGTGGAACTATGTCACAATTATAATTACTAGCCGATAAATTGCTCAGGGCATTTCCCCCAATAATATTGGCCACTTCACCTAATGCAGAAGAAACGAAAGTATCTATTTCTTCCATTCTCATTCCACTCATAATATAGACCATTTCCAGGGTCATATCTCGGGGAAAACTAAACAATATGTTGCCTTTTAAATCACCTGTAACCCCTATAATGACATTTGCATCCTTACTAGGGACTAATCCTTCAACTAGACTAAGTTCCCCCTGTTTAACTTCGACATCCAACATTAGCTTTAAGACATCTAAAGTCGCCTTATAAAAGGAGTTTACATATTCGGCTCTCATATGCTTCCCTCCTCTTTACTTCTGACATAAGCCCCAATCTTTTGGTCAGTTGCCGCCACATGCATAATTAACCAAGCCATGATTTTGGCCCCAAATTCCTGAGCTAATTCTTCGCTGTAACCTTCGGTCTCAAGACGGTTAACATAATTAAAAACCCCCGCTTTGAAATCTGCATGAATTTTTTTGTGTTCCTCTAATTCAGGATAATCTATTTCTGCCATATACTTTTCTTCATCGGCAAAATGTGTAACCACATAATCTTGCATGAAATACATAGTCTCTTTAACCTGGTTGACTTTTTCATCCCAAGAACTTTTTTTATCCTGAACTATCTTAACAAAATCTGAAATACGATTAAATAGTTCCTTGTGCTGGCCATCTACTAATTCAACTCCGATTTTATACTTTTCTTTCCACATCATTTTAATTCCCACCCTTCAAAAAGATTAATTCTAATGGTTAAAAATATAATTAAATGCTAATAATTTAATAATAATTACTACTACAACAAAAATAATAATCCACTTATATTGTTGCATTTTTTTCACCCCATACAAGTAATAACTATATACTATCATTTTAGCTTTTCTAAAACTATCCTTCTACCCGAAGATAAAATTCCTATAGTAAAGTCACCCATTCTGTTCCATCATGTCGCAAAATGAGCTTTATCGTGCCAATATGTAAATACCATTGGAAAATATGACCTATTTACTGAATAATAGAGGGGATAAGCCTTTTATAGTATTGGAAAAGGTGGTGTTAGCTTGGATTTCGGACAGCGGCTGAAATACCTAAGAACTACAAGGGGGCTACCACAAGAGAATATGGCCAAAATTTTAAATATTCATCGGGCTACAATTAGTCGGTATGAGAACAATCAGCGGGAACCAGATGTAAATACCATTACCAGAATAGCTAGTTATTTTGAAGTTTCTACTGATTGGTTATTAGGAGTGACCGACATACAAGTTCCTGTGGAAGAATTATACACTAATTCTACAAACCTAAAAATGATCTATGAAATATATTCCCGTTTACCTCCAGTAGACCAAGATGTAGTAATTGAATTTATGAATTTTTTGGATTACAAATATGCTAAAAAATCAGTAGGTATAAAAGCTTAGAGGGCTAAATTATTCATATTTTAGCCCCAGGACCCCCTCATTTTACCTGTTTACCATCTGTCTCTCCTACCTAAGTAGTCACATTTTTAATCTGTCTAGAATAAGTAAAAATATACACTTATAATAGAAGGGTGGATTAATTTGTGAAAACCATTTATTCAACTGGGCCAGTTGAAAATGCAGCCATAAACGCTTCTACCAGCACTTGGGTTAAAGTTTTGAACCTCAGTGAAAATAAGGATGTTTCCGTAGAGGTTAAGGTTTTTAGATTAAATGGGCAAAAAGCGGAAATTGCCTCTAGCAATTTCATCGTATTCCCCTTATCTTCAGACTTCGATGTATTTGAAGTACTTGATATTTTACAATACGAAGTGCAAATATCTGTTAGCGATAAAGCCAATGTTTTGGTAACAGTCTGGGGTAAGGATGCTGATGCTAACCTACTTCCAGCCCATAGGTTTGTACAAAATGAATTAAGCATAATAAGTGAAGCATTTTCCGAACCAACATATAAAGCACGCCCTGCTCCGCGAAAAGCCAACCGAGCTCCTCGGCAAAGACCTGTGCGCAGATAAATTTACCTAAGCCTCAGCGATGCTGGGGTTTTTGTTTTATTGAATACTTTTTTTTATTTAACACATTATAATATTGGGTTAAATAATTTATGAAAGGAGTAGTTGTATTTGGGTCTTACAAATATTGAATTGCAAAATTTGAGGGCTTTGATTGGCTCCCACGAAATTGCTGAAAAAAAATTAAATAGTTATGCTGAGGCTATAACTGATCCACAAATTAAGCAAATGTTTTCCCAATCAGCCCAAGCTGCTAGCCAAGCTAGACAAAAATTAATATCATTTTTAGCTTAAAGGAGTTGAAATAAGTGCATCACTTACAAGAAAAAGAAATGGTTAATGATATTCTTTCGACAGTTAAGGGTAGTTTAATTTGTTATGCTAATTATATAGCTGAATCTTCCAATCCCCAATTAAGGCAAACACTGCAACAGATGAGAAATTCTGATGAGCAATTTCAATTTCAACTGTTCCAAATAGCAGAACATAAAGGTTTTTATAAACCTGCCAGCCCCGCAAATACACAAGATATTCAGGAAGTTAAAGGCCAATTTAGTTAACACTTAGTTATGAGTAGCTGCCATTTTGGCAGCTACTCATTTATGCAATACTTCATCTTCGTATAATTCACTTCCAAATTAATCCTAGTTTATGATAACATATTATTAGTTCATGACTTTTATTACAAAACATGAAAAATAACAAAAACTACTTTGGAGGGGATTATTTATGGAAAGAAGTTTATTGGAACAAAACTTAATCGCCAATCATAATCGGGCTTTAAAGGTTTTAATAGCGGTCTTTATCGTTATTTCACTAGCCACAATTGCTACTTACCTGTCTGGCACAACTAGTGATACTATCACTCCTTTTTCCATGACCCTTTTCGTAGTTAGCTTCACTATAATATTAACTATTACCTGGTTTATAATTAAATACAATGCTACGAAACCCTGGAGTAAATTCTTAGTAATTATAATTTCTTTTCTCATGGTCATGGCTTGCCGAGTAATATCCCCTAGTATTGAGACAGTTAGCATGCTCTATCTAATAATTATATTTTCCTTATTGTATTTCGATGTAAAATTAACTATATTCGCCACACTACTTTGTATAGTAGGAGATGTTATATTACTTCAAGTTTTACCACATTTAAAAGTACCCACTAATGCCTTATCCATTCGTTATAATTCCTTTATATTCGCCGCCATAGCTTCTGTTTTAGGAGCTAGAGCTACTGAACAACTAATTTTGCTTGCTGCTGACCGCGAGGAAGCTGCCCGTGGCTTTAATATTACTTTGAAAAATGAAGCACAAATAATCAGTGATAGTTCTAATGATTTATTTAACACTTCAGAAATTTTACAAAATAGTAATCTCAAGTCACATGAGGCCTTTAATCAAATTAACCATAGTATAGAAAATATAGCTACTACCTGCCAAGAACAGGCTATTTTTACTGAGAACACCTCTAATACTGTGGAACAAATGCTAAATGCTTTTAATGATATGGGAGCTAATGTCAACAAGATAAGTACACTATCTAGGGAATTTATACATATTGTGGAGGAGGGGCAAGGTAATATCCAAGCCCAAACTGATACTTTGGAGACCTCTATAAAAGCCAATGAATCCGCGGTTAAATCCATTAATGAACTCAATGAACAGTCGGCCCAAATCGGACAAATAGTTGACACTATTTCTAATATTGCTGACCAAACTAGTATGTTGGCTCTCAACGCTGCTATTGAAGCAGCAAGAGCAGGTGAAGCTGGCCGTGGATTTGCAGTAGTTGCTGAGCAAGTACGGAAATTGGCGGATGAGTCGGCTGATGCTGCTAATAATATTACTAATATAATTAGTCTAGTAACTGCAAATACCCAAGAAACGACAGAGAAAATTGCAGAAACTGATATGGCCTTTAGGGCACAAACCGAAGCAGTTAAAAACAGTTATGAATTGTTCAATAAAATTGATAAGCAGTCGGCCTTTATAGATGATACCATTCAGGAAATTTCGGCTACAATTGAGGAGTTAATCGCTTCTGGTTCCGAAATAGGTGGTACAGTAAGTCACGTCTCTATGGGGGCTCAACAGCTGGCCGCATCTACCGAGGAATTGACCGCCATAGCAAATGAGCAGATTGATATACTAGAAAACACCAATAATATTATCCATACTTTGTCCGATATGTCTGACCAGCTAAAACAACAAGCTAGCCAAATGGTTAAGGAATAAACCTTAACCATTTTAGTTTTCCCGCATAGTAGCAACTAAAGCCATGTCATCAGTAAACATTTTTTTATAAGATAGGCCGATTAAAATTAAACATCCTATGGCTGCCGCTGCAGCTACCATAATCAGGATTACAAATTGATAGCGTACTGCTGTCTGCGGTTCCATACCTGCTAATATTTGCCCAGTCATTATTCCAGGTAGGCTAACCACCCCAACGACCATAAGGGAATTTATGATCGGTGTCATACCAGCCCTCATGGCATTTCTAACCTGTGCTTGTACCGCTTCCCAAGGGCTGGCCCCTAAGCAAAGTAGCTGCTCTACTTCAGCTACATTAGTATTAACCTCGCCATACATCCTATCTAGGGAAAGGGCGATACCATTCATAGAATTCCCCAAAATTAGGCCAAATATGGGTATTACTACCCTAGGTGAATACCAGGGGTCTGGACTTATAATAATCCCTACCACTAGGCTGCCAACCAAAAAAGTACTTAAAGTTAAAGCTATAAATGCTATAAAACTCGGGTTGGCTGGGGCCTTCTTAATTCTTCTACTAGCTTCTCGGCTAGCTATCACGGCCATAAGCAAAAGCAAAATTATTACTACAAATATATTATTTAAGTTAAAAACAAAAGTTAAGACATAACCTATCAAGGTTAGCTGAATAAAAGCCCGCAAGGTACCCCACAATAATGATTTTAGCAAGCCCAATTTCAAAAAAGCTGATACTAGGCCAGCTAATAAGACTAAACTAATACTTAAAATTAGTTGTCCATTAGAAATCATTACATAACCGCTACTTTCCATCTCCATCCCCCCTAGTGAGCAAATTCAAAATATTATAATTTTCTATAAGTGCCAGGTCTTCAGAATTATGTGAAACCATTATAATCCCGCGTTTCCCGCTGACTACCCAATCATTCAAAAGCTGCATCGTCTTTTCCCGACTGGCCTCATCCAAATAGGCCGAAGGCTCATCTAACAATAGTAAAGTAGGTTCAATTAGAATAGCCCTCAAAACAGCGATACGTGCTTTTTCACCACCTGATAGAGTTTTAGCCGACTGTTGTAATATTTTCTCATTAAAACCTATAGCCCCCAAATATTTCTTAATTAAATTAGCTGGAGGTAATTCTTTTTTGTCAGCTACCATTTTTAAATCAAAGGCTTGCAAAAGGTTATCTGCTACCGTACCAGTAAACATTATAGGGTGCTGGGCAAGATATTGTATATTAAGTCTCCATTCATTAGCAGGATATTCCTCTTGGGCTTTACCTCGGAAAAACACTTCCCCACTTTCCGCTCTTATGAGCCTAGCTATTAATTTTAGTAAAGTTGATTTACCCGCCCCTGAAGGCCCCTGGACAATTAGGAAATCATGGGGTAAAACTTGTCCCGATTCCTTTATATATCTTGAACTGTGGGGAAATTTATAATATAGATTCTGAAAAGATAATAGCTCTTCCATTTTATTCTCCTTAATTAGACTTAGCTGGACACCTCTTTAACTAGAAACATAATTAATATAACATACTACTTCTACTAGCTGCTACTTATCTTTCCTCCTACTAAATGCATAAAAGCAAGTAAATTGGGGCATAATCTAGATGCTTTAAGCAAATTTAAACAGTAATATTTTTTGGGTATTTTTAATAGCCTTGTAAATAGTGATACTGCAAGGGGGAAGGATAAATACTATGAGCAGGAATTTTATAGGTTTTTTAGGATTTATAAGTTTATTATTATTAGTTTTGTTGACTGGTAATATAGGAGCAGCCGAAGCCCATATCCACAGTAAGAATTATAGTTTAGAGGATGAAGCCCTGACAACTTTAAAAGCTTATGGGCTAAATATTGATGGTCAAAAATTAGAAGTCAACCTTTTTATTAACCAGCTAGGGCAAACTATGATTTCCGCTCAGGAAATAGCCCGAATCTTTCCGGGCTCCATTAGTTGGGTAGACCAAAAGGTAGTTGAATTTATTTTCACACCCGAAAATGGCCAGGCTAACCCAAATAATTTCACTATATCCTTAGCTAGACCACCTATAATCAGCAGTGAAGATATATATATTCCCTTACGTTATTTAGTGCAGGGCTTAGGCTATTCAATTACATACTATCCAGAAATTGAAGAATTTTATTTATACGAACCCGATAATCAGGCGGTAAGCGCTGAGGAAATAAATAAAATAGAAAGTTTACTTTTACCAGATAATCTCCCCACATGGGGGGAGTTAGGGGACTTCATAAGTGATAGTAACTTAATCAGTAGTTTTTATACTACCCTGTTAGATAATTCCCCAGCCCGCACTAACAATGTGGCCCTAGCCGCAAATGCAGTTAATAATATGGTAATCGATCAGGGGGAGACCTTTTCCTTTAATAAAATAGTAGGCCAAAGAACCCTTAATGCTGGCTATCAAAAGGCCCCCATATTCGTAGGTAAAAAAGTTATTGATGGTTTAGGTGGTGGAATCTGTCAAGTGTCTAGCACCTTATATAATACGGCCTTAAAAGCCAATTTACCTATTATAGAGCGACATCCCCATAGTCTTAGGGTAGCTTATGTGCCATCTGATCAAGATGCATCAGTAGCTTGGGGTTTATTAGATTTCAAATTTAAAAACACTTATGAACACCCCATTAGATTGGCCGCCAAGGTAATAGATAAATATCTAGTCACCAGCATTTCTACAGTTCAAGAATAAAATTCTGCCCAGGCCCAAGACCCGTATAAAGGAGTTAAAGATATTGCTGAACAATTTTACCTTAGGGGTAAATTACTGGCCTATTAATAAAGCTATGTATTGGTGGCGTAATTTCGATGCCCAAGAAGTAAGGCGGGATTTTGCCCGTTTAAGCCAATACAATATTAAATATATTAGGATATTTTTAACTTGGGAAGATTTCCAGCCTGAAGCCCAAGTTATTTCCCCCCTTATGCTTTATTATTTAAAAAACACGGCTGACCTGGCTGCCACTTATAAGCTAAAGTTAATGCCTACATTCTTTTGCGGGCATATGAGTGGGGCTAATTGGATGCCTAAGTGGATGATAGAGCCTAGTTCGGCCCCTAGCCGTTTTCCCCTCTATTCTGGGAATGGGATTACAAAGGGACAGATAAAAAATTTTTATAAAGCAGAAGAAATCTTAGCAGCTCAGGTTTTACAAATAAGCAAGGTCTGTCGAAGTCTAAAGAATCACCCCGCTGTCTGTGCTTATGATTTGGGTAATGAATCATCCAATTGCTATGTTCCATCTAGCTGTGCACAGGGACAAAATTGGCTAAAATTATTGACAGATGCGGTTCGGGAAAATACTAACTTACCTGTAACCTATGGTATCCATGCAGAAGATCTGGAGGAAAACCGTAATATAGGCCCCCTAGAAGTGGCCAAGTATTGTGACTTCGTGGTCATGCATGCTTATCCATTTTATTTGTCGTGGACTGACAATCCCTTTGATGTTTGGGTATTACCTTTTTTGGGGACCATTACTAAGTGGTTAGCGGGGAAACCCGTATTGTTGCAGGAATTTGGAGCACCAAGTATACCCACAATTCCCCCTTATTTGTCTGAGGAGGAGAAAAAACAACTCAAATGTCCAATTTGGACAGAAAGAGAGGTTAAAGAATATTACACTACAAGCCTTTCTTTGTTACACGAAGCGGGTATGCTGGGGGCATGGGCTTGGTGTTATGGGGATTATGCCCCCCATTTATGGAATAAGACACCTCTAAAGCAAAATTACCATGAAAGATATTTCGGTTTATTCCGCTCTGATGGCAGTCCTAAGTTAGCGGCCCAGGTTTTTAAAGATAGGGGTAAACTAGGGGTTAAGCATATAGATGGCGAAAGCCCCACATGGCTACGGGATTTCAAGCCAGAAGAATTTTATTTTAACCCCTTAAAAAATTTACAAGTACTTTACCAGACCTATAAAAAATATCTACAAAACAAGGAGAAGAAATAAATGAAAGTAGCATTATTATCCCCTATTGCTTGGCGAACTCCACCGCGCCATTATGGACCTTGGGAAAGGGTAGTTTCCTTATTATGTGAAGGCTTGGTAGCCAAAGGTATTGATGTTACTTTATTTGCTACTTTGGATTCTATAACTTCTGCCAAACTAGAAGGAGTTTGCCTGCTTCCCTATGAAGAAGATAAAAACCAAGATCCTAAAGTATGGGAGAGTCTGCATATTGCCCATTTATTTGAAATGGCCGACCGTTTCGATATAATCCATAATCATTTTGATTTTTTACCTTTGACTTATAGCCACCTAGTCAATACTCCAGTAGTAACGACTATACATGGCTTTTCTTCCCGTAAAATATTACCCGTCTATCAACGCTATAATGAAAATACTTATTATGTCTCGATTAGTAATGCTGACCGGAGCAAGGGCTTAGATTATACGGCTACAGTTTACCATGGCATAGATTTGGACGAGTTCGAATATGCTCCGAAGAATGGTAACTATCTTCTTTATTTCGGCCGAATCCACCCTGACAAAGGTACTGCTGAAGCCATTGAGATTGCCCGTAATTTCGGCATGAAGCTTTTGCTGGCTGGCCTTATCCAAGACAAGGACTATTTCAATCAAAGGGTAGCCCCATATGTGGATAACAAAAATATTATCTATTTAGGTTCAGTAGGCCCCGCCCAAAGAAGCAAGCTCCTATCCGAAGCTTATGCTCTATTACATCCTATCCATTTCAAAGAACCCTTTGGTTTGAGTGTAATTGAATCTATGGCCTGTGGTACACCCGTAATCGCTTTTAACAAAGGTTCAATGCCTGAAGTAATTTATGAAGGTAAAACAGGCTTTTTGGTCAGTAATGTCCAAGAAGCCTGTGAAAAATTAAATTTAATTCCCTACTTAAACCGCTCGGACTGCCGCAATTGGGTAGCAGAAAAGTTTAGCCAGGAACGTATGGTAGATGATTACATAAAAGTCTATGAAAAAATTTTAAATACAAGTTAATTTTATTCCCCTTGGTTTAGGAAAAACACTGCACAAGTGCCTGCACCTACATGGGAACCTATTGTGGCACCAATTTCAGATATTATAAAATTCTCACAACCAAACCTTTTTTTAATCAGCTTTTGCAAGTCCAAAGCACCAGTCAAGTCATTAGAATGATTTATTCCGATTAACTGTCGGGAGAGGTCTAGGCCCCTTTCCTCCATTATGTCAATCATTCTCCTACGGGCTTTCTTCATACCATGGGACTTTTCCAAAGGAACTATGCGCCCATCTTCAAAATGTAAAATAAGCTTAATATTGAGTAAGTTGCCTAGGGTGGCTGAGGTAGCACTAACACGCCCGCCCCTTTTTAACATTTCAAAATTCCCTACGATGAAAATATGTTCTATCCTAGCTATATTATCTTCTATTTCCGCAATAATTTCCGCCTTACCCTTACCCGCTTTTAAAGCATTAGCGGCTCTTATTACAGTTAAAGCATAGCCAACTGAGGCACTCTTAGAATCTATTACCGTAATCCTACTCGGATCAACTTCATCTCTAGCCATGCATGCCGATTCATATGTACCGCTTAATCCAGAAGAAAAGGCAATATATATGATTTCATCATCTGTTTCCTGGATTACCCGTTCAAATTCCATTTGAAATTCTGCTGGGGGTATTTGGGCAGTAGTCGGCATAATTCCAGGTTCTTCAATTAATTTATAAAAATCAGCTGGTGATAAATCTAGTCTATCTTTATATGTCTGATTATTAATGGTTGTAGTAATATAAAATAGTTCAACCCCTAATTCCTCTAAAACCTTCTTATCTAAGTCACAAGCATTATCTGCATAAATTCTTATGGCCATACACTTACCTCCTATAACAATTTTACTTTACTTGATAGATATCATTATATGCTACCTTCTCTTAAGCTTCTTTCTATTCTACCATTACTAACCTATTATAAAGTATAATGAAATAACACCCAATAGTAAAAAATCATGGCTTTTCAAAAACATGAGGAAGATTATATAAGAAAGGGAGGAATCTTAATGCAAAAAAGATTAGTTGTGATTGGCGGGGTTGCGGCAGGAATGAGTGCAGCCGCTAAAGTGCGCCGTATGGACAAGGATTTCATAATAGAAGTATATACAAAGGAAAAATTTATATCCTATGCTGGCTGTGGCTTACCCTATTATATTTCTAACCATATTGCTAACCAGCAAGATTTAATCGCCCGAACAGTACCAGAATTTGCTAGGCAAAATATTAGTGTATTTACCGAATGCGAAGCTACCGAATTAAATCCTGGGGCAAAAACTGTCACTATCAAAAATATACTTACCGATGAAATTAAATCGGTAAGCTATGATAAACTACTTATGGCAACAGGTGCTAGACCTTTTGTTCCCCCCCTTGAAGGGATTGACTTAAAGGGGGTTTTCACCCTAAGAAATATACCAGATAGCGAGAAAATTAAGCAATACATAGCAGATTATCAACCTAAAAAGGCTATTATCGTTGGAGCAGGCTATATTGGCTTGGAAATGGTAGAAAGCCTTTTAGAACATGATATCGAAGTTACCTTAATCGAACAAAACCACCATATAATCCCCAACATGGATGAAGACATGGCAGATATAGTTACCGAATATTTGACTAGCAAAGGTGTAATAATCAAAACAGCTGAAACAGTTAAAGGCTTCCAAGGCCATGAAAAAGTGGCAGCAGCCCTAACTGATCAAGGGCTTATTGAAACCGATTTCGTTCTAATGTCTATTGGAGTTAGACCTAATTCAGAAATAGCCAAGGAAGCTGGAATTACCTTAGGTACCCGAGGCGCAATCCAGGTCAATAATCGTATGGAAACCAATCTAAAAAATATTTATGCAGCAGGTGATTGTGCAGTAACTAACCACTTAGTTTCAGGCCAAGAAGTATACATCCCTATGGGAACAACGGCTAATAAGCAAGGACGGACTGCAGGTGAAAACATTGTGGGGGGCAATGCCGAGTTCAATGGTGTTTTAGGTACAGGCATCGCCCGTATTGTCGACATGGAAATAGCCCGTACGGGATTAGGTGAAAAAGAATGTCAGAACTTAAATATAGAATATGTCACCAAAACTATCAAAAGCAAGACTATCGCCCAATACCTTCCCCATGCTGGTGATATATGGGTAAAACTTCTGGTAAACAAAGAAAATCGTCAATTAATCGGGGGACAAATTGTAGGTTTCTCGGGTGCTGGTAAGCGGATAGATACTATTGCTACTGCAATTCATGTCCAGGCAAGCATAGATAGCTTGCAAGATATGGATTTAGCCTATTCCCCCCCCTTTAGTCCGGTTTGGGATCCAGTTCTAATTGCCATAAATCAATTTTAATTTTATAAGAAATTTAGGGGTAGTTATTATTCTACCCCTATTTTATTCCGCAATTTTGTCGAGTTCTTGGATTACCACATCTTTATCTAGCAAACCACCTTGGGACCAAGAAACATTACCATCCCCATCATAAAAGTAACTTTCGGGAACATACATTATTTCATACTTTATTCCTAGTTCTTGGTTTTCCTTATCATCTAGGTTGACTTCAATAAAAGTAACCCTTCCTTCATATTCAGTCTTTAATTCGTCAAAAATCTTTTTTAGTTGGACACAGTAAGGGCATTTATTAGTCCCAAACATTAACCAAACGGACTCCCCTTCCCCCAAAGCAAGTTCAAATTGTTGACCCGCTGTTAAGTTGTTAACTTCTTCCCCACCTAATTTATGACTATCCCCTAAATTGCTTCCCCAGAGCTTAAAGCCTAAGAATATAATTAGGATAACTACTACTAAGGCTATCAAATTAGTTTTCTTGGTCATTATGCTGAGCCTCCTACTCAAGATTTTTTATCGGGAAAGATTATCTAGTTATAAAATGACTATAACACAATCATCAGAATATTATATCTTTTACTATTTTTATTTTTGGGCAGGAATATTAAACGTATTTATCGTATTATACATATAATAGTATGTTTTGGGGAAGTACGCACTTTTATAAGTTATCTAACTACACAATTATGGTATCAGGATTGCTTAATTTAGTCACTTTGTTTAGTAAATTTTTGTAAAATTCTTCACACATAACTAATTCTATGTGGTAAGATAATTAATAACTAGTATGCAAGATATTTACTTTGGAGTGGGGGTGGTTATGGCATAGCTTTAGTATGACCTTAATGTAAACATCAAACAATTAATTAAAAGGGAGTGGAATTAATGAAAGCTGATGGTAAAACTGCTATAGTAACGGGTGGTGCTTCCGGTCTAGGTGAAGCTGCCGTTCTTAAACTACATGGTGCTGGTGCTAATGTAGTTATCGCTGACCTTAATGAAGAAAAAGGTAATGCACTTGCTGAAAAGCTCGGGGAAAAAGCTCTATTTGTAAAATGTAATGTAACATCAACCGATGATGTTAAAGCTACTGTCAATGCTGCAGTAGAAAAATTTGGTGCCCTACATATCCTAGTAAATAATGCTGGTATGGGTAGTGCAGGACGTACAATCGGAAGAGATGGCCCATGGAATATCGAATGGTTCAAAATGGTTATGGATGTTAACCTAATAGGTGCATTTGATATGTTAAGTAATGCTGCTTGGGCAATGGATAAAAACGAAGCCGAAGATGGTGAAAAAGGTGTAATCATTAACGTAGCTTCTGTGGCAGCATTTGATGGACAAATTGGTCAAGCTGCTTATTCCGCATCAAAAGGTGGAGTAGCTGCCATGACACTTCCAATAGCTAGAGACTTATCTAGACATCTAATTAGGGTAGTAACAATTGCTCCTGGAACCTTTAATACTCCAATGTTAGCACAACTACCACAAGCAGCTCGTGATTCCCTAGCTGCATCAATTCCAATGCCACAAAGATTAGGTGAGCCAGAAGAATTTGGTTTACTAGTTGGCCATATTGTTGAAAATACTTACCTAAATGCTGAAACTATTCGCCTTGACGGTGCAATCCGCATGGCTCCTAGATAAGATAAATAGACAATTAACCTACAAAAGCCTTCTTAGTAGAAGGCTTTTGTTTTTTCTTCTTTGCTATATAAGTTTAGGGTCTAATATTGCTTGCTAAGATATCCCACATATCATTTGTAACTAGCCCTAATCTCCAGATAGCTATGCCCTTGAGATTATAGCGTTTAGCTAATCCAACTTTGGTGTCTAGACTTTCTGTATTTTCCTTGGGGGTAGATATGCCCAAAATGAGCTTCCCTGCAGGCACATTTTTTAAAGCCATAGTAATCGCTTCATCCACTTTATGATCTGGTTCTATTTTAGGACCATAATCATAAGCCATAATAATAATATAATCACTGTATTTACCTAAAGCCGCATAATCATAACCCTTATAACTGCTATTAGGGGCGTGCAGGCTTAAACTAAGGCTCTTACCCTCCTTATGTAATTCATCTGCTAACACCTTAACAAATGCAGAAAAACTAGTCTGTACCTTGACTAAATCTGACCCTTTTTCAGATAAACCTAAACCCTCCATATCTAAATTAACCCCCGCATATTTTCGGGCTTCTGTTACTATTTGCTTTACCGCAGTATTAACACTACTGGGGTTGTTTAACAAAGAATTAATAAGTCTACCTTCATTAGTCATATGGATAACCATTTCCGATTTAATATTATATTTGCTGGCTGCAGCTAAAACATTTTCCCAGCCCGTAGGTCTTTGCCAGCCAGTACGACTTTTCGTAAGCAGTTGCCCATTTTCATCTAGGCTATACCAGCCTAAAGCTAAATCACTTATTATAGTTGTATGTCCTATACTAGTTGTGGGATATGTAGTGCCAAATAAATTAGTCCAACTGCTCGTTTTTTCATCACCCAAAGCATAATAAGCTACAACTTGCATAGACTTAGCAGGCGTTTTTATCTTTACAGTGCGAGAAACCCCATCCCAATCAACCTTACAAGCAAATGCTTGGCTAAAAAACCGTAGTGGAATTAAAGTCCGATTATTTACAATCTGGGGTGCTACATCTAAGGAAACAGGAGTCCCGTTAATATAAGCAGTATTACTATCAATGGTGAGGATTACCTTAGTATTACTATTACTAGCCTCGATTTGCCGAGTTTCATTTACCCACTCTACTTGCACTTGCATGGCTTCAGCTATAGATCTAAAAGGCACTAAAGTTCTGTCCGCAATAATTGCTGGGGCTATATCCGAACTAAGTTTATAACCATCCATATCAATCTTAATATCCGTTGCTGCCCCAACTGGAGATGGGATTACACAAAGTGCCCAGACCATAAGCAAAATTAAACAAAACCTTTTCATCAAATATTCCTCCTAAAATTATTTAACCCTTGAGGTAATTCGCCTACTGAACTTTATTCGAATAATATAATATCAATTATATCCTCATTCATTTTAGTATAACTATCCCATAAATTAACTCCAACAGGAAAGTATTGCCTATATACCATTTGGAACATCCATTGCATATCTGCCAACAATCTATCACTAGTAATACCTGCTAACTTTTCAAACTGTTCTTCTGTAACTGCGGTTATACTATGGGCTGCTGGATTCCTAACCTTTTCTTCTACGGTCCGCATTTTTTGTGCCCGTTTTATCAGAGCCTCATTGGGGCTCCTGCCCCTAGGGCGACAATCATATTCAATCATAGGCAGTAAAGAAGCACAAGAAATATCACTATCCCGAAAGCCATATCCATATTTAGTGTCATAATAGGCCAATAAATCCGGTTCCCTAGCTGCTAACTTATCCCGTTTAATCCTCCAATGTTCATCAGCATAGCGTACACAAAAATCTTGTCTTATCTGGCGTCTACAATTTTCCTTTAAAAAGGATTCGAATAATCTAGTTAGAGCAGGTGATATACCGCGGACAAAATCCATTAATTGTCCCGATTTTTGCTGCAAGCCTAGTAATAATAAATATTCGAATAAATCCTTAGCATCCCCCGATTTAATAGGAAAGATATCGTAACCTACTGAGTTGCTTTCTTTTTCAGCTTCTTTAAGCTCCATATTTTTTCTATGAATAGCAGCCTTTAACAAACCTATCACCTTAGGGGGAGCAAAGGCTTGAACAGGCATTAACTCATTAAGGGCAGCACTATAATTATAAGTTTCTATATTACTAATGGCCACTTCCCTTAACATCAAATAAGTAAGATTTTCCGCTTTTACTGCAGTAGTTCGATTTTTAGTAGCCAAATCGGCATAATTATCCATGTTGTTGTTCCATGTTTCTTCTATATCGTAATTGGGAGAACCATAATTTTCCCTTTCGTGTGGTGTCGTAACTTGTAAGGGTATTATAGGAAAAGGCATGGTTAGGGCTAATAAATGACAAGTCGACTTCATCTGCGGAGTCCCAGATGATAAATTGACTAAGATTTGAGCATCTGGATTGTTAATATGTATCTCTTTTAATTCCTTTTCAAAAAGGGGATAAAATATATCGTATTCCTGTGGATTATCTATATAAGCGTAACGAAGTTCTATTACTTCACAAATAAAACCTTCGTGAGCACATAAATACTGTATCTGAACCCTATAACGAGCATCTTCATCAGATAATTCACAAATACGTTTAGTCATAAATAAATAGACCTTTTCAGGTCTATACTTACGCATAATATGTAAGAGTGGCCCATCATAATCATTTTTAATCGGGTCTGTCATTCCTAGCGTACTAAATAAGACTTTTGGCATTAAACTCCCCCCTGTAGAAAATTGACTAATTAATGGCTTAATGTTAGCATATACTTATAAAAGGAGTTGCCGCTTTGAACCAGCGGCTAGTCCGAAAATACGGTTAACCCGCCTTAGTCAAATAAGGCGGGTTAGTTATTTCTTATGCTAAACATAAGGCGATAACCCCTATGATTACTAGGCAAAAGGTAAAAACCTCTAACCACTTAACCATAGTATCACCTCCCCCCAAACAGGAAGTGACCACCCGCCAAACGGCAACCCTTAATCAAGTATAACATAATGCTAACTAAATAATTATTACCTCTTCTTCCTCTATTAAATCTACTGAACCCCACACTCTTATATCAGCATTGCTGGTTAACTTATATACTCTCACTAAATCCTCTTTCTCTATTATTTGCGGTATCCCCCTAATTAATTTTTCATATTTAGCATTAGGCAAAATACATTCACATAGTTTCCGTCCCCCTAAGGGGGTCTTATGGTTTCAATTA
>CAZEPV010000026.1:0-22625 GCA_964514235.1 uncultured Syntrophomonadaceae bacterium | reverse complement strand
AGACAAATTAATCTTCAACAACCACAATATTTTCTTAATTAGACTATTCTCTAAAGATTTAGAAGATTCCTTTTAAAATCTTTCTTATATTAATAAGGGTCAATTGATTTAATTAGTGGGCTTATTGTTAATAAATTGCCACAAAGGGACTTGGATCAAATATCTAAAAATAAGACTACTTGGGCCAAAATACCAATATAAAGACACCTAATATTTCTTGGATTTTTGACATTATTATTGCACATACTTATTAATAAGTAATTTCACTAAAAACTTGAGGAAAGGAGTTAATAAAGTAAATTAATTAACAAATTCTTTTTTCGGGAAAATTTATTTTAAAGGAGGAACTTCAATGTCAAATGAAAACAATCTACCAATTACTGTTATTGAAATGTTCGGGAAAAAACTGAACTTCCTCGATTTAGGAAAAGATGTGGGCCCAGATGTACCTGTATATCCTGGGCATATGAAAACTGCCTTTTGGTGGCATAAGACCCACGAGGAAACTAAGTTTAGTTTAGGTGAAACCAGTAATTATCCTTATGGCTTTGGTGTAAAAGGTATAGTTACCTGTGATCACACCTCAACTCATGTTGATGCAGTTTATCACTTTGATCCTAGTAAATCTCATCTATCGGTAGATAAAATCACCCTACCAGAGTTAATAACCCCATCGGCATGGATTGACTTATCTTTTGTTACAGGTCGGGTTCACATAACTCTGGATGCAGTTAAAAAAGGGCTAGATGAGGCTGCGGTAACACTTAAGCCAGGCATGAGCTTGCTTTATTGGACAGGTATTGAGCCCTATGGCGAAACCGACCATGAGCGTTACTTGAGTCAATATCCCGGTTTGAATAAGGAAGCCACAACTTGGTTATTAGATCAGGGCTTGGTAAATATCGGCACTGATGCCGCCAGTTTAGATACTCCAGCAGACCTCGATTATCCTAATCATACTGTACATGCAGAAAGGGAGATTATCCATACAGAAAGTCTGATAAATATTACTAAGATACCTAAAAATAAAGACTTTTATTTTGCTCTATTCCCACTTAAATTCGTAGGGCTAACTGGTAGTCCTTCTAGGGCTTTTGCTATTTGGGAAGATTAGGGAGGAATGTTAATGTCTAATCTTAAGGTCGATTTAACAGATATGGTAACGGTTGTAACTGGCGGTGGCAATGGCATAGGGAGGTCTTGTGCTCTTGCCTTTGCTGAGTCAGGAGCATCTGTAGTTATTGTTGATATATCTGCAGAGGCTTTAGCATCAGCTCGGGCAGAGATTGAAGCTTTGGGTGGCAAATGTACTTCCTATGTTTGTGATGTAACTCGCGTGAGCCAAATCGAAGAAGTTATGGAAGATATATACAAGACACAAGGACGTATTGACCTTTTGCTAAATTCAGCAGGAATTAACATTCAGCAAATAGCGGAGGAAGTAACCGAGGAAGCCTGGGATAAGATAATGGATGTTAACCTTAAGGGTACCTTTTTCTGCTGTCAGGCAGCGGGTAAAAAAATGATCCAAGAGAAAAAAGGGAAGATTATTAATCTAAGTTCTGCTATGTCCATGGTAGGGTTTTTTAGGAGATCAGCTTACTGCGCCTCTAAAGGTGCTGTAAAACAACTTTCCAAGGTGTTAGCCATAGAATGGGCTCCACATAATATAACCGTAAATTGCATAGCCCCTACCTTTATAAATACTCCTTTAACGGAACCAATGTTTAAGGAGGAATCTTTTTATAATGAAGTGGTAAGCAGAATTCCTATGGGAAAAGTTGGAGAAACATCTGATGTTATTGGAGCTGCACTATACCTAGCTTCTGATGCAGCAGACTTTGTTACTGGAACTACTCTACTCGTAGATGGAGGATGGGTAGCCTGGTAAAAGGCAATATTTTAAGGAGGTAAAAGATATGGAAGGAAGCACATGGATGGTAACGGTTACGGTAATATATATTCTTGCCATGGTTATCCTGAGTTGGTATGTAGGCAAAAAAATGACTAATACCGAAACTGAATTTATGATTGGAGGCAGGGAATTTACCCCTTTCATGACCGCAGTAGGAAACTCATCCATATTAATTTCAGGGGGCTATCTTCCGGGCATCATAATGTATGGTTATATGTTCGGTATGGGTGGGATGTGGTTCTACCTTGGTTGGGGTACTGGAGCCCTAGTGGCCTTGCTCTTCTGGGCAGGCTTTTGGAGGACTACTGGTGCAGTTACTCCTACAGAATGGTTTGAGTATCGCTATGGTAAAGGCGGACGCATGGCTATTACTATTGTAGTTTTAGCAGCTTCATTAGCTATTATTGGCTGGCAATATGTAGGTAGTGGGGCCATCATAGCGGGAGCCTTGGGTATTACACCTAAAGCAGCCATAGCCTTGGTAGGTATTGTTGTTACCCTATATGTGGCTTTGGGTGGTATTTGGGCAGCAACTATTACTGATGTTATCCAATTCGTTTGGGTTGCCTTAGCCGTTTTTGTAATTTTACCTATTTGGTTAATCGTCAATCACGGTATGCCAGATGCCGCACTATTACCAGCTAATTTCTTGTCGGTTCCTTTTGGCAGTATTCCCATAGTACAATTTGTAGTACCTTCTGTACTGACTTTTCTATTAATGCATCAATCCTTACTTAACCAGGCCCCCTATTGGGCGAGATCTGCAGGAACTAGAAATCTAGAAGTAGTTAAAAAAGGCTGGATATGGACAGTTGTTATTGCCTATACTACCGGTGTTATCGGTGCATTCATGGGCTGTTATGTGCGCATGTTAGTACCGAACTTAGAAGCACCTTCATTAGCCTTAGGTTCACTTCTAGCAATTATTCCAGTTCCACTAGCAGCAGTGGTTATGGCTGGTCTAATGGCAGCCACCATGTCTACTTGTGACATATATCTAGTTTCTAGTGTTAACCAATTAGTTCGTGATATAGCCCAAAACGTGCTTAAAATTAGAGATACAGATAGATTATTAGCTTGGGCAAAATGGGGAACCATTATTTTCGGTGTAGCTACAGTCATATTTGCCATGTACTGGGCTAGAGGACTAGGTCTACTATTCGCTTTCGGTACCGGGATTGGAGCACCACTCTTTATCTTCTACTTAGATTCCTGGTTAATGAAGGTAGGAAATGGTAAAGGAGCTATTGCAGCAGTTATAGCTTCCTTGGGCACGGTACTCTATTGGGAAATCTTGACCGACCACTACGTAGCAGTACACACTTTATGGTTAGTCTTCCCTATCACTTTTGTTACTCTAGTAGTAGTCAGTCTGCTTACTAGAGAAGAAGAAGAGGCTATTCCCGAGGGCTGGGAAGCTAGCGAACTAGGTAAACTTATTCTAGTTACTATAAGGAAGGGTTACACAGATGCAGCTAGCATAATCGATAGAATGGGACATTATTGCTTAGTCAATGATTTACAGGCTGCAGAAATTCATAATGAACTTGATACCTTAGAGAGAGCAGGCCTAGTTAATAGGGAAGCCCCTAGACTTATTAAACAACTATACTTCAATATTACTCCTGAAGGTGAAAAAGCAATTGCAGGCATATTGAGTGAAGAAGATGTCAAACTTCTGGAAAGTCAAAATATTGATAGTGTAGAACTTCGCGTCTTACAAGCATTAAAATCCGGTCCAGCGGTTTTAAACAAATTAGCAGAAAGCTTACAGATATATAATATCGAACTAAATGCTATTGTAAACCGACTAGCAGAAGTCAATTTAATTAAACTAGCTGGACAGGGTAGGATTACTATGGAAATTACCGAACAAGGTGATAATGTTATAAAATCATTAGCTTCATAGGGTCCCCTACCTCTTATTTAGGTATATCTATAAAGACAAAAGACAGGCTTAAGTCCTGTCTTTTGTCTTTTCTTATCTAAAAATTATAGCAGAAAAGGATTAGACATCACTTCATGGCTTAGTGATGTCTAATTAATTCCCGGGGGGGGAATTAGAAAATGTGTGTGGTTTGAATTTGCATGTGGGGAAAAGCCACTTGCTAATTCTTACGATGTAATTGTACTCAATTTCACAAACCATGTCAATCTTATAAAGACCATTTTTAAGGCATTTAGCCATTAAAGATAATTTTGGCCGCCATCCAAATAATTTATGCCCCTGGTTAATTACTAGGTTTAAAAAAGCAGTTATTAGGAAAGAATTTTACTAGGAAAGGGGATAAATTTTTATGAAGAAAATAAGTGCAATTATTCTTATTATTAGTATTACTTTTTTGGGCAGCCAAATTATAGCCGGACAAAATAGGGCCCTAGCAGATAGCGTATTAAGATTTCATGTATTAGCTAATAGTGATAGCCCCGAGGATCAAAATCTGAAGTTAGAAGTAAAGGATCACATAATCAAATATATGGCAGCAGAATTTAGCCAAACTAAAGATGTAAATGAAGCCCACCGTATGACCGAGGAAAAATTATTAGATATTCAAAAGGAGGCTGAGACTATAATAGGAAAGGCTGGGTATGATTACCCGGTGGAGGTAGTTTTGGGTACTTTTGAATTTCCCACTAAATCATATGGTAATTTAGTTTTTCCGCAAGGGGATTACTCGGCCCTACGGATAATTATCGGGGAGGGTGCAGGCAAGAACTGGTGGTGTGTTCTATTTCCACCTCTGTGCATGGTATCTTCGTCGGATAAGGGTCTTAGCATGGATAACCCTAGGGAAGCCAAGGTAAGCCTTAAATGCCTAGAATTATTGCCCAAAGGGGTTAAATTAGGTAAGGCTAAGCAGGAGGAATAAAAGGATTAGCTATAAGATAGGAGATTTCAAGTAAAAAAATACTTGCACAATATAGAAGGGGACAGCAGTGCTGTTCTTTTTTTCTTTGCTATAGCAACTAGCAGATATGAAGTTTTTGCAGTAAAATTATAATAGTAGTTTTGGACTAGGAGATGTAGAGTGGATAAAATTATAATTGAGGCACCTGCTAAGATTAACTTAACTTTAGATGTTAAAGGGAAAAGGGGGGATGGCTACCATGAATTGGAAACTATAATGCATCATGTTTCCTTGGTAGATAAAATAACTTTAACTAAGGACGATAATATTCGTATAGAATCTAACAGTAATTTAATTCCCCTGGATGAAAGCAATTTAGCTTATCAAGCAGCCCTGCTATACTTTAAAGAAACTAAAAAGGAAGCAGGAGTAAAAATATTTATAGAGAAAAACATACCTATAAGTGCTGGCTTAGCTGGGGGAAGTAGTAACGCTGCTGCGGTTTTAATTGGTCTTAATAAATTATATCAGGGTAATTTAAGCCCTAATAAGTTATGGAAGTTGGCTTGTAAGCTAGGTTCAGATGTACCTTTTTGCTTGACTAATACGACTGCTATGGCCAGGGGACGGGGAGAGATATTAACCCCTTTACCCACGATAGACAAGTTACACTTTCTACTAGTTAAACCGGATTTCCCCATATCGACTCGGGAGGTCTTTGAAAAATTTAGTCTAGAAAAGGTTATAAAGTTTCCCAATAATGAGGATTTTCTTATTGCCTGGCGGGAATATAATATAATTAAGCTGGCCAATGAAATGGTAAATGTATTAGAATCGGTTAGCCTATCATTATACCCAGAATTAAAGGAAATTAAAGCTAAGCTGATAAACTGGGGGGCCCTTAATGCAATTATGTCGGGAAGTGGCCCAACCATATTTGGTCTCTTTACAGATTTAAAAAAATGGGACCAGGCCTATTATTTATGTCAGGGAATCTATGGTGAAGTATTTAAGGTTTCATCTTATGTCAGGAGTGAGTAAGTGGAAAATAATAAAAGGTTAATGCCCGTAAATCTTGATTCATATAAGCCTTTACGCGAACTTGTACTTGAAGCCATCAGGCAGGCTATTATTGATGGAACCCTAAAACCGCGGGAAAGACTGATGGAAATCCAACTAGCCGAAGAATTAGGAGTGTCAAGAACCCCGATTAGGGAAGCGCTACGTAAGTTAGAGATGGAAGGATTTATCGTCATGGTTCCGCGTAAAGGGGCCTATGTAGCGGATCTGTCCTTTAAAGATATCGCGGATGTCTTTGAAATTAGATCAGCTTTGGAGGGTCTGGCAGCTAGTCTAGCCGCAGAACGTATTACCAGTGAGGAATTGGAAGAGATGGAAAGGTGTTTAGTGGAAAAGGCTGAAGCCATATTGGAAAACGATATGGAAAAGTTAGTTTCAGTTGATACGAAATTTCATGAGACTATTTATAGGGCTAGTCGTAATGAACGTCTTACTAACATAATTAATAATTTACGTGAGCAGATTCAGCGTTACAGAGCTACTACTTTAGCTTATCCAGGGCGTATGCAAGAGTCGCTAGATGAACACAGAGCAATTGTCGAGGCACTACAAGCTAGGGATGTGCACTTAGCCCGTCAACTAGCAGGAGAACATATTGAAAATGCAGAAAACAGTATGATTGAATCGATTAAAATGAATAGTTTGTCTATTAAGGATTAGTGGAGGTACTAAAATGCAGTATGATGCTATAATTCTAGCTGGTGGTGAAAGCAGTAGTGAACTCAAAAAATTAGCCCCCTACGATAATGAAGCATTAATATTAATCGGTCGCTATCCCATGATTTTCTATGTTTATAAGGCCCTAAGGAAATCTACTTTAATTAGGAATATTGTAATTAGTGGTCCTGTCGAGGCTTTGCGTAATCTGTTTGCTAAAGAAGATAATTTATTATTTGCTGAGGGTGGAGAAAATGCAGTAGAGAGTTTTCTTAATGCAGTAGAGCTTTTATCTACGAATACAGCCAGCGAAAAAATCATAGTTTTACCTACCGATATTCCCTTTATAACCCAGGATGCCATCGAAGATTTCCTGAAACGTTCTAGTATGGAAGAAGCAGATTTTTATTATCCAGTAACCTCCAAAGAAGTTAACGAGCTTAAGTTCCCAGATGTTATTCGTACTTATGTGAGGCTTAAGGAAGGTATCTTCACAGGTGGAAATTTATTTTTAATAAGAACCTCCAAAATTAGCGAAATGGTTGATATCGCCACCCAGTTAATGCTAAGACGTAAAAATCCCTTAGCTATTGCGAGATTATTCGGACTGGAGCTAGTTTGCAAGTACTTAATGCGTAGACTTTCGATTAATGCAGCTGAGGAAAGGTTTTATACCGTAACTAATATAAAAGGAAAGGCTATAATTTCGCCTTATGCGGAAGTAGGGGTTGATGTAGACAAGCCTAGCGATTTAGAATTAGCCCAAAAACATTTGGCTAATGTAATTTTATAATCATATCTAATAATTTATAACTACTAATATTCACCTGCAATCTTGGCCATATTAGTAGTTATAATGTTTTTGTCTGCTTTCCCTATATATCATTTTCTTCTAAAAAGT
Organism: uncultured Syntrophomonadaceae bacterium; assembly: GCA_964514235.1. GTDB lineage: Bacteria > Bacillota > Syntrophomonadia > Syntrophomonadales > Syntrophomonadaceae > JAAYRQ01. The sequence continues at coordinate 15,223 of CAZEPV010000026.1, read as the reverse complement.
ATAAAAAAGCAGAATTATTTTCAATCTTGATGAATTTCAGGTTATAATTACGGTGATAAGTAATATGCTTTAATTTATAGATTTTGGCTACCGTAAAACCTTATAAGAATAATTACATATAATTAGATACTACTATTTATAAAGAAGGTGAGTTGTTTAAGTGAGTTACTCAGCCGTAATCTTAGCTGCTGGTAAAGGTGTTAGGATGCGTTCTGAATTACCCAAGGTAGTTCATAAATTAAGTGGTAAACCTATTATCTTGCATGTAGTAGAAGCAGTTTACCAAGCTGGAGTTACTGATATCACCATTGTTGTAGGACATGAACGTGATAAAGTCCGAGAAATATTGGCAGACTATCCCGTCAACTTCGCAATTCAGGAAAAGCAATTAGGCACAGGTCATGCCCTAATGCAAGCTAGAACTGAGGTGAACCACAATAACACCTTATTAGTACTAGCTGGAGATATTCCATTACTTCAGGCCGAAACAATAAAAGGCCTCCTCCAATTCCATACCCAAAAAAAGAATATCGCTACTATATTATCAACTAGCTTGGAAAACCCGAAGGGATATGGGCGTATAGTTAGGGATAATGATGCATTTCTTAAAATTGTGGAAGAAAAAGATGCCACAGTAGAAGAGAAATTAATCGGTGAAATTAATTCAGGTATTTATTGTTTCCAAGCCGCTAATGCCTTTGCTGCTTTAGATAAAATAGATACTGAGAATGCGCAAGGGGAATATTATCTAACCGACATTCTGGGAATACTAAAAAAAGAGGGACAAAAGGTGGATGTATTGCTAACAACTGCAAGTTCGGATGTTTTTGGGATTAATGATCGAGTGCAATTATCCCAAGCTCAGGCTATAATGTATAGACGTAAAAACTTAGCTCTTATGAAAAATGGGGTAACTATTATTGATCCTGCTTCAACTTTTGTGGATAATGAAGTTGAAATAGCCAGTGACACAGTAATTATGCCTTTTACCATAATCACAGGAAAGACGAAAATTGGGAATAATTGCGAGATAGGCCCCTACAGTCACATAAATGATTCCCTAATTGGCCATGAAGTTGTTATAGAAAATAGTCGCATTAGACAAGCTGAAATAGGCAATAAATGTCTAATAGGTCCATTTGCCTATATTAGGCCCGAATCAGTTTTACACGAGAATGTGAAAATCGGGGATTTTGTCGAAATAAAAAAATCTGATATTGGGGCAGATAGCAAGATTCCCCATCTTAGCTATGTAGGGGATGCCCAAGTGGGGGAAAATGTTAATATTGGGGCTGGAACTATTACTTGTAATTACGATGGTTATAATAAACATTTGACCATTCTTGAAAAAGGGGTATTCATAGGCAGTAATACGAATTTGGTAGCCCCCATAAAACTTGGGGAAAATGCAGTTACAGGTGCAGGCTCAACTATATCTAGTGATGTGCCTCCTAATGCCCTTGTAGTAGAACGTGCCACACCGAAGATTATAGAAGATTGGGCTACTAATAAGAAAAAAGAGAGGTAAATGGGAGGTAGTATACGATGAATTCTTCCAGATGGAGAATGAAGCTATTTACGGGGAATGCTAATTGCTCTTTGGCTAGAGAGATTGCAGATTATCTTGGTTTACCGATAGGGAATGCCAAAGTAGGGCGTTTTTCTGATGGGGAAATTTCTTGTGCTATAAATGAAAGTGTACGTGGGGTAGATGTATTTGTCGTTCAACCCACTTGTACACCTGTTAATGAAAATTTAATGGAATTATTAGTTATGATTGATGCTTTTCGTAGAGCCTCAGCATCTCGCATTAATGCGGTAATACCATATTATGGTTATGCTAGACAAGATAGAAAAACTAGGGCTAGGGATCCGATTACGGCTAAGCTAGTTTCTAATCTTATTGTAGAAGCAGGAGCCGGTCGTATAGTAGCGGTTGATTTACATGCCCGTCAAATTCAAGGCTTTTTCGACATACCCGTAGACCACCTGCCTGGTGTTCCTACTATTGGTGAATATTTTAAAAACAAAAAATTACAGAACGCCGTAGTCCTATCACCGGATGTAGGTGGAGTTACCAGAGCCCGCGATTTGGCCGCCAAATTAGAGGCCCCCTTAGCAATTGTCGATAAGAGAAGGCCAGCCCCTAACATATCTGAAGTTATGAATGTTATAGGGGATGTTAGGGATAAATCGGTAATAATTATTGATGATATTATAGATACCGCTGGCACCTTGTGCACTGCGGCTGAAGTAATGATGGACAAGGGTGCCTTAGCTGTTTACGGTTGTTGTACTCATCCAGTATTTTCGGGACCAGCTATCGAGAGACTAGCCAAAGCCCCTTTTACGGAAATAGTTATAACTAATACCATACCATTGCCTGAAAACAAGACCCTACCTAATATGAAAGTGTTATCGGTAGCGCCTCTAGTTGGAGAAGCAATTTTGCGTATTCATGAAGACTTATCGGTTAGTAAGTTATTTGAAAGCTAAGGATGCGAAAACTAGAAGGTTTACAAGGTCTTTTGGACATTTGGGAAAAATAATAGTATAATAATTAAATGTGAAAAAACAAAAGGAAATAATTTATAAAACCATTTCAAGGAGTGATATTTATGGCGTTTTCGGCTCCCACGTTAGCCTGCCAGAAAAGGGAAGTAACTACCAAATCCTATTTAAGACAATTAAAAAAGGATGATTATATTCCTGCGATAATATATGGGAAGGATCAAGAACCTATCCCAGTTATGCTTGGCTCCAAACAAGTAATGAGAAGTTTTAATAGCCACGGGGTGCGTAGCATTTTTAACTTGGATATTGCAGGTGATGAATTCCCTGAACTTATCTCAGTAGTTCGTGATTATCAGATAGAACCTATATCGGGTAAGATTATCCATATAGATTTTATGACTATCAGTATGACCGAGAAATTTACCAGTGCGGTATCTATTCATATTATCGGTGAAGAAACTGTTTCAAGGGAAGGCGGCATAGTCCAGACAGGTATAACTGAAATCGAAGTCGAATGCCTACCTAAAGATTTGCCCGAACATATTACTTATGATATATCCGATTTTGAAATAGGCAGTACCCTAAATGTAGGTGACTTAGAACCACCTGCAGGGGTAACATTTTTAACCGAGCCAGATACAGTTATTGTTACAGTAGTGGCACCAATGAGAGAGGAAGAAGACGAAGTTGACGAAGATCTCGAACTGATTGATGGTGAAGTTCCAGAAATCGGGGAAGAAGATGCCACTGAGGAAGGGACCGAAGAATAGGCGGCTCATTTTAAGATTAAATAGTATATAATCAGTAGTAAGAAGGGAAACATTATAGTTTCCCTTTCTGAATTTTTAATGGGGGCTCATTATGAAAATAATAGTAGGCTTAGGCAATCCAGGCCGTAAATATAATCAAACTAGACATAATCTTGGATTTATGGTGGTGGAGGAATTGGCCAGAAGATACCAGGTAGAAAAGGAAGAAAGCAGGTACGATGCTATTATTGGGCATATCCGTATAGATCAGCAAAAGATACTACTAGTCAAACCTCTAACTTATATGAACCTAAGCGGTCGGGCAGTCCAACCTTTGGTTCGATTTTATAAATTAGATTTACAGGAGTTATTAGTCATATATGATGATATGGATTTAGAAGTAGGTAAACTTAGGGTGAGGAAAAGTGGTGGGACTGGAGGACACAAAGGTATTACTTCTATAACTAATAGTCTATCTAGTCAGGAGTTTCCAAGAATTAGGGTTGGAATAGGCAGACCGAAAATTGACACCATTAATTGGGTTTTGGGTAAATTTAGCCCTGATGAAAAACCATACATAGACGAAATGGTCATTAAAGCAGCAGATGCCATTGAATGTTGGGTAAAATATGGCATAGAAAAAGCCATGAACGAGTATAATTAGCTAAGCGACTTTCTTGTATGATTTATCTTAATTTGAGGAAAAATACAGGTAAATTAATAATACAAGGAGTAAGCCTGTGAAAATTTACCAAGTATGTGAGGTATGCAATTTAGTGTATAATACCATGGAAGCTGAAGGTGCTGAAGGTGCGATAGAAATAAAAGGCATCTGCGATGATTGTGCCCTAGAAATTGGTACCCGAAGCGAATCAATGGGGACGAGTAGTTTTTGGTACAATTGAGACGTGCAAGATAGGGGTTTTACCCCTGGGATTGTACCTAAAATTTAAAAAACTAAAATAAAAAGGTGGGGGCCTATTTTCTAGGTGTCCACTAGTAGGTCGTGGGAGGGTATTTCGAAGTATGTTGCAAAAAGCAAGTCAAATCCTAAACAATCGAGATAATGTACTTTTTACTGGTCTATCTGGCACGGCTAAAAGTTACACAGTAAGCGAAATCTTCAAAAGAAGTTCGGGCAAGATGTTATGCCTAGTAGCAGACGAGGAAAGGGCTTATGACTTAGCTCGGGATTTAAGCAGCCTGCTAGGCAAGCAAATCTTTTTATTCTTTGGTAGGGAATTGGTTTTTTTAAAAGATAATCTTTCTGTAGTAGAAGTAAACCGTATTCTAGCTTTACAAGAATGTGTGCTCAATCCGCGCAGGAGGACAGTAATTATCGCCACTCCTTCGGGATTCATGCATTTAATAATGCCCCCCGAAGAATTGCTGAAAAATAGTATTCATATAACCAAGGACGTAGAATATGAACAATCTTTCTGCTTACAAAGCTTAATAAAATGCGGATACAGACGAGTCGATACGGTAAATATTCCTGGGGAATTTGCAGTTAGGGGTGGTATTCTAGATGTTTACCCCGTAAATAGTGCCAGTGCAATTAGGTTGGAATTCTTTGGGGATTATATCGAATCCTTGCGGGAATTTGATGTAGATAGCCAAAGGTCAGCCAAAAAAATAAATGAATCCTACATCGTGCCTGCAGATGAATTATACTCTGATCATTTAACTGCTACTCTTTTTGATTATCTTGGGGAAAATAAAGTAATATTTTTTGATGAACCACGGGACTTTTATAATATTTTCGACCGGAATGTAAAAAGATTCAAGGAATCTATAAAGGAAGCTAAAAAACAGGAAAAGACCCTACCTAATTTAGCTTTATTGGCTAGGGAAAAATTAAGGGACTATGTTAGCGATTCACCTACCCTCTATCATTCCTTTTTTCCTGGTAACATTCCGCAGGTTTCCATTAAATTACTAGAACATATCTCTGGACAAGAAATGGAGCCCTTTTATGCCAATTACGATGTTTTTTATAGCCGACTAAAGGATTGGCAGAAGAAAGATTATCAGGTTAAATTAGCCATTAAAAGTAAGCTAGCTAGGCAGCAGATAAAAAAAGAATTAGTTGATCGCCACATAAGTGCAGTAGATTTTATTAAGGATAATCTTGAGCTGGGTTTTTTAAGCCCTAGCTTAAAAGTAGCCCTGGTAACTGAAACTGATTTGCAAGGGAGAATTATGGCCCGTCAGAAGAAACCCAAAAAGCGGGCTGAAGAAAGCTTAATAGTAGAAGATTTGAAATTAGGCAGCTATATAGTACACGAAAATTACGGAATCGGCATTTTTCGGGGGGTAACTTCTGTGGAGGTCGATGATGTAACTCGGGAGTATGTACTATTAGAATATGCTGGCACAGATAAACTTTATCTGCCTTTAGATAAACTAGATGTTTTGTATAAATATAGTTCATCTGAGGATAAATCACCTCGCCTAAGCAAATTAGGGGGTACAGATTGGGAAAGAACTAAGCAGAAAGTAGCCGAATCGGTGCAGGAGTTAGCTGATGATTTATTAAAGCTATATGCAGCGCGCGAAGCTATGGAAGGCTACGCCTTTTCACCCGATACCCCTTGGCAGGCAGAATTTGAAGCTAATTTCCCTTATGAGGAGACCCCCGACCAATTAAAAGCTATAAACGATGTCAAACTGGATATGGAGCAAAAAAGGCCTATGGATCGCTTAATTTGCGGTGATGTAGGCTATGGTAAAACAGAAGTAGCCATGCGGGCAGCATTTAAAGCCATTATGGATGGCAAACAAGTAGCCCTATTAGTCCCCACCACAGTTTTAGCTGAGCAACATTATTTGACTTTTAAAACGCGATTCCAGGATTATCCTGCAGTAATTGAATGTCTAAACAGATTTAGGACCCCCAAGGAGCAAAGGAGAATAGTTGGCGATTTAACCAAAGGGGTTTCAGACTTAGTTATTGGGACCCATAGGCTCTTATCAAAAGATGTAAAATTTAAAGATTTAGGGCTCTTAATCGTAGATGAAGAACACCGTTTTGGCGTGGCCCAAAAAGAAAAAATTAAAGCCTTAAAGGACACCGTAGATGTGATTAGTCTATCTGCTACGCCTATACCTCGTACTCTGCATATGTCGTTAACGGGACTTAGGGATTTAAGTCTTATAGATACTCCACCACCAGAACGATATCCCATTACGACTTATGTAATGGAATACAATGAGGAAATAATTTACGAAGCTATTATGGCCGAAATTGAGCGGGGCGGACAAGTATTTTTCGTGCATAACCGCATCGAAGATATTTACAAAGTAAAGGACCAGTTAGAAGAACTTTTGCCTAATATTAAAATAGGGGTGGGCCATGGCCGTATGAAGGAAGCTGAATTATCACCGACTCTAATGAAATTTATCCAGCAGGAATATGATTTATTATTATGTACTACCATCATAGAATCAGGCCTTGATATGCCTAATGTAAACACTATTATAGTTGATGATGCTGACAAAATGGGACTGGCCCAATTATATCAATTAAGGGGTCGGGTGGGGCGCTCCAACCGAGTAGCTTATGCCTACCTTACCTACCGCCCCGAACGCATAATCAATGAAACGGCCCAAAAAAGACTTAACGCTATTCGGGAATTCAATGAGTTGGGTTCAGGGATAAAAATTGCCGAAAGGGATTTGGAAATTCGGGGAACTGGGAATATTTTGGGGCCAGAGCAACATGGTTATATATACGCGGTAGGTTTCGATTTGTATTGCAGACTCTTGGAAGAGGAAACTGCTCGCCTTAAAGGTGTAAGCCGAACCGAAAAGATTACAACTAATGTTGATGTAGATATCGACTACTATATTCCCGACACCTATATCCCCGACACAGGAACTAAAATGCGCATTTACCGCAGACTACTGCTAGCTGTAGAAGCGAGTGAAATTCAAGATATTAGGGAGGAATTGCTAGACCGTTTTGGCAAACTGCCTAATCCAGTAGAAAATTTCCTACAAATAGCCCAGCTTAGAATATTAGCTAAGAATAAAGAAATAAAGGCCCTAAAAAGAAAGGGTAAACTAATCGAAATTCAGATGACAAGACCCATAAAATTAGCCAATCTTAGTAAACAAGATCAACTCAGGGGACTAGAGATTGTAAGCCTAAGTAATGATACCTTACAATTACAAGGTAATGCCTTAAAATCATTGGATACCTTGGAGACAGTCCTGGCCAATATTTAGTGGGGGGGGCAAGAGTTAAAAATCGGAACTTTTAGCCACTGATTACCACTGAAACTATTATTAAAAAAACTATTAAGAGTAATGATACTTTTGTTATTCTTCGCCCTGCGGACTCAAAATGATAGGGAAGAATTGCTATCTTAATTCCTTGTTTTCTCCTTTAATTTCTGCTTAATTTTAGCGGCGATCAGGGTTATAGTTGGATAAAGTATGTAAATAGGCAGGGTGACTAAAAAACCTGAATTGGCTTGGTTGGCTAAATATTTAATATCAGAAGGAAATGAATTAAACATTAAAGCTATTATTAATAGCCCCACAGGGAAAACAAGCGAAAAGCCACCCCCTAAAGCAAAGAAAGTCCGAATGCCTAAATTTAAGGCATTATAGGCAATCAAAACTGCTCCGAGCCCTACAGAAATAAAAAGGGCGAAAAAAAACAATTCTATCCGCTGAAAATCCTGAAACATTACTAAGCGGAATATCTCATAAAAGGGGAAGCGGGCTACCTTAAGATATTCGGGGTATAGGGCTCCTAAAACCATAAAACTACGCAAGATTAATACTAAAGCTGCCAGCCCAAACCAAAAGTATAATTTCTTTTTATTCCTTTTTAAATCAATAACAAAAGGTAAATAGAGGGCTATTACTATCATTTCCCCAAAAGGCCAGTTAGCCCCATAAATGGAAGCACCTATGATTGGTTTTATTTTGGTTAAGACAGGGGGAATATACATAGGATTGAATAGGGTTGCAGCAACTGCAAAGCCCAGAATTAATAGGGGAAGAATTAACCATATGTAAAGGTCTGCTAATCTAGCTCCAGAGCTAATCCCTTTAAATATTGTATAGCCAGAAAGTAGAACTAAGCTAGCGGTTAAAAATGTGCTCGGAACTTTAGGATAGATGATTTGTAGGAGTAAGACAATATCGAAAAGCAATAGGATCGTAGCCATGAGTAGGCCCCATAGAAATAGCAAATTAAAAAACTTACCCACAATTCGTCCCATGCTTAATTCGGCGACCTGCATAATATTAAGATCTGGATGCATTTCCTGGATAGTAAGCAAAACATATAAAAGATATAAGCCGACTAAGGTAGCCAAGGTAGTCGCCACCCAGACATCCTGGGTTATAACACTTTCAGGTACATAAACCAAAGCACTACCCAGTAAAAAAATAAATAGTAAAATACCTAATTGTCGGCTATATATCTGATTCATAGCAAAACTCCTAATCAAAAGTTTAATTCGAAGAACTTTCCTAAACTATTAGCCCAGGGGTCTAGTCTGCTTATTAAGTCACCTGGTTGGGGCAAAATATTAGCATCAAACTGGTATTGTATAGCATAAAGGGTCCCAAGGAGAAAAATGAAAATGGCTAAAAATAGTTCGGCCCATTTTTTGTTTCTAATTAAGGGGTAGAAAGAATAAGCCACACAAAGGATGAAAAATAATATAATTACGTAAATCATCATGGTTTTAACTCCTTATGGGTGGCTAGAAACTCGTTATTAATTAAATAAGAATTAGCCAACTTAACTTTTATATCTATGTCTAGGGCAATTTGGGGGTAAAGGTCTGGCCAATCAGCCTTTCTTCTGTCCCAATAATCTGGTTCATAACGATAGATAGTCCGTCCAAAGCCTAAAAAGTCGCTTTTAGTTTTTTGGCCTTTTACGACCGCAGCTCTAATCTGGCTAGCGATTTCTTCCTCGGCAGCTTTTTCGACTTTTTTTATAAATTCCGTAGATCTTTCATCTAATCTTCCTGCTACTTCTAATAAGTTGAACTCTACCTCACTCCTGATGAACATAGTTACTTTATCATTTTCTATATGGGGAAAAACCTTAGTTTTAAAGTCCTTGGTTTCTAAGTTAATTTTTACTTGCAAACTGTCAGGGTAGGTTACTACTAACAAGCCTCCAGGTTTACGATCCTGCAGCCAAAATAGGCCCCTACATTCCTGAGGATTTAGTTTACCCACCATCTTCTTATCACGAAATATGGCAATTTCATTGACGGTAAGGATTTTCTGCCCCTCTAAATCCTCGATGACATCTATTAGGGGTGCATAGGGGTCAATTCCTGGCGTGGCAGCCCTAACAATAAATTCATTCAAAAGCATGGGCCTATACATGCCCAATTGTTGTTCTTGCCAACGCACAATTTTCAGGATTCCTCGGGCTGAACACAATGCTAGGGGGCAATTGGCATTATAGACTTCCTCTAAGGAAGCATCTTGGGTGATAAAAACAAAAGAACTCATCCTGATTTTGCGATTACGATATAAAAAATCCAGCAAAACGGATAAATCTTTTGTGGCCAACTTTTCTCCGATTATAAAGGTTTCTCCATGCGACCATAAAGGGACTCGGGGTAAACTTAAGGTGATTTTTCGTGCTGCTTCAGCTATGGATTCCCCAACCCCACTTAAAACTTCGAATTCTGATTCCCCACTAGAGGTATTTTCTTGACGGTTAATTGGTTTGTTAAATTGAGCCACGAAGTGGATCTTATCACTTTCGGTCAAGTCAACCCCTATACCGCTACAAACTGCGGTATTATTCAAATCGACCTGATCCCAACAACCAGTCGTAAAAATACAAATTAACAAAAGCATGATTAAACTATTTCTATACATAAGAATGCCTTTCCCTTAATACTTGGCTAAAATACTAGCTAGGGTCTCAAACGGATTAAAGAGAGGTAAATTATAAAAATTTAGAAGAGCTAGAATTACGCCACAAACATAGAACACCATAAATATAGCAATTTCCAAGTAAAGCTTCTCCCGAAATAAAGCAGGCAATTCCGCCCATAAAATTAAAATTAAAATAGCTATTAAAAGTGCAAGCATAATCCATCTCCTATTAGCGGAATTTAAAGGTCTTATTGGTCAAGTAACTCCTACGTAATTCAAAGGTGACCTCAATATTACTATTTACAAATGGATAATAATCATACCAATCAGCTTCGATTTCATGCCAAACCTGGGGATGCTTATTATAAATTAACTGTCCCCAGCCGAAAATATCACTATTTAATTCCTGACTTCTTTTTATAGCTAGGGCTACTTCTTTTTCTATTTCCTGAGCAGCCAGTTTCTCCATAGCTGTAAAACCTTTTAAATTAATCAATTCATGTCCAGAATGTTGCTCATAAAAATTACCTTCGGCCTTTATGCTAATATTTACCGAAATGTTACCTTTTCCGTCGATAAAGGGTTTGCTCTTTGCCTCAGTACGGATTAATTCTAGAACTACTATTTTACCAGCATCGGTTGGGTCTGGAATAGTAATTAATCCACCTTGTTGCACTTTAGGAATAGTCCAGCGGTAGCCTCGGCTTTCTCTTTCGTTAAAGCTACCAACCATCTTAGCTCCAGAAAAAATAGCAGTTCCTTCTATTTTAATTTGCTCCTTGTCTCCAGTTTTAGCGGTTCTTGCTATCGGAACTACAGGATCTAGCCCTGGGGTTGCGAGTTTAGAAATAAATTCCCCAATTGTAATAGGTACATAAATCCCCAATTGCTCTTTTTGGATTTCAATTATTTTGGTAATACCTATAGCAGAAAGTGGTTCTAAAGGGGTTTCGATTTGTAGCAATTTTTCCGGGCTGGTATCCTGGCAAACTACTACCATTATGTTGGTACGGATTCTGGGCACCCTAGCTAAGACATCAGAATATAAAGCCGCATCCCTAGCAGCCAAGTTTTCTCCTATAACTAATAAACTTGCAAAGGTCCATAAAGGTAAGCGAGGTAAAATTAAGCTGAGATTACGGCTGGCCATAGATAAAGTTTCACCTGTTTTGGACACTACAATAAAGGACTTTTCGTCCGCCGCTTCACTTTCACTACCTTCGCCTGCTTGCCTAGGCTTGGCTAGTTGGGCAGTAACCTTGAATTCGTCTGTATCTTCCCATTCGAATCCAAAACCAATCGGTACCGTGGTATCATCCACGTTGACTGCCTGACAACCAGCAGTAAGCAAGAAAACAAATATTAAAGCTATATTTAGGGAATTTTTCACCTTATAGCCCCCCATCATCTTTATCAGGTGGGTTCTGTCTAATCTGATTATCCATTCCCTCAACATAGGGCCTTTTTTCGCTCTTGAACCAAGGGCGTCTGATAAGGATATCTGTCATTTGGGCCCGATTAAAGGGGGCAATAGGTGCCATGTAAGGCTGGCCTAAACTAGTTAAGGAAACCATACGAGTTAAGAATAAACCCAGAGCTACCATGATACCTAAAAAGCCTAATATGGCCCCAGCGAACAAGAAGCCGAACCTAGAAATACGGATAATAATTCCCGCGTTATAGGCTGGCATGACAAAGGAGGCGATACCGGTAAAAGCAACTACTACTACCATAGGAGTCGAAACTAAACCAGCCCTTACTGCTGCATCCCCTATAATCAAGGCCCCCACAATACTGACCGCAGGACCAACTGCCCGCGGCAACCTAATCCCTGCTTCTCTTAACATTTCAAATGTAGCTTCTAACATCAAAGCCTCCAAAAAAGGAGGAAAAGGTACCCCCTGCCTAGTAGCTAAAATAGTCAAATAAAGGGAAGTGGGGATCATTTCATGGTGGAAAGTTATTAAGGCCACATAAATAGAAGGCAGTAGCAAGGATATAAATAAAGCCCCAGCCCTTAGTATGCGAAACAAGCTGGCGGGCACATAATGGGTATAATAATCTTCGGAAGATATTAAATACTGGGGGAAACTGATGGGAGTAATTATGGCCATGGGGGAGCCATCAACCATAATACAGACTCGTCCTTCTAAGAGATGTCCACAAACCCTGTCTGGTTTTTCGGTATGTTCTATTTCCGAAAACATAGTAGAAGTATTATCGGAGATAAATTCCTTTAAGTAGCCAGTATCTAAAACAGCATCAATATCAATATTATTAAGGCGCTTTCTCACTTCATTTACTAAGCCTTCGGGGGCAATATTATTTATATAACATAAAACTACATCAGTTTTAGTAATTTTACCTATAACAAAAGGCTCAATTTTGAAGTTAGTCGATTTAATTCTTCTCCTAAGTGCACCAGTATTTATGCGTAGGGTCTCGGTGAAACCTTCCTTAGGCCCGAAAATGACGATTTCATTTTCGGGGGTTTCCATAGCCCGAGTTTCCCACATACGGGTGTCAGCCACTAAAGCTGGGGTGTAACCGTCAATGATTAAAACTGTATCCCCAGAACTAATGTGATGGCATACTTCATCAAAAGTATTAATAGTGTCTAAATCGACCGTAGATAAAATTCGATTTTGCACTGAATTTAACATATCCTGGGCTTCGTAAATGGAGAGAAATTCGGGGGATATCTTTTCTATTTCTAGCATTAAAGGTTTCAATATATGATTTTCAATAGCACTTCTCTGGACTAAGCCATCGAAATAAAGTAAACCAGCTTTTATAGTAGGTTCTTTGGCAAATTCAAATTCTTTTATAACCACATCAGAGCAGCCTTCTAGCAACCTGTCTAAGCTGGCTAGGTTTTCTTGCAGGTCAGATGACAAATTTTGCTCGACTAATTCATCTAGTGGTATGGGCTGAGAATCATTAGTTTTTTGACCTTTAATATATCTCATATTAAATAATTTCCTCCATAAATAAATTGGCCTTCTAAAGGGAAAATAATGCAAACAATATGCCTTAGTTTTTACTTAGAACAGATACATTATTCACATAATTGCGGAAGAACCCTTACTGTCGCTAGAGCTTTTAATCGGCTGATCCGGTTTAAATAGAGCTAGGATAAATAGGATGATAGGAATCATAATAAGGAAAAAGAAATATACCAAAACCACCAGAGTTTCATTGATTATATTTAAAACAACAATATTGGGACTAATTAGGAGTGAAACTACTGCAATAATAAGACTAGTAGGTGCTGCTAAGAAACTGTAACCCTTCAAATTAAATATTTGTTGGGTAGTAAAGCAGGCCATAAACCAAAAGAATGTAAGTGTCCCTATAATGCCCGCAATCCAAATACCGATAAAAAAGATATCCAAGTTACTTAAGAATTCCCCGATTTTGATTAATCTAAGTACGGAAAAAACCGGAAATGTCAGCAGGGTAGAAGCCACACTACCGTAAACTAAAGTAGTCACTACCGTAGCGGAAAAAATCAATATTATATAGAAGCCCAAGACCCAATATGCTGCATTGGCAACCTTGGGCCGATAATTGGAGAAATAAGCAATAGTTAAAATGGGAAATAACCTACCTAAAACTGCACTAGCAGAAAAAACTGCTAATCCCAAATGATTAATACTTACTCGGGCAAGGGGTAGTAGGTTTTTTACATCTAGGGTCTGGGATGCAGCCAAAAAAACAATTCCGAAGGAAAAGGGTAGACCTATAAATACAATTAGCTCACTTAACCTAGCCAGATTTTCTAGACCATTTTTTATTATGAAGTAACTTAAGAAAAGGAAAGAACCTATTAAAACACTGACGGGAATATCAGGCAAAACATTAATGATAATAAAATTAACAAAAACACTTAGGGTAAAACTAACTATGAAAAGAAAAACTATGACATAAATACCAGCCAAAAGTTTCCCCCCTATTTTCCCTAAGTACTCCTCCAATAATAGGGGAAAAGGATTTTGGCTCTTACGGATAATATAATTAAACATCATAATAATTAATATACCTGGAATTATAGTAAGCAAGGCAGCTAACCAACCATTATTAAAAGTAAGAACAGCCAAACGCTTAGGTACCTCGAGATAGGCGATAGGTCCCACCAAAATCATTAGTATGCAAAAAATCTGGAAATTGGAGATTCTATACACTCTAGACCCCCTTTATACAAAGCTCTTAAGTAGTTTTAACCAAAATTACAGGTAATATTAATAAAATATTTTTCAGCTTTGATGGTAAAAAGTGAATAAAAGGGGATTTTGAGTTATATACTATCAATGAGAAAAGAAACTTAAGTATATTCATTTCTTCAAGAAAAGGAGGGATAATTGTAACATGAAAGCAACAGGGATTGTACGCAGGATTGATGATTTAGGTCGAGTAGTTATTCCCAAAGAAATTCGCAGAACTCTACGTATTCGTGAGGGTGACCCTCTGGAGATTTTTGTTGACCGTGAAGGTGAAGTTATATTAAAGAAATATTCCCCCATCGGGGAATTGGGGGATTTTGCTAAGGAATATGCAGACTCACTTCATGAGACTACGGGGCACGTCTCTATTATCGCCGATCGGGACGTAATTATTGCAGTAGCAGGTGCTAACAAACGGGAATTTATGGGCAAACCAGTAGGTATGGCAATAGAAAAGTCTTTAGAGGAACGGACTACCTATATTATGAAAGAAATCGATAGTCCTGAAGATGAAAATATGCACATTATAGAAAATGATGATCGTGAATATACCGTTAAATCACAAGTAATTGCACCAATTATTACTCAAGGTGATCCGATTGGGGCTGTCATCATTTTAAGTAAGGAAGCCAATGTAAAACTAGGAGACTTGGAAATTAAGCTAGCCGAAACAGCAGCAGGTTTTTTAGCAAAACAGATGGAAGAGTAAAAGGCATATACTTAAAAGGCGGTCTTATTAAAGAGTAAGATCGCTTTTTTAATTCCTAACTCAGAATTGGAATTAAAAATTCAAAAATCAAATTAGGAATTAAGAATTAAAAATTAAGTATTCAAAATTAAAAGTTCTTCTTATGGTATAATATACCT
>CAZEPV010000025.1:0-23923 GCA_964514235.1 uncultured Syntrophomonadaceae bacterium | reverse complement strand
CCACATCATGGCATGAAAAGGGCAGACAGGAAGGTAGGCAAGAAGGTAGACAAGAAGGCGAGCTTAAAAAAGCCTGGGAAATGGCAAGAAACATGCTTTTAGATGGTGAAGTTGTGGAGAAAGTAATAAAATATACGGGTTTGGAAAAAGAGGAAATAAACAAATTAAAAAGGGAAATAGAAGGTTAAGAATTAAGGCGGGTGCACTAGTTGTAAGCCCGCTTTTGTATTTCCCCGCCAAATACGACCCCCCAAATGAATTTGGGGCTAATGGGGGAAAGGTTCTTTGCTGCTGCGCTTTTCAGGATGGCATAAGGCTAGATTATCGGGCAGGTAGGTTCGTTCGTCTGCCCCTACAGTAACAAAGGGAATTATTATTGATTATATGATAATATTAGAGTGTTTAAGGGATTGAGTTTTGAAAGGATTGGGCATAATAGATGAAAAACATTTTAGTTACTGGTGGAGCCGGTTTTATCGGCAGTAATTTTGTGAAGTATATGCTGGACCAACATCCTGAGTATAGGATTGTCAATGTGGATGCACTTACATATGCGGGGAATTTGGAAAACCTAAAAGACATTACAGATAATCCTAACTACATATTTGTTAAGGCAGATATTAGGGATCGGCTTAAGATAGATGAAGTTTTCGCAACTTATGAAATTGATGCGGTGGTTAATATGGCAGCAGAAAGCCATGTAGATAGGAGTATCGTGGAACCGGAGATTTTCCTAACTACTAATATTATTGGTACTCAAGTCTTACTTGATGCAGCTAAAAAGTACTGGAAGGTTAATCCCGATGATAAGTACTGTAGGGATTATAAAACTGGGGTTAAATTTTTGCAGGTATCTACGGATGAGGTGTATGGTGCCTTGGGCGAAACGGGGCTATTTGTCGAAACTATGCCTTTAATGCCCAATAGCCCTTATTCGGCTTCTAAAGCCTCGGCGGATTTAATCGTAAGAGCTTATAAGGAAACCTTCGGTATGCCTATGAATATCACCCGTTGTAGTAATAACTACGGACCCTACCAATTTCCCGAAAAATTAATCCCCCTGATGATTAATAATTGCTTAAATGATAAAGATTTACCCATCTATGGTGATGGTATGCAGGTGAGGGATTGGCTGCATGTAGCTGATCACTGTTCTGCTATAGACAGGGTCTTACATAAGGGTCTAGATGGGGAAGTATATAACATCGGTGGTAATAATGAGAAAGCTAATATCGAAATAGTGAAGTTAATTATAGAGGCCCTGGGAAAATCGAGGAGTCTAATAAAATACGTAAAAGATCGTCCTGGACATGACAGAAGATATGCTATTGATAATAGGAAAATTACCAGCCAATTAGGTTGGGAACCCCTTTATACTTTTGAACAGGGGATTAAGGAAACAATTGAATGGTATCTAGCCAATATGGGCTGGGTGGAAAATATCGTATCGGGCGATTATGTGAAGTATTATGGGGAAATGTACGGGGGGATAGATGAGGTAGCATCTAGTAAGGAGAAAGAGTAAGGGTTCCGAATAAAGTGTAGAGAATGGCGAAGAAGAGGGATAGTCATGAAGATACTAGTCACTGGTGGCCTAGGCTTTATCGGCAGCCATACAGTAATAGAGTTAATTGCAAATAAGCATAGGGTAATCATTGCTGATAACCTTGTTAATTCAAAAATTGAAGTTTTGGATAAAATTCATGAGATAAGTGGGGTTAAGCCCGAGTTTTATCAAATTGATGTTACTGATGAGACTAGAGTCGAGGACATTTATAAAAAACATAGAATTGATGGGCTTATTCATTTCGCAGGCCTTAAGGCGGTAGGTGAATCGGTAGCAAAACCACTGAAATACTACTATAACAACATCGTTTCTACCATGGTCTTGGCTAAGTTGTGTATTAAGTATGGGGTGGGGAAATTTGTTTTTAGTTCATCTGCAACGGTATACGGTGATCAACCATCTCCGCTTAAAGAGGATATGGAACTAAAGGCCACGACTAATCCTTATGGTGAAACTAAGGCCATGAGTGAGAGAATCCTAATTGATACAGTAAACGCTAATGCCGATTTTGCTGTAAGTTTGCTAAGATATTTTAATCCCGTAGGTGCCCATGAAAGTGGGCTGATAGGGGAAGATCCTAATGGAGTCCCTAATAACTTAATGCCATTTGTGACTAAAGTGGCCAAGGGGGTTCTGCCTAAGCTAAGTATATTTGGCGATGATTACGATACGGTTGATGGCACTGGTGTTAGGGATTACATTCACGTGGTAGATCTGGCCAGAGGGCATGTAAAAGCTATCGAGGCTTTAGGAACTGGTGTGAATATTTATAATTTAGGAACTGGACTGGGTACCTCGGTGTTAGAACTAGTCAATACATTTGCCCAAGTTAATGGTCTTGATATTCCTTATGAAATAGTAGCAAGGCGTCCTGGCGATATTGCCATATCTTTTGCCGATGCTAGTAAAATAGAGCATGAACTCGGTTGGAGGGCTGAACTGACTATGGAGGATATGGTTAGGGATGCCTGGAGGTTTGAGCGGGGGAATGGGTGATGGGGATATAGGGAGGATTTTTGTGGCCAGACTTAGAAATAGACCATTTCTAATTGTAGGTGTAACGATACTGCTTTTGCTGGCAGTATTTTTTTTATTTGCTGGGACGGGAATAGTCGCAAACGATTCCCCAGAAGAGTCGGATGTAATTATTGTGCTCATGGGTAGTGGCCCAGATAGGATATTAGGGGCGGTGGATTTATATGGGCAAGGCTATGCTCCTTATATAATGATGGTGGAAATCGCGTGAAAATGCTAAACGGGTAGTCATGGAATACGCGAAACTGGTGAATCCTTATTTATTCGACAGGTGGCGGTAGAGCTAATCATGACCCTAGCGGCGGAATTATCCCCTAAGCAAATAACTGAAGCCTTTGAACTGCCTCTACTTAAGTTCCCTATGTTTTCATTAAGCAACTAAGGTTGTGAAATCATTCCCAAACGGAGAACCGTCCCCGCGTTTGTTTTCCCCGCGTTTGTTAAGGTTAATATATCGTAAAGGTATTGAAATAGAATTAGCAAGCTAATCTTATTCAAACGCGCCACATAATTATCTTAATTTTGGGACGAAAAGCTTTGTAGATTTTTCCCGAATTCCTCTGATAAAATGTAACTAATAATCTGTTTTACCTCAGGCTGTTCAACAGTCTTAATACCCAATAATTCCATTAGAGCAAATCCATCTACCATAGCATCAATAAAGACAGCTATCCCCCTATTTAGGGGTCCCTTTTCGATACCATAGTATATTTCAATCATATCTTCAAAGCCTTTAAACCATGCACGATATTTCTCATTCAACTTTTCAGCTAACTCCGTATTGCCACCTACGGCCTCATGAAGTATGTGTAAAAAAATCATATTTTGTTTATTGTTTTTTACATAATCGTCCATCATATCAATTAATATTGAAAAGACCTCATCTTTATTTTTTGCTTCATTATGCAAGAAACTAACTAGCCCTCCAGTTTTGCTAGTATTGCTATCAAGAATATCATATAACATTAAATCTTTAGAATTGTAATAATAATAAAGTGTACCTGGACTTATCCCAGCCTCTGCAGCTACACTTCTAAAGGTCATTTCATTTAACCCCTGTTCAAAAAGCACCTTCATTGCCGCCTGTATAATTTTAGTTTTCTGCCCATTATGTTTACTTTCCAATTAAATTACCTCCAAAATATTTTCACATCAGCTATATCCTTTAGACCTTAATCCTACATTAGAATTTCAATAAGGTCTTAATAATTTCTACTATATTTTACGAAATATTAGTCATAATTTCAAAATTATTACCTTATTAGACATATTAAGGTCTGGCAGCTAAAGCCAGACCTTAAATATAAATTATTAATTTTATAATTATTCTTGTTAATTATTTTTCCAATCCTAATCCAAATACCCGATTTGCATTTTTCCAAAAGAATTTTTCTTTTACGTTATCCTTTAGCTGCCATTCCTCTATTTCCTGCAAAATTGCTTCAATGGGTTCCCCCATAGATAGCCAGTCTGATGAGAAAATCACCTTATCCTGAATTAGGTTTTTCAAATACCCGAAAAGCATATCCCAACCAGTATTAGGTGCGGAAATATAGCGGGGTCTAGTTGCTGACATATCAGTATAAAGATTGTCGTATTTAATTAGCATTGTGACCAATTCATTACCCCATGGCCATCCTCCATGCCCAGCAATTATTTTCAAATTCGGAAAATCAATCAGGGGGTGTTCTAAATGCGAGGGGTGACCGTAATATATTGATGTATTTGTAAGATAGTTTACCGAAGTATGAATCCAAATAGGGACATTTGCCTCTTCACAAAGAGCATACAATGGATAATATTTACGATCATCAGCAAAAACTCCATGATTATATGGACTGATTACTACAGCCTTATATCCTTGGTTCTCCAATGCCTTGCGTACAGTTTTTAAACTACGAGTGCCCTTGTGGGGGTTATATCCTGCATACCCTAAGAACTGCCCAGGATAACTTTTAAGAATATCTGCTACATAATCATGGTCAAAGGTTTCGGCTAAGGGATCACGACCATAGTCCATGTTATGAATTGCATGTAAAGTAATTCCTGCTTTCTGTAATTGGTCAATAAATTTATCCATAGTTAATTCTTTTTCCAGATCTTCGACTAATTGGACATTTACACTTTGATAGGAATCTTTTTGGAGACGTCCATAAAATTCTTCATCGCTCCAACCAGCCCATCGGGCATATCGTAATCCAAATAAGGCAAAATAGCCTTCAAAGCCTGGGGCGGGATTTTTCATATCATCAAATAAAAATTGGGGTAAAGTATTTGAACAATCAACAATCATATTTCTTGCCTCCTTGTAAAAAAATTTAAGCAAAATTTTAAAAAACCTTTCTGAAGATGTTTGTTGGACAATGCTAATATCAGAATTGGGGTCTTCTTCCATAGGCTATCAATGCTATCACCATAGATAAAGCCAGAACCCCAATCCACAGATAAATTGAGGGGAGATAACTATTATTAGCATCGAAAATAAAACCAGTTATTGGTGGTCCGCAGGCCACCCCAAGGGTTAAACAAACATTCATCAAAGAATAAATCATAGCAAAATCTTTTTTTCCTAAGATCTCGGCAGTCCATAAAGCGAGTGGTATAGTCATTATCGCGGCGGCCAAACCAGCTAATCCTGCAAACAAATATGCCACCAATTTAATATTTACAAAATTCAAAGTAAATATGGCGAGTAAGCCAATAATGAATATATAATAAATACTTGTTTTGGTCCCAAATTTATCAGCCACTAAGCCTATGACTAATTTACCTAACATTAAAATTCCGTTTACTGCAGCAAAAATTCCTGCCGCGAAGGCAGCAGAATAACCAATATGGGTAAAGTATGATGGAATATGCATTTGGATGCCGATAGTTGCTGATGACCAAAATATAATTGCAATGGCTAATAGCCAGAAGCTCAGAGTTTTGGATGCTTGGCCTAGAGTTAGACCATTAGTTGTCAATTCTTCTGCACCGTTTAGCAATTCTTCCTGATTGCCATAGGGTAATAACCCCATTTCTACTGGGGTTAATCTGAGTAAGAATAAGGTCACGGGTAAAATTAAAATAGCAGAAATAGCACCGACTAATAAGAATGTTTTACTTACTCCTACGATGGTAATCATATAGTTCATCAGTGGTCCAAATATTATCCCACCTACACCAGTTCCAGCGAAAGCAATAGCCAAAGCCAAGCCACGCTTTTCGTTGAACCAATTGGTAATAATAACTGATATTGGTATCAAATATGTTCCCGCTGCCCCGATGCCAATTATAACCGAGGCGGCATAGAAGTGTACTAAATTGGAACAAAAAGCATAGCTTGTTAAACCTACACAATATAATAGGCCACAAACAGTAGTTAATAGTCTGACATTAATTTTGCTCATTAATTTGCCTACCACTAATGCGGCGAGCATAGCTGATAAAGCCATTAATGAAGTAATAATGGAAACTTCGCCCATTTTGAAACCAAAAGTACTAGCAATAGGTTTATAGGCAACCGGGATACTGTTCATTGCAATGCCACATGTTGCAGCCATAATCAATGTACAGCCAATAACGATCCACCATCCATAAAAAACTCTACCTTTATCCATAAGTGCAACTCCTCCAACAGTTAAATATTCTCATAGCAACATAGTATTCTGGGTATTATTCTTCGTACAATCTTTCAAATAAATCTACTTTGTATTGCGATTTTGGTATAGTGTTGGGAGGAACCAGCCTGATTATAGGATTGATTTGCAAGGTTGCCCTTATTTGTTCCTTAATTCTTTGTGCCAGATCATCCAAGCCTGTAGCAGCGACTTCATTACCATGTTCAATTTTCAAGACTAAGTTTTCCCCAATCGTGTGTCCAATTGGTTTTTTGTCTAGTACAATGCGTAATTCACCTGTAGTTTCAGGGATAAAGGATGTTACTACCTTTTGCACCGCCGATGGGAATACATTTAAGCCCTTGACTTTGATCATGTCATCTGAGCGCCCGATTATTTCAATTCGTGGTGTATTTCTACCACATGGGCAGGGTGAAACCCAAACCTTCGCCATGTCTCGACTCCGATAACGTATGGCGGGGGTACATTCTCTTTGTAAAGTTGTATAAACTAGTTCCCCAGTTACCCCATCCTTCATTTCCAAAACTTGCTCTGTATCGGGATCTATTAGTTCGAAATATACTAAACCTTGCCCTACAAAATGCATACCATTTTTAAGTTCACATTCAGCAGCCATATCAACGGCCACATCTGCCATCCCGAAAAAGCTCCTAGCCTCGATTCCCCATTCTTTTTCGATATGTTTCCTTACCTCTTCAGGTAATGGTTCACCCGCTAAAAAGCCCTTTTTATAGCCTAATTCATGGGGTTCAATGCCCAGTATGGTTCGTACTTGTTCAGCTAAAAAGGCTGAGCTCGATGGGGTCATCATGATTACGTTAGGTTGTAGGTCTTTAATTATTTCTAGGAATTTTTCCATCGAAGTGCTAGAAATGGGAGCTGGAATAACTCCATACCCCATAGCCTCGGCAGATACTGATTCTGATAGCCCTCCAGCCAAAAGCGTGAAATTACAAGGATTGACAAACCGATCCCCTGGGCGGATTCCGCCTATCCAGGCATGGCGTGCAAATAGTTCATTCCACACCTCAACATCATTTTTAGTTAAGCCAATATAAAGTGACTTGGCAGTTGTTCCACTAGTACCTTGCAGTCTAACAACATCGCTATATGGGGCACAGCAGTGCCCGCCTAGTCCACCATATTCTTCTTGCGACTGGAGCAGTTCATTCTTTGTTGTAAAGGGTACCTTTCCCATATCACTAAAATCAGTAAAATCGTCTGGGTGGAAATTCACTGAGTCAAACTTTTTCCGATAAAACTCAGAAGTAGAGTAAACATATTGCAGTTCTTTTTTCAATTCCGATAATTCTAAGTTGTTCAATTCGTTTTTGTCCAAACCTTCGACTTCGGGATTCCAATAAAGTTTATTCTCCATTTTCGATTCTCCTTTACATCATTTTGCTTATTTTGCCGTTCGTACATACGTATGATTATTTTTATTGTCGCATGTTTATATTATTTTTGTCAATAATAAGGAACAAAATATTAAGCTTAATAATGCGCTTCACGTGGAGCACATGGAGTATAATAACGGCAGAATACTCATTGACATTATAGGACTGAAATATTATTATATAATCAAGCTCGTACGTGCGTATGAACGGCAAATATTATGATGTTGGAACAATAAGCCACAAGAACAACTGTTTAAAAAGCGCATTGGGAAGTATTCTGAAGGGTTTGAATAAAAACTAACTGCAATAATTGCTGTCTTTTGAACTAAAAAACATATGATACATCCAGTTTTTATCGAACAGATTGGTGTAAAAGCCAAATAAAGATAGGAGGTATTTTATTATGGACGGAAAAATTATTATCGGTGAAGGTGAATTTAAAGTCGAAATACCTGAAAATCCCCTTTGGGAAGATATTAATTGGAGACAATTTGTGAAAAGGGATAATGTGGCGCTTCTGGCAATAGATTTTGAAAATGATTGCTGCACAGAAGGTGGTCTACTTGACAAAGTAGGTTGGCAAAGCTGGGAAATAATACGCAAATCTGGGGCGATTGAAAACACGATAAAGATAGTTGAGGAATTTAGGCGGATTGATGCCCCTGTAATTTGGGCTAGGGTATTCAGGAAAAAAGGTTTTACAGATATGAAACCTGGTACATATGAGCATGCCGCCTTTAACTGGTATAACAATCTGGCTCCAGGTGTATTTTGTGAAGGGACATGGGATGTTGAAATTGTAGATGAACTACTTGCGGTACAAAAACCAGAAGATCTTGTAATTGATAAACCACAGAGTATAGCTTTTACTGGAACAATTCTTGAACGTTATCTAAGAAATTGGCAAATAGATTGTCTAGTTGTAACAGGTGTATTCACAGATTATTGTGTAGAAGGTACTGTTCGGGTAGCACAAGATCTGGGCTTTTTGAATATTGTTGTTGGTGATGCGACTATGGCTCGTGACATTCCTACTCACGAAAATGCCCTTGCACGAATGGAAAAAGATTTTGGACATATTGTCTCTACTGAGGAAACGATTAAACTTTTGCGTAGTCTATAGTAGTTTCTGGTAGATAATTTTGTAAAATATAAATATTAATGTGTCAAGGGGCAGCATGCCAGTTCAGGTAGGCTGCCCCTTGTATTATGTAATTATGTAAAAGATAGCCAAATGCCATTTCCGCATATGCTTCGTCAATCAATTTCTACAATTTCCCCAACTAGGTGGCTGGGGACTTTATTTGTCATTTTGTTTTAATTATTAAGAAAATTAAATCAAGTCTATCAAATTCATCAATCTTTATGTATAATTATTATGAAATGGCATAATTATTTCATTATGCCAAAATATGAGGGGGGATTGTAATGTTTTCGAGTGAGTATAAGCGCAAATTAGTTAGTGCAGAAGAAGCCGTAAAAGTTGTTGAAAGTGGAGATATTGTAGATTACGGGTTTTTTAATGGAAAACCAGTCGTCTGTGATATTGCTTTAGCTAACCGTAAAGATGAGCTCCGAGATGTACAAGTATTTTCTGCGGTTACGCTTCCACCAGTACCAGAAGTAGCCAAGGTAAGAGACAGTTTTATTTATCAAGATTGGCAATTTAGTAAGGTATCCAGAATTCTACAATCTAATTATGGACTAGCCTATTATTCACCAATTCTTTATCACGAAGCACCTAGATACCATCGGGATGGTTATGGACCAAATAGGAAGTTGACCATCAGTCAGGTGTGCCCTATGGATGCCAATGGTTATTTTAACTTGGGACCACAAAATTCCGAGACCATAGCTAATATGGAAAGGTCTAACGTTACCATTGTAGAGGTTAATAAGAACATGCCTAGATGCCTAGGTGGTTCTGAAGAATCAGTACATATTTCTATGGTAGATTTCATAGTCGAAGCACCTGATGATCAATTATTACCAGATCTTCCTGGGGCCGAACCTGATGAAATAGATATCAAGGTTGCTAATCACTTAATGGAACATGTACGTGATGGATGTTGTATTCAATTAGGCATTGGGGGTATGCCTAATGCGGTTGGTCGAGCTATTGCGGCTTCGGACCTCAAAAATCTAGGCGGACATACGGAAATGTTTGTTGACGCCTATGTTGATATGATTGAATCTGGTCGTATGAATGGTGCGGTGAAGGAAATCGACAGGCATAAGGTAGCTTATACATTTGCCATAGGTAGTCAGCGGATGTATGATTTCATGGATGATAACCCAGGTTTGGCTTCCCATCCAGTAAATTACACTAATGATCCGCGGGTTATTGCACGTTTAGATAATTTTATTTCTATTTGTAATGCAGTTCAAGTTGATTTATACACGCAAGTCAATGCTGAAAGCATGGGTATTACACAGATATCGGGTAATGGTGGTATGTGGGATTTTGTGCTCGGTTCTCAATGGTCTAAAAACGGTCGCAGCTTTATTTGCTTATCCTCTACTTTCTCTGATAATGAAGGTAAAATGTATTCGCGGATTGTCCCTACATTTGAAGCAGGCTCTATAACAACTATCCCTAGACAAATGGTAGACTACATCATTACTGAATATGGTGCTGTACAAATGACGATTAAGCCCACTTGGGAAAGGGCGGAGGCAATTATATCCATAGCCCATCCCGACTTCCGTGATGACTTAATTAAAGAAGCGGAAAAACTAAAAATTTGGAGAAGGACTAATAAAAAAGTATAGGATTATTTTAATTCTTAGTTTTTTAAAAAGTAGCCTCGAGTAAGCTCGGGGCTACTAGTGTTTTTCTGGCATCCCAGCTTGTGTCAATCAGTACCAAAAAAGAATTCAGTGGATGTCAGTGTCTTCAGTGGCAAGTTTTCTTGCTGTCATCCTTAGGCCCCAGTCGGTCACTTTTTCGCAGTTTTAAGGAAGGCGGGGATGAATTTTTCCAATTCTTCCACTATACAAATATCCGCATAGCTGAATATGGCAGCCTCTGGGTCCCGATTGATAGCCACTATGGTCTGGGCATCTTGAATACCTACCACATGCTGGATAGTTCCTGAGATTCCGCAGGCTATGTAAAGCTGGGGGGAAACTTTTTTACCAGTCATTCCTATCTGGGCATTGTACTTAATCCAACCGTTATCACAAGCAACCCTGGAGCCCGCCACCGCGGAACGGTTGAAACAAGCCGCTAGGTCGTGAATCAGATGTAGATTTTCGGCCTTTCCGATTCCCCGTCCGACTGCTATTATGACCGTGGCATCCTCGAGTTCGGTATTTATTTCATCTGGACTACTGGATTCTATGTTTTTCGTTTTTGCCAAATTAATATCAGCCTCTAGAACCCTAGTCGTACTAGCGGCCAGGACTCCTTCGGTGGGTTCGTAAGCAGGGAAAGCACCAGGCAAGACCGTCATAACTAAGGGGGCTGGCCCAGCTTCATATAAGACATCGACTTTACCATGGAAACCGCTACGGCGGTATCTTACTCCATTATCCCCTAACTCCACCCCATTTACCGAAGTTAGGCAAGACGCATCCAAATGCGCGGCCAAACGGGGGGCGAAGTCATAGCCACTCGCAGTATGGGCTATGATTATAATATCTGGTTTTATTTCCTCCACTGCGATTAGGGCGGCCTTTTCCCAGCCTTCACCCGAATATTCTGCTAAGGCGGGGCTAGTCACCAGGAGCAAGTCCACCCCATCCAGGCTAGGTCTATCCGCAATCATAGCAGGTAAGACGGCCTTTATCCGAGCTGGCTCATGGCTGGCCAGTTTATTAGCACAAGTAATTAATTCTCGGGTTACAGGCAGGATTTCTCCCTGATTTTGTTCGCAAATTATCATTATAGAGTTAGCCATAGTAACCTCCTTCTATAGTAAAGATTTTTCGTAAAGGATTTGCCTCAACTCTCGCGCTTTTTCTTCCCTAGTTCCTTCCAGCCTAAGCCCTGCACGGTCAGATTTTATATCTAAGATTTCCACAATCCTTTCATAATTGTGGGCAAATTCAGGTTCCTCAGCTTCAATCTCAATTATTTGGTTTTTTTTGGCTCGCATTACATTGGAAAAGGAAGGGTAGCGGGGGCGGTTAATACCCGATTGCACTGCTATTAAGGCAGGCAGGTTCAAGTCCATGCTGGATCTTTGCCCCGAATCCAGTTCCCTTTCTACATGAATGGTTCCAGCTTCCATATCGACTTCTAGCCCCATAACCGAAGTAGCGGAGGGGATATTCAGCCTAGCTGCCAACATCGGCCCCGTTTGCCCCGACATCATATCCTCTGACATGACCCCCGTAAGAATTAGGTCGTAATCACGGTCAGCGGCGAACCCAGCTAAAAGGCGCGATTTAACAGCGGGGCTAATGTAACCCTCATTATCATATAGCAGATGAAAGCCCCCTTCAGCCCCCATTTCCAAACCACGCCTGATGGCACTTTGCACTCGCTTGGGCCCGATGGATATTATATCGACTGATGAATTAGGGATTTTTTCCTTTATTTGCAGGGCCGCTTCGATGGCGTGTTCATCATAGCGGTTGATCCAATAAGAAGTTTTTTCATCATAGGTAAGCCCAGCCTTTTTTTCCTCGACCCTAAAGGTCGCTTCCTGGCTGGGCACTTGTTTTATACAAACGAGGATTTTCACTAAGATCCCTCCCATATTTTAATAGGAATTTCATTATTATCATACTATTTCCATATAGGATAAATGTCAATAAAAAAACGGACATCCGTCCTTTTTACTATTGACTTATTGCGTATTAATGGTTATTCTGGACTTAGTTACTAACTTTGTAAAAAGTAAATTTAGCAAAGGAGGAGAAGTATATGGATTTTGCAATTTCGGACAAAATGAAAACTATTATAGGGATGATTAACGAATTTGTAGACAAGGAATTAATACCTCTGGAACACGATTTTCTCACCCAAGATTTTACGGAATTAGAGCCGATTCTCGAGGAAAAAAGGGCTATGGTCAAGCAAATGGAACTGTGGGCGCCTAACCAGGAACCCGAATATGGGGGTATGGGGCTTAATTTAGTAGAACATGGCTTAGTATCCGAAGCCCTAGGCAGGACCCCACTAGGTCATTACACCTTCAACTGCCAGGCTCCCGATGCAGGTAACATGGAGATACTGCATATGTTTGGCACTGAGGAACAGAAGGAGAAGTATCTCAAGCCACTAGTGGCAGGCGAAATACGTAGTTGTTTTTCCATGACTGAAGTCGAGTTGGCAGGTTCCAACCCCGTTATGATGGATACCACTGCCGTAAAAGATGGGGATGATTACATCATCAATGGGCAAAAATGGTACACCACCGCAGCGGATGGGGCTGCATTTACTATTTGTATGGCGGTGACTAATCCCGACGCCCATCGCCACCAACGGGCTAGCATGATTATTGTTCCTACAGATAACCCAGGCTTTAATCTAGTTCGCAATATCCCCGTAATGGGACATACAGGGGGCGGTTACGGCAGCCATGCCGAAGTATTATTCCAATCCTGTCGGGTTCCCCAGACTAACCTTTTGGGCCCCGAAGGTCAAGGATTTGCCATTGCCCAGGAAAGGTTAGGACCAGGAAGGATACACCATTGTATGCGTTGGTTAGGTGTATGTAACCGAGCCTTTGAACTCATGTGTCGTCGAGCTAAGGAAAGAATAATCTCACCCGATGGCTCGACACTAGCCACCAAACAAATTATCCAGGCCATGATAGCCGAATCAGCCGCCCAGATACAAGCAGCTAGACTAATGACCCTGCACGCCGCTTGGCAAATTGACAACCTAGGGCAAAAAGCAGCCCGAGTCGACATTTCCCTAATCAAATTTTTCGTAGCCGACGTCATGCAAAAAGTAGTCGACCGCGCCCTGCAAGTGCATGGGGGATTAGGCATGACCGATGATACCATCATAGCCTACTTTTTCCGTCACGAGCGTGCAGCTAGGATTTATGATGGTACGGATGAAGTTCATAAAATGAGTGTAGCCCGTGCTATACTTAGGGATTTGGATTAATAAGTTAAAGGATTGGTCAACTGCAAATGAATTACAAAGAATTTAAGAAAATGGTTAATGTATCCAAAGAGCAGATTTCTGCTCAGATTCTCGAACAGAACCGCAGTTCCATCAAGGTAAAAAAGGAAAAGACAGTCATCACTAACTTAATCAAGATAATTGACGCTACATTAGATATTTGCAGTAAAAAAAGTTTCCAAGCTATGAGTATTAGGGATCTTTCCGCTGCTTCTGGTCTAAGTCGGGGGGCCTTGTACTCCTACTTTACCAGCAAGGAGGAACTCTTAATCCTAATACTAACCCAAGGTCGGCAGATTGCCTATCAGGTACTAAGAGAGCAGATTCCTGCAGACGCTAGCCCAAGGGAGAAGCTGCAGATAGCCATAAAAACGCATATATATTTATCAGAAGTAATGAGTACCTGGTTTTATTTTAATTATATTGAAGCCCGAAACTTACCGAAAGTAGAACAGAAACGGGTTATAGAAAATGAACTAGAAACCGAGAAAATATTTATTGATATCATCGAGGAAGGTAATAAAGAAGGGATTTTCGCCCATGAAAACGCCGTATTAGTAGCTGCAGTTATTAAAGCAATTTTACAGGATTGGTATTTGAAAAGATGGAAGTATAGAAGCCGCAAAATATCCGTAGACGATTATGCCGACTTCGTAATCGACACAGCAGAGGCGATTCTGCTTAAAAAATAATTTGCGGAGGTCTAATTATGAGTAAATTGACAGATCGGGCTACCTCCATCAGAAGTGGTGAGGAACTCGATAAGCAAAAGGTATTTGCATTTCTAAAGGAGCATATTCCGAGCCTGGAGGGGGATATAGAGATAAAGCAGTTCCCGAGCGGCTTTTCTAACCTGACCTACTTCGTGAAGGTCGGGGAAAAAGAGATGGTACTGCGCCGCCCTCCATTCGGCAGGAAGGCCAAAACAGCCCACGATATGGGGCGGGAATACCGTATACTAAGCGCCCTAAAACCAGTCTTTCCCTACTGTCCCGAGCCTTTGGTATATACCGAAGACGAAGGGATTATAGGCTCACCTTTCTATGTCATGGAACGCATATCGGGCATTATTCTACGCCAAGATTTACCTAAGGGGCTAGAATTCACAGTTCAAGATGCCCGTACCCTAAGTGAAAACCTAATCAAAACCCAATACCAGCTACATTCGGTAGATTACGCCAAGGCAGGTCTGGCCGATTTCGGCAAACCAGCGGGCTATGTCACTCGGCAAGTAGAAGGTTGGAGTGGCAGATATAGGGATGCTAGAACCCCTGATGCTCCCGACTTTGAGCGGGTCATGGGCTGGCTGCACGATAAAATGCCAGGCGAATCAGGTCTGGTCGGCATTATTCATAACGATTTTAAGTTCGACAATGCGGTCCTAGGCCCAGCTAAACCCACCGAAATAATCGGTATTCTCGACTGGGAAATGGCAACACTGGGTGATCCTATGATGGATTTGGGTTGTTCATTGGGCTATTGGGTTGAAAAGGATGATCCAGCCTATATGCAGTCAATTCGGCAGATGCCCACCCATTTAGAAGGGATGTTGACCAGGAAAGGACAGTTTGATTATTATTGTGAGCTGATGGGGGTAAGCAGCGATTATTTCGACTTTTATTATACTTTTGGACTATTTCGCTTAGCGGTTATTGCCCAGCAGATATATTACCGTTTCTACCACGGACAGACCAAGGACGAAAGATTCGGACTTTTAATGGTGCCCATTAAAGCCTTAGAGCAAAAGGCCCTAGAAGTGATTGATGGGTCAGATTTGTAAAATGAGAAGGGGGTTTAAGAAAATGATAGTGGATTTCAGTTTAAAGGATAAAGTTGCCCTTGTTACTGGTGCTAGTAGGGGAATCGGGGAAAACATAGCCAAGACACTAGCTGAATACGGGGCAGAAGTGATAATAACTAATAAGAATATGAGCGGACTACCTGAGGTCGAGGAGGCCATTCGTGCTAAGGGGGGTAAAGCAGTAGCCCATGTGTGTCACAATGGTGTCCTGTCCGATATCGAAAATCTATTTAATCATGTGGAAAATACTTATGGCAGGCTAGATATTCTGGTCAATAATGCTGCCACTAACTTTTATTTCGGGGAAATATTAGATGCGCCCGAAGAAGCCTGGGATAAAACTATGGAAGTCAACCTAAAGGGGACCTTCCTCATGTGCCAATACGGGGGCAGGTTAATGAAAAAAAGCGGGGGTGGCACCATAATTAATATCGCATCGGTTAATGGCATTAGCCCTCCGCCTATGCAGGGTATTTATTCTGTTACTAAGGCGGGAGTCATCGCCCTAACCAAATCATTCGCCAAAGAATTAGCCCCAGCTAAAGTGCGAGTTAATGCACTTCTGCCTGGTCTAACCGCTACAAAATTTACTTCTGTAATGATAGATAATGAAGAATTAATGGAAAACTATCTCCTACCCCAGATACCACTCCATCGTCCCGCCCAACCCAGCGAAATGTGTGGAGCTGTACTCTACCTAGCCTCAGATGCTTCTTCCTACACTACTGGTTCCAGCATCATTGTGGATGGCGGCCTCTTGGCCTAAGCACTTACTTGCTGCGGGGGGAGGATTTCTCCCCCTACTTCTAAAATCCAAAAATAATGGTAAAATATAAATAAGGAAGAGCAGTAAAAACGGGAGGGGAAATATGAAAAATCTAGATCCCATGAGTGACATAGTATTTAAGGCGGTATTCGGCAAAGAAGACCCCATTAGCAAAATATTGCTAATAGCCTTACTAAACGACATCCTAGCAGATGAAAATCCAGAACCAATAACCGACATAACCTATCTAAACCCCTTTAACTATCAAGAATTTGAAGAAGATAAACTATCCATACTAGACATAAAAGCCAAGACTAATAATGGGGAAATAATAAATATAGAAATCCAAGTAAAAAAAGAAAACAACTATAGAAAACGCAGCTTATATTACTGGTCAAAATCTTATGCCGAAACCATAACCTCAGGAGAAACCTACGAAAACCTTAAAAAAACCATAATAATCAACATATTAGGCTATACAGAAATAAAAGAAAGCCCGAGACTACATACCACCTTTAAAATACTAGAAAAAACTGAACACATAGAACTACTAGACGACCTAGAAATTCACTATTTAGAACTGCCTAAACTACCCAAACGCAAGGTAGACGAATTAACAGGCATAGAACTCTGGTTAGACTTCCTAAAAGAAGCTAGCAAAGTCGGAAGCGAAGCTAGGCTAGAAAAACTAAAAGCAAGGAGTGAAATCATGAGCAAAGTCATCAATCGCTTACAAGAAGTATCCGCTGACGAAATAATGCGGGAAAAATATAACGCCCGAGAAAAAGCCAGACTAGACTACAATTCCGCCATGAAATCCGCCGAGAATAGGGGCATAGAAAAGGGCGAGTTCAGAAAGGCACGGGAAATGGCGAAAGCATTGCTTAAAGATAATATGGACGCCAAGTTAGTTGCAAAATATACTAGACTTAGTGTAGAAGAAATTGAAGAAATAAGAAAAAGTATAACAAACTAAAGCATAGTGCTAAAGTGGGCGAATTGCCCACTTTTTTTGTCTATCCTTGCCCTTCACTAAGCAAAAAGACAGATGAAACGTCCTCACATCGCATGAAGTTTGTGAAATCACTTTCAAACGAAGGTCCGTCCCCACGTTTGCCTAAGCAAAAAGACAGATGAAAGGTCCTCACATCGCACGAAGTTTGTGAAACCATTTTCAAACGAAGGTCCGTCCCCACGTTTGCCGTCCCCACGTTTGCCAAAACCCCGCCGAATCAGCATCAAGCAGATGTCCGCCCCAGCGTTCCGTTCCACCCCAATCACAAGCACCTATTTCCTCCCAAAACCCCCTTCAAAACTAAAAAATAATCAAAATATCGACAAAAAAATAAAAACAACGGGAACAAATGACAATAATTGCACGTCATAATAAGCAGCCGTATGAAAATATAGTGATGGCGAGTAGCGGCATATACATATTATAGCCATTACTGAGCACCTAAAATACATTTGTCGAAAAATGAAAGGGGGAAATCGAAACCCAAAGAGCTTAATTCTAAGAATTAATCGATGACCTACTATTTAAAACAAAAGATATTAAAGGAGGAAAAATAATTGTTAAAA
Source organism: uncultured Syntrophomonadaceae bacterium (assembly GCA_964514235.1). GTDB lineage: Bacteria > Bacillota > Syntrophomonadia > Syntrophomonadales > Syntrophomonadaceae > JAAYRQ01. Next base: position 6,068 of record CAZEPV010000025.1, on the reverse strand, counting down.
GCAAGAAATAGAAAACTATCTATGATATTAGTTCTAGCTATGCTAATGACCATGTTCGCTGGTCTGGGCACTGCAAGTGCAGCTATAGTTGACTATAGCGCATATGGAGTTACAACAGTGAACACTGGAACGACTTCTGATAAAACCTTAGGAAGTATTTTAGTGGAAATTGATGATGTAGTATATTTAGGAGCCTATGAAAACTGGGTTACAATGAAAATGCCTGCTGGCGTTAGTTTAGCAGATGCTGATGTTGGTATTAGAGGTCTTAGTGGAAGTATAACCGCTGATGCAGACGTTGTAAACTCAAGTACTGTAGATATTAAAGTTCAAAGAACTGCTGATGATGGTACCAAAGGAAAATTCACTATTTATTTCGAAGATGTAAAAGTTCAAAGTGGTTCGGGTAACCTAGATGTTACTTTCCTACCCCAAAGTGGTAGTATTCTACCTGGTGGTACTGTAACAATAGCTAATATAGTATCCAAGGGTGCTACTCAAGCAATGGTATCTTCCGTAAAAAGCCTAGGTGAAGGCATAGGGGCAATTGATACTATTAGTATTGCTGAACTAAGCCCTGGTGTATTTGATGGAGAGGGCACAATTAAATTAGAACTCCCTGCTGGTGTAGAATGGGATAAAAAAGGCGGTGTGCAAGGGGCATGGGCCTTTGATTCTGATCTTTCAGCAACCGTCTCTACCGAAATTGGTGATGACAGCTCAATATTGCTAGTTAAAGTGAATGGTGCTATAGATGGCAATGGTAAAGCTGGTAGACTTGATATTGGTGGTTTGGAAATTGACATTGACGAAGATGACGCTAAAAAAGGCGAAATTAAAGTTAAAGTTTCTAGTAAGGATTTTGCTGGAGTAACTAAACAAGATTTAGTAGTAGCGAAATATGGTGACTTTGATGTTACATTAGCTGAAAACGAAGTTACTGAACTTACTGCTGGTAAAACAGGACAAGAACTAGGTAGTTTTTACATTGAAGAATCTCTTGGTAAAAGCTTAGTTGCTGGCAGAACCATAACACTTTCATTACCTTCCGGTGTTAAATGGACTGAAAAACCAGAATTAAAAGTTGAAAAAGGTGCATTTGAGGTAAAAGATGAATCAGTATCAAGCAGCAAAGTAAGATATACTGTGAAAAATCTAGATAACCCAGGTGCAGCGAAAGTGTTGTTTGAAAAGGGCGAAGTATATGTAGAGCCTAACTTCGAAGGTGACGTAGAACTTGAAGTTACTGGCAATGCTGGTGTAAACGGAACAGTTAAAGTATCTGAAGTAGTTAAAGCAGTAGATGTATCAGCAAGCGCAGTTCCTAATATAATTATTGGTGAACAAAATGTAGCAGCTGGCGACATCGTTATCAAAGAAAATGTTGCCGAAGCTATCCAAGAAGGTGACATCGTACTAGAATTAGCTGGTGGCTATGAATTCTACAAAAAGCCTACTGTTAAAGTAACAGATGGTGACCTAAGAATTGATAGTGTTGATGTTAACTCTGACAAACAATTAATAATTACAATCGACAAAGAAAGTAATGACGCAAGTACTATTACTATCTCTGACGTATACGTAACTGGCTACAGATATGCTCCAACTGGACCAGTTGTGGCGAAATTCGTTGCAGCAAAAGGCAATGACGAAATAGGAAACACCCACTATGGTAGTACTGCACTAGACAGTCTATATGGTGCACCAGGCAAGACTGGTAAAGACATAAAATTCAGTGAAAAAACTATTGGCGAAGTAACTATCGCTAATTGCATAACTCCTGCTGAAGGTGCTGGAGTTGCTGAATTCAGAATCGGCTCTAACATCTATTATGTAGGCGGAGCAGCTAAAGTTATGGATGTAGCTCCTTACATCAAAGGTGATAGAAGTTATGTTCCAATGCGTTATGTAGCTGAAATGTTAGGTGCAGAAGTTGTTTGGGATGATGCTGCTCGTACCGTAACCTTAACCAAAGGCGACGATATAGTAGTATTCACCATCGGAAGCGAAAGCTACACTGTAAACGGTGAAGCTATGACCGCTGACGTAGCTCCTGAAATTGCTAACGAAAGAACTATGCTACCTGCTCGCTATGTAGCAGAAGCATTTGGCGCAGTAGTTGGTTGGGATGCTGGAACTCAAACAGTTTTAGTACAACAATAACTTAATAATAATAGAATAAACCCATAACCGTAGGGGAGATTTAAATCTCCCCTACATTTTTTTAGTTTCAAAATCCAAAAATAATGTTAAAATATAAATAAGGAAAAACAGTAAAAACGGAGGGGAAACCTACGAAAACCTTAAAAAACCATAACAATCAACATACTAAGCTATACAGAAATAAAAGAAAGCCAAAGACTACATACCACCTTTAAAATACTAGAAAAAACTGAACACATAGAACTACTAGACGACCTAGAAATTCATTATTTAGAATTGCCTAAACTACCCAAACGCAAGGTAGACGAATTAATAGAAATAGAAAGGGGAATAGAAAAAGGCGAGCTTAATAAGGTACGGGAAATGGCGGAGGAATTGATTAGGGATAATGTTGATATGAAATTAATAGCAAGATACACAAAACTTACTATAGAGGAAATAAAGGAAATAAGAAAAAGTATAATAAACTAAATCGTGGTTATAATCGTGGGCGGATTGCCCATTTTTTTCTGCCCCCATGCCCTTTACTAAGCAAAAAGACAGATGAAAGGCCCTCCTATCCCACGGAGTTTGTGAAATTACTTTCAAGTGAAGGTCCGTCCCCGCATTTGTGAAATCGCTATCAAACGAAGGTCCGTCCCCGCGTTTGACGTCCCCGCGTTTGATGTTAGTATAAATTAGCCTTATTTCACCAGCCAACCATAATCTTGCCTGCAATCCAGAATATAATCAACATATACTGTTTGATCCTTAATCTGATATAGAATCAAATACCATTTCACAACGAAGAACTTGTGATATTTATTCAGCGGTATAAATTCTGTGTTGAGAAATGGAAATCGCTCTGGCATGGTGGAAAGGGAACGAATGGCATCCATTAACTCATTTTTTGTCCTGCGGGCAGCAGTGGGGCTTTTCTGAGCCAGAAAACGAACATGACCCGCCAGCATCTGACGGGCACGGTCGGAAACAATCACCTTATATTGAGGCTTCTTTTCCATGTTCCACCTCATCTATAATGCTTTCTAAATAGTTGTCCAGTTCATCCGGTGTTACTCCGGTACGGCCAGCTATTCGATCTTCCTCAACAGCTAACAGTTCTTCACGCAGCTTGAGCATTTTTTCTCGACGGGTAAATGTATCTATATCCATGACCACGAGATCACCCTCGCCGTTTTTGGTAAGATACACAGGCTCTCCGGAGGTTTTGCACAAAGTCGCAATTTCATTATAGTTCTGTCTGATGCTTGCGGATGGTTTAATCTGCATGGTATCAACTCCTTGTAGTAATATTCTAATCTTATTATACCCCTTTCATGCTATGGAAACAATCAACAATCTTGTTACAGCCTTTCAAGCTCCCGCGTTTGACGTTATGTAGCAGAAGCATTTGGCGCAGTAGTTGGTTGGGATGCTGGAACTCAAACAGTTTTAGTACAACAATAACTTAATAATAATAGAATAAACCCATAAATGTAGGGGAGATTTAAATCTCCCCTACGGTTTTTTCTGCCACTGAAGGCACTGATTTACACTGATTTTTTATTTTTCATTTTATATTTTTAAAAGTTGCAGCGTTAATCAGCGTGAATCAGTGTCAAAAAATAACGGATCCCCATTTTGTCGAAAAAGACCCTTCATTAAAATCGCCATCCAACCCCACCACCACCATCATTAACAAAAACTACCACATTCTAATGTCGAATAACCTAAGAACTTCACGATATTCTTTCTCTTAAAAAACGAAACTTAGTTATTATAGGCTCGTCAGAGTAAGCAGCACATGGATTCTTATCCATGGTTCTAGGGAGGGGAGGAGATAGGTAACTTATAGTTGTAAGATTACCTAAGAGAATATGAGACCCAAAGTCTCGTGATTACCTAATAAAACATATATTAAAAGGAGGAAATAATTTTGTTAAAAGCAAGAAATAGAAAACTATCTATGATACTAGTCTTAGCCATGCTAATGACTATGTTCGCAGGACTCGGTACAGCTAGTGCAGCTATAGTTGATTATAGTGCGTATGGTGTAGTAACCGTTCAAACTGATGCTAATAAGACACAGGCATTAGGCAGCATTGTAGTGGAAATTGATCATGTAGATTATTTAAATAAGGCTGACAACTGGGTAACTTTAAAGATGCCTTCTGGTGTTAAGTTAACAAAAGGTGATGATTCTGTTACAATTGACAGCGTTATTGGCGACATTTATGCAAAATCATTTGTTAGAAACACAAGTACTGTAGACATACTAGTTTCTCCTGGCACTGCACTAAAAGATGGTGATCCAAGGTTTACTATTAAATTTGACCAGGTAGTAGTACAAAGTGGTTCTGGTAACTTAGATGTAATGTTTATTCAACAAAGCGGTAGTGTTCTACCTGGCGGCAGTGTAACTATTGCTAACATAGTATCCAAAGGTGCTACTCAAGCTATGGTAACTTCCGTTAAGAGTTTAGGCGCTGGCGGTGGACCAATTGATACTATCAGCATCGGCGAATTGAGCCCTGGTGCGTTAGAAGAAGGTAGAATTAAGTTAGAACTACCTGCGGGAGTCAAATGGACTAATGCTAGCGTTAACGGTGCGTTCGTAGCTGGTAATTGGGCATTTTCAAGTACAGCTAATGAAGCTGCTTTAAAAGCGGCACTTATAAAAAAAGGTATGACTGATGAGGATGCTGCTGCTGCTGCTAAAGCAAATGCATCTTTTAAACTAAGCACAAACGATGATGGTGATATCTTATATCTAGATATAATAAAACCAATCACTAAACCACAAGCTGGCCGTATTGACATTGGTGCTAATGGACAATTCTTAGCTATTGACATTGACGAAGATGATGCTAAAAAAGGTGACATCAAGGTTAAGATTTCCAGTAGTGATATTGACGGAGTAACCAAACAAGATTTAGTAATAGCTAAATTTGGTGAATATGAAACTGCTTTAATAGAAAATGAAGTAACTGAGCTTATAGCTGGTCAAGACGAGCAAGAGTTAGGCAGCTTCTATATTGAAGAAGCTCTCGGTGATAGCTTAATTACAAGCAGAACTATAGTTTTTGAATTACCTTCTGGTGTAAAATGGAACAAAGCACCTGAGTTAACATTTGAAAAAGGTTCAGGTACAATTGAACTAAAAGGTGATGCAACTGATAAAAGAGCGAGATTTGAAGTTCGCTTAGGTTCAAAGGATACTGCGGCTAAGATTCTAGTAGAAGAAGGCGAAGTATATGTAGAACCTGGCTTTGAAGGGGATGTAGAGCTTAGAGTTACCGGTACTGCAGGAGTCGAAGGTACAGTTAAAGTAGCTGAAGTAGTTAAAGCTGTAGACATTTCCGTAAGTAAAGTTCCTAATATCATTATCGGTGAACAAAACGTATTAGCAGGTGACATTATAATTAAGGAAAATCTTGCCGAAGCTATTCAAGAGCGTGACATCGTAATCGAACTAGCGGGCGGCTATGAGTTCTACAAAGAGCCGACTGTTAAAGTTACCGATGGTGACTTAAGAATTGACGATGTAGATATTAATAATGATAAGCAATTAGTAATCACTATCGACAAGGAAAGTAATGATGCAAGTACCATTACCATATCCGATGTATACATTACCGGTTACAGATATGCTCCAACTGGTCCAGTAATAGCTAAGTTTGTGGCAGCTAAGGGTAATCTAGATAAAGACGAATATAGTGGTAGTACTGCATTAGATACTCTTTATATTGCACCAGACAAAAAAGAGCAATATAAAGGCGAGCCTGGAAAAGAGGATAGGGAGAAAAATACTAAATATAGCGAAAAATCAGTTGGTGAAGTAACTATTGCTAATTGTACTACTCCTGCTGAAGGCTCTGGCGTAATCGAATTCAGAGTAGACTCTAATGTTTACTATGTAGGCGGAA
>CAZEPV010000024.1:0-25839 GCA_964514235.1 uncultured Syntrophomonadaceae bacterium | reverse complement strand
GAAGATATTTATTAAAGGTCGAAATGCGATGGGATCTATGCAGACAAATTAGGCTCAAAGAGCGTAAAAAGGGGCACCAGGGGATGTCAAACGAAGGTCCGTCCCCTTGTTTGTTCGTCCCCTTGTTTGTTTTAGAAGTTTTGTCCTTAAAAATCCATCTTTTATGTTATATTAGTCTTATGATTAAATTGTAAAAAAGATATTTTTGTATTAATTTAACCTATTTTATAAGTGGTAGGTGAGTGTTTTGCGAAAAATTTCCCTTAATTATGCCCAAGAGGGAATGTATCTAGGGCGTAGCATTATTGATAGTGAAGGAAATATTCTACTAAGGGCAGGCGTGGAATTAGATGATATTTATATTAACCGTCTCTATAAATTGGGTATTAATTTTGTTTATATTCGGGATGATGCCTTTGGGGAAATTGATGAAATAGAGGATATTATCTCCGAAGAAACCCGAATTAGCACAGTTGTAATGGTAAAAAAGACCTTTAGTAACTTACAAACCGATCGTAAGATTAATACCCTAGGTTTGCGTAGGGCAGTCAACAATATGTTAGATGAAATACTAGATAATAGTAATGTTTTACTAAGTATTACGGATATATCTGCCTTAGATGATGCTATTTTTTATCATTCAGTAAGTGTTTGTACCCTATCTATTATGACAGGTATAACTATGGGCTTACCTCCACATAGATTAAAAGACCTTGGTATTGGGGCCCTGCTTCATGATATAGGTAAATCTCAAATTGATCCCTCAATAATTCAGCGTGAGGGTAATCTAACTGAAGCGGAATATGATTTATTAGCGACTCACCCCGAGATTGGCTTTTCTATTATTAGGGGCTATGATGATTTATCTCTACTTTCAGCCCATGTTGCTTTCCAGCACCATGAACGTTGGGATGGTAAAGGCTACCCCCGTCAATTGGAAGGAAGCGAGATTCACGAATATGCCCGTATCGTAGCTGCAGCTAACATTTATGATGAATTAATGATGGAGCGCCCTTCGCGTCCCCCTTATGAGGTCAATCAAGCCATTAGTCTCATTAAACGTATGGCAGGAACCTACTTTGATCCTGCGGTCGTTACAGCCATGATTTCTAATATCGCTAGCTACCCAGTCGGCAGTATCATTAAGCTAAACACAGGGGATATTGGCATTGTAACCCAAGTTAATAACGCTACTCCCCACCGCCCTATTGTTAGGATTGTATTTAACAATAATTTGAAAAAAGTTAATGAACCTCATGAGATTGATTTGGCTAAATTAACTACTATAATGCCAGTTCAAGTATTAAGTGAACGGGAACTAAGCAAACTTATACCTCGTTTTGTGGACAACTAAAGGGGTGGAATAATGGCAGATAATTACACCAAAGAGGAACTCATAAAGCAAATTAACTTGCTTAGTCAAGAAAATATAGCCCTAAAACAAGCCCAATTTAATATGCAGGAAGAAAAGGAGATAGCCCAAAACATATCTGAGCGCCGCACTCGTTTAATGCAATTGTTGAATATTGTTATTTATGTAACTGATTTAAAATCGCTTCCTATACATCTTCGTGGCGCGGTAGAGGAGATAACAAGCTATACAGGGGAGACATTTTTAAAAGGAAATATTCATTGGGAAAAATTAATTCATCCCGAAGATTTAGCAATTTTCCAGGACAAAACTCAAAAACTCCTAGAAGAGGGCGATCATTACCAAGAAGTAGAATATCGGATAATCACTGGTGAAGGCCAGATTATTTGGGTCAATGATGTTAGTTTTTTGATTAGGGACCAGACTGGGCAGCCGCTTTTCATAGAAGGGATGATAACTGACATTACCAAACACAAAAGAATAGAAGATGATTTTTTGGAACATCAAGCTCATTTGAATAGCATATTAAGTTCGGTTCAGGATGTTATCTGGTCGGTTACCCCTGATACTTTTGAATTATTATACATTAATCCCACCGCTGAGGAGGTATATGGACATACCATAGAAACTATTTATCAAATGGCTGCTAGTAATGATCCTAAATTAAATGTGAATTTCGAGCTGCTTTTGGATAATTTCTCCACTCTTTTGCAAAAGGGTTCCTTTGAAACTGAGTTTAAAATTACCCATACTAACGGTGAAGAACGTTGGTTACACAGAAGGGCTTATTTTGCTCGGGATGCACAAGGCGGTTTAACTAGGATTGATGGTATAGATACCGATATTACCCGCCGTAAACAAGCTGAAGATTTACTACGTTTTATTAGTCTACATGATGGCTTGACTAACCTTTATAATCGCTTTTCCTTTGAAAATGAAATGCAACGCATGGATGCCAGTGAGTTTAATTCGGCGGCTTTAATTGTATTTGATGTTGATGGCCTTAAATTGATTAATGATAATTTAGGGCATAAAGCTGGTGATCAACTATTATTAATTTGTGCTGAATTATTGCGGAATTCATTTCCCGACCCCGCTATTATATCCCGTATCGGTGGGGATGAATTTACCGTTTTAATAGAGAATAAAACTATGCCAGAACTGGAAGATATAGTGGCAAAGTTTCGCCAGAATTTAATTGAATTTAACCAATCTAATCCGCCCTTGCCAGTAAGCGTATCTCTCGGTTATGCAATAAGGGGCTTACAGGCCAAGACTATGAGTGATGTGTTTAAGCAAGCCGATAATATGTTGTATGAAGAAAAAGCTAATAACCGCACAAAATTTCGTACTATGTGGGAAGCTAGGATTACTGATTTCTTGCCCAACAACTAGAAAAGAGGTCAGTCCACAGTTCCCTTGGTACAAAATTATTATAATAACAACTATTTTTACATAAATAATGGTAGCAGTGCTGCTGAAAACATTATAACTATTAGTATGCCTAATCCAAACAAACTTAGTGCAATTATTGATAGGACAAACCCAGCTGTAGCCATGCCTGAAGGGTTGGTTTTCCTAGCTGAGGTGCCTAAGACAATTCCTATAATAGATGTAATTGGGGTAATTATTGCCCCGAAAAATGTTAGCAGTGAAATAATTGATATAATCCCCAAAACTAAGGATGCGATAGCCTTGCTATTAGATGGATTAGCTGGCGCAGTTTCCATTTTATGCCCTCCCCCTTGTATGCTTAATTTTTACCCACAAGAATAATTATAGTGTTCAGATATCTTTTAATAAAACATATACAGTATATCGTAAATAATTCTATTAATAAACCAAAAGATAATGCCTAGCAAAATATCTGCTTGTTTCGAGGATATTTCCCAAATTTAAGCAAGAAATTAAGGGAAAGCGCCTGTTAGGACATGTTACGGCAGGAATATCTAGCATTGTAAGCGAATAATACAGACAGACTTAAGCTAAGACAGAGCAATTAGATTTCAGCAAAAGGCATAACAATTAGGAAGATGGGAAGGTTGTCATGGATTACCTGATTAACAAATTGAATAAAACAATTATATGCTCGGTTATTATTATCTATATATTAATAACCTTTGCCCAATCCACACCAGCAGAGGAAATCTTTTTTACTGAGGAGGAAAAGGATTTTATAAACAAGGCTTCCGTATTAAAGGTAATTTCTATTGATGGAATTGCCCCACTAAGCTATTTAGATTCCAAGGGCAATATAGTAGGGATAGGTATTAGCCTATTCGATGAAATATCTGAAATTTCTAGACTAAATTTCGAATACAAGTTATATGAATCTGTAGCCGATGCACTTGATAGTAATTTCGATATTTATACCAATGCTGAAAAGAAATATGCCCCAGACAATATGCTTCTATCACAGCCCTATCTAGAATCGGAAGCATTATTTTATTATAATAAATCAATTGACCCCAAACAGTTAGCTTATAAAAGGTATGCAGCCATAAAAGGTGGTACTTTACCAGTAGGAATTAGAGAGGAGCAAGCCATATATTTTAATGATAGGGAAGAGGCTATAAATGCAGTAGAATCGGGTATAGCTGATTTCGGCTATGGCAATGCTTATTCTTTAGCTTTTTATACCCTACAAAACGGATATGAAAACATTATCACTATACCGACTGGCAAAGAAGATAGGGAGTATTGCGTAGGTGTGTATCAAGGCAACGAGATACTGCTTTCCATCTTAAATAAGTCTATTGCAGCCATAGATAGCTACAGAATGGACGCTATAGTCTTGGGTGTAGCTTCCCATGTGGAAAGGAAAATTACCTTTTCCATGATAGTTAATAAATATGGACAAGAGATGTTAGGTATTCTATTTGCAATGATAGCAATATTAGCATATGCAGTTTATACCACTTACCGTGCTAAACAAAGGATCGAAATAGAGAATAAAAGATATGCAATTTTAACCCAAATATCCAATGAGTACCTTTTTGAATACCAGATTAAACCAGATGTTTTGCATGTATCGGAAAAGTTCGGTAATGAAATTGGCACCCGTAATGATCAAGCCCAAGTAATAGATTTGTTCAAAAAAACTTTTGGGGAATTTAACTTTAATGATATAGATGAAGCCACGCATACGATTAAATTACCCCTTTCTGATGGGGATTTGGGTATATTTAGAATGGTTTTTTCCTATCTTAAGAATGAAAGTGGAAAGGTCCATTCTGTTATCGGCAAGTTAGTGGATATCACTAGGGAAGAAAAGGAAAAGGAAAAATTAATTATTAAGTCACAATTGGATGGGTTAACTGGACTTTATAATGCCACAACCACAAAAGAAGCAATTATTAAAAGCATGAAAAATAAGAGGATTGGTGATATTGATGCATTAATAATAATTGATTGTGATAAATTCAAAGAGGTTAATGATAAATACGGACACTTGAAGGGTAATATTGTATTAGAGAATATCGCTAAGGCTTTAAAGGCTACTTTTCGGCAGACTGATATTAAGGGGCGCATCGGGGGAGATGAATTCTTAGTATATATGCACAATATTCCTTCCGTTGATTTTGTCCATAATAGATGCCAGCAACTTATACAAAAAATACAAGAAAACAGCGATATTGCTATAGCAATTAGCCTTGGGGTAGCAATTTGCCAGGAATCATCTACTTATGAGGACTTATTTCAAAAAGCTGATGATGCACTATATAATGCTAAAAAACACAGTGGTTCACGAATAGAAGTTTATGCCGAAGAAAAATAAAATGTGTCTACCCACAAATAATCTCGGCATAGATTATTCCGATGTGGGGAAATAGAGGGTGTGTCCATATTTTATCTTTTTGTCAATAATAATTGCTATAAATTGTGCAGAGTTCTAAGTTGGGAATCTTGCGGATTTCGCCAATTAACTAGGAATATATAGTTGGAAAATAAATACTTGGGCTCATTTGGGGCTTACTTATAGGATGAAAATGCTTGTGCTTACTATTGAATTATCTGAAATTCTTTGATAATTAGAGGTATAAAAAGAAAATCTAAGGAGCATAATATAAAACGTCATTAATGGGCAGATTTAGTTAGTATTCTGATTTGAATACTTGACTAATTTTGCCTAATAATATTATTATATATTAGCACTCACTTTAAAGGAGTGCTAATAAAAATTATTTTCTATAACAAAAAGGAGGTATACCTTTGAAGATTCAACCATTAGCAGACCGTTTAGTTTTGAAAGTAGCCGAGGTGGCTGAGGAAAAGACCAAGAGTGGCTTATATGTACCTGATTCAGCTAAGGAAAAGCCCCAAGAAGCTGAAGTGCTCGCAGCAGGTCCTGGAGCATTGAATGAAAAAGGTGAAAGGATCCCTATGGAGGTAAAGGTAGGAGATAAGGTAATCTTCTCCAAGTACGCTGGTTTAGACGTTAAAATTGATGGTGAAGAATATCTAGTTCTATCTGAAAGAGATATACTTGCAATCTTAAATTAGGTAAAGGAGGAGTTACATAGTGATATCTAAAGAAATAAAATTTGGTGAAGATGCTAGAAGAGCCTTGGAAAGAGGCGTAGATACATTAGCCAACACAGTAAAAGTTACTTTAGGGCCAAAAGGCAGAAATATAGTTTTAGATCGCAAATTTGGTTCACCTACTATTACTAATGATGGGGTAACTATTGCTAGAGATATAGACTTAGAAGACCCTTGGGAAAATCTAGGTTGCCAATTGGTAAAAGAAGTTGCTACTAAGACTAATGATGTAGCTGGTGATGGAACTACTACCGCAACTGTATTGGCCCAGGCCATGATTAAAGAAGGACTGAAAAATGTTGCAGCTGGTGCCAATCCTATGGTTATGAGAAAGGGTATAGAAAAGGCTGTCCAAGTTGCTATTGAAGAAATCAAAGCCATTAGCAAACCTGTGGAATCCAAGGAGGCTATTTCACAAGTAGCTGCTATTTCCGCTGGCGACCCTGAAATAGGTGAACTAATTGCTGATGCTATGGATAAGGTAGGCAGAGATGGGGTTATTACAGTTGAGGAATCTCAATCAGTCGGGACTTCCTTAGAGGTTGTCGAAGGCATGAGCTTTGACCGTGGTTATATCTCACCCTATATGATTACTGATACTGAAAAAATGGAAGCAGTATTGGATGAGCCATATATCTTAATTACAGACAAAAAAATTACTTCTATTAATGAAGTTTTACCTATATTAGAAAAAGTTGTGCAAACCGGTAAACCACTATTAATAATTGCTGAAGAAGTTGAAGGTGAAGCTTTAGCTACCTTAGTAGTTAATAAATTAAGAGGAACCTTTAATTGTGTAGCTGTTAAGGCTCCAGCATTTGGCGAAAGAAGAAAAGCTATGCTAGAGGATTTAGCAGTTTTGACTAAGGGGCAAGTTGCCTCCGAAGATCTGGGCGTAATGATGGAAAATGTAGCCCTTGAATCCCTAGGAAGGGCCCGTCAAGTAGTGGTCAAAAAGGAAGAAACTGTTATTGTTGATGGTGCAGGTTCTGAAGATGAAGTAAAAGATCGCATCGTTAATATCAAAACCCAAATTGAAGAAACTGATTCCGAATATGACCGTGAAAAACTACAAGAAAGAATGGCTAAATTATCAGGCGGTGTAGCTGTAATTCAAGTCGGTGCAGCAACTGAAACCGAACTTAAGGAAAAGAAACATCGTATTGAGGATGCCCTAGCTGCAACCCAAGCTGGTGTTGAAGAGGGTATTGTCTCTGGTGGTGGAGCTGCCTTAGTTAATATTGTTAAAGCTATTGATAAAATAGAAGCTAGCGAGGACGAATTAACTGGAGTTAACCTAGTTAAAAAGGCCTTAGAAGAACCCCTACGTCAAATAGCTAATAATGCAGGTGTGGAAGGTTCTGTTATCGTTGAAAAGGTTAAGGAAATGGAACAAGGTATTGGCTATGATGTGATGACCAATGCTTTTGTTAATATGATTGAAGCAGGTATAATCGACCCTGCCAAAGTAACCCGTTCAGCTGTCGAAAATGCTGCAAGTATTGCAGCCATGGTTCTAACTACCGAAGCAGTAGTTACTGAACTACCAGATAAAAATGAACTGAATGCTATGGCTGGTATGGGCGGTATGGGCGGCGGAATGCCACCTATGATGTAGGAACTGCGGGGCGTGAGACCTTAAAGCGAAGAGTCTTAAGCCTTACTAGGGGGAAAGATCCTTCGGCTAAAGCCTCAGGATGACAATGAAAAGCCAGGATGGCACAAAAATTATTTGTTTATAGAACACGGATTTTTCTGTAAAAAGAGATCCGTGTTTTTTGTTTTTATTAGTGGTTAGCAGTAGGCAGACTTTTCTGAAAACTTTGGCACAAGAATAATGTTGTTTTTAGCTATTTGTGGTATAATTTTGTCAATAAATATAAAAAATCCGGGAGGCTTTGCCTATGAGAATGAATTTATCTAGAAAAATTGTTCTATTAGTATCTATTATAATCGTTGTTGCAACAGTCGGATTAGGGATAGTCGCGATTAAAGTCAGCTCAGATGCGGTCCTAAAACAAACCCAAGAACAACTCTTGTCATCGGCTAAGGAAGGCGTAAAACTTATTGAGACAGAAATCGACAGGGATTTGAGGGTTCTTGAGGAACTTGCTGCCAGGGAGAGAACCCGAACGATGGATTGGGATATTCAAAAAGAATCCCTAACACCTGATGTGGAACGCTTAGGATATATGGATATTGGGGTTATGACTCCAGACGGGGAAGCTCGTCATATTTTTGGGGGGGATGCCCAACTAGGAGATCGGTTACATAATCAAAAAGCTTTAAAAGGGGAGTCTAATGTATCGGATGTATTAAAAAGCCGAGTAACCAATAGTGCGGTAGTCCTATATGCGGTTCCGATTAAGGTAGAAGGGAAAATTGAAGGGGTCTTATTTGCCCGTAAGGATGCGGGTGCTTTTAGTCAGATCACTGATAATATGGGCTATGGGGAAAATGGCTATGCCTTCATTTTTGGGGAGGATGGGACTTTATATGCCCACCCAGACAAAGAACGTGTTTTAAATCAGGATAATGTTCTTTTAGATGGTGGAGTATATGAAACAGTTGGAATAGCATTCGAAAATCTAGGCATTGGTAATGAGGGGGTAACTACTTATGATTTCCATGGGGATACACGTCTTATGGGAGTTGCTCCTATGGAAAGCACGAATTGGACTTTAGTTGTAGGTGCTTCTGAAGGCGAAGTTTTAGCCTGGAAAGCTGGCTTGCAAAAAACCTTACTAATAGGGGTCCTAATATTTTTACTATTAGGGGTTGCAGTAGCTTTATTTATCGGTAGAAGTATATCTAAGCCCATCATTGACTTATCATTTGTAATTGATAAATTCGCCCAATACGATCTCTCTTACGATGAAGGTAGTTCTGCAGCTAAACATCTTTCACGAAAAGATGAAATAGGTGATATATCTAATTCTTTGGCTATTATGCAGGGCAATATAGTGGAATTAATAAGGGAAATTAATGACCAGGCCCAGCAGGTAGCGTCATCCTCCCAAGAATTAATGGCATCAAGTGAGGAATCGACCATTGCTGCTGGAGAAGTGGCCCGTGCGATTGAGGATATAGCTACCGGTGCTTCGGGGCAAGCCACCGAAACAGAAAAAGGTGCCACCAATACAGAGGAAATAGGAGAACAAATTCTATATAATCAAGAAGGTTTACAAGTACTCAACAAAGCTACCAACAAAATCGACATACTCAAGGAAGAAGGTCTAGTTGTAATCAATGATTTGGTGGAAAAAACCAATATTAGTGCCAAGGCCAATGAAGATATTTACGAAAATATTTCTCATACAAATGAAAGTGCTAGGAAAATTGCCCAAGCTAGTCAGATGATTAATGCCATTACCGAACAAACTAATTTACTAGCTCTCAATGCTGCCATAGAAGCTGCTAGGGCTGGTGAAGCTGGACGGGGATTTTCCGTAGTCGCCGAGGAAATAAGGAAGCTAGCGGAACAATCGAATGACTTTACGGGGGAAATTGCTGGCATAGTAAATGAACTTTCTAGTCGGGCTGAAGCGGCTGTGAAAATCATGGAGAATATAAAGGAAATAGCGCAATCACAAACCAATAGTGTTGATATGACTACGGGTAAGTTCAATGGAATTGCCGAAGCTATAGAAGAAATGCAACAATCAATGCGTGATTTCAATGATTCTATGGATCAGATGGGGGCTAAAAGGGAAGAGGCATTAGGAATAATGCAAAACTTATCAGCTATAGCAGAAGAAAACGCGGCTGGAACTGAAGAAGCTTCTGCTTCGGTAGAAGAACAGACTGCAGCTATGGAAGAAATATCCGCTGCTAGTGCGGCCCTAGCAGATTTATCCCAAGAAATGCAAAATTCAGTAGCGAGATTCAAATATTAAGACCTAAAATTGTGGGGAAAAGATTGTTATGGAATAATATACTAGCAAGATTTAAGGTATATAATTGATAGGGCTTTAATAATATTTACAAAAGTGAAATGTGGGATTAAGACACTAATTAGATTTTAGGAATTCTTTTGCTAAGGGGATGAAGAAAATTAAAAGGTTGCGCGTAGTTTTCTTGGCTATTTTGCTAGTATTTCTAGTCGGCTTAGCCATAGCTGCACCTACGATAAAAGATTATTATATAAAATCTAAACTTGAAGCAGAAGTAGAATTGCAAGAATCAATTGCGAACATGGCTAAAGCTACTAGTTATCAATATACCCTTAAATCCGGATTTGCAGTAGATAATCGTAAGGAGGTGATAAGCGAAATAATAGGCGAGAAAGACGGTAAAAATACGCATATAAAGGGGGAGATGGTTAACACACCTGTGGATATTTACTATATTGATCGTACCATCTATAATTATGATTCATTTTCCCAAAAGTGGCTAACAATTGATAGTGATACAAATAACAGTGAAGAATTGTTAATATCGGAGTTAAACCCCTTATCGAATTTTAGATTTAAGGAAATTAATGATGTGGAGAAAATGGGATTTGAATATATAGATGGTAGAGAGTGTCTGGTGGTGATGTGTAAACCTTCCGTAGAAAGTCAACTTTTAGAAACTTTGTGGCAGGACTTCTCTTATCAGATATGGCTTGACTATAGAAATAAATTGATTACAAAAGCCACTTTAGAAGCTAATAATAAACAGATGTCTAATACTAAATTAAATTTGGAAGTGAAGTTTAAAGATATTAATAAAAAGATAAGCATTGAAAGACCTATAGACAACTAATTTCTAAAGACTAGACATTTATCCTTCCTTTTCGATTAAATTCTTATTTGTTAAATTAAATTTATAACCCTAATTTGATTTTTAGAATCGAATTAGGGTTTATTTTGCAAAAATACAGGCAGTAATTTGGGAATTTATTATTAAAAATATAATATTAAAAGAAGTTTCAGAAAATAAAGGTAAGTTTAATTATTATGTAGAATTATAATTATAAGTAACTTC
This sequence comes from uncultured Syntrophomonadaceae bacterium, assembly GCA_964514235.1. GTDB lineage: Bacteria > Bacillota > Syntrophomonadia > Syntrophomonadales > Syntrophomonadaceae > JAAYRQ01. The sequence continues at coordinate 14,957 of CAZEPV010000024.1, read as the reverse complement.
CGTATTATTTAGACAAGCATAGCATATCAATTAATTAATATTGCTCTGTATATTTCATATCATTATAATAATCTTTTTCATAATAATAATCCCTAAGTATTTTATATTTTTTTAAATAAACTTTGTAGGAAAATTATAGTTAAAATCTTGAACAGTGTTCCGTGTAGCCGAACAGAGCGGGGAGGTGTTATCAGCTATTCAAGTTACCTGATAAATATTGATGTTAGGAGGGGATTTAATGCCCGGCGGAATGGATCTTAAAAATGATGTTCTAAACAACGGTACCTGTGCTCTTTGTGGAGCATGTTTGGATTGGTGTCCCTATATTAAAAATATGGAAGACCACCTAGTATTGAGGTTTGATTGCAATGTTCCCCATGGACGTTGCTATTCACTGTGTCCCCGCACTTTTACGGATTGGGAGGAGGTAAGTAATCACTTTTTACCTGCTATACCAAAGGATGAGAAAATAGGCCCATATCTAAAAGTGCATAAGGTTAAGGCTAGTCAAGCAATTGATGGCCAACAAGATGGAGGGACAGTAACCCATTTACTGAAAACGGTTTTGGAAGAAGAGTTGGTGGAAACAGTTTTGCTAACTAAGACAGATGATAATATTGTTCCCCAAGCATTGCTAACTAACGATCTAACAGAGGTTGAAAAGGCTGCTGGTTCACGTTTTTTGGCTGCCCCAAGTTTCCGCAAGTTAATTGACGCTCAATTAGATGGAACAAAAAGAATGGCGGTTGTCGGACGCCCTTGCCAGATCCAAGCGGTAAGGAAGTGGGATTATTTTAGACGTCCAGAACGAGACTCCGTGGATGTAATTGGTATTGGTTTATTCTGTATGTGGTCACTAAAATGGGATTTCCAAGACTTCCTTGAGGAAGAATTCGCAGGTGAAAAAGTCGAACGCTTAGTTATGTTACAAGATGGTGTAAAAGTAATAACCGATAAACAGACTAAGCATATATCTGCCGAAGAATTGGGGCCATATACAAGACCTGAAGGATGTAATTATTGCCTAGATATGACTTCGGAATTGGCCGATATTTCAGTAGGGGCTTTAGAAATAGAGCCAGGCTGGAATACAGTAATTATTCGGACTAATAAAGGCCAAGAGCTCTTTGATAAGGCAGTCGAAAAAGGCTATTTAGTAGTTGAGGATTATCCAGAAGATGAACTGAATAGGTTAAAGGATGCCTCATTAGGTAAAAAAGTTCGAAGTTTTAAACATATTATGGAAGCCGAAACTCGGGGAGTTAAACCTTTTATTGATTTAAATAGTGGGGAATATGCCCCTATAAGGAAATTAGCAGAAGGGATGGTGGAATAGATGGAATGGATGATAACTGCGAATGAACCTGGTAAAACTTATTTGATGCAAGGCAATGAAGCAATATCTAGGGGTGCACTTGAAGCAGGTATTTCCTTTGCTGCATCTTATCCTGGTTCACCATCTTCAGAAATACTTACTATGTTAGGGCATGTAGCTGATGAAAAGGGGCTTTATGCAGAATGGTCGACTAATGAAACCTGTGCTTTTGAAGCATGTTTGGGTGCATCTTTTGCTAAGGTTCGGTCACTATGTATTGTGAAGCAAAATGGTTTACTAGTTATTGGCGATGCTTTACATAGTGCCTCTTTGTCTGGTGTACAAGGTGGATTGGTCTTGATAACCGCGGATGACCCGAGTGCCCATTCTAGTACCAATGAATTTGATTCTAGGCATCAGGCTCGTGCAGCTGCTATACCTATGTTGGAGCCAGCAACTATTCAAGAAGCAAAAGATATGGTTAAATGGGCTTTTGATTTATCAGAGGAATTACAACAATTAATCATGGTACGCAGTGTTACTCGTATATGTCATGGCCGTAGCAATGTTACCCTAGGTGAAATGCCTACTGAACCTATACTACCGACCCCTATCGGGGAGTGGGATCGCATGATAGCTATTAATTGGTTTAAGGAGGCTCAACTGGCAAAAATAGATAAGGCCAGGGAGATTTTTGAGGAGTCACCTTTTAATAGTTATGAGGGGCCAGATGAAGCAGATTTACTTGTTGTTGCTTGTGGAACTGGTTGGCTTTATAGTCGGGAGGCCGTGGAAACTTTAGGTTTAAAGGATTCAGTAGGGATATTGAAGATAGGTTGTACTTGGCCATTGCCAGAGAAATTTATTACTGAACACCTGGCTAAAGCTAAAAAAGTTTTAGTAGTAGAAGAAGTTGATCCATTTTTGGAACAAAATATAGCCCAAATCATAGCCTATAATCCCCAACTAAATGTAGAGTTAGTAGGGCGTCATAGACAAGGGGCTATGTCACCTTTAGGAGAACTTAATCCAGATGTAGTAAGGAATGCGATTGCAAACTTAACTGAAAAATCCTTGGTTGCCCCTGAAAAAGTGGTTCTACCTGCTGAAGAAGCGGTAGTTATTCCACCTCGGGATTTGACTTTTTGTGCAGGTTGTCCACATCGGGCTACATTCTTTATCCTTAAACAAACACTTCGCTTGCACGAAAATCAAGGGGTAGTTATGGGTGATATTGGTTGTTATACCATGGGAGGCCAAAGGGCAGGACATTACTTATTGAATTATATAGGTTGTATGGGTGGGGGTATTAGTGCAGCTGAAGGTTTAGGGCAATTATCCCGTTTCGGTTTTGATCAGCCTGTGGTTGCCCTTGCAGGTGACTCTACTTTCTTCCATTCATGTTTACCTGCTTTAGTAAATGCCAAATATCACGATGCTAATATGTTATTTGTAATCTTAGATAATTCGGCGACTGCCATGACAGGTTTTCAGCCACATCCAGGTATTGGTTTAACCGCTATGGGCAGACCGACTGAACCTGTTTCGATTAAAAATGTAGTCGAAGCAATCGGTTGTGATGTGACTGTAGCAGATCCCTTTAATATTGATGAAACTACCGAAACGGTTTATTACTTATTGAAGAAACCTGGGCTAAAGGTACTTATCTTGGAACAAGAGTGTGCTACCTTAGCGGTTCGTAAGCGGGAAAAACCTAGAGTCTGGGTCGATCAAGATTTATGCAGGGGCGATGAATGTGGTTGTGGCAGATTTTGTAGTCGTGTTTGGGGTTGTCCAGGAAATATATGGGACTATGAAAAAGGGAAAGCAGCCATTGACGAAGTAGTTTGTGTTGGATGTGGAGTCTGTGTCAGTCTATGTCCTGCAGGAGCTATAAAGATAGAGGGAGGGGATGCTAATGACTAGGAAGCTTAATAAGGACCCACTAAACATTATTATATGTGGGGTAGGAGGCCAAGGAAATATATTAGCTACCGAACTCTTAGGTTCTGCCCTAGTTGATAAGGGCTTTTTAACGACAGTAGGGGAGACTTACGGTGCATCCCAACGCGGAGGTTCAGTAATGAGCCATGTAAGAATATCTTTAGATACCGAATATGGAGTTTTAATCCCCCAAGGGGAAGCAGATATTATTATAGGATTTGAGCCTATCGAGACTCTACGTATTGCACGGGAATTCGGCAATAAAAATACCAGGGTAATATTCGATCCACGGCCCAATTATCCGCTAGGAGTACTTATCGGTGAAGATAATTATCCCCCTATTGAAGATATTGAAAAAGAACTACAGCAGATTTCTGGAAAGGTACAAATTTTAGAAGCAACTGATCTAGCTGTTAAAGCGGGTAATAGCCAAGCAGCTAACATACTGTTAATGGGAGCGCTTACGGCTATACCAGATGTACCAATTGATACTAGTGATTATGCTCAAGTTTTAGCTCAACGTTTTAGAGGAGAGGTCTTAGAACTCAACCGTCGGGTTTTTCAATTAGGTTATGATCAGGTTAAAGATTAGTAAGTAGGTGTATCGATTTCCGGGAGGGGGGAGTATTTTGAAAGCATTGGCTAAAGACTTAGAGAGGGTTTTAAGTCCGAAACAAGTGTTAGTAGCTCGGGAAGATTTGTTACCATACGCTAATGATGCTACCCATTATTTTAAAAGTAGGTTACCAGATGCGGTTGTTTTACCCCATACCACAGAGGATGTAGCTAAAATAATGAAATATGCATTCCAGAATGAAATACCTGTTACCCCACGTGGTGCTGGTAGTGGCCTTTCGGGGGGATGTACCCCCGTCAAAGGTGGAATAGTCATGGATACAAAACGGATGAACAAAATAATGGAAGTTGATTCAGAGAACATGACCGCCAAAGTCGAAGGTGGGGTAGTACTGCAGAATTTCCAAAATACTTTGGAAAGGCAGAAGCTTTTTTATCCACCAGATCCGCAAAGTGCCACCGTTTGTACCATCGGAGCTAATGTAGCTACCAGGGCTGGGGGGCCTAGAGGTGTGAAATACGGCACTACTGGGAATTATGTCTTAGGTACGGAAGTTGTTTTGCCAGATGGTTCCATAATTAACTCGGGAGGAAATTTTGTTAAACAATCGGTAGGCTACAATTTAACCCATTTGATGCTGGGATCGGAAGGAACCTTAGGGGTAATAACGGGTGTGAATTTGCGTTTGCTTCCTTTACCCCAAGCTAATAAAACAGTTATTGTAGTCTGTGAATCCTTAGATCAAGCAGCAGAAATAGTCGCAGCAATTATTGCCCAAGGGGCCATACCAGCCATGCTTGAATTCTTAATTAAATTAGCTATTACAGTTATGAATAATTTCTTTTCTCCACCATTACCAACCGATGGAGAAGCATATTTATTCATGTTGTTCGATGGGACTGAATCACAAGTAGAGGCTGAAGCCGCTGTGGTTAACCAGATTTGTCACGATATGGGAGCCATGGAAGTGCGAATCATAGAGGATCCCAAAGCAGCTAATAATTATTGGACAGCTAGAGCTAATATGTACCCACTTATCCAGACAATTTTTGAGCGGGCTACTACCGAAGATGTGACCGTACCGAGGAATAAGATTCCTGATTTCGTACGTGCGGTACAGTCAATTGCTGCTACAGAGGGGCTAATGATAGGTTTAGCTGGCCATGCTGGGGATGGTAATATGCATCCCTCGGTCTTATTCCCTGAGGTAAACCCTGAGGCAGAAGCAAAAGCTAAAATAGCTATTGACCAAGTTACAAGGGCTGGACTAGATTTGGGGGGGACAATATCTGGTGAGCATGGAATTGGTATTCATAAAGCCGAATACCTAGAATGGGAACTAGGCAAAACCCAAATCGAACTAATGAAGCGGATTAAATATGCTTTTGATCCCAAAAACATTATGAATCCAGGGAAAATATGGTTGGAGGAGGGTGAAGTTGATGCTTAAACTAGATGAATATACAAAAATAATCGAAAAATGTTCTCATTGTTCTTATTGCCAAGCCACTTGTCCCTCCTTTTTAAATGAAATGTCGGAAAATATGGTGGCCAAAAACCGACTACTACTTATTAAAGAAAGTCTAATGCATGGGACAGTACCACTTAGTAAACGGGCTGGGGAAATTTTAGATGCTTGCCTATTATGTACTAATTGCACCCAGACCTGCTCTAGTAAAGTTCCCATAGATGACATAATTATTGCAGCTCGTATAAAAATGCAGGAAAAAAGCAGTGGTTCAATCAAGCAAAAAGTAATGGGCAGAATGCTTACCCAAAGGGGCTTAACTGGTGCCTTAGGCAAAGCTGGCGCCATGGCGCAAAAGCTAGGTATAGCAACTAAGGAAATCCCAGCTCTAGCAAGCAAATCCTTCGATAAAATGTATTCAGGTACTATCAGTCCAAAAGGTGAAGTTAAAAAACGGATTGCTTATTTTGTCGGTTGTGGTACTAACTTCATATTTCCAGATACAGGTGAAGCTGTAGTTAAAGTATTAAACCATAATGGTATCGAGGTTATTATCCCTAGTGGCCAAGTGTGTTGTGGGATTCCTACCATAGCGGAAGGGGATTTGGCTACAACCCAAGCTATGCTGGAAACTAATATTAAGCTTTTTGCAGACTTAGATGTTGACGCAATAATTACCGATTGTACTTCTTGTGGTATGATGTTCAAGGAAAAAGCTGCGAAATGTTTTCCAGATGATCATCCCCTCCAAGAAAAAATTACGGCTTTTAATGCTAACTTCTTTGAAATTACCGAGTATCTGCAAAAGGAAGGGTTGGACATTAAGCCTAACAGTTTAGATGTAAAATGGAGTTATCATGTACCTTGTCATCGGGCTTGGTCGCCTACGGTGAAAGATGCACCCAGGGAACTATTGGCCCAGATTCCAGCAGCAGAGCTAAGGGAATTCGAACATCCTGAACAATGTTGCGGTGGGGCAGGGACTTTCTTCATGGAACATCGGGAGACATCGGAAAGTATTCGTGCTAGTCGCCTAGAGGAAATTAATAATGTTGAATCAGATGCCGTTTTAACTCAATGTCCTGTATGCCGTTTTTATTTAGGCTTCCAGGTCAAAGACCGAGAAGTAACCCATCCTATCCAAATATTAGCCAGAGCATATAATTTATAATAGAATAATAGTGGGAGGGCTGGCTTCCTCCCACTATTTTTTATGGTTAATTGTAAGACAAGGGGGACATTATGAGCAGATCATTGTCTAGGGCACTTTCCATTTTGGAGCTTTTCAATAGCAAAAAGACTGAATGGGGCATTACTGAGATTAGCAATAATTTGGATTTGCCCAAAAGCACAGTACATGGTCTTATAAAGACCCTAGAAAAACATCGCTTTTTAGAGATAACTGAACATAGCAAATATAGGCTAGGGATTAAGGTATACGAGCTAGGTATGACATATCAGGCCAATGCGAAGTTGAGCACAGTTGCGGAGCCCTTAGTAAAAACATTGGCGGGAAAGTACCAACAATCTGTGCATATAGCTATTTATGCAGGTAGATTAGCGGTCTTTGTCATAGGAAATAAAGCGGGGACCAGTCATGTCATATTCCCCCGTATAGGGGCGGGTATAGCCTCCTATTGTACGGGGGTAGGCAAGGCACTGCTCGCCTGGCAATCCGAATCACATATAGAGGAATATCTAAAGTCGGAAACTTTAGTTCCATTTACTAAAAATACAATTATAGACGTGAACGAATTAAATGAAGAATTAGTCGCAATAAGAAATCAAGGTTATGCCATAGATAATGAAGAAACTGTAATAGGTATTGCTTGTGTAGCAGCACCAATTTTTGGTTTTTCCAATCACGTTATAGCAGCTATAAGTGTTTCGGGTGTGGCTGAAGAAATATTAAAAGAAGAAAACCTTATAAAATGTATTCTGGATGTACGGAGTGCAGCTAAAGCTATCTCCATAGGAATGGGATATGACTGTTAGATCTAGGGAAAATTGAATTATGAACAATTCTTAAAGGAAAGAGGGGTTTGGCCTCTCATTTTTTTAACTATAAATTGCCTAAGGATTTCTATCTTTGCTATAATTCTAGTATTAAGACGGGAGGGAAAATAATGGATTTGAATCTAGTGGATATTATGTATACAGAAGCCCAAATCGAAAAAACTGTAAAGGAATTGGGTAGGCAAATAAGTGATGATTATAAGGGTGAAGATCTTATAGTAGTCGGTATCCTTAAAGGTGCCTTCATCTTTATGGCTGATTTGGTCCGTAATATTAAACTACCTTTAGAAGTTGACTTTATGAGTGTTTCTAGTTATGGGATGTCTACTATTTCTTCAGGTGAAGTAAGGATTAACAAGGATTTAGACTTTTCTATAAAGGATAAGCATGTTCTTATTATAGAGGATATAGTAGATACTGGCTTAACCCTCAATTATATTAAGGAAATACTTACTAAAAGGGAACCAAAAAGTGTCAAAGTCTGTTGTCTGCTAGATAAGCCCTCCCGGCGTAAAGTGGATATTCCCTTAGAATATGTAGGCTATTCAATTCCCGATGAATTTATCGTGGGTTACGGATTAGATTATGCTGAGAAGTATCGTAATTATCCAGCAGTATGTATTTTAAAACCAGAAGCTATAGAAAAATAGGAGTGTAAATTATGAAAAAAGAATTAGTATTAGTCCTGGACTTCGGGGGACAAGCAAATCAGTTAATCGCCCGTAAAATAAGAGAGCTATCGGTTTATTGTGAGATGGTCCCCTATGACATAGATTTACAAGAGGTAAAAGGGAAAAACCCCAAAGCACTAGTACTCGCTGGTCTTGCCGCAGACAGTGACTTAATTACCTCAGCTTGGCGTGAATTGGGTTTACCGATTTTTGTGATTCCTAGTATTAATGAACTTGAGATGGATGAACTTGAAACATTTTTCTTTAAACAGGTGGGCATAAAAGGGAAATGGAATTTAAGTGATTTTATTGCAGAAAGTATAGCCAGTATCAAAGAAAAAGTCGGGGATAAGAAAGTCCTATGTGCCTTGAGTGGGGGAGTGGATTCTGCTGTGGCGGCCGTTTTAGTTCATAAAGCGGTTGGGGACCAGTTAGTCTGCGTTTATGTGGATAATGGCCTCATGCGTAAAGGTGAATCAGAAGAAATCCTAGAAACATTCCAGAATAAAATGAAGATGAACTTAATATTCGCCCAGGCTGAAAAGCGTTTTCTGCATAAATTAGCGGGAGTTAGTGATCCAGAGGACAAAAGAAAAATAATCGGAACCGAATTTATTAGGGTTTTTGAAGAGGAAAAAAACAAATTAGGTGAAATAGAATATCTGGTTCAAGGTACCATTTATTCCGATGTAATCGAAAGTGGGACTAAGACAAGCCAAAATATAAAGAGCCATCATAATGTAGGGGGATTACCCGAAGACATGGACTTCAAATTAATTGAGCCACTTAGATTGCTTTTTAAAGATGAAGTGCGACTTGTCGGTGAACTATTAGGCATCCCGGAGGGTATCGTATGGCGTCAGCCCTTCCCAGGACCTGGACTAGGGGTAAGGATTTTAGGAGAAGTAACTAAGGATAAAGCGGATATTCTACGGGAAGCTGATGCTATTGTCAGGGAAGAAATTAAAAAAGCGGGTTTAGAACGTAGCATTTGGCAGTCGTTTGCTGTACTCTTGCCTGTTAAAAGTGTAGGGGTGAAAAATGAGGCACGCACCTATGCTTACCCCATAATACTCAGGGCGGTTATAAGCGAAGATGCAATGGTAGCAGACATAGCCAAATTACCTTATGAATTACTGGACATAATAGCTCAAAGAATAGTGGGTGAAGTTGAAGGCATTAACCGAGTCGCCTACGACATAACCCCCAAACCACCGGGAACGATTGAGTGGGAGTAGGGTCTATTTTCCCCGCTCCCCTGGGACATATTCGGCTATATATCTTAGGTTGCGGAATTCCTCTCGGTAGTCTAGTCCATAACCGACTAAAAACAAATCCGGCATGGTAAAACAACTGTAATCAATAGGCAGGGTTAAAATTCGTTCCGCTGGATTATTCAATAGAGTGCAGATTTTCAAACTAGCGGGTTTAAAGGTCTCTAAATGTTGGCAGATAAAACCTAAAGTTAGCCCTGTGCCAATTACATCTTCAACTAACAGTACATGTTGACCGAATAAATCTAGGCCAATATTTTTAGTAAAGCGGATGGTACCAGTTATTTTGAGTTCATTAGGCGCAGAGCCAATGGAAATAAAATCAATGTTAATAGGCATATCCAGGTGACGGGTAAGGTCGGCTACAAAATATAAAGCACCCTTAAGCACACCGATAATAACTAACTTTTCCCCCTTATAATCACGATTGATTATCGCTGCCACTTGGGCTATTCTTGCTTGTATTTCTTCCTCGGTATAAATAATCTTGCCTAATCCCGACTTAATCATTCTTATAACCCTCTTCCCCTAAACCAAACCTCTTAGCTAAAGTATAGAAATCCTTTTTATAAACAATATTGATATTCGTTCCAGGGTATAACTTTTTTAATTTCTGCATCTTTTTCTTTTTTTGTGAAGTATACTTTTGATTCATGGTAGTTAGTTCGATATAAGTATCAAACCTGGGTAAATAAAAGTCCGGTGAGAAAGCCTGGGTAACATTACCCTCCACATCCCATTCTATGGGAAAGGTACGCGGTTCATATTCCCATTCTATATTATGCATATCCAAAATAGAAGCAAATTCTTCTTCAGAAGGATGATTAAAAACTACTGGTTTAATCACCTCATTATCGAAATTTTCATTTGCTATAGGTCGGATTTGTCGATTTTGCACCATATAGGATAATAGCGTGGCTGCCTCCTCAATAGTAAAATATTGAGTATTGAGGGTTATATGATATAGGGAAGGGTCTGCCCAATCTTCACCGTATATGGTGTAGACATAGCGTTTATGTTTACGATCGGTCAAATCTAAAAAACGCTGGGCATCCTTGTCATTTAAACAATGGGTTTTAATGATGTGATTAACCCTAACCTCAGTAGGTGCCATTATTTTAATATGGATGGCCTTCGGTTCATTAGCGAAGATAATCTGTGACCCCAGGCCGAAAACTATAAGCGATTGTTCCATAGCTACTTCTTGCAACTTTCTTTCTAAAAAATTTGCGAAACTTATCCCTTGTGATGATGTGGCAAGAAAAAACTTAGGGCTTTGCTCCAGCATATGCAATTCATGTTTAGTAGCTATTTCTGGCATCCAAGCCTTCATCACCCAATCACGAGTAATAATGGGAAAATTAAGTTTTTCAGCCAGTGATTCCGTTATTTCTTTACCTAAGCTACCAGTTTGCCTGGAGATAGTAATTATCAAAAACAGTCACCCCTTGATGTTTAAATATAAGATAAATTTGGCAACTAGATAGTGCCTAAGCCTGCATTTATTATATCATGAAATAATTAAAGGGTTATTATAAGGCGAAATTTACTTGGTTTTTGCTTGTATTGGGCTTGTATATAGGCCTAAATCTTAGCATAAGAACTTTATCGCCGAAAGTTGCAGGTTAAGGCAGTTTTTGTCTTATACTCGCCGAGAGAAAAGCTAGATAAAGAAGAAAAACCTAATTCAAAGGAAATAGGACATATTTTCATATTAAGGTTAGATTTAGCCTGAGGCAGAATATTTTGACAATATTTACGGTTTGCATACACAGATAATTTTTCGTATGATTTAATCAAGCTTCAGGGAACTCCTAAGATGGAAGCCTGACAGAGCTGGATGATCGAAACGGAACACTACAACTGGAAAGTAAGAACGGTGGATTTTAACATTCGCTATATCTCGGAAGAATTGGTGAAAAGGTTCGTAACAGTAATATGAAGTGAAGGTTCTTATAAATGGTAGGTGATAAAAAGCTTATTAATGAGTAGGGATTGAAGCGGAATAAGATTGATACTGACAAGAGTAGCTAAAACTGAAAGGACGAAGTTTTTGTAGGAAAGTTGAAGTGGGAAACGTAAAATCTGAAAGCGATGCTAGGAAAAAATCGATAAAGATTCGCTGAAGCTTTTATTTTTAAGCGCCGACACCTTAATAAAGTGTCGGCGCTTATGTTTTATTTACAAAATATTAATTATAAATATTGTTTTACTTAAAGGGAGAAGGGCTATGTCTTTAACTATTATCCAAGAAGATATTACTAGAATGAAGGTAGACGCCATCGTCAATGCTGCCAATACGGCTCTTAGAATGGGGGGAGGGGTATGTGGTGCTATATTTAGAGCAGCGGGAGTTTCAGAATTACAAGCTGCTTGCGATAAGTTAGCCCCGATTCAAACAGGGGAAGCTGTTATAACCCCAGGTTTTAAACTCCCGACAGCCTACATTATTCATACCGCTGGGCCTATTTATCAGGATGGACAAAATAGGGAGGGGGAATTGCTAGCTGCTTCCTACCATAATTCCCTAAAACTAGCCATAGAAAACGATTGTCAGAGTATAGCATTTCCCCTAATTTCGAGTGGCATATATGGCTACCCCAAAGAGGAAGCTCTAAGGGTGGCCTACCATACAATTCAGGGCTTTCTTATTAGGCACCAGATTGAGGTATGGCTAGTACTCTTTGACCAAGAACTGCTGGCCCTGAGTCAAAAATTATTAAAAGACAAATGATGTAAGAAAAAGATTACATTAGTTCAGATAATTCGTTTAATCTATGCGATACCGCTAATAATTCTTCGATACTTGCGGAAACTTCTTGGCTGGCAGCTGCTTGATCTTCGGATGCCTGTAAAGTTATAGCGGAATTATTGCGGGCGGCTTCTATTTTATCATTAATTATTTGGGTTAAAACCCGAATCTCTTCCGCGGTTTCTTTGGATGATTCTGAAAGCTTGCGAATTTCTTCTGCTACAACCCCGAAGCCTTTACCAGCGTCACCAGCACGAGCCGCCTCGATAGCAGCATTTAGCCCCAACATCTTAGTCTGATCCGCTATATTTTTAATAGCATCTAATATTTGCACTATTTCCGTAGAAGAGGCACCGATTTCCTCTATATCACTATTTAATTCTTCTTCACTTTCCTTAATGCTGCTAGCGCTAGCAGCAGTTTCTTCTATCGCAGTGGAAATTTCAGTTAGTCCAGTCACAAACGAACCAGATATCTCTACCACATCTTCCACAAGGTCTCTGGTATTGACAATTCCGAAAGTGCCGATTGCCTCGCCAGTATCATCATCAAAAATAGGGATAGTCGCGACTCTAAGTGGAACACCATAGACTTCAGCCCCCAATTCAACAGCTATGTGTTGACCACTTTGCATAATATAATCAGCTGGGCCACCCTTAGCAAATTTCACTCCTGTCTGTACAAAAGTGACCTTGTCAGCGGGATCTATTTTCATTATGAATTTTTCATGATCGGTGGCATAAAAACCTACAGTACGGTCAGTAAATAAAGCTGCCATAATGGGGGCGAATTTACATAATCCTTCATATAGTTTGCTATTAAGCCTCACATCCATTTTATCGAGGTGCAAGACATCAGTAATAGTAGCTTTAGTCATAAAATTCTCCTCCTAATTTGAAAATTAATATTGTAGTAAATACTTATAAAATCTCGAGAAAGATAAATTTATGTTCTATTATGTATTCAGCAAAAAAGGACCTACATCCTTCAAATTTCCCTAAATATTTTTAATCTTTAGTAAATTAAGCACTAAGTCCTAACACGCATAACAAGCTTATTTTAAGGAAGAGCAAAAAAGGACAAGTGTTTTAGCAATTATTCTTGCAGCATTTTTACTTTTTTCGTATAAAATTGGGATATGTGGTAATATTTATACCCCCATTAATAATTCCTAGTGCAGAAAAAGGAGACTGTCAATGAGAAAAATTATAACTTGGTGCTTATTATTCTTAATTCTAATTCCAGGGCTGTTATTTACAAATTCTCTATTCCATGCAGGGGAAGCGGAAATAGATTGGACAGGCGAAGAAATGGCCTTTATGGAAGAACATCCAGTCATTCGGCTCGGGGTCGATCCGCAATTTCTTCCATTTGAATTTATAGATGAAAATGGAGAACATAAGGGGATTGCAGCGGATTATCTAGACATAGTTTCAGCTAAAACTAACTTGAAATTTGAACTCCAAAAAGGACTAACTTGGCCGAAAGCATACGATAAGGCCCTAGCTCGGGAAATAGATATTTTGCCCGCCATTGGCAAGACCGAGGAAAGGGAAAAACACTTTATTTTTTCCGAACCATATTATTATTTTAAAAGGGTTATTGCCACTAAAGATTCTGATGTACATATTTCAAGTATAGAAGACCTAAAAGGCTTGACCGTAGCGGTACAACGGAATAGTTCACATCATAGCTATATGTTGCATCATGAAAAAATTAACTTAAGTCTATACGATTCGTAGCAGGGGCCCTTTCCGCTGTTGCTGCTGGTGAAGAGGTGGCTTTTATAGGCAATCTGGCTACCACCGATTATATAATTCGTACTAATGGCTTAACCAATCTTAGATTCGTAACTTTTGAGGCGGAAAAACAACAAGCCCTATATTTTGCAGTCCGCAGTGATTGGCCCGAATTAGTAAGCATACTTAACAAGGCGGTAAAGGCTATCAGCGAAGAAGAAAGAATTGCCATTAACAACAAGTGGATATCCCTAGACACCAAAATAGATTTTAGGCCATTCATACGCATGGCATTAGTAATTGTCGCTATTGCCCTAACTATATTTGCGGTATCTTTTTTCTGGATTTTACGTTTGCGTAAGGAAATTGCCCAAAGAAAGCAAGCACAATTAGAACTAGAAGAAGCCAATCATGAAACATATGTGGCTAATCAGAATTTACAAAGGGCCAATCGGGAATTAGAAAAGATATCTATGGTAGATGGGCTTACAGCTATCTCCAATCGACGCTACTTTGATAGTTTCCTATCTAGTCTATGGGGGATAAACATGAGGGAGAAATTTCCTATAGCATTAATTATGATTGATATTGACAGATTCAAAAATTATAACGATACCTATGGACATTTAGCTGGTGACCAATGCCTGAAATGTGTAGCCAACTTAATTTCCGATTCAGTCAGGAGACCTGGAGACTTAGTAGCCCGCTTTGGGGGCGAAGAATTCGCAGTACTATTATCCAATACAAGTGAAGATGATGCGGTAAAACTAGCTGAACGAATTAGGACGAGAATAGAGGAAGCCATAATAAATAATGGAGAGTGCGACACCCAGGTAACTGTTAGCCTAGGGGTTGCAGCCTTAGTCTCCGTAAAAGGGTTAGGACCCGAACACCTGATAAAAGCTGCCGATGATGCTCTATACCAAGCCAAAAACTCAGGACGCAATAGAGTAGAAAGGGCTAGCCAATTAGTGGATAAAAATGATGATTAGTCAGAGCAGACCAAGTATCCAAGGAAGGCGGTGAGCTAATCATGACCTTAGCGGAAAGATTGATGGAAAAGGGCAGGCAAGAAGCTATGACCTTGGCTGAAAGATTGATAGAGCAAGGCAGACAAGAGGCCATAGCCCTAGCGAAAGAATTGGCAGAAAAGGGCAGGGAAGAGGGCATTGAAAAAGGATTGTTAGCTGGAAAACGGGAA
>CAZEPV010000023.1:0-27837 GCA_964514235.1 uncultured Syntrophomonadaceae bacterium | reverse complement strand
TGTGAATTTGGATGAAATAAAGCAGGGTTTTGCCTTATTGACGAATTATTTTTAGATTCAACAAATGCACAATTACCTTTTACGCAAATTTTCCTTTGGGGTGGAAATTGAATGACAAAAGTTTTACTAGTAGAAGATGAAGAAAGCATTAGGGGTTTTATCAAAGTCAATTTAAAAAGACAGAATTACACGGTTTTAGAAGCATCTACAGGTGAAGATGCTCTAATTATAGCTGGTGAAAATTCAGATATTAAGATAGCCCTTTTGGATGTAATGCTGCCAGGAATTGATGGTTTCGAAGTATGTCAAGCTTTAAGAAAGCTATACCCGACTCTGGGCATTATCATCTTAACTGCCAAAGGGCAAGAAGTGGATAAATTATCCGGTTTAAGCCTAGGAGCCGATGATTATATGGTCAAACCATTTAGTCCCGCAGAACTTCTAGCTAGAATAAAAGCTCTACTGAGAAGAATGAATTTGCCCCTTGCTGCACATCTGCCCATAGATAGGATTTCATCAGGACCATTCCATTTACATAGGCAAGAAAAAAAGTTATATAAAGATGATAAAGAAGTCAACCTAACCCCTACTGAATTTGCTATATTTAATTTATTTATGCTTTATGAAAGCCAGGCCTTGAGTCGGGATAAAATCCTAGATGAAGTATGGGGGCGTGATTATGTAGGTGATATTAAAGTTGTCGATGTTAATATTCGTAGAATTAGAATCAAAATAGCTGATGAGGACCACCAGCATATAGAGAGTGTATGGGGATATGGTTACCGTTTTCGGGGGGATTTGACTGATGGATAGTATTAGAAAACGTTTAACCTCCAGATATTTAGCGGTAATCCTGCTCACCATAATTGTCCTGGAAGGCCTTTTCATCTTTACTACCATTAACTATTATTATGGTGGAGTAGGAGAAGCCCTGCTGACCAAGGCTACAATTTCCAGCAATTTTGTTAATCGTTATGCCCCCAGTTTTTCCTTAGATAACAAGGCTCGCTATATATTTGAAAATATTGATAAAAATGAAATGGCCTTAGTGGAAGTAGTAAATAGTGCGGGACTGGTTATCTTGGATAATAGTGGATTTTATCCAGATAAATCAATTAACAGTCCAGACTTTGAAAAAGCCTTACAAGGTGAAGTAGGCAAATGGCAGGGTAGAAGTAAATTGGGGGAAAGGGTAATGGCAGTAGCCACCCCCCTTTGGCGGGATGGGGAAGTGGTAGGGGTGCTAAGGTATACTTCCTCCTTGGCTGCGGTGGATAAAACGGTAAAAAACATCTTATTTTTTGCTTTTTTGATAGGGTTAGCTGTTTTTTCCCTAGCCTTATTGATAAGCATCTTGCTCAGCCGCACTATTGTAAAACCAATTACCGACTTAACCCTAGTAGCTGAACAAATGGCTCTGGGTAATTTTGCTATTAAAACTCCAGATTTAAAATATGATGATGAAATTAAAAAGTTAGCTAATACATTAGATTATATGGCGACTGAAATTATAAAAACAGACAAAATTAAAAACGATTTTATTTCTTCTATTTCGCATGAATTAAGAACCCCTTTAACTTCCATAAAAGGCTGGACAGAGACTATATTGGCGGGTGACAGGGTGGATACAGAGGAAAATAGGCAAGGACTTAAGATAGTAATCAGGGAAACAGATAGACTCACTTATTTAGTAGAAGAATTGTTGGATTTTTCCAAGTACCAATCAACTGAAATTGTACTAAAGCGGGAAAATGTTGAGATGAAAGAAATAGTAAATAAGGCCATGGAGCAACTTCGCATTAAAGCCAAAGAAAAGGAAATTAGGCTTAACTTCAAAAACCAGGCTACAGATACTCTAATTTATGCAGACTATCACCGTATAATGCAAGTAATCCTAAACCTATTGGATAATGCCATTAAATTTACCCCAACCAGAGGCACAATTAGTATCATTATCATTGATAATGGAGATAGCCTAGAAACAATAATAACCGATACCGGCATAGGTATAAGCAAAGAGGATTTAGATAAAATTAAACTAAAGTTTTTTAAGGCGGATTTAAAAACAGATGGTAGTGGTCTAGGTTTATCCATAGTAGAGGAAATTGTGAATTTACATGGTGGAGACCTCATTATTTCCAGCCAGATTAATCAGGGTAGCCGAGTTATTATTAAATTACCTATATATGATAAACAACAATAATTGCCAGAGTCCGCAAATAAATAAGTATGTCTTAACCGCTAATATCAGCATAGATTGGTATTAGCGTTTTTTTGTATGGTAAATTAAGTCGCAAGGCCTTAGTTTACAATTATTTACAGTTGTGCTAATATGAAGTCTAATAGAATTAATGGGGACTAGTAGCTGAGAAGGGGTGAATCAGACGAAGTATAGAATTTTGGTATGTGGAGAATCTTTACACTGGCGGGAAAATCTCATAGTGGCTTTTAAAAATTTTGATTATGGTGAGGTAATTGGGGACGAAGATTCTGCCCATCTAATTACCGCGGCCAGCTTATTTTATCCAGATGTGGTTTTATGGAAGCCCAATCAAGCCAGAATAGATGAAGTAATATCTGCACTCTTGGAACGTTGTCCATCGACATTACCCATAATAATTTTAGATAATCCTAACGAATATGACATTCTGGATCTTCTACGTGTAGGGATAAGGGGCTGTCTGCCAGCTAGGTTATTCCCGAGTCAAATTGTCAGTGCTGTAAACCTTATAGTTACTGGGGGACTCACTTGTCTACCCCGTCTTTCTTGGGAAATGCCAGGTGAAATTACTGGTCTGAATCAAGAAGTATATAGACACCTGACACTTAGAGAGATCGAAATACTTTCTTTAGTAGGTAGGCAGGCTAGTAATCAAGAAATAGCGGATGAACTTTTCTTATCCTTGTCAACAGTTAAAACCCACTTGCGTAATATTTTCAGGAAACTAGAAGTAAAGAGTCGCAGCGAAGCCATAAAAATAATGCAAAATAACTGTGGGCAAGTGAGCTGTAATCTGCCCGAAAAAAGAATAAAAACAAACTAAGGTAGCCTGTTAGTCAGCGAAGACTATAGCTATTTTTTAAGAAGGATTAGTGCCACGTTGAGGGATTAATCCTTTTTTATTTTTTTAGCATTAAAAGATTAATTCTTAGCTTAGATTTCATGGCTTTTATAATACTTTTTTACCACCCTAGAACGATAGAAGATTAGCAAGCTTTCCTGCTATATTCTAACAAGACTAAAACTTATATTCGGGGTTTATAAAATAGTCAATGGGGGGCAAAAACAGATGGAAAGTATTACTAGAAGGGCTTATATTAAGTTTATTTTATTAGCATTTATAGTGGTTTTCAGCTGTATAGGCGTAACTTACGCCCAGTGGACTGATGACTTACAATTTATGGGGAAAGTGGAAATGGGGAATATAGAACCACAATTAGTATCAATTGACGTAATACCCTGGAATACTACTTATTTCTACGATGAGTCAATTATTACCGAACCAAGCATAAGTATAACTACAGATTTTGCGAATAACAGTGCCCACTTTAACATTTCGGGTGCCCATCAAGGCTTGATTTATAAGATTTTCTATACTGTGCATAATTATGGCACTATACCAATTATGTCTAGAATTCCCGATAATTCATTTTCGGGGTTTTTAGTAGATCATGAACCAATAAGGGTAGAAAGTGACTCGACAGGCATAGGTGAAATGACAATTACCCTTATAGATGAAGGGGATATAGATTTTGCAATTCCCCTTACGTTTATCCAGGCAGTTGGCATTTAGAAGGAGGTGGGTTATATAGGGGAAGGGCGTATTTAATAGTATTTCAGATAATTATTTTAGGAGGTCATGAAAAAATGATGAAAAAAAGGTCCAGATTATTAACCCTAGTTCTAGTATTTGCCTTTGCTTTAACAGGTATAGCGTATGCTGCATGGACAGATTCTTTACAGGTGGATGGTACCGTCAATACTGGGAATATTGATGTGCAATTTTCAGATGCTTGGACTAATGACCAAGGTGTAGACCCTAATCTACAAGGCGGGGTTAGCCTTTTGGGATACGGCACCGATTACTGGCCAGGGTGGCCATGGTGGCCTGGTCACCCAGGATGCCCAGGGGATGATCCAGTAGATCCAGATCCAGACCCCCCAGTATGTCCTGATAGGGATGATGTGGCTCAAACTAATCTTAAAATCGTAGACCGCGATGCTAATGCAGGATTTGGCAGTCATGAAATTACCAATAGCATCTTGGAAGTAACCACAGTAAACGCTTATCCAGGTTATGCATCAGAAATTACTTATCAGTTAGTAAATAAGGGTACTGTGCCTGTTAAATTAACTGGAGTAACAATCAATGATAAACCAGGTTATGTAGATGTGGATCATCCAGATTTTGCAGAATTAGAAATGGTTATTTATCCTGAAGGTGAATGTAATCCGGAAGTTTATGAGGTTACCTTTACCCAATCGGTTAATGAAGGATTAAGTAATAAATATATGAATTCTGAATTCAATTATAGTATTAAACTAGAATTCGGACAATGGAACTTGTAGAAAAAGAGTAACTAGTTTTCGGTAAGCAGGCCAACACCTGCTTACCGAAATTATTTTAGGAGGGGCTAAGATGTTCAAAAAGGTCTTATTGTTCTGTTTCTGTGCCATAATCATAGCTGCCATAATTCCTTTTGGGGTTAGTTACTGGAGTGAAGACATCCTTATTAGGGGCTCTATAACCATGCCAGAAGAAAAGGGAACCATGTCTTTACCAGAAATAGGGGGAGCGAATTCTAATTATAAAGGTTCTGGGACAGAAGGGGAAAAATCTCCTCTATTCAAAGATAATTCAGCAGATGGTAGTCGAGAATCATCGGACTCTACTCTTAACACCAATGATGCCAATCCAGATAGGGATAATTTTATCCCCGATTCCCCTACTTCTCCTCTTAGTTCGGAAAGCGGTTCCACTAGTTTTGGGGATAGTAGTGCAGGTGGTCATGCTGGTTCAGCAGAAACTAGCGCGACTTCATCATCAGGGGAAAGTTCAACCAGTGGTGCTGCTGGTGACGAATAGGTCTTACCCAGATAAGGCAGGTGTAAAGTGTGCAAAAGTTTTTGCCCCCTAGTCAAGCTAATATAGTAAGATTGGCAGGCACCTTATCCATATTATTAGTTCTTATGTATTTGTTAGAGAATTTTTGGTTACCTAGATGGGTAGGTGGCTTTGCAGGTAACTATATAATCCGTCCCCTTATGTGGTTAATAATTGCGAGTCTAGTTTATAAGATGTTTCCAGCTGTAAAATTAGGCACAAAAATACGCCTAAAACCCTATATAATCCAATTGGCAATTATTTGTGGGGTAATCATAATTTTGTCCAATATAGTAGGGGGGTTTATTGATGGCTTTGGCAAAAGTCCATATGACCTATCGTTCAAGGGTATTATAATAAACATATTTTATATAGGTAGTTTTATTGTTGGCATAGAGTGCAGTCGGGCCTGGCTTTTAAATACGGTTTTTAAGCAAAAAAAGCTTTTGGGAATAGCCCTACTTACTATATTTATTAGTCTATTTTGCTTTCCCTATGGCAAATTAACTAGTCTAACTTATGGGATAAGCCTGATTACATTTTTAGGCACCATTTTATTTCCGGCATTGGCAATAAATGCACTTTTGAGTTATCTGGCTATATTAGGTGGGGCCCTTCCAGCAATTGTTTTACAAATATTTATTCAGGCCTTTCATTGGTTTTTCCCTATCCTGCCGAATATGCAATGGATAACAGCCACCTTGATTGGCACCTTTATTCCTATATTGTGTATTATTTTAGTCCAACAAAATTATTTAACTGAAGTTAAGAAAATAGAAAGAATAGGTGAACATCAAGATACCAAAGGACCATTTATTCTAAGTGTAAGCTTAATCATGTTAGTTTGGTTTGCAGTGGGGGTTTTTAGCATATATCCATCTGTTATTGTTAGTGGAAGTATGTACCCAGCTATTAAAGTAGGAGACATGGTCATAATAAAAAAATGTGATGCCAGCCAAATGGAAATAGGGGATCTTATACAATTTGAAATCGAGAATAAAGTTCGGATAGTCCACCGCATAATTGCCATTGATGAGGAGGATGGACAAAAGCTTTTTATTACCAAAGGGGACAACAACAGTAATCCAGATAGTGAACCTGTAGAAGCTAAACAAATCAAAGGAAATGTAATAGCGATTTTACCTAAAGTGGGCTGGGCAACCATTGCCATAAGAACAAATAGTGCAGAATTATTCAGCCAGACTGCTGGGGACATAAATTCAGGAGGGGGAATGGGGAATGAAAATTAATTTACCTAAGGGGATACGCATAGTTTTACTGTTTGTCTTTACTGTTCTGTTTTTGCTATGTGGGGCTATATATTTTGGACAGTTTTTGATCAACCAAGATGCTGAGATGGAAGAAATCCCCCTTTATAAGTATCAGCAGACAGCGACAGTAGACTATAAGGTTAATTTGCGACCTAATGATTTTTTCGTAAATCCTACTTTGGATGCAGAACAAGCAGCCTATTTAATAGCTTTAACCGAATCCATGGATACAAGCCTAAACTATAAATTTGAGGCCAAGGAAGTTTTGGACTATGTTGGCCAATACAATATTATGGGTACTCTTAGAGTATATGCCCGCTTAGATAAGGACCATGAAGTAGTAGTATGGCAAAGGGATTATCTTTATTCTCCCAATATCGATTTTTCCGGAAATGATAATATGATTAACCTTTCCGATAATGTTAATATCCCTATCCAAGAATATGCACAAAACATTAGCAGTCTGGAGGAAGCTACTAAATTCAGTGCTTCTCGGGCAGATTTAGAAATTAATTATACCATTAATCTCGAGGGGCATAATGGCTACGGTGATATCCAGGAAAGCTTAAATCCAACTTTAATTATTCCTTTGAAAGGAAATATTTTTACAGTAGGGGGTAAGGCCATGGATAGCCGAGATGGGGCTATAACAATTAGCCAGCCTGTAACTAATGCTAATAAGTGGGGAAATGACTTAGCCTATTTGGCTATCGGGCTTCTAGCTTTAATTTTATTAGGGGCTGTAAAACTTTTTACCATAAGTGCTCCTGAACTTAGCAGAAAGGAAAAATTACTTAAGGAATTAATGAGGAAATATGGGGCCCGCATCGTAGCCTTGCAGCATTTATCAGCTAATCTAGGTGATGCTATAAGTTTGGAAAACTTTGATGACATGGTCAAGGTAGCTGATGAGTTGGGTAAACCGATATTTTATCAAAAGGATAGGTTAAAAGAGCATTTATTTATAATATTTGCTGAGCCACATAATTTCCAATATAGCCTTGAGGTTGGCCAGGAGATACCAGCTCCGGAATCAAATGGAAAAATGTTAAAAGCTTAAGGAGGGTTAAAATGGGAAGGTTAGCTGCAAAAATAATATTCTTTGTACTTACTGTTTTTCTAGTCACAAATTGTTTTAATCAGGTTATGTATGCCTATAGTCTATCGACTAAAAATCTGATTGAGTGGGATGATAATCCAGCCATAATTTGGGAGAACGAACCGGAGACATTGTGTAATTACGATGTAGCCCAGGTAGAATGGAGTCTAGCCAATAGCAAGGTAGCTAATTTAAAGATTACTAATGCTTATCCTGGGTACCAGGCTATAATTACAACTAATATTAGCAATATAAGCAATATGCCAGTTAAATTAGAGGGAGCAAGTATTGAACTGCCTGATGGGAATTCAGATCTCATTAAAATTAATTTTAATGCTAGTGATGGTCTAGCCTTAAATCAAAGGGTTTTGGAACAGAACGAGACTGTGGAAGTTAAGCTGAGTGTAGAGCTGGCAAATCATGTGGAGCAAAATCAGAATATCCTTTTTAGAATAGTAATTAATGCAATTCAGGCCACTGAAGGCCCTGGTCAAAACGGGAATAATGGAAATGGCAATAATGATCCAGGGAACAATCAGAATGGGGGCAATACATCTGGTCAAAGTGGTTCCCATAGTTCTGGAAATCCACCTCGTAATTATGTAGATAAGGACCAGGAATCCGAAGTTAAATCAGAAAGTCCAGATGAGATTATATTGTTTGAAAAGGATCTTCCACCAGAAGGTGTCCCAGAACTCTTAGAAAGTAGCCCAGATCTTCCAATTCAATATAATGAATTGCCTTACACCGGAGGAACGCCATACCTCTTAGCTGGGGCTTTACTTTCTTGGGTGG
Source organism: uncultured Syntrophomonadaceae bacterium (assembly GCA_964514235.1). Taxonomy (GTDB): domain Bacteria; phylum Bacillota; class Syntrophomonadia; order Syntrophomonadales; family Syntrophomonadaceae; genus JAAYRQ01. The sequence continues at coordinate 19,567 of CAZEPV010000023.1, read as the reverse complement.
GTATCGGAGTCTTACTAAGGAAGAAGATTTTCTAGGAAAGGCAATGTTAGCTCAAAGAAGAAAAAATAAATATATGACTTTTATAGGGCTTGTTCTATTGTTAGCAGGCATAAGCATAATACTCTACCCCTGCTTGACTAATATATATTGGCATATAGTTCACAACCCCTCTGAGCCCATATTAGTTGAAGACAAATATGGCAATAGCTCCCAATCAAAAGCTAATTTGTCCCATGAAATAATATTGGAAATTCCGCAACTTAATTTACTAACTAAAGTCGAGGAGGGCACAAGTGAAGAAATCCTAAAATTCCTGCCTGGCAGATACTTAGAATCAGCTTGGCCAGGGGAGGGTAATACCGCTATAGCTGGCCATCGCACTTTATATGGTGGGCAGTTTCGAAATATTGATAAGCTTAAGCAAGGAGACCAGATTAATCTAGTTTTTCAACAATCTACCTTTGTATATGAAGTAGAGCAGGTATATCAGGTGGCAAGTGATGATTGGGCTATCTTAGATGAAGATACTATACCATCACTAACCTTAACTACTTGTTTTAAGTTGGGGAGAAGTAAACGTTTAGTAGTCAAGGCCCTCTTAATTTCTCAAATTTAGCTGCCAGCTTAAGATGCGTGCTCTTGTATACATCTGGACTTTTCAGGTGTTTAGAGCTATGATAAATATAGAAAATTAAATACCCAAGATATGCCTGTTGTTCAGTTTTTAGGATCAAGGAAAAGGGGCGATGATTATGGGCATTATGATATTTACGAGTGGATAAGCTACCAGACCTACTCGTATTTTGCTTTTTCTGGGTAGTGAATAATAAGTGAAGGAGGGATCACTTATGTTCAGATGTTTCATGCAATGGTTGAATGAGCAGTTTGATGTGTGGACGGAACCGTGGAACAAGACTCAGGATTTGGAGTTTAGGGAGTGGGCTTACAGGCGGGGGTTAAATATAAAAACTGATGTAAAAGATTGACTTTACTTAATCCAATATTGGTTTTCCCATTTCTTCTTTACTAGTCTATGTTACAATCTACGATGGCGAAAGGATGGGGGTTATGCCCTTACCTTTCGCCTTTTTAATTATTTTGTTTTTCTGATAGAATATTATAAATGAAATATTACTTTAGGGGTTCATATATGATAAAAACAATAGCTCAGGCAATTTCCCAGGAGGGTGGACGGGCTTTTTATACAGGGGGTTATGTCCGGGATTATTTGCTAAATGCTGAACTAAGGCCCGAAGCAGATATTGATATAGAGGTATTTAATATAGAGGAAAGGCAATTGATGTCTATATTAGCCCGCTTTGCTTTCCCTAAGCAAGTAGGTAAAGCATACCCTATTATCAAAATTGCGGGTTACCCACAGCTGGATTTTTCTATGGCTTTGACCGATGATTATGAAGGCGCAGCATTGAGACGGGATTTTACTATAAATGCAGTAATGCAAGATGTTTTAACTGGGGAAATATTGGATTTTGTAGGGGGACAACAGGATATAAAAAACCGCTTAGTAAGGCATACGAGGGCCCAAGTGTTCAAGGAAGACCCCTTGCGAGTTTATCGGGCTGCGGTTCTAGCCGCAAGATTAAACTTTGATATTTACCCCGAGACCTTAGATTTAATGAAAGTTACCGACTTATCGAATTTACCTGGGGAAAGAATTTTTGATGAATTGCAGAAGTTACTTCTTCTAGCAGTCCAACCTGCTAAAGGATTAAGGTACCTCGCCCAGACTAAAATTTTGGAAAAACAACACCCCGCTCTATTTAACCTGATTGGCTGCATCCAAGAAAAAGAATATCACCCAGAAGGTGATGTATGGGAACACACTTTATTGGCTGTAGATGCAGCTAGCGGGCTAAAAATGCAGACAGAAAATCCTGCAGCTTTGATGTGGGCAGCCTTGCTTCATGATATAGGTAAGCCCCCAACCAGCGAAATGAAAGTCGGCAAAATTGTGAGCTACGGACACGATCAGGTAGGGGCCGAATTGGCCCGTAAATATTTGCGGGAACTAAAGGCTAGCAATATATTGATTAGGGAAGTCACCACCTTAGTCAAGGAACACATGCAGCCGCTGTTATTATATAAGCAAAGGGAAGAAGTTACAGATAAGGCTATCCGCAGATTAGTTAATAGGGTTAATCTGATGGACCTTTTATTATTAGCTGAAGCCGATTATTTGGGTAGGAATAACTCAGATGATTTTATGCCTATTCGGACTTGGTTTTTGGAAAGGTTAGAAAAAATGGATTTAGACCCCCGTCAGAAAATTGAACCCTTAGTCAAAGGACGAGATTTAATCGCCTTAGGTCTAAAGCCTGGTAAGAATTTCAAAAACATTTTGCATTATGCCTTTGACCTACAATTAGAAGGCAAATCAAAAACTGAAATTATTAACTATATTAAGGAATACAAACTTTAATAGGATTGACGATAAATAAAAAGGACTTGCATTTCTAAAAAAATTAGCTTAATATACATAAAGATATTGTGGATGAAATTAGTCCATTATAGAGGAGCCCAATCATAATGCAAATTACTAGACAAACTGAATATGCTATCAAAACCATGTTAGAGTTGGCTAGGAATGAGGATGATAAATATCTGTCTAGCAAATTTATTTCCAAGCAGCAAGATATTCCTGAGGACTTCTTGAAAAAGACCATTAAACTCTTAGCCGTAGCGGATTTGGTGGTTACCCAAAGGGGTTCTCAAGGAGGGGTAAAATTAGCCCGATCGGCCCAGACAATAAATTTGGCCCAAATAATAAAAGCCATAGAAGGACCCATAGCTTTAAATATCTGTTTAGGGCCTGGGTATAAATGCCCAAATCAACCAGGGTGTACAATTTCTGCGGCTTTAGCCAAAGCCCAGGTTGCTATGCTAAAAGTCTTAGAAGGACAGATTCTATCCGACATGATTTAAGGGAAAAATTCTTATTTATCTCCATTGTGGACTGAAACCATCTACTTTGTATTTAGAAATTAAGGGAGGAAAAGATATGTTTTGTAATCAATGTGAACAGACCGCTAAAGGTGGTTGTACTGTAGTAGGAGTATGTGGCAAAACTGACGATGTAGCGGCACTACAAGATTTACTAATTTACGTTACTAAGGGATTATCTATCTATGCCCACCAAGCTAGGAAGCAAAATCTTATTGACCAAGAGGTTAATCGTTTTACTGCTTATGCTTTATTTAAAACCCTTACTAATGTTAATTTTGATCCAGTAAGATTTAAAGAAACTATTGAAAAAGGGGTATCTTTACGTAAGAGGTTACAGACTACTTTAAATCCTGTTGCTGATGAAGCGGCTAATTATGCAGCTGCTGAAACATTAGAAGAATTAATTGCCGATGGTAAAAAAGTCGGTCTTATAGCCCAAGATTCTAATGAAGACATTGAATCACTACAACAAATTCTAGTTTATGGCTTAAGGGGTGTAGCGGCTTATACCCATCATGCCTATATTTTAGGTGAAGAAGATGACAGAGTATATGCTTTCATGCATGAAGCACTAGCGGCTATCGGTAGTGCTGACCTAACCTTAGATGAATGGGTGGGTTTGGTATTAAGATGCGGGGAAGCCAATTTAATTGCCATGGAATTATTGGATAAAGCTAATACTAAAACATTCGGCCATCCCCAGCCAACTAGTGTACCTTTGGGACAGAAAAAAGGTAAAGCTATTCTAGTATCTGGCCACGATTTGAAAGATTTATTAGATTTATTAGAGGCTACTAAAGAGACTGGTATTAATATATATACCCACGGAGAAATGTTACCTGCTCATGGTTATCCAGAGCTTAAAAAATATGAACACTTTTATGGACATTATGGTACAGCTTGGCAAAATCAAAAAAAGGAATTCGCCCAGTTTCCTGGTCCCATCCTTATGACTACTAATTGTATTCAGGAGCCTAGGGAATCTTATATAGACACTATTTTTACCATAGGACCAGTAGGTTGGAGCGGAGTTAAGCATTTGGAACATGGTGAATTTGCGCAACTTATTAAAACTGCCCAGGAAATGCCTGGTTTTACTGAAGATGTAGCTGGTCTAGAAGTCATGTGTGGATTTGCCCACAATGCTGTCTTAAGTGTAGCGGATCAGATTATTGATGGGGTAAAAGCTGGTGATATAAAGCACTTTTTCCTAGTAGGTGGTTGCGATGGAGCCAAAGCTGGGCGTAATTACTACACCAAGTTTGTAGAGAACACTCCTGATGATACAGTAGTACTAACTCTAGGTTGCGGAAAATTCCGCTTCTTTGATAAAGAGTTAGGTCATATAGGTGGGATTCCTAGATTACTTGATGTGGGACAATGTAATGATGCCTATTCAGCTGTGCAGATAGCAGTCGCCTTAGCTGAGGCATTTGAATGTGAGGTAAACGATTTACCCTTAACCATGGTTCTATCCTGGTACGAACAAAAGGCAGTTTCTATTTTACTCTCTCTATTCCATTTGGGAATAAAAAATATTAGGCTTGGTCCTACCCTACCGGCCTTTATTACCCCTAATGTCTTAAATGTATTAGTAGAAAACTTTAATATTCAACCAATCGGGACCGTAGAAGAAGACTTAGCGGTAATGTTAGGGTAAGGTTTGATATAAGAGAGCCCTTACCTACAAAAAGGGCTCTCACATTATTTGAAAAATAGGTATAATATAAGTCACGATTCTAGTCTAAAGCCTTAGGGGAGGAAGATAATGTGAAGTGGACTGATGAAGCTTTAAAAGAAATAGAAAAAGCCCCCAGTTTTGTAAGAGGAATGGCCAAAAAAGCTGTAGAAAATGAGGTCTATAAAGCAGGACGGGATGAAATTAACAGGGAAGATGTACGCAATGTGAGAAATAAATACTTTTCCTTTGCGGAGGAAAAAAAGGATAAGAAAAAAACAAAAATAGCTGTGGTTCGTTGTGAAATAGTTTCAGAAGTATGCCCTGGTGTGGCTTGTTTTATGACCTTTAATTCCAAAAGAATGCATTTTGCTGAATATGATGAAAATACGGAAATGGTAGGTTTCTTTACTTGTGGGGGTTGTCCAGGCCGTAGAGTATCTAGGCTAGTAGGTAATCTTAAAAAACATGGTTTGGATGTAGTACACTTATCTTCCTGTATGTTATTAGAAGGGGATTATCCCAGATGTCCACATGTGGCTGAAATTAAAGCTATGATAGAAAGTAAGGGTATTAAAGTTGTGGAAGGTACCCATCATTAAAAATGTGAAGCTTTAGGAGGAATTATTATGGCCCAAGAAATTATTTTAAATTATGTTGAACCAGTTAAGCTTATCTCAAGGACTATGATTAAAATAGATGAAGAATTATGTGATGGTTGTGGTGCTTGTATTAGCCCTTGTGTGGAGGGTGCTTTGGAATTAGTAGATGGTAAAGCCAAGGTCATTAGTGATGAACTTTGTGATGGGGCTGGATTCTGTATAGGGATATGCCCAACAGGTGCTTTATCATTAGAGGTAAGGGAAGCGGCCCCCTTCTCAGAATTAGCGGTGGAAAAACACCAGGCTTCCTTAAACCCTAATTATATCCCCCAAAAATGTACTTCTTGTGGGGAAAGTGAAGAAAATGCATATTTAATTCCGGTCAAGCATAAAGGTGATTCCATTTGGTTTTGTACCAAATGTCTACCTAGATTAATTCATGGCTAGACTTTAATTATAAATACACTAGGCTATAAGTAATAGATTAACCAAACTCCTGTTTAATTCAGGAGTTTTTTTGTCCAAATCTGGGTAATAAGAGTTAATTTATGCTATATTAGTTTTACAAGCAGATGAAAGCTGGGAGAACAATTTTGCATTTAAATGACAAGGTAGTATTAGTTACTGGAGGAAGTAGAGGAATCGGTGCCTCTGTGGTGCGGCAACTTGCTCAGGATGGGTATAGTATAGCCGTTAATTATCATCAATCGGAAAAGAAAGCCTACCTTTTAAACCAGGAGCTAAGTAGCAAGGGTTGTAAATGTATAGAAATAAAAGCAGATGTCAGTAAGCTGGCAGAAGTTGAAAATATGTTTCTAAAAATAGAAGCTGAACTAGGTAAGGTAGATATTCTGATTAATAATGCAGGAATTTCTAGTCGAGGTTTAGTAACTGATATAAGTGAGGCTGAATGGGATAGAGTTTTAGGCATTAATCTCAAAGGGGCCTTCTTGTGTGCAAGAAGGGCTTTACCTAGCATGATTAATCAGCGCTGGGGTAGAATTGTCAATATTGCTTCAGTATGGGGCATTACTGGGGCTGCCTACGAATCTTTATATGCGACTTCGAAAGGTGGACTTATTACCTTTACCAAATCTTTGGCCAAAGAATTAGGGCCGAGTGGCATAACAGTTAATGCTGTAGCGCCAGGACCAATCGAGACGGATATGCTTAATAGTGAAATAGATAAAGGGGAAAAGGACTCTTTAGTAGAGGGCATACCCTTGGGGAGACTAGGTCGCCCAGAAGATATAGCATCTATATGTAGTTATTTAGTTTCCCCCCAGGCTACATATATAACTGGACAAGTAATTACGGTTGATGGTGGTTTTATAAGCTAATTCGTGGGGAGGTAACATATGAGGAAAGTCATCATTATTAATGATTCCCGTTTAGAAAGGGCAGTATTAAAGGACCAGTTGACTAAACTGGGCTTTAAGGTCGAGGCAGCAGACGAATATAATTGGTTTTCTAAGGTAAGTGGTAAAGATACTCCCAGTATAGCTATCGTAAATTACACTATGCAGGAAATTACTGGTGACAAGATTATTTCTACTATTAATTCCAATTTTCCTCAAGTTAAATGTTATCTTTCATCCTGTAATGAATTAGATAAGAATGATTTTAAGGATATACAGCTGGTAAACACCATAACAACTCCCATTACCTTAGGTGATTTGGACAGTATTTTAGTTAAAGTTTCATTTTGTCCCTTTTGTGGAAAAGAACTAAAAGGGAATTTTCACTTTTGCCCTTTTTGTGGGCAGGAACTAGCTATATAGCATTATGTAAAGCCACCACATAATTATGATGTGGCGGCTATTTTATTAATGGCTTTCAACCCCTTGGGCACCATCATTGCGCAGAAATTCTGCTACTTCTCCTGCTTGTTCATCATCAACTTCTATTACTAACATATGTTCGCCGCCTTCTATTCGAGATTCATATTCTCGGCTATTTTCTTCGGGAATCCCGTAATCGATTAGACCACCGAATATGCCACCACCGACTGCCCCAGCCAGCAGACTGCTTATAGGGCCTGCAGCCAGGAAGGCTCCTATACCTAAAGGTCCAGCAATAAGCGTGCTAGCCCCTAGACCTAAGCCCGCTAGGCCACCTATGGCTCCACCTGTCAAGGTGCCATCCGTGAGATTCTGATTGTCTAGGGAACTTTCCACACTTTCATCCTGTTTCGACACTAAAGAGATTTCATTAGAATCAAAACCATTCCCCCTTAGATTGTCGATAGCTTCTTGGGCAGAATCATCACTATCGAAAAACCCTACTAATTTTTTACTCATAACTTAACCTCCTTTTTTATGTATAACTACTATTTCCCAAAAGGCCTTGAAATATGATAATCTTTTAAGGAGAAAATAATCTTATAGATTTCTAGTTAGAAAAAAAGTTCGGAGGACAAAAATGGAAAACAAAATTATGCAATCAATTGCCAGGGAAACAGGAATTAAGCTTAAACAAATAGTAAGTACCGTAGAATTACTGGATGCAGATAATACCGTTCCTTTTATAGCCAGATATAGGAAAGAAATTACTGGTGGTTTAAATGAAATAGAATTACGTGAAATTGGGGATTTACTTAAATTATATAGAAATCTTGAAGAACGCAAACAAGATGTAATTAGGATTATCGAAGAACAAGGCCAATTAACCCCAGAGTTAAAAGAGGAAATATTAGCTGCCCCTAATATTACCAAGGTGGAGGACCTATACTTACCTTATCGCCCCAAGAGAAAAACTAGGGCCTCTCTTGCTAGGGATAAAGGTCTAGAACCCTTAGCCCAGTTTATTTTCGAAGGAATGGGTAGTTTAGAGGAAGAATTGGGTAAATACATAGGCGAATTAGTAGCAACTGGGGAAGAAGCCTTACAAGGAGCTTTAGATATCCTAGCCGAAGATATTTCTGATCATGCTGGAATAAGGGGTTATACTCGGGATTATATGCGCAGGACTGCTACCATAGTTTGTCAAGCAAAAGATGAAGAAGCTAAATCTCCTTATACTATGTACTATGATTACAATGAAAGAGTAAGCAAAATCCCACCCCATAGGATTTTGGCTATTAATCGGGCGGAAAAGGAAGATTTTATAAAGGTAGATATTAAAAGCGAAACTGATCCTATTATAAAAAAGATTGAGCAACTCTTTCTAAAAGGTGGGTCCAACTTCTTTGGTCATTTTAACCAAGTAGCCCATGATGCCTATAAAAGATTAATCGAACCCTCAGTCCAAAGGGATATCAGAAATGAATTAACCGAAAAAGCCGAAGCCCAGGCGGTCTATGTATTTGCCGATAACCTACGTAATCTCCTTCTACAGCCTCCCGTAGGCGGACATATTGTTTTGGGGCTGGATCCCGCATTCAGAACTGGTTGTAAATGGGCAGTAATCGATGAAATAGGTAAAATGTTGGAAGTGGGAGTGGTCTACCCTACTCCACCCCAGTCCAAGGTCAAAGAAGCCAAAGAAGAATTGGAAAGGGTAATTAGAAAGTATGCAGTTAGCATTATATGTATTGGTAATGGTACCGCTTCACGGGAAACTGAGGAATTTACCGCTGAGTTAATTGGGGAATTAAAGGATTTGAAATTGTCCTATATTATTGTAAATGAAGCTGGTGCTAGCGTTTATTCAGCATCTGATGTCGCGGTGCGGGAATTTCCCGATTTAGATGTGTCTTCCCGAAGTGCTGTCTCGATTGCTAGGCGTTTGCAAGACCCATTAGCCGAATTAGTAAAAATAGAACCCCAGTCAATTGGAGTAGGCCAATACCAGCATGATATTAGCCCTAAGGTTTTAAGCCAAAGATTATCAACCGTCGTAGAATCGGTGGTAAATTATGTAGGGGTAGATCTAAATACGGCCTCAGTAGAACTACTAGCCTATGTAGCTGGAATTAATAATAGTGTAGCCAAAAACATTGTAGAATACCGAACTGATATAGGTAGATTTAACAATCGCCAGGAATTATTAAAGGTTAAAAGGTTAGGTGCTAAGACCTTTGAACAATGTGCTGGTTTTTTACGGATCGGGTCAGGGGATAACCCCCTAGACAATACAGCTATCCACCCCGAATCATATCATATCGCCCAAAAGGTTCTGGAAATCTGCCAAATCGATCTAAATGAAATGGGCGGGGAAATAGATGGTAAGTTAAGGGAGTTCAATATAGACGAAATGGCTCAAAATATAGATGCAGGTATACCTACCCTAAAAGATGTTATTGCCAATCTTAAGAAACCAGGGCGTGATCCTAGAGAAGATTTGCCCCTGCCTGTGTTCCGGAAAGATGTTTTGAATATCAAAGACTTAAAAGTGGATATGGAATTAAAGGGTACAGTGCTTAATGTCGTAGATTTCGGGGCCTTTGTTGATATTGGCCTAGAGCAAAGCGGTTTAGTACACATATCTGAATTAGCAGAGCGTTTTGTCCATCATCCCCTGGATGTAGTTAGTGTAGGGGATATTGTAAATGTTAGGGTGCTGGCCATTGATGAGGATAAAGGCCGCATTTCCCTGAGCATGAAGGGGGACTAATCGCCCTCTTGGCTAGTAGCAAACAGTTTTTGCAGCGGGAATACATCTATACCATCGGTATTAAACCTTAAGACATAGCTATTGCCATTATATATCCTAATAATGTCATCCTCTTTTAGCTGGTCTTGGCATATTGATTTAATCTCCCCTTGATTATCTAGAATTACTAATGTCTCTTGGAGACTATTCCCATCGGCAAGATATTCGAATATTTTAGCCAAATAATCTCCATTTTCATTTACACCATATATTTGCAGTCCAAAAATAAAATTATTGGCCCTATGAATTTCAAACTTAGCTTTTTCTATACCATTTTTATAAATTGTTACCAAGGTGCCATCAGTTAATTCCCCATATTCACCCTGGGTGATTAGTTCATTCTTATAGGATAGCCCTTTTCCTAATACTATTCCTTCCCGGGGTTGTGAGATGCAAAGAGCATCATCCTTTGAAACATCTAATTCATAAGTATAAGTGAGATAATCATGTGGCGATATAGCTGTAAGCAAGAGAATGTTTTCCTTTAAAGCTGTCATGCTTTTTATTAAGCCTGGCTCAGTAATAATAGACTTTTCTCCAAAAGAAGATGTAGCCAATATTTCGTTCCTATTTGCCTTAATAATTAAAGAATTATGCTCATCAATAAAATATAAATTTTCCTCTTTATCGCAGGTTAGCATATAGGCGGTTAAGCCCTTACCAGCAAAATCATAATCATAACTACCCAACCATTCGCCCGATGGGGAATACTCGTGGACCTTATTGGATAATTCTAGTAATAGTAAATTACCGTTTTCTCTTATGGCAAAATCTCGGATTGTCCTTATACCATCATGTGGGGATACCCCAAAATCAAGTTCTGAATGCTCTGCCTTTAATAAAGATAGAGCCTCAAAATGAACTGGGGAGGATAGAGTAGGCGAGTTGGGGGGAGGGATCTGCTTACAACTACTTAATAAAAATATTATCAATACTATTAACAATGATATAATAATACCCTTTTTCATATCCCCACTCCTATGCATTTAATAACAACAAGTATTTGGCAATGAATTAGTCTATCATAATTATTATAATGTATTTTTAAGTTTATTTGTTGGGGATAGAAAAATATGACACTTTGCCCATGTCTTTCTTGGTGCAATAAGTAAGCTAGTTTTCTAGTTTTTAAACAATTTACGCTCTAGGAAGAAGTGATCAGATAGGGGTTCGTATTTTATTATATCCGCTGCCACTGGTCTTTCACCTGGTTTGATATATAATATAACTGCGGAGTAAGGGATGCTACTTTCAGAATACAGCCCTCTTAAGCCCGCAGCCCCAGCAGTTCCAGGATTTATACGGATATGGTCTAGGTTTTCCACTATTTCTACTCGGTGGGTATGCCCATTTACAACTAAGGGATAGTCCTGGCTTAATTTCTGCGCTACTTCGTGATTGTGTACTACTAAAATGTCGGGCAGATTTTCCTTATCATATTCATCTACCGATAAATTTTCCACTTGTTCATTTATTAATTTTTCCCACTCGCTGCGGTCATCGATAAAGAATTCCTCTTTACTATTGGCCAAAGAATCAGGGGCGCCCTTGAAACTTATACCTTTAATAGTTATATTTTGCCCTTGCAATACCAGGCTATTTTTCATTTCTTTGACAAAATCCACTACTTCAGGTGTATCATGATTCCCCGGCACAAAAACATAGGGGATATCTATTTGCAATAGCCCTTCGGTCATTTTAGTCTCCAGAGAATTACCGAAATCAGTTAAGTCACCTGTATCTACGATGATATCAACCTTAAAATTATCGGCTAGGCTCTTTAGAAATTCAACCCCAATAGGATTAGAATGTAAATCACCTACCAAGAGTATTTTTCTAATCTGCTTATCATCTTCAGGATTAGTGAGGGTGGAAATACCATTGGCATTAGTAAATAATGTTTGAATATTTCCTGCCACCCTTCTAGTCTGATGTTGGACCAATTCTAGTCGGTCTAAAAGCTCGTCTGGTGTCGGGATGAGGTTGGGGGCTAGGGCTAAAACCCCATTATATTCAGGTTCTTCAAATGTGCTTATATCATAGACTTGTAAACAGCCGAAAAGCATTATTATTATGGTAATACCGCCTAGAAAAGCAGCAGCTAAGGCAAGTAGGAAAGGGCTGCGCCATATTAACCATACCCCTAAAAAACCACCTAAAGCCGCCAAAAAAACTTGTTTTAACGCAAAGGGAAGAAAGAGGGTAGGAATACCCATTTTCAAATTATTTATTATATCTTCCGATATTTCGGCATCGCTATTTAAAAAACTTTGGGCAAATTCGGTACCGATATAATCGAGTTTTATAATGAGTTCAAATGGGACTTGGGCATGAGTAGCTGCAGCCATACTACCAAAAGGGGGCAAATCCAATATAGTTCGGCCTTGAGAAGCCAAGCGGGTAGACAAAGTAAGCTCCACCCCATCAAAATCATAAGTAGTAGCCCCGAATAGATAAACAAAAAGAAGGGCAGCCAAAATGGCGGTTAATATTATCAAGAGGAGATTAAGCTCTTTTAACTTGCTAAAACGAAAGCTAGATAGTCTAATCATAAATCATTCCCCATCCTATAACTAAGCTAATTATAACATCATCTAAGTGGTCTAACCTTCATGTATCTTATGGTAAAATAGCTCTATCCCTTTTGGAATAAAACGTCATTGTTGATTTTTCTACTATTCTTTTGGGTTTTCAACCAGACCCTATATACCGTAGCAACTACTTGCAGAAAATGCATTATTAAGAAGGGTTATAATGCATTAAATAGAATTAATTATTATAATAGCAATTATTTGGTACAAAAGGGATGCCTTTAGATGCCAAATGGAGGGGGGATAATTTTTGCATGAAGTGTTAAAAGATATCACTATTGCTGGATTATTACATGATATAGGTAAAGTATTACACCGTGGCAGCCATATAGATGGGCGAGCCCATTCAGTTTCGGGACATCAATGGCTAAGCAAATATACTGATAATCACGCGATTTTAAATGGGATTAGATACCATCATTATCAGGAAATAAAGGGGGCCCCACTTGATCCTGATAGTATAGCCTATATTATTTATCTAGCAGACAATATTGCTGCAGGTGCAGATCGTAGGAAAATTGAAGGGGCAGAAGGTGCAGGTTTTGCCCGGGGCCGTCCACCTGAATCAATTTATAACCTATTAAATAATGCCAATGGAAAAGCAGTCCACAAGGTAAGTCCCATTAAAGAAAAAATTAATCAACCTACCCTACTAGATAACTATGACCCAGTTACAGATTATAATCGAATCATTGCTGGATTAGATGAAGGGTTCGCCAGCATAGACTTTAAAGAAGAATATGTTAACTCCTTACTAGAATTACTTGAGGCTTACACATCTTACATCCCTTCTTCTACTTATTTAGGCGAGGTAGCTGATATTTCATTATTTGACCATGCTAAGATTACTGCTGCCCTAGCAGCTTGTATGTATTTACATTTAGATAAATCTACTGACTATAAAGAAAGACTATTTACCCAAGCTAGGAAGTTTTACGAAGAAAAAGCCTTTTGTATGCTCTCTTGCGACATATCGGGGGTGCAGTCTTTTATTTATACCATTTCTTCCAAAGGTGCTTTAAAGGGTCTGCGTTCCCGTTCCTTTTACTTAGAACTACTAATGGAAAACCTAGTGGACGAACTTTTGTCGGCAGTAACTCTGTATAGGACCAATCTATTATATACAGGTGGAGGACATGCCTATATCTTATTACCTAATACTACTGAGGCTAAAGCTCTGGCTATTGGAACCATTAAAAATACCAATAAAAAGTTAAGGCACTTATGGGGAAACAGTCTTTTCATTGCCTATGGTATGCAGGAATGTTCAGCTAATGAGCTGATGAATAAGACGGATAATCCAGAAGCATATAGTGATATTTACCGCCAAATGTCTCTGCAAATAGCCGAACAAAAATTACGCCGTTATTCACCGGCTGAAATTATAGAATTAAATCAAACTAGCACAGACAAAGAAGGCCGAGAATGTAGAGTATGCGGTATCTCTGCTAATTTAATAGTAAGGGATGATGATACTCTTTGCCATATTTGTGCTGCACTGGCTGACATATCACCCATGTTAATTAAGCCTGATAGCATATTTGCTGTAACCAATGAACCCATAAAGCACATCCATTTGCCCTTATTTGACCATGAAGGTGAAAATACATATTTTCAAGCCATTACAGAAAAAGATGCTAAAGAATTATTGGCAAAAAATCCAGATAAAATTAGACGCCTATACAGCAAAAATACCTATCGCACAGGACTGACTCTAGCGACTAAGCTATGGTTAGGTGATTATGCCAGAAGTGATGAAAAGGGGGAAATCAAAAACTTTTCCGAATTAGCCTATGCTGCAGAGGGGGTTGAAAGAATAGGTGTACTAAGAGCCGATGTAGATGATATGGGGGCTGCCTTTGTAAGTGGTTTTATAAGGGAGAACGATAAGGAAAACAAGTATCGTTATCTGACCTTATCTCGTACTACTACACTTTCCCGCAGCCTATCAATATTTTTCAAATACTATCTTAATAATCTCCTAGCAGAAGGAGAATATGACTTATTGGCAGCAGATGGCCAGCGTAATATTGTGGTGGTCTATTCTGGTGGTGATGATTTATTCCTAGTCGGGGCTTGGAATGAAATAATCTGTGCAGCTATAGATATAAGGAGGGCTTTTGCTAAATATACTGGCAACACTCTGACTATATCTGCAGGCTTAGCAATTTTTGAACCTACCTATCCAATCGCACGTATGGCAGCCGAGACTGCTAAGCTTGAAGCAGAAGCCAAGCAACATCAACATGAAGGAAAAAGTAAAAATGCTATTTCTCTATTTGGTCTGGAAATAGCAGGAGGCCAGCTAAGGGCTAACCATACTTATGATTGGGATACTTTTGAAAATAATGTACTAGGTGAAAAATATAATCTGATTAATGAACTTTTGGCGGGTAAAGATGAACGGGGACAAAGTTTCCTATATAAGATGTTGGAATTGCTACGCCAAGCAGAAGAAGAATCTATTAATATTGCTCGTTTGGCTTACTTATTAGCTAGACAAGAACCGCCTGCAGATGCTAGGCAAGAGCAAAAAGACCATTATCGTCAAGTCGCTAATTCTATCTATAATTGGGCATTAAATAGTGAAGATAGGGGGCAATTAATAACTGCCTTAATTATTTATACCTACCATAAGAGAGAAAAAGGAGGGTTAGACTAATGAGTCCTATGAAAGAAGCCTTTAAAAAGGCAGGTTATAAGGAAGGCGAAAAAGCTAAGACTAATTTTAATTTACCTAGTAATTACACGGAAAAGGCGGAAAAGGTAATTATTGACTTGCAAAGAAGCATGGGCAGAAATTATAGAGATTTTACTACTAGTAAAATTAGAAATATCCTCACCCTAATCAGTGAAATATATAATGATATAGTCCTAGAAGCGGAAGAAGAATTAAACCAAGATTACTTAGACAGAATTGAATACCTTAAAGTTCGCCTGGTATATGAAAGTGGACGAGAGCCAAGGACGGTAAAAATATTCACTGAAAAAGCGGGATTATTGGATTTACTCAACAATATAGGTAACAATAAAGCAAATTTCATAAGATTTGCCCGATATATGGAGGCCCTGGTAGCTTACCACCGCTTTCATGAAGGTAGAGAATAGGAGGGGGAGAAAAAATGTACGGCAAAATATTGGTTAAATGCAAGATGACAGTTTTGACAGGTATGCATATCGGAGGGTCCTCTACTTTTTCAGCTATTGGTGCAGTCGATAGCCCAGTAATTAGGGATGCTTTTACAGGTGAACCTATGGTACCTGGTTCCAGCTTAAAAGGGAAAATGAGAACCCTTTTAGCCAAGGCAACTAAAAATCATTATATAACCCAGTCTTGTAATGATGACCCTATAGAAATTAAACGTTTGTTTGGTTCGGCTGGCAATAAGCAAGAAAAAGAAAATCCAAAAACAGCCCGTCTACAATTTGCTGATGCTTTTTTAATTAATGCTGATTTGTTAAAAAGCCGCCGGGCTATGACAGAAGTGAAATTCGAAAATACTATTAATCGTTTGAGTGCAGTAGCTAATCCTCGGCAAATTGAGCGGGTAGTGAGGGGTGCCCAGTTTGCCATTAACTTAGTTTATGATATGGAAGTAGCTGATGAAATCGAGGGGGATTTTGCTAATATTGCTCGTAGTATGAAGTTATTATCTATGGATTATCTAGGAGGACATGGTTCGCGGGGCTATGGCCGGGTAGCATTTTCCGATTTTATTATTGAAACTAAGTTTGGGGAATGTCCTGTAGATATAGACTTACTCCTAAATATATTAAAGGAAGTGGAGGAATATGGGCTACTATCTTTACAAGCTTAAATTCACTAGCCCTTTACATATGGGTAAAAGTGCTAGTGCCTCATCATTAGATGATGGTCAGATGACTATTCATGCCGATACTATCTTTGCTGCTCTTTGTAGTGAAGCACTTAAGCAAGGGGAACTTGACTTATTATATAGTTACTTTAATGATGATGTCTTGACTATATCAGATGCTCTGCCTTATAAAAAAGAAGAATTATACTTGCCTAAGCCGATTTTATTTACCTCTAGTGTCAAAAGAGAAAGTAATAGAAGCCTTAAAAAAGCCTTAAAAGATTTAGAATATGTACCAGCAGCTGAATTTAATAATTACTTGCAAAATATGAATACCCCTAATTTTAGCCCCGATAAGTACATGGTTAGTTTTGGCAGTATGGCAGTTGAGACTCGGGTAGCTATTAAAGACCAAGATCCACCATTACCTTATCATGTAGCTGGGTGGAGATTTAACCCGGATTGTGGATTATATATAGTGCTCAAAGCTAAATCAGATGAAGCCTTAGAATTATTTAATAATTTATTATTCAATTTAGGTTTATCTGGTATTGGGGGTAAGATCTCATCGGGTTGGGGGAAATTTGAAGTAGAGTCTAGCCCTTTCCCTGATAGTTTCCTTAGTATGCTAAAGGATGATAAGGCTAATTATCAGATGTTATTGGGTACTTATTTGCCTACGGAGGATAAATTAGAAAGGGCCTTAGACTCGGGCTGGTATGCCCTGCTCAGGCGTGGTGGCTTTATTCGTTCCGAAACTTATGCAATCGGTCAGATGAAAAAACGCACCATTTATATGTTAAGTGCAGGTTCATGCTTACGGACGAGAATAGCAGGGGGAATTTTTGATGTCTCTGATAATGGCAGTCATTCGGTTTGGCGTAATGGTAAAACTTTATTCGTGGGGGTGAATATATGAAATATGGCCATTTGGAAAGATTAGACATAACTTTACGGACCTTGGCCCCATTATTTATTGGTTCAGGGGAAAGCTATACGAAAAAGGAATACATACTAGACCCAGATACTAGGCAGATTCATTTTCCTTATTTACCCGATTTAATTACTTATTTAAAAAATCGTAATTGTTTGCAGGAATATGAGAAATTTCTCCTGCGGGCAGATAAAAATGATTTGGGTCTTTTTCTAAAGGAAAACAAGATAAGACCTAAAGAATACGATGAATTTGTGGCATATAGTATAGATGCGGGAGAGGCCATAGAAAATGAGCAGTTTCGGGAAGTCCTGACCTTTATGAAAGATGCCTATGGCCTGCCATATATTCCTGGTTCTAGCCTGAAAGGGGCCATTAGGACAGCCATTGCAGCTCAATTAATTAAAGAAGATGATTTTAACTGGGCCAGACGGGGAATTGAAAATGCAGATACTTCAGTAAGACCGCGCCGATATCTCAGTTGGGAGGACAATAATATTAATAGACGAATCTTTTTCCGCCTAGAACATAAGGATATCAGGACTAATGAGCTAATAAGAAATCCAATAAATGATTTTATGCAGGGCATACGAGTGAGCGATAGTCATCCTTTAGAATTAATTAATTTGACCCTTGTAGGTAAGCATGAGCGAAAGCCGGACGGTAGTGTAGCCTTACTGCCTATTTTTAGAGAATGTTTAATTCCAGGCAGTGAAGCAAAATTACAAATTACCCTAGATAAACCTATCCTAGCTAAGGCAGGGATTACTATAGATTTTATTGAAAAAGCCTTACATAATTTTGCTGATGATCACTATGAATCATTTGAACAACATTTTGAAGAAAAGAGTGAAGATGCAGAGATAGCTGCTAACCAAGGAGTAGATATAATATTAGGTGGTGGGGCAGGATTTGTTTCTAAGACAGTAATTTATAATTTATATGAAAAGCGGGAAATGGCTCTAGCTAGAGCTGCCTTTATTTTAAATAAACAGTTTCCGCCCAATCACGGGCATGGTAAAAGTCTACGTTTATATAAAGTTGCCCCCCATGTGCTCAAAACTACTAAATACAAAGGGCAATATTACCAGATGGGTAGATGTGAATTAATTATTGAATAAAAAAGTAGGTAATAAAAATGTTGCAAAAAATAATTGTCCAATGCCAAGTGGGGAACAGCAGGGCAGCTAATTATAATTGGGGTTCACTTTTTCATGGGGTACTGATGGAAGTTATCCCCCCAGACTTAGCCGAGCTGCTGCATGAAATTCAATTAAAACCATATTCTCAATATCTTACACCCACGGCAGAAGGACACCTAAATTGGCATATAGGAATATGGGATAATGAAGTGGCTGACCATATTATCCCAGCAGTAATGGCTATGAATAAAATTGACTTAAGGCATAAAAATATAAGCCTTAATATTACTAATAGTCAGCGTAATAGCATTAGTAAGAATGATTATTTTCAACAGTTTTTTGAAAAGGAAAAAGCAATCCGCCGCTATGAAGTAGAATTTGTAACTCCTTCTAGTCATAAGCAAGAAGGGGAATACGTCTTATTCCCTAGTCCCGAACTTATGATAGGGAGTCTTAGTCGCCGATATAATACTTATATTAAGGATATATCCCTAGATGACAATGAAGCCATGGAGCAAATTGCAGCTAATATTAAAATAGTTCGCTATTCCTTACGTTCAGCAGTTTATCATCTGGAAAGTACTAAGATAACCGGTTATAGGGGGAAAATAACGGTAATAATCAGGGGACCCGAGCAATTAGCCCGTTTGGGCGGAGCACTCTTATCTTTTGGGGAATATAGTGGCATAGGAATTAAGACCGCTTTAGGTATGGGGGGAGTTAGAGTAATTCCCACACTATAAATAAAGGTGTTTAAGCACCGCAAGGAGTAAAGTGAAGTAAAATGCAGGGATGTGAAGATAAAATAGATTATGTATTGAGTGTTTTTATTATCATTGATGAAAGAGATACTTTTACATTATGCTCCGCAAACTATAATCTGGGGCTAGGCTGTATCCCCATTAGCTAAGACAGGATTGAAACCATAAGACCCCCTTAGGGGGACGGAAACACTTTTTCAAGATTGATTAATTTCTCATTGATGAGAATTGAAACCATAAGACCCCCTTAGGGGGACGGAAACTTCGAGCATTACTACTATTTATCGCGTTACTTAGTATTGAAACCATAAGACCCCCTTAGGGGGACGGAAACGTGATGGTGTCGTCGTTGGCATATTCTGTATAAGTATTGAAACCATAAGACCCCCTTAGGGGGACGGAAACCAGTAACAAGAATTACATTCTGACTTTTAATTGAAACCATAAGACCCCCTTAGGGGGACGGAAACTATGTGAATGTATTTTG
>CAZEPV010000022.1:0-29764 GCA_964514235.1 uncultured Syntrophomonadaceae bacterium | reverse complement strand
GTCTTGTGTCCCTCTCTAGCACATTAATTATATGGATAGCCTTATTTGAAGTAATCGGTGCTTTTTATTTAAGGTATTTGATATTGAGTATAGGAGTATATGCACCAGTAATTTAACAAAAAAGATATAGAAAAAGGGTACCTACCTAATCGGTATACTAAGATTTCAATTGACAGCGGCAAGATAAAAGAATTTTTGCCGCTGTTTTTTAAAATATAAGAACTATAATATTATAAACAATTTTTAATACAGATTATATTGCCGCTGTAGAAGGTGGAATTGAAATTGCTACTGAACTTTAGGGATTTTCTTTCAACTACATATTTTTTACTGGCAGTCCAGCTGTAGGCAAAATAGTTATGCAAGCAATGGTTGGAAGTCTTGTTCCAGTTTATATTAAAATTAGGGGGAAAAATTCCTATCCTCTTGCTTTGTATATATTTTCAAATAATCGTAAGAGTATTAAGAAGCTATTGAAGGAAATTTCATTTGTGGTGGATGTATCAATGATACCCTAATGTACATTTCTTCAACTAATCTTCCTTTTGGTGGGGTTGGTAAAAATCATTCAATAGAAAATAAAAGTAGTCAGAATTTGGGGCAGAATTAACCACATGTAGAGGTAGTTTATTAGAATTAGAATCTTAATTTCCTATATGGGAATAATAATTTATCATAAAGTCAATTAGGCGTTGATGGTTTTTGGTTATGTAGCGATTCCTTTTCCAACTTAAACTGATATGGGCTAGGTAGTTAGTATCGATAATTCTCTTACATTCGGTGGTTAGCAATTTATCGTTTTTAACAACCGTACCAGGGATCATAGCAATTCCTACACCTGCGCGGACATAAGCGGGCATTAAAGAGGAATCTGCAGTTTCTATAACAATATTCGGGTAGACATTTTTACTTGCAAATACTATATCCATATTATCACGCATACCGTAACCAATGGGTGTTATTATAAAGTTTCTATTATGTAGATCACTTAGCGATAAGAATTTCTCCTGGTTTAAAGGGTGCTGGTAAGGGAGCAAGACTAAAGCAGTGTCTTTGAAGAGTAGTTGTGTTGTTATTTCTGGATGGTAAATTGGCGGTGTACAAATGGCAAAATCAGTTTCCTCTGCCAAAAGGTTGTCAATAATCTTAGTTCTGGGGGCTGATAATTGCACTAAATTGAGGTGGGGATTTTCTTTATGGAACTGACCCAACAGTCCTGGCATATAAAGACTTACATTGGTATAAAGTGAAAATGAGGTAAGAGTTTTTCCGTGTAATTCATTTAATCTATCTTGGGCGATATCTAGAGTATCTAATACTGTTTTGGCATATTTATAATAAATCTCCCCATATTGATTAAGTTTAATATTTCTTCCGACATGGTCAAAAAGATTGATTCCTAATTCCCCTTCTAATTGTTTAATTTTTTTAGATAGATAGGGCTGGGATATGCCTATTGATTGAGCTGCAGAAGTTACATTCTCTGTTTCAGCTACTAGACAAAAATACTTAATTAGTTTTAGTTCCATTTGTTCGCCTTCCAATTTCATCTATATCTATTTAGTTATAATTATATACCAAATTATATATTTTATAAAATACATCTTATATAGTATTTTATATATAAGAACACTTCGATACAAGATTAAAGAATAAGGAGGTAGTGATAGAATGGATTTTATTGGAAAGCAACCTGGAAAAACAACCTTGACCAGTACTGGCCTTGCAACTATACGAGGGCATGTGATTAAACGTCCAGACAAAATAGCCCTCAAAACGGAAACATATAGTTCAACTTATGCTGAAATGTGGGAACGTTGTTCACGGTTGGCTAATTCCCTTTTGGATAAGGGTTTTTCCAAGCCAGATTTAATTATCACCTATATGCCTAACTGTTACCAGTACGTGGAAATTATTGTAGCGGCATTGATGGCTGGCCTGCCTATTAGTTTTGGTAATTATCGTCTGACTTCTGAAGAGATTATTTATCAAATTACCAATAGCCAGGCAAAACTTGTTTTTGTTCAAGAAGAGCAGTATGAGACTATTAAGCCCTTAATGGATAGCCTACCTGATGTTAAGGAAATTGTGGTAATTAGTGATAATGAAATAGAAGGCGTATTAAACTATGAAGCACTAATAGCTAAAGGTAGCCTCGAAGAGCCCAATGTTGATTTACAACTTGAGGATATGCATATGCTTTTCTATACTTCAGGCACGACAGGTAAGCCCAAGGGTGCTGTACGAACAATATACTGCGATTATAATATGGCAATATCTACTGCAATTGAGCTAGGTGTCAGCAGGGATGATACATTATTTGTGGCCGCCCCTATGTATGCCGCAGCTACCGCTGGCTATGTATACTGCACCCTTATGGTAGGGGGTACCATTACTATTGCTCCTGCATTTATTCCTGAAGATTCTCTACGCTTAATTGATCTTTTTAAACCAACTTTCGTTTTTATGGTTCCAGTTATGTTTAAATGGATGCTAGCAATGTTGCCTTCGGAAACAGTGGCTAAATATGATTTATCATCAGTAAGATTAGCCGTATCTTGTGGGGCTCCTATGCATAGCGATATTTTCCAGGCTATGGCAGAGAAACTACCCAATGCTAAGTGTGTTAATATGCTGGGAGTTTCAGAGCTAGGCTTTGTTACTGCTATTACAAGTGATGAATGGTTTGGCTTAAAGAAAGAAGGAAGTATAGGTAAAGGCAGCTTTGACATAGACCTAAAAGTGGTCGATCTCGATGGTAACGAAGTGACCGAACCAGGTGGAATTGGAGTCCTTTATGTAAGAAGCCCATCTACTTTTAATGGTTACTGGAATAATCCAGAAGGTACTGCTGAATCCTTTTTAGATGATCAATGGTGTTCAGTAGGGGATATGGCCAGATTTGATGAGGATGGTTATTATTTCTTAGTTGATCGTGCCCAAGATATGATAGTAAGTGGCGGCACTAATATTTACCCTGCTGAAATTGAAGATGTAATCATGGGTATGGAAGGTATTGCTGATGTTGGAGTAATTGGAATACCTGATGAAAAATGGGGCGAACTGGTCAAAGCCATAGTGGTATTAAAACCAGACTATGAAGTTAGTGAAGAGGAAATAATTGCTTATTGCCGTCAATATTTAGCTGGGTTTAAAGTTCCCAAGTCTGTAGATTATATAGATACAATTCCCCGTAATGCAGTAGGCAAAATGTTGAAAAAGGACCTACGTAAACCCTATTGGGAAGGTACGGATACTTTTATTTCTTAGTATTTAAACAAATAGAATAATTATAATAAAAAAACCTGGAGAAAATGATATGTAGATCGGAATTGCTCCAGGTTTTTTAATTTTTTATATTGATTTTATGTGCTGGTGCACCCTTAATTATCACCTCATCAATAAGCATATATTTTAAGGGAGGGTTAGGAATCTCTTTTTTTATCAGAGGTTTTTTTTCGACTGGTTTCTTTGGTTCTAGTTGCCTATTTAATGATTTGGGGCTAATAGTTTCCATTGTACTGGGTTCGCTTATGCCTAAACTATTTTCTTCTGGCTCTTCATAATTAGTGGTATCAAGCTCAAATACTTCAGTTCCTTCCGACTTAGTTGTATCGAATTCTAGTGTTTCCAGTTTTTCAGAGTTAGTTGTGTCGAGCTTAGATGGTTCGGTTATTTTTGATTTGCTTATATCTAAATCATGTGATTCTAGCACTGCGGGTTCATTTGCATCAAGTTTGGACATTTCATTTATCCTAGATTCACTTATATCTAGCTTGAGTGCCCCAAGTTCTTCCAGCCCAAATGCATTAGATTTAGATTCTTCTATTCCATCAATACCTTTCTTGTTTTTCCCTTGAATTATCTCGGTTTCTGGTGGGGTTTCAATATAGATATCCTGTTGATTTTCGATAGTATTTTTAGGTCCTTTTTCAAATTTACTAGATTTGTCATAGGCCACATTTTCTATTTTTGCCGAAAACACCTGTTTGGGTTTTACCAAAGGTTTATTACAATAGAAACATAACTTATCTTTGGAAAGTGGGGTAATTGATTTAGTCCACTTTTTACAAGTTTGGCAATGAAGCCAATAAGTCATATGATTAAGCTCCTTCCTGAAATCCCCAATTTTACTACAAGGATTAATTTACCTTAATACAAGATATGAGAAAATGTTAAAAATGTTACCATTTTTCATATTTTCATAGTGGAAAAAAGGGCTAGGTTAAAGCTATAATCTTTTCTAATATCATTTACTTTTTAAAACAAAACGCCAAGCGCAAAACCATTCGGGGGGATGTTCATCAGGTGGACACCCTAGACATTCGGTATGAATCCGCTCATCAATTTCCCAAGCAAATCGACTATATTCAACTAAGCCTGCAGATTTACAAGGGTAATCATCCATACCTTTGCGTTTGCGGGCTGATTGTACCCGACAGTCATTCATTTGAAAAACGATACTAGAGGGGCTTTCCTCTAGAATTGATTGCTGATTAACCCGTGCATATAGGCGGTATCCTAATGCCTGCTTCAAGCCTTTAAGACCAGCTTGGGCTGGTAAACCTAAGAAATTTTTAATCATTCGTGCTTCTACCTGTGAAAAGCGGTGCCAACATGAATCATTGCTGCGTTTGGCATCATTCATTCCATATGCCTTTTCAACTGCCTGAAACCAAAGACCATCCATGGCCAACCAATTTTTACCTAAATCACTAGTAAGCTGCAGTAGTTTTTCACGCGGCATATTTAATAAAGGTTGGGGTAAGCCATTATTAACTTCAAAACCCAGGGTCTTACTAAACCTATTGATACTAATATTACGTGATTTCTCAGCAGTTTCTTCTAATATATCCAAAGCTTTTTTCATACCCAACTGGTGTTCAACTTCCCTAAACCATAGGGCATGGTGAACCGCTATGCGATGTGATAAATCCAGAATAAAAACTACTAAATCCTCGGGGGTTAAATCTTCGAGTCGTGCTCCATCATATAATTCATCTGACATAGTGCATCCTCCCAATCATAAATATTAATTAATATACTACTACAAAGATATTAGTTGTGCTATGCAGATTAAGTCCATAGGTGTTAATACTTGGAAAGAGTAAATATGAAAAATCCCCCCAAAATTACATTTGTATAATTTTAAGGGGATTTGGCTTTTTCCTATGAATGAATCAGTTTATATCCATTTATGTTGCCTAGCTTTAAAGAGTAGCTCATCACGGAAGTCGGGGTGAGCTATGCTGACTAGGAGTTTTACGCGTTCAGATATTGATTTGTTAGTCAATCTTACGGCGCCATGTTCAGTAACAATCCATTCCACATCATTTCTGGATGTAGTTGTTATTGTACCTGGAGGGAATACGTCTAAAATCCGTGAGTGTACTTTGCCTTGGCTATCAACCCTAGTTGAAGGTAGGGATATAAAACTTCTGCCACCCTCGGCCATTTGACTTCCTAGAACAAAATTAACTTGTCCGCCAGTTGCACTAAATTGTCTTGTGCCGATAGACTCAGAAGCAACTTGACCAGTTAAGTCGACCATTAAGGCGTTGTTTATCGAAACGAAATCATTGTTTTCTGCTATAAAATAGGGGTCATTTGTTTTTTCGATTTCAAAAGCAATGCAATCGGGGTTACGGTGCAAGAACTTATGTAATTTGTGTGTTCCTACCGCAAATGTATAAACAACCTTTCCTGGATAAAGCGATTTATTGCTGCCATCAGCTACTCCACATTTCATCAGTTCCATTATTGAATCTGTAAATACTTCTGAATGTATGCCTAGATGTTTTTTATCTTTAAGAAAATGACCGATACAGTTAGCTAGCCCCCCCAAACCTAATTGCACAGTAGATCCATCTGGTATCATATCAACTATATGTCTAGCAATTTCCTTTTCCACATCTGTTATAGGTATTTCGGGAATTTCGAATAAAGTTTCGTGATTTTCTACTATGGCATCTACTTCAGATACGTGAATATTGAATATATCGTTATCGCTAAATAACCAAGGTGTATTTTCATTTACTTCAACAGCGATATATTTACATTTCTTTACCAGTTGATTCGGTACTAACCCCGCAAATAGGGAACGATTCATAAAACCATTTTCATCTGGTGGTGATACTACTGCTGCTAGTTTATCAACTCTAAAGTCGGTAGCCCATTTAATCATGCTGCCCAAATGGTTGGGTACAAAATCACAAGTGCCCCATTCTAAGCAAAGTCTTTCTGCTGGTCCTATGAATATTGTTTCGATACGAAAATGGTCCTTATGCTCAGGCTTCATGTACTCATGAAGTCCAACAGCAAAACCTTGACCGAACTTAACATCAGTAATTTCACCAGCTCTTTTGCCAATAGCATCAACTATTTTAGTCGGTATACCAGTGCCTCCCCCCACACCAATATGGTCACCGCTTTCGTAAGCTTTTGCTGCTTCTTCTGCAGTAGTTAGCTTTCTTTTGTAATCTTCTTTCCAATTCATTAATTAATCTCCCCCCGTTAACTAATTTACGCAATAATTACTATTTTCCAACAATTGCGTTAACAATATTATAACCATATTTAACAGTGAGGGGAAGGTATAAATTACAATTTTAATTGATTTAATTAAGTATTACTCTTGCATAATGACAGTAATAAATAGCCTTTTTTAAGGATGATAATCAGAGAAAAACGCCATTCTAGTAAAAGAATGGTGCTTTTACATGGTGTGGAGTTTTAAGGTTAAGTTATTTTACAGCAGGATCTGTCAAATCTGGGATGGCCCCACCTGCAATTTTCCACAAATATAAACTAGCTACTGAAGCATAGGGGGAATAGCGTTTTTGGTATTTTTCAAAAAGTTTGGGGGTGATTTTTTGATGAGAGTATAACATTCGTAAACCCCTATGAATAGCTAAATCACCCCAGCTTAATATATTAGGGCGCTGTAAGGAAAAAATAAGGAGCATTTCCGCAGTCCATTGGCCTACACCTTTTATTTTAGTCAAATACGAACATACTTCTTCATCTGTCATAGTATCCACGCTATCCAAATCCAAAGTTCCATTTAAAATAGCTGTAGTCATTGCTTTAATATAGGATGCTTTGCGCCCTGATATCCCAAAAGCTTGTAATTCACCCAAGGGTAAGTTGGCAATAGTTTCGGGATTTATTTGGGGGATTTCCTTTTGTATTCGATTCCATATTGATATTTGGGCTTTGGTAGAAATTTGCTGACCTATAATTGATTTTATCAATGCCATATACATATCGGGAACAACACTTCTATAAACATGGCCAATTTGACTTATAGCACTACTAAGCTGGGGGTCACAAGATTTAAGATGTTCGATTTCTTTTTCACCATAGGAAAAAAACGATTGTTTTGAATTTGGCTTTTCTAGGTCTAGCAAAAACCTCTTTATGTCGAGCCCGCCTGCATAACCTGTTAAGCTGCCATCATGTCCGATAACACGGTGGCAGGGGATAATGACTGCTATAGGATTACGGTTGTTTGCCAAGCCAACTGCGCGTGCTGCTTTAGGATTATTTATTGTAGTTGCAATATCCTTATAACTTCGAGTTTCACCATAGGGGATATTTAGCAAAGCTTCCCATACTGTTTTTTGGAATTCAGTGCCTTGGGGTGCTATTGGCAATGTGAATTTCTCCCTATTTCCGTTAAAGTATTCTGTTAGCTGATTTTCGGCCTTTTTTATTAAGGTAGTTTCATTTTGCTTATAAGCAGACCAATCTTTTGAACCCTTGTCGAATTTTAAATAAGTAATAGCTTGATTTTCTTCTGCTATCCATAATGTGCCTATAGGTGATTTATAATGCCAAATGTTTTTCATAAATGCCTCCCCTATTATTGTATAAAATATGCTACTTTTATTGTAGATAAGTTAATAAAAAAATACAAATAAGAAAAAAAGGTATGAAAATCAACTAATTTTAGTGGCCTTAATATTATATAAATCTTATAATATACTATGACGTAAGAGTCTATTTTTAATAATACCAGATAACAATATTTTAATACTATTAAATAATAGGAGCTGATAAAAATTAATTGGTCAAATCATTATACCTCCAGACTAGTAAGTGCAGAGAAAGCTGTATCATTTATTAAAGACGGTAATCGCTTATCATTCGGTCATGCTACTGGAGAACCTCAACTAATAGCACCTGCCCTTATGAAAATAAGGGAAGAATTAAAGGGTGTTACTTTTGTCCATGGATTAACTATGGGGCCTGCTATATATTGTCATGAAGATGTTAATCTAGAAAATCTAAAACTCGAATCATTTTTCGCTGCAACTAGTACTAGAAAGGCGATACAAGATGGAAGAGCAACTTTTGTACCTATGCATTTTTCCGAAATGCCATATGCCTTTAGGAATGGATTAAGCCCAATTGATGTAGCAATTCTTCATATTTCTGAACCCGATAAATTTGGTTATTGTTCATTTGGAATTTGTGTTGATATTCAAAGGGTAATAATGGAGAATGCCGGGTTGGTTATTGCCGAAGTGAATAATAATATGCCCCGAACTTATGGGGATTCCCTAGTACATGTAAGAGAAATTGATTATTTTGTTAAAAGTGATCGTCCCCTGTATGAGCTAGAAAAACCACAAGTTACTCCTATTGAGGAAGCTATAGGTAGAAACATTGCTGATCTGGTAGAAGATGGTTCCTGTTTACAATTGGGAATAGGTGGCATACCCAATGCAATTATGGAGTTCTTAAAGGAAAAGAATGACCTAGGTGTTCATACGGAATTGGTATCTGATGGGACTATGGAGTTAATGAAAGCTGGAAATATAACAGGTGAAAAGAAAACAATTCATAAAAATAAAGCAATAGCTACCTTTGCTTCCGGAACTACAGAATTTTATGAGTGGTTAAATGAAAATCCATCTGTTGAATTTTATCCAGTTGATTATGTTAATGATCCTCATATAATTGCCCAAAATGAAAAAATGTTTTCGGTAAATGCAGCCCTACAAATTGATTTAATGGGACAATCTGGGGCGGAAACTATAAATGGTTTACAATTTAGCGGTGTTGGTGGACAGGTAGATTTTGTTCGAGGAGCTAAAATGGCTAAAGGCGGAAAATCAATATTAGCTATGCCTTCAACAGCAAAAAAAGGAACAATTTCTAGAATTGTGGCAGGCTTTCAACCTGGTGATGCTGTTACTACATCTAGAAATGATATTGATTATGTTATAACTGAACATGGTGTTGCTGCGCTAAGGGGACAAAGTATACATGAAAGGGCTAGACGTTTAATTGCTATTGCTGAACCAAAATTTAGAGACGAATTAAGAGAACAGTTTAAGGATATATATAAATTATCTTTATAGACTTGAACCAATATAAATTTGTAATATTGAGAGGTTAATTATTAATTTAGCCTCTTTTTATTTTTTAAGTTGGAGTTTTCATGTGAAGTTGAATACCCTTCAACTTCACAAAACATGTTGACTAATTGTGTGGCACAAAAATTAGATATATTTTTATTATCACTTATAATTTTAATATATTGTGAAGTTAGAAAGGGGGGATAGATATGGAGCCTAAATTTAAGGTAGTAGTTACAGATTATGAATATGAATCTTTAGCCTGGGAAGAAAAAGCTATTAAGGCAATTGGTGGCATACTAGTAGCTAAGCATTTAAAGACTGAAGATGAATTAGTCCCCATCTGTTGTGATGCGGATGCTTTATTAGTGCAGTATGCAGATATCACCAGCCATGTAATAGCTAATCTAAAACATTGTAAAGTAATAGTCCGATATGGTGTGGGGGTAGACAGTATTGATACTCAAGCAGCAACCGAAAAGGGCATTTATGTGGCAAATGTTCCTGATTATGGGCTTGAAGATGTGGCTGATCATGCCATTGCTTTATTATTGTCGGCAGCTCGTAAAATAGTATATTTGCACCAGAATGTACTTAAAGGGGAATGGGATTATACAATATCTAAGCCTTTGTATAGACTACGCGGAAAAACTTTAGGTTTGGTGGCTTTTGGAGATATTGCGAAAATGGTGGCTTTAAAAGCTAAAGCCTTTGGCATAAATGTGCAAGCTTTTGATCCCTATATAGACGGGACCATGGCTGCAGAACATGGTATAGAATTAGTTGACTTTAAAAATCTGATAAAAACCTCTGACTTTATTTCAATTCATGCTCCAGTTACCCCCGAAACTTTAAATTTGTTTAACCTGGACGTTTTTAAACAGATGAAACCTAATTGCATAATAGTTAATACTGCTCGTGGTGCCTTAATTAATGAAGATGACTTAGTAGAGGCATTGGAAAAAAAATATATCGCTGGGGCAGCTCTGGATGTAACTTGTCCAGAACCGATAAACCCCTACAGCAAACTCAAGAGAATGAAAAATGTAATAATTACCCCCCATGCTGCCTGGTATACGGAGGAGGCACAAGAAAGCTTGCAAATTCAGGCTGCACAAGAAGTGGTAAGGGTATTATTGGGCGAGCCCCCATTAAATTTGGTTAATAAAGATATTTTGGACAAGTAAAGTTTTATATTGCAAAATTTATAGACTTTAAACATTATTATCTATATTAGGGAGGACATAAACAATGGCACAAGTTTTACGTATTAATGATATTGATAATGTTGTTATCGCTGCCGAAGAAATTAAATTAGGGACTATTATTATTGATCAAGGAAGACAAATCAAAGTTTTGGATGACATTCCTATAGGTCATAAGATAGCAACCAGTAAGATAAAAAAAGGTGAAAATGTTAATAGATATGGTAATCCGATCGGTCATGCGGTAGAAGATATTGAGATCGGAGCCTGGGCACATGTGCATAATATAAGAACGAATTTAAAGGATATTGTCGACTATGAGTATAATCGGATGGATGAACTAGTAGATGTTGCAGCTGAGAATATTCCTACCTTTAAAGGATATCGGAGAAAAGATGGGAAAACCGGTATTAGGAATGAAATTTGGGTTATACCTACTGTATTTTGCGCCAACGGACCAGCACAGAAAATAGTAGAGGAAGCCAACAGGTTGTACGGAAAAACCGAGAATTTCGATGGGTTTTATGCTTTTACTCACCCGAATGGATGTAGCCAAGTTGGGCTTGATCTGGAATATACCCAAAAAATAATTGCAAACCTAGTCCAGCATCCTAATGCGGCTGGGGTTCTTTTGGTTAGTCTAGGCTGTGAGGTCAATAATTTGGAAAGTATGAAACCTTATATGGGTGGTATTGATCTGGAGCGGGTTAAAATGTATGTTTGCCAGGATGTAGAGAATGAAATAGAAGTAGGTCTAGGGTATATTGCAGAACTTTATGAATTTGCTACTAAATTCTACAGGGAAGAAATATCTATTTCCGACTTGGTAATGGCGGTGAATTGCGGTGGTTCTGATGCTTTTTCAGGAATTAGTGCTAATGCATTACTTGGTAGGGTAACTGATAAAGTAACTAGTTACGGTGGTACAGTTGTTATGACTGAAGTTCCAGAAATGTTTGGGGCGGAACATATTCTAATGAATAGGGCCCAAAATGAACAAGTTTTTAGAAAGATAGTCGATTTAATTAATGATTATAAAAATTATTTTAAGAAGTATGGCCAGGAAATTTATGAGAATCCTACCCAAGGCAATAAAGAAGGTGGAATTTCAACCTTAGAGGAGAAATCCCTGGGTTGTATTCAAAAAGGTGGAAATTCAATAGTTACCGATGTTTTAAACTATGGCGATAGAGTTAAAACGAAAGGATTTAACCTGATAAGTGGCCCAGGCAATGATTTGGTGGGAATAACAAACCAAGAAGCAGCTGGATGTGTTATGACCGTCTTTACTACTGGCAGGGGGACTCCCACAGGGTTTGCTACTCCTTTAATTAGGCTAGGTTCAAATTCTAGTATGAGTAAACGTAAAAATTACTGGATTGATTATAATGCTGGAGATATATTAGATGGTGTAAAGGACTTTGGGTTAGCTACCGAGGAATTATTAGAACTAATTTTACAAGTTGCTAGCGGTGATATGCAATCGAAAGCCGAAGCCAAAGGATATAGGCAAATCGGAATGTTAAGGGATGGTATAACTAATTAATTAAAAATATAGCAATTATATTAGCATTATTTGCAGAACGGTTGGTAGTTATATGAATAAAAGCTTACCTAGGAAATACGGGATAGTAGCCATACTGTTTTGTTTCTGGTTATTATTATATTTTCAAAGGATTAATATAAGTATTCTAATTGTTGATTCACAATTTTTACGTGATATGGGAATATTAAATGATACAACGGGACAGGGCCTATTGATGACCCTGTTCCTTTTGTCCTATTCCCTAGCCAATATTTTAACCGCACCACTGGGTGATAGGTTTGGTCCTACTAAAGTAATACTAGTCGGAAGTATTATTGTTGCTATAGCATCATTTTATGGTGGGTTTGCTGTAACCATAAGCACCATATTTTGGGTAAGAATATTAATTGGTTTAGGTCAGGGCCTATATTTCCCAGCCCAAAGCGGGTTAATATCTAATTGGTTTGTTCCTGGGGAGCGAAGTAGGGCCAATAGCATATGGGCAGTAGCAGGTTGGGTTATTTATCCCCTATTATTAGGGATAAGGATAATGTGGGTTTTGTGGAAGTTACTAAAAAGAGTGCTGTAACTACTGCCACTATCAGTATTCTGATTGGTTTTGCTGCTATTGCGAGTGCCATGTTTACCTATGGTGGCTCTGCTACGATATTAGCCAATTGGTTACTAGGCATTACAGAAAATCCAATAGTATTTCTATTGGTTGTAAACCTGGTTTTACTTTTAGTGGGAATGTTTATGGAAACCAATACTGCTATTCTTCTATT
Source organism: uncultured Syntrophomonadaceae bacterium (assembly GCA_964514235.1). Classification (GTDB taxonomy): domain Bacteria; phylum Bacillota; class Syntrophomonadia; order Syntrophomonadales; family Syntrophomonadaceae; genus JAAYRQ01. The sequence goes on along the minus strand of CAZEPV010000022.1, from coordinate 16,884 downwards.
AGCTCCCATATTAGTGCCAGCTGCTAAAGCTTATGGCATAGATCCCATACATTTTGGCGCAATAATGCTTTTAAATCTCGAGATAGGCATGATTACCCCTCCTTTTGCAAGTAATTTATTTGTAGCTTATAAAATCAGTAATTTAACCCTAGATCAACTTTTAAAACCAATCTTGGGATTTATAGTAGTATGTATTCCAATTCTGCTTATTATTACCTATGTTCCAGATGTAGCCTTATTTTTTAGTACACTTAATCGGTAATTAATTATTAGTGTCTGGATAAAAAATTAGCCAAGCAAAGGAGAATTAAATATGGAAATATCTTTCAGATTAGATGACAAAGTAGCTATTGTAACAGGGCAGGTACTTCATGTTGATGGTGGCTATCTTTGTATGTAAACTTTTTTAGAAAGGCTTAAGCAAAAAGAGCCTTTCTTTTTTTTGATTCAGATCGTAAAAATTAGAATATTATAATTAAAAATAAATATATACTTTACGAAATATCTGCTTTTGCTATACTTGTAGGGTAACCATAATTCTAGGGGGCTTAATAGTGTATAAGGATATTTGGCTATTGTTTCTAAAAGGAATCCCCATAGGCATTTCTAATGTTTTACCTGGTATAAGCGGCGGGACTATCGCAGTTATTTTACGAATTTATGATATTCTTATAGAAGCTATTAAAGAATTAAACTTTAAAATAATACTACCAATTGGTTTTGGTGCCTTTCTAGGGCTCTTATCGACCGCTAGCCTAATAAATTATTTGCTAGATACTTATGCTAGCTTTATGGCTGCTTTTATTTTCGGTTTAATTATTGCATCAGTTAAGGTAACTATTATGGAAGTTAAGAAAATTAATCTCTTAATAATTATTTACCTAATAGTTGGGTTCCTTATTGCATTTAATCTAGGCCAACCTCCTTTTGATATAAATCAAACTAGTGAAGTGGTAAGTACTAGCAAGTTAGTATTTTCCGGCGTATTTGCTTCCATATCTATGCTTTTGCCTGGAATTAGTGGGGCTACAATTTTGGTTTTACTAGGCATATATGAATTTGTTATTGAAGCCTTGTTGGCCTTTAACATTCCGATAATTTTAATATTTGCTTCTAGCGCTATAGTCGGCATATTAGGGTTAGCCTGGGTCTTATCCTATTTCCTCAAACACTATAGAAGCGAATTAATGTCAGGGCTATCAGGACTTATAATAGGTTCTGCCCTTGTGGTAGTACCCAAAACATTATCCCTAGTTGATCTTGGAGGTGTATTTACAGGTATTATCATTGTTCTTCTCCTTAGCAGGTCAACTGCAAATTAATATTTACATTAAACCCGGTCTAATTGAATAAACTAAATAAAAAATAGGAGGAGTAAAATGCATTCCAAACATGTTTTACAGAATTTAGTAGAGGATTTAGACCGAATATCAAATATGATTTGTGATTTAGCCAGTTGTAGTGAATTTCAAAAACAAAGGGATGAATATCTGAAATATTACCATGATATAAAATTTATAGAAAAAGAATTACAAAAAGATTATAACAGTATAGCTGAATATGAAACATACACGGGGACATTAGACAGAATATAATTTGACTACTTGTTATTTTTATTCCAAATACCATATAAAAATAAGGGGGACTTTTTAATGGGTAATAAAGTTATAGTAGAAATTCTGCAAGGGACAACACCAATGGGGAGCGGATGCAGTGGTTGCCCCGCATCTGCAGGTTGTGCCCCATCTATTAATACTGGGGAAATTAAAAAGGAAATAGAAAACCTAACCAAAAAGTTGGGTGAAAAATTCGGGGATAAAGTAGAAATGAAATATGTAGATATTGATGAGGCTGGTTTAGAGGATTATCCAGTTATGAATAAAATCATGCAAATGGGCTACCCTTTCCCCATTACCCTAATTAATGGCGAGCCACGTTTTGCTGGGGGTATTATGGATACTGAAATTGAAAATTCAGTTGAGGCTATATTGGAAGGGAGAGACAACTGAGTAAATTACTTTGGGACCTTTTTTCCTTTTATATATCTAAACAAATTTAAAGCATATCTATTATGTGGCTAGATATGCTTTCCTATTTTTTAAAACAATTATCCACATTAGTACTGATTTCTTCATTTTATAAGCTATACTAACATCAAACTGGAATCTTTAATAAAATAATCAATCACAGCCTGTTTTATTTTTGCCCTAAACTGGGGTAATATAATATTGTACTAAACACTGGAATTCCTAAAAAGGATGATGAATTAATGTCAATTAAGCAAATAGAGTTAAAAAATAAATACTATTTGTTAACTTATGGCTGTCAGATGAATGTCAGGGATTCGGAGACTATTGGTGGATTATTGGAAGGCATGGGCTATGTTGAGACAGGTGATCTAGATGAAGCTAACCTAGTAGTTTTCAATACCTGTAGTGTTCGTCATTCAGCAGAAAATAAAGTTTACGGTAAATTAGGGGAAATTAATAAGTTGAAGAAAAGCAAGCCTGGGTTAATGGTTGCCTTTGGCGGTTGTATGGCTCAGATACCAGATGTTCGTAAGAGGCTAAGAAAACATGGGGTCGATGTCTTATTTGGTACCCACAATATTCATGAACTTCCATATTTAATTGAGGAAGTCAAAAAAACAAATCAGAAGCTATATCAAGTTTGGGATAATGCAGGCACTGTTATTGAGCCTTTACCTGCTAAAAGGCAGCCAGGGTTGAGCGCCTTTGTAAATATAATGTATGGGTGTAACAATTTTTGCAGTTATTGTATTGTGCCATATACAAGGGGGCGGGAAAGAAGCCGTTTACCTGAATTTATTATCGAGGAAATTCAAAATGTGGCAGCACAAGGCTATAAAGAAGTAACTTTGCTAGGGCAAAATGTCAATTCATATGGTAAAGGACTAGAAAGACCTATAGATTTTGCAGATTTGTTAAAGTTAGTGGCTGATAATAGTGGGGGGATAGAAAGAATTAGATTTATGACTTCCCACCCTAAAGACATATCGGATAAGCTAATAGACACTATTGCCCAAGGTGGTAAAATATGCGAACATGTCCATGTAGCACTCCAATCAGGTAGTAATAATATTTTAAAGCTTATGAATCGTAAATATACTAGGGAACATTATATTGATTTAACTAAAAAAATGAAAGACAGAATTCCTGGTATTGCAATAACTACTGATATTATCGTGGGATTTCCTGGGGAAACAGAGGAAGATTTTGGGCAAACCCTAGAACTTGTAAATAGAGTCCAATTTGATGCGGCCTATACCTTTATGTATTCCCCACGCAGTGGAACTAAGGCTGCTGATTTCACTGATCATATTTCCTTAGAAGTAAAAAAAGCTAGGTTAGCCCACTTAATGGAAGTCCAATATGAAATAGCCGCCCAGATTAACAAAAGGTTAGAAGGTGAGGTAGTGGAGGTCCTAGTCGAAGGGCCAAGTAAAACCGATAAAAACTTTTTAACTTCCAGAACCCGAAATAATCGCATAGTTATATTTTCCGGTCAAAATACCTTAATCGGAAAGCTAATAAATGTTAGAATAAAGAAAGGGAAAACTTTTTCACTCAATGGTGAATATGTTGGAGTGTTATAAACACAAATTTTTTTATAATTGGAGGATAATTAATTGACAACTGAAACGATTATTAAACAGGCCTTTGAACTTGGTGATTCTATCGCCCAATCAGATGAAATTACAGATTTGAAAGTACTACAACAAAAACTTACAGAAGATCAAGCTTCATATGACCTAATTATGCGTTATCAAGATGCTAGAACAAAATTAGAAAACAAAAAAAATAGTGGGTTAATAGTACCTACAACCGAGGAGGACCATATAGCCATTTTAGAACAACAATTAAATAGTAATGCTTTAATTAATGAAATGATACAAGCTCAAGAAAAATTTGATAATTTGATGCAGGCAGTATATTTTGCTTTAAATCAAGCCATTTCTGGGGCAGCCAATTGTGCGGATGGTTGTGACTCCTGTGGGGGAAGTTGCTAAATTATCACCTAAGAAACTATATAATAGACAAGCAAGGAAGACTTAGATTACTAAGTCTTTCTCTTTAGGGAGGTATATTTTGTGTCAGGAAAAAAAACACCAATGATTCAACAATACTTACAAATTAAAGAAGCATACCAAGATGCCATCCTTTTTTTTCGATTAGGTGATTTTTATGAAATGTTTTTTGATGATGCCAAAAAAGCAGCTAAGGAATTAGAAATAGTTTTAACATCCCGAGATGGGGGCAAATCAAAAATACCCATGTGTGGTGTCCCGCATCATTCCGCCACTAATTATATAGCTAAACTTATAGATAAGGGATATAAAGTAGCTATATGCGAACAAGTTGAAGACCCTAGAACTGCTAAGGGGATCGTAAAAAGGGAAGTGGTACAAGTAATCACCCCAGGGACAGTTCTCGAGAATAGCATGCTGGATGAAGCTATTCCTAATTATTTAGTAGCATTATTTGAGCTTAATCAAGTTTTCGGCCTAGCATATTTGGATGTATCTACTGGTGATTTTTGGGTAACAGAATTGGCAGAAAATGAATCTAAATCTGGGCTGGTTAGTGAATTATTAAGGATTAATCCTGTCGAATGCTTAATTCCGAAATATGGAGAACTTCAACCTGAATGGCATGAAATTCTGGATAGCTTAAAATATACCTTTATAACCTATATAGAAGAGGATAATATTTCTGTGAATGATGCTAAACAAATAGTTAAAAAGCACTATAACATAGCAACCTTGGAGAGTTTCGGTTTGCAGGATTTTTCTGCGGGCATAAGTGCTGCAGCAATAATTATTAATTTCCTAAAGAATACGCAGAAAACAAATTTAAAACATATTAAACCTTTAAGGCCTTACACAACTAGCAGCTTCCTAGAGATGGATTTTTCCACTCGGAAAAACTTAGAACTAACTTCCTCATTGCGGGAAAATAAGAAGGAAGGTTCATTATTATCCATTTTAGATTATTGTGCGACTGCCATGGGTAAACGTACTCTGAGAAATTGGATTGAACAACCTTTAACTAATGTTAACGATATAAACGAACGCTTAGATGCAGTGGCAGAATTAAAAAATGATTTATCTTTACTCAATTTATTAAACCAAACGCTAGATGAAATTTATGATCTAGAGAGATTAGCTGGTAAAATAGGAAGTAATCTTATTATGCCACGTGATTTGATAGCCCTAAAATATTCATTGCAAAATATCCAGGAAATTGCTGATATATTATCACCTACAAAAAGCAAAAAATTGCAAAATATAGCCCAGTTAGATAGAATGCAGGATTTATATGAACTTTTAGATAAAACTATTATAGAGCCAGCACCCCTGAATATAACCGAGGGTTACATATTTCGTGAGCAGTATAATAGTGAAATTGATGAACTCAGGGATTTAACTAAGCAGGGTGGTAAATGGTTAATTGATTTTGAAAACCAGGAAAGGGAAAGGTTGGGCATTAGGAATCTGAAGATTGGTTTTAATAGGGTATTTGGCTATTATATTGAAATATCGAATGCCAACAAACATTTGGCCCCACCAGAATACCATCGTAAACAAACATTAGTAAATGCAGAGCGTTTTATATGTGAAGAGCTAAAAAATTATGAGGATCGTATATTAGGGGCTAGGGAAAAGTTATTTAATATTGAATACGAATTATATAATCAATTAAAGGAGGACTTAATTCCTTATATTTCCCGTCTTCAATCTGTAGCAAATCTAGTAGCTATATTGGATGTTTTATATTCTTTAGCCCAAGTTGCATATTACAATAATTATGTAAGGCCCATGATAAACAATCAATTACAAATAAGCATAAAAAGTGGCCGCCATCCAGTAGTAGAAAGATATCTAGTAGATTCCCGTTTCGTCCCCAACGATACATACATGGATGGGGAGGATACGAATTTTGCTATAATTACTGGTCCTAATATGGGAGGTAAAAGTACCTATATGCGACAAACAGCTTTGTTAGTTTTGATGGCTCAAATGGGTAGTTTCATTCCAGCCGAATCTGCTCTAATAGGTATTGTTGACCAGATATTTACTCGAGTAGGGGCCTCTGATGATCTGGCTGCTGGCCAAAGTACTTTTATGTTAGAAATGGTGGAAGTAGCTAATATTTTAAATAATGCGACTACCCATAGTCTGATAATATTGGATGAGATCGGTAGGGGTACTAGCACCTACGATGGCCTAAGTATAGCTAGAGCAGTTAGCGAATACATAATTAACCATATAAAAGCTAGAACCCTTTTTGCTACCCATTATCATGAACTAACCTCGTTGAGTGATGATTATCCTACTATGACTAATTTATCTGTTTCGGTAAAAGAAACTGGTGATACAGTAGTTTTTTTAAAGAAGGTATTAACAGGTCAAGCAGATAAAAGTTATGGAGTGCATGTGGCCAGACTTGCTGGGCTCCCCAAACAGGTTGTCAATAGGGCAGACGATATATTAATGGCGTTAGAAAAGAATATAGACAAAAAACCACCCGAAGTGATACAACAACCATATCTATTTGGTGATGAGCCAGATTTTATTAGGGAACTTAAGGAGCTGGATATAGATGGTATAACCCCACGGGATGCATTAGCATTCCTATACAAATGGAAAAAAGAAATAATCTGATAAAGGAGGAATATGTTTATGTATCTTATAGGTATTGATGTTGGTGGTACCTTTACAGATGGAACATTAATTAAGTCAGATACGATTGTAACTTCAGTAAAAAATCCTACAGATAATACTAACATAGGTTCGAGCCTTTTTAAGACCCTAGACCAATTATTAACTAATATTTCAGATTTAAACCTTATTGAACGGGTTGTTATGAGCACTACTGCAGTTACTAACCTTATAGCTACAGAAAAAACAGAGCCTACTGCACTAGTATTGTTACCTGGACATGGTTTACCCCTTTCATATTACGAAATAGGTGATAATTGTCACTTTCTACAAGGAGCCATAGATTTTAGGGGTAATATTACGGAAGAAATTAGTCTCAGTGAAATAAAAGATACTATAAAGGATATAAAAAACCAGGGTATTAAAAGGATTGCAATAGCAGGTAAGTTCTCCAACCGTAATAATGAACATGAGGTGTTGGTAAAGGAATTATTTGCTACCGACTATCCGAAAGCCCTGGTTTTAATTAGTTCTGAAATTTCTAATCAACTGAATTTCAGAAGGAGAGCTGCGACTACATTTTTCACCGCCTTAATTTATCATGAATGGCAAAATTTTGTGGAACATGTGCAAAAGGCCGTAAAAAGTAGGGGAATTTCTGCTGAGGTTCAGGTCTTAAAGGCAGATGGAGGCACAATGCCCTTGGAAATTTCTCGTACACTACCTTGCCAAACTATCTATTCTGGCCCTGCCGCTAGTACTATGGGTGGTGTAGCCTTGACTATGGACCAGGAAAATTCAGTAGTAATAGATATTGGCGGTACTACAACCGATCTATCTTTAGTAATCGAAGGAGAGCCATTGTATGCTTCTAAGGGGGCCACAATTAATGAGCATTATACTCATGTAGATGCTTTTTCCTTAACTTCACTGCCAATTGGTGGAGATAGTAAAATAGACTTTATTGATAAGGGGATAGAAATACTTAATCGCGAGGATTTTGCTCTTTGTTTTGGTGGCCAGCATCTAACAGTTACTGATGTTTTTAATGTGTCTTATGATTTGAAAATTGGTGATTATAAAAAATCGATTAAAGCCCTAGATGATTTTGCTAGCCAGCATAATTCTAGTAGCGAAAATCTTGCCCAAGAGGTTATTGATCAAGTGATAGGCAGATTAGAAACCGCCATTACTAATATGTTTACCAAGTGGGAGCAAGAACCTGCCTACAAAGTATGGGAAGTGGTTAATGAACGTAAATTCAAATTGCACCGAATCATCGGGATCGGGGCAGCATCTACAGCTATTGTACCAGTATTAGCAAAAAGATTAGGGGTAGAATATTTCTTAAACGAACATAGTCAAGTAGCGAATGCAATTGGGACAGCTGTAGTAAGGCCTACGGTTAATATCAGTTTGCATGTAGACACACAAAATAGGTTTTATACTACCCACCCAAGTGGGCAATTTGGCAAAATTAAAAACCCTGCTAAATTTAGACTGGAAGATGCCAAAAATTTGGCTACAGAACATCTGGATAGTATTTTAAAAGAAAGAAATATGGCGAATTATGAGGGTGAGGCAGTGTTTTACATGGAGGAACAATTCAATGTAATCAGGGGATGGGATACGACTGGTAAAATTTTCGATATAGGCATACAAGTAAAACCAGGCTTTATTCCAGAATTTATGGGGGTGAAGTAATTATGAGGGATACGGGAGTATTATTTTTCCCTGCTTTTGATTGGGCCATATCTCCAACACACCCGGAAAGGGAAGAAAGATTATTATATACTAGGGACCAACTTTTTGAAGAAGGGATTATGGATTTACCTAACATTTTTGAATACAGACCTGAGCTATGTAGCACGAAAGATATTCTTAGAGCCCATTTTTGTGTTCCCGATGTTCATGCCCATCTAACTGAAGCTCATTTTATTGCAGCAGGCTCTAGCATTTTATTAGCCGACGCAGTTATGAATAAGGAAGTAGACAATGCTTTTGCCATAGTACGACCACCAGGACACCATGCCATGACTATAACTCATGGAAATCGAGGGTTTTGTAATATAAATAATGAAGCAATCATGGTAGAATACCTGCGTAAAAAATATGGATTAAGAAAAATAGCCATAATAGACACCGATGTGCATCATGGTGATGGTACCCAAGAAATGTTCTATGATGATCCAGACGTATTGTTTATATCATTTCACCAAGATGGTCGCACTTTATATCCAGGTACTGGCTATGTTGATGAACTAGGGGGGCCTTTAGCCCACGGTGCTAATATTAATATCCCCCTAGCACCACGGACTACAGATTATGGAATCCATTTTGTTTTGGAAAAGTTGATAATGCCGATTTTAGAAGATTTCAAACCAGAATTAATAGTGAATTCGGCTGGACAAGATAACCATTTTACTGACCCATTAGCTAATATGGCATTTTCCGCTCAAGGGTATGCAAAACTAAATGAAATTTTAGCTCCAGATGTTGCAGTCTTGGAGGGGGGTTATTCAGTAGAAACCGCTCTGCCTTATGTTAATGCTGGTATAATAATGGCGATGGCAGGTATTGATTACTCTAATCTCAAAGAACCTGGTTATCTACCAGGCCAGCTCAAAGAACCTTCAGGCAACAAAAAGTATCTAGAAAAAATCATCGAAATTCAGGCACATAATTATTTTACTCGTAATGAAATGGTAGAAAAAAACCGTAGGGATCTGGGAGATTATAAGCAGAAAATAAAGCGTATTTTTTATGATACTGACCACATTGATGAAAAACAAAATGTCCAACAAAGAATATGCCCTGATTGCTTAGGCTTTAAGCTTACCAATTCAACCGCACAGCAAAGAACAGGTAGAAGCTATAATGTCCTTTGTATTTCTATACCGATTTTTGCTTGCACAACTTGCCAAGACCAAGCTAGACAAGCCTATCTTGATAAAACTAGAAGTGGGAATAATGATTTTGTTTACCTACAAGATAAGGTTAAAGATAATTATCATATATACAATTCTGCACAAGATAAGGAGACCATTTATTAATGCCAATTAAATTATTAGATGACGATTTAATTAATAAAATTGCAGCTGGGGAAGTAATCGAAAGACCTGCATCTATAGTAAAGGAGTTAATCGAAAATGCTATAGATGCAGAAGCAACTAATATTACTGTGTCAATTTTAAATGGTGGTAAGGATTATATTGAGGTTGAAGATGATGGGGTAGGGTTTACCCCAAATGAAATTCCCTTAGCCTTCTTACGCCATGCTACCAGCAAAATTTCCCGTGAAAATGATTTATTTAATATTAGAACCATGGGTTTTAGGGGGGAAGCCCTGCCTAGTATTGCTTCAGTAGCAAAAATCACTTTATACAGCAATAAATCTAAAGAGGTAGGACTAAAAGCAGAACTTGAAAATGGAATTATAAAGGAACTTGAGGATTATCCCCATCCTCAAGGTTCCCGAATAATCATAGCTGATTTATTTTATAATACGCCCGCTCGGAAGAAATTCCTAAAGACCACTGTAACAGAAGGCAATAGAATTGGTGAAATAGTTAATAGGTATGCCCTGGCACGCCCAGATATTTCCTTTACATTTATGAGAGAGAAAAAACAATATTATAAAACACCTGGCAATGGGAATTTATTAGATGCGGTGAAAGTCGTTTTAGGTTATGAATTGGCAGAATCCTTGCTAAGGATAGATTATGAAGGTGCCCAATATAAAATTCAGGGTCTTATATCTAATCCCGATTTTACCCAAAAGAATCGCAGGAACCAATATTTTTTCGTAAATAATCGCCCTATAAGAAGTCCTATGTTATATAAGGCTATCGACACTAGTTATAAAGGCTTATTAATTAGTAGAGAACAACCAGCAATAATCTTATCTATTACATTAAATCCCGTAGATGTAGACGTAAATATTCATCCCCAAAAAACGGAAGTGCGTTTTAAAAATGAAAAAAGTGTATTTCAGGTTGTTTACCAAACTATTAGAGACAAATTGGTTAGTATTGATTATAGCCCAGTACATAAGTGGTCAGAACAAGTTGGTGTTCAGTCCAAAGGAAAAATAGTAGGAGGACATATTTTGGAATCCGCCCTGGAGCAGAATTTGATTCTTGGTGATGAGATAGAGTTTATTAAACCCGATTTTACCGACAATTTTAAGACTGATAAAGTATTGGCAACTGAGCAGAAAACTTTTAATTTAAATGGCGATAAACAAGTATACAAGATAATCGGTCAATATGCTTCTACTTATATCCTTATGGAGCATGATGGGGCCCTATGGCTAATAGATCAGCATGCAGCCGAAGAAAAGATACTGTATAATCGATTGAAAAAACAATATGAACAAAACTATCCTGTGTCACAAATCCTGGCTTTTCCCGTCACCCTAGACCTATCATCCCAGGATACGGGGATTGTAATGGATAATATAGAATTGTTCAATCAATTAGGCTTTAATATCGAACTTATTGGTTATGATTCTATAATATTAAGAAGTGCACCAGCTGTCAGTTTAGGACAAGAACGGGAAGTAGTCTTGGAAATTATAGAATTAATAGAAAATGAAGAGTCGATAGATGTGTATGATGAGGCCATAATAACCGTAGCTTGTAAACGAGCAATTAAAGCTGGGGATAGATTAGATTTCCATGAAATGGAGACAATAGTAATGGAACTATTAGAAACAGAAAATTATAGGAATTGTCCCCATGGAAGACCAACCTTAATTAAATTAAATTCTTCAGATATTGCCAGAATGTTTAAGAGGTAATCATATGAATTATATTGTGACTACTACCCGCTCTATGGTTAATGCTAATCATTTATTAATGGGGTTTTTGACCGAGATAGGTTTACCTTTTGTGGAGCGCAAAGGACAAAGCATTAGCCAAATTAAAAAAAATTATAATGCTGATGGGGTTATTGTTTGGCAGGAAAGAGGGCCAATTTTACATATAGGGGGACAGAAATTCTTTTATCACCCTAGCATGGCAAAAAACAGGATATCTATTTTTAGAAAAAAAGGTATAATTGCTCCCCTTATTAAGGCCTTAGACCTTACAAATGGTGATAAAATTCTAGATTGTACTTTAGGTTTGGGTGCTGATGCTGCTGTAATAGCATATTTTAATCCAAATGGATATATTACTGGCATAGAATCATCTTTTATAATTGCAAATATAATTAAATGGGGTATGAAATTATATCAGTCCGAATTAACTTGGCTTGATGAAGCAATAAATCGAATAGAGGTAATAAAGGTTGAGCATTTATCTTATTTGCAGTCTCTACCTGATAATTCTTTTGATCTTGTTTATTTCGACCCTATGTTCAGGACTCCACTCCTAAAAAGTGAACCATTATCACCCCTGCGGCTTTTAGCTAACCCCGAACCTCTATCTTCGGCCGCGGTTAATGAGGCTTGTAGGGTAGCTAAGAAAAGGGTAGTAATTAAGGAACTAGCAGGAAACCAGGAGTTTAGTAGGTTAGGAATTACAAGGTTTTCTGGCAGTCCTAATAATAAAATAACTTACGGAATAATTAATTTATAAGATGGAAAAAGTGGTGATATTTTGCTTAACTTAGGAGCTATAGTAGGGCCGACCGCTGTGGGTAAAACTGAATTATCTTTATGTATTGCCCAGGAACTAGGGGCAGAAATAATATCTTGCGATTCTACGCAGGTGTATAGAGGCATGGATATAGGAACTGCTAAAGCCACTTTATCAGAACGGGAAATGGTAGCACATCATCTAATAGATATTAAAAACCCCGATCAATATTTCAGTGTTGCTGATTACCAAAGGAAGGCGAAACAAATTATAAGACACCTAAATGAAAAAAACATTTTACCTATTTTGGTAGGGGGGACAGGTTTGTATTACCAAGCAGTCGTAGATAATTATGTTTTTTACCCCTTGGAAACTAAGCATGCAATTAAAGATAAATGGAAGAAAATTATTAATGAAAAAGGGCTAGAATATGCATATGAATATCTTAAACAAATTGATCCAGAATATGCAATTGCAATTAGTGGCAATGACCAAAGAAGGATAGTCAGGGCTATTGAAGTATATGAATTGACTAATAAGCCTTTTTCTTCTATGCAGGAAAAGAAAATTAATACCTATAATTTAGCCAGTATAGGTTTAAACATGAATAGGACAGAACTCTATAGCCGCATAAATAAACGGGTTTTACATATGTTAAATAACGGATTAGTCGAAGAGGTAATTAAACTCAGGAAAAATGGATATAATGTGGACCTAAAATCAATGCAAAGTTTGGGTTATATCCAAGTAGCATATTACTTAGATGGTTTTTTGACCAAAGAACAAATGATAAAGGAAATTCAAAGGGAAACTAGAAGATTTGCCAAAAGACAGCTTACCTGGTTTAGAAAAGATAAAAAAATCACTTGGTTCGAACTCGACAAAAATACTGATAAAAGATCACTAACCAAAAAAATTTTAAGACATATGGAAGGACAATTATGTATAGTGTAGAAGTAACATGTTAAGGTGAAATGGGGGTAAATTAAATGAGCAGAAGCCAAATAAATCTACAAGATGCTTTTTTAAACCAAGTTAGAAAGGATAAAATACCAGTAACAGTTTACTTAATTAATGGTTTTCAAATAAAAGGATTAGTTAGGGGATTTGATAATTTTACTGTTATAATCGAAATGGATCAAAAGCAACAGTTAGTTTATAAACATGCTATTTCTACAGTATCACCGAATAAGCCGTTAGGCAACTTTTATCAGCAGGATATTAAAAGTGATGAATAAATAAAAACCTATCTACCTCGGAAAATGTCCATTGGTGGATAGGTTTTTCTATGTCTACTTTTATTAAATTTATCACCACTTATTCAAATCAACTGAAGTTTACTTAGCATAAATACTAATCCTATAGCCTTGCATACTGTGATAAATATAGTCTGAAACGTGAAAAACTATAGTCGCGGGAATTCTAGTAAAACATTTAGTGAAATTTGTAGAAGCGGGTTTAATAGGAGAATGTATGGGTCATATTGTTCAAAAAATTCGGTATTGACACTATTATTATAAAGGAATAACATATAAGTAAGTTAAAACTTACTTATATGTCTATAAAGGAGAATGAGTAAGATTAACAAAGAAAAGGAACAAAAAAAACAAGAAATATCCAAAAGGATATATGAAGCTGGGATGCAACTCTTTGATGAAAAAGGCTATAACAATACAACCCTTGTAGAAATTGCTGCCCTAGCAGGGGTATCTACAAGGACTCTGTACAAATATTATCCGTGCAAAGAAGATATATTATTTAATTTTAGCAAAGATCATGTCAAAAAAATTAAGGAATTTTCACAGCAACTGCCTAAAAACATGGATATCAAAGAAAAAATACTAACTGTTATGGTCAAGGATTTTTTTACAATTTCACAAAGTAAACATTTCAAAGTTCATCAAAAGGAAAAAAGAGGGTCCCTATTGGCAAGCCGTTATGAAGAGGAAAACATGCTTTATTTGGAAGGGATATATAGGCAACTATTGGAAGATGAGCTAAGAAATAGGAACTTGAATAAAGAAATAGATTGCAAAGTGGCTGCTGTAATTATAGTTGGTATATATAGGCAGGTTACTGATAGGTTGCTTTTAATGGAAAACCAAATTAGTTACCAAACCTTTAAAGAGGGCTATAAATCGTGTTTAGATGTTTTATGGTCTGGTATTGAAAACAATATTTTCAGTCGGGAACCCGAATTATGAAATCTTTAGGTGCTTAAGTGAATTTTTCAGCATAATTGTTGCATATGAATTATTGTTTTTTCTTAGGGCTTAGGTAAACGAAAATTATTATGTTTTTATACGGTTTTCGGAAATATGGTGGGGAAGGAGGGAAGGGATAGGTACTACCCTGATTCGTATAAAATCTGGTAATAAGTTGGGTAAGAGAACAAAAGTTTAAGTTTTAAACATGAAGGGAGGATAAATATTACATGCAAATTTCAAGAAGAAATTTTTTAAAAGGAATTGGTGCAACAAGTGCAGTTGCAACCCTAGGAGTAGGTTTGAATCTGCCAGATATTAAGACTTTTGCAAATACCAGTCAAACCCAGATAACGGAGAGGGAAGAATTAAAAGGCTTTTGTCTAATGTGTAAACATAGTGGTTGTTGTTATATTGCTACTGTAGAAAATGGCGTTGTTGTAAATATAGAAGGTGATCCAGACTATATTACCAATCAAGGAACTTTATGTGCTAAAGGTAAATCTGCAATTATGAATCTATATAATCCTTATCGTATAAAAGCACCTATGAAAAGGACAAATCCAGAAAAAGGTTTGGATATAGATCCAGGGTGGGTTGAGATCTCTTGGGATGAAGCTATTGATACAGTTGCCTCTAAATTGAAAGAAGTTTATGATAATGATCCCCGTGAATTTGTTTATTTCCCGGGGTTTGCTATGTCAGAATTCACAATGTATGGTTTAGGCCAAGGTGGTAGGCTGCCGCGAATTCTTGATTCTCCAAATGATAGTTCAACTAAGGGGCAATTTTGTTGTATTCATTATGGCGTCAGTATGATTTTATCTAATATGCCAACAGCAACTGCAGATTATAGGTTTTGTAAATATTTACTTGCTATAGGTCGTGGTGGTGGAATTAACGGTTCTTATTCCCAAGGTGAAAGCCGTGGTTTAATCTATGGCTTAGAAAACGGGATGCGTTTAGTTTGTGTGGACCCACACTGCTCTAATGAAGCCAGTCTAGGGGAATGGATTCCCATAGTGCCAGGCACAGACCTTCCATTTATCTTAGCGCTACTTCATATTATTTTGTATGAATTAGATGAATATGACAAGGCTTTTGTCAGGGATAGGACTAATGCCCCTTATTTGATCAGTAGTGACGGTAATTATGCCCGTGGAATAAGCAATAAACCACAAATTTGGGACCTAAACGATGGAAAAGCCAAAGATTTTGATGATCCTACCTTAACGGAACCCGCTTTAGAAGGCGAATATTTACTAAATGAAGAGACGGTACACCCTGCTTTTGTGCTCTTTAAAGATTCTTTGAAGGACTATACCCCAGAGTGGGCATCCGATAAATGTGCTATTCCTGCAGAAACCATTCGGCAAATAGCTTCTGATTTTATTGAGAATGCTGGTATCGGTAGTACAATTGAAGTAGAAGGGCATACTTTCCCATATAGGCCAGCGGCAGTAATCGTTAGCCGTGGTGTAACAAATCACCTAGATGGTGACATTGCAGATGTAGCCTCAAAACTGCTAAATGTTTTAATCGGAAACATTTATGTCCCTGGAGGCCTGCACGGGACCAAACTAGGTGATAACTTAGTAACAGATCCAGATGGAGTAGTTGCCCCTTCCTTTGAAGCAATCCCTTGTGATTCATTTACTTATCCACCAGAACATTTCGATCTTTTAGAATTTATGCCACATCGGCACAGTTCCAATACGATAGCTTGTCAGGTAATGTTAGAACCAGAAAAATGGGATATGGAAATAAAGCCAAAAGTACTTATGGTTGCTGGGGGGAATCCTATTTTGGCAAATGGCTCCCACGAACTAGCCGAAAAATCTGTTTGCAGCGTTCCTTTTGTAGTATCCTTTTCTTATCATTTAGATGAAATTGCTCAGTTGTCAGATATTATTCTGGCAGAGAATGCTAGCCTGGAAAATGGTACCTTTATGGATTACATGGGAAACGAATGTACCTTAACTACAGGGGAACCAGGCTTTCCAGGAAAACATGTAGCTAGATTGTATCGTAATGCTGTCCCTGCTATTCATAATACACGAGAAGCTAATGAAACAATTATAGAAATTTTGGATAGGATGGGTTTGCGGTCTAAGTTAAATGAAAGTATTAATAATAGTGCAATGTGTGGAGTGAAACCATTTAGTCCTGGCCCACCACTAAGTGAAAAATATAAACTCGATCTTAATACCCGTTATACCTATGAAGATATGTGGGATCGTACTTTGAAAAGTATTCATGGCGAAGATTATGGATTAGATTACATAAAAAAACATGGTCATATAAGAACCTATAATCTTTCGGATAAAGAAAGCTATAGTTCTTATTTCAATGATACTGCAAGATTGGTACTCTGTCAATAAAAAGTACAAATTAAATTAGTACAGCTTCCTCATTA
>CAZEPV010000021.1:0-37734 GCA_964514235.1 uncultured Syntrophomonadaceae bacterium | reverse complement strand
AAGAAGATGTAGAAATTATTGCAGGCCGTGACCAAGGTGTTCGTCCTGAATCCACCATGGAATCTCTAGGTGGCATGGCTCCTGTATTTATGCAAGATGATGAAGCTACTGTAACTGCAGGTAATTCTAGTCAGATTAATGATGCTGCCGCTGGGGTTATCTTAGCCACCAAGGAAGGTGCAAAAGAGTTAGGTCTAAAACCAATTATGAAGATGGTTGGTTGGGCTGTTATTGGTATCGAACCAGATGTAATGGGTATTGCTCCTGCATTAGCCATACCAAAAGTACTTAAGAGAACTGGCATGACTCCTGACCAAATCGGTCTATGGGAAGTTAATGAAGCTTTTGCTTCCCAATCAGTTTACGTACAACAAACCCTGGATCTACCCAAAGACCGCTTAAATGTATGGGGATCTGGAATATCTATTGGTCACCCCTTGGCATGTACTGGTGCTAGGATTGCTTGTGATATTTCGGCTCTATTTAGAGATCCTGACTATGCTGATGTGGAGTATATCATGGAATCTATGTGTATTGGACATGGACATGGTGCTGCTGCTATTTGGCAAAGGGTTTAGTAAGTCTATAATTAAAATAAATATTCAAAAGGGATGGTTTAATAAAACCATCCCTTTTCATATCTGTCACTCTGGATAATTAGCAAATAATCCTAAGCCTACCGCCCTATTACTTTAAAAACCCTTTAACCAATATCATCGGGGTACCTTCATCTGATGAACCGCTGACAAGGTCAGCTAGGCTAGCAATTAGATCCTCTGTTTTTCGTGGAGTGGTACCTTCAGTTTCAAAACCATTAGTACTTATCTCTTGTTCCTTAATATTTTCCATGGAATCTTCAATTGATTCTATCCCAATCCCCTCATCCAACATCTTATCCACTATGTATTTGTATTTTAAACCTTCGCGATACTTGCCCTTTAAGCCTGGAGTAGTACCAAATGCAGGCTGGGGATCGGCTAGCTCATAAATCCTGGTCGAAGGATCACAATATGCACCATCACCATATATCAGAACCTCTATATTTTTACCTAAACCTTCCTTTATCATGGTTTGAATATGTAAAGCAAATTGATCTGCTTCCCGAGGGGCCAATTTCAATTTATCACCCGATGACATATTACTACCTAGTAAACCCCATTCTGACCAAGCTGATACCCTATCATCATTACAAAGTTCTTGTAATGTTATAGTATTCTTATGTTTACCTGCAATCTTGCTTAGGGTTTCTAATCGATCGTGAACATTAGCAATTATAATCCCATCAAGATTATATTCTGTAATCTTAGTAGGGTCATTGCTAAGGATTACGGTAGCCCCAGCCCCTGCCTCCTGAATTATGGACTTGTATAGATTTATATAATCTACCCGAGTAATAGGATGCAGGAATCTATCATCACCGATTTCATCAACAGTAATAATATCACTGTACTTTTTACCATTTCTTTCGGCATAATCATAAGGTAATATTTGATTCCCTACTTCGTCAGCTGGGTAGGATAATTGGACCATTACCTCACCCTGGGGGACAGCCTGGGCTAATCCCTTCAAAATTAAAGCAAAACGATTACGGCTAAGAATAGGAAATACTACACCTATTTTGCTGTTAGGGGCCAAGTTTAATTTGCTTTTTAATTCATTAGCTATGTCATCCACAGTTATGTAATTGTTCTGTGCCCTAGCCACAACTGATTCAGTAATACAAATAGTATCACCATCATGTAATAACCCATCGTTATGGCATTTTGTCAAGGCCTCATTTATCATATCTAATAAGTTGCATTCAGGTATAATAACCCCCATCTTTATACCGAAAGCAGAAACTCCAACATAATCTGGTATTCTACCCAAATTTCATCCCTCAAATCTGTTAGTTTTCCCCGATAAATAATACCCTAAAATGAGAGCTACTTCAAGTTTATTACGCAAAACTAAGTATAAAACATAGGAAATAACTTCTTAAAACTGCTGAATTTCCAAGACTATTATTGATTAAAACTTTCCTTGTATACATTCATGTCATATTTAATATGGTATAATATCTGCAAATTATAGCTAGGAGAATATTCATGTTAGTTAGAATAATATCCCCAGAACCCAAGGCTGGCAAAACTACTTTAGCCCTTAATATGGCTACCAAACTGTGTGAGATGGATTATAGGGTACTACTGATAATTAATAATAACCATGACTTACTCGATTGGGTAAATAAGCTGACCATACAGCCAGATTCCCTAACCATAAAAACCCTTCCTTTAGATTGCGATTACAGCGAGCTTACCGAGCCCAAGGATCAGAACAATTATGATTTTATATTACTAGATACTAATTCGAATATTGACTTTAGTAGTCACGATTATATCGATCTTATATGTCTTGATTTCTCTTCCATTGATGCATCTACACTTGGTAAAATAAATAAATTAGCACCTAATGAATACATTGTCCCTTGCAAGGTCAGGTTTAATGATGGCCAGAATTTAGAATTATTAAGCATCTTAGCTAACCAAGTAGGGGTAGATAAAGTATTAGATGGAATACCTAGATGTGAAAGAATACATGATTTACCCCTTATAGGTAAAACTATTTGGGAACTAGACAACCAACCTTTGCAAGCTGCCTTTTTAAGCATAGCAAATTCTTTAATTACTTACAAATAAACTTGACTTGTTTATCTTCAATGACTATTTTAATAATTTTATTGGTATGTAAGTATGAGAGAAAAGCAGATATGCTAGCACTTATTAGAAAATACTGGCTAGTATTTATGGGTAAATCTAACCTATCTATAACTTCCTGATAAATGGCTTCTCGGCTTTTAGCCTCCTTTATAAAATCCAAAATAATATTAATAGTTATTTGAATTTGCTCTTCATTAGCTGCTATAGTTTCCGACCAATTATCGATTAAACCACCATGCGATACCACTTTATACGGGCAAGCAATGTCCCTTAACCTTTCTATAGTAGCTAACTGATAATCTAAATTAGCCATATATAGAAAAGGGAATTTTCTTAAATAGCCCTGGGATATAATAGCGTCTCCTGCAAATAAAACTTTATCCGGGGTAATAATGCCTATCTGTCCTAATGTATGTCCACTTAAATTCACGATTTGGAAAGTTTCCTGGTTAACCCTAATTGTATCTTCTTCTATTGTATGGTTTACTAGGCAAGCTTTCTGCATGAGAAACTTATTTTGCAAGGGTTTAATTGGATAAGCCGAATAGATACCATAGGGACATAAAATAGGGTTTTCCAAAAAAACCTTATCAATTTTAGAAGCATATATGTGGCATTTAGTTTCTTCTTGTATTACTTGATTACCCCCACTATGATCCCCATGAAAATGCGTATTAATTATGCTATCTACTTTTAAACCATGCTTGGCTAAGATTTTCATGGTTCGCAAGCCAAAGGCCCTACTAGCTCCACTATCTATAAGTAGGCAGCTATTGTCTGTAAATTTATAGACACCTACAATACTAGGATAATTAATGTAAAATGTATTTCCTACTATATGGTGTAATCTCATTTAAACATTCTCCCATTCAGCAATTAAAAAATTCAATATTTCTTCACTATTAGCATTGGGGATATAATCATAAATATTAATTTTTTTTATTAAAGTTTCGAATGATGATTTCTTATATTTTATTCCCGAAAAACTTTTTTCTAAAAAGCTTATGTCTTTATCCGCAAAAAAGTCCCCATATATTTGGCAGTGTTTTATTATTCCTTCCTCCACTTTTAAGCGTATTTCAATACTCCCCCAAGGAAACCTTTTTTGTCTTTTTATATTATAATCAGGTGATTTCCCATAATTCCAAGCCCAAGTCTTATATTTATTATTAGACAAATGGGTGACTTGCAATAAGTCATCGGGGCTTAATTCAATAGACTCTTTAATATTTATTTCCGTCTTTAGGTTTTCGACTAATAAAGCCTTAAATTCCTCCACATCTAGTTTTCTCTTTAAATGGTCACTGATATTAGTTACCCGACTATATACGGATTTGATTCCTTTATCCCCCATCTTTTCTGGGTTTACATTTAGGACTTGAAGCATATTTTTCAAATTAACATCGTAAAGCAATGTCCCATGATGCATTACCTTTTTTCCGTAGCGAAATTGAGCATTACCGGAAAACTTCTGGCCATTAATAGTAATGTCGTTTCTTCCATCATGTTCAGCCTTTATGCCTATTTTATCTAAAGTTTTAATTATAAGTGTAGTAAAAGGCCTAAAATCAAATCCAACCCCCCGCTTATCTGAAGCAACAAAAGTAAAATTCAGGTTACCCAGATCGTGGTATACAGCCCCACCACCCGATATCCTGCGAACTAAATCTATATTATTTGCTTGCAGAAATTCGGAATTAACTTCATCAAAAGCATTTTGGTTTTTGCCAATTACTACTACGGGGGAGTTCTGCCAAATAATGAATAAAGAATCTAAGGCTATGTTTTTAACCAGGTATTCTTCTAAGGCGAGATTAAAAAAAGGATTATTACTATTATTTATAATTTCTAGCATGGGCCCTTCCCCTTCAATTTATCTCTTAAAAAGACCAAAAATTCTGGTCCTAAGCTATCTGCTAAGTTTTATCAAAGACTACTTTGTCTTGGGGTTTAAATGAATGGCCTGGTTATCAATATCTAGTATTGCTTCAGCAATAGCTTCTCCCAAGGTAGGATGGGGATGAATAGTTCCTTTGATTTCTTTAGTATTCAAGCGGTTTTTGACCAGAACTATACCTTCTAAAATAAGATCACTAGCATGGGGGCCTATTATATGGACCCCGATTATAAAGCCATTCTCATCAGCTAAGACCTTAACCATGCCATCTGTTTCCCCCATAGTCATGGCTTTACCATTAGCCGAAAATGGATACTTACCTACCTGGTAATTAATTCCCTTGGCTTTGGCCTCTTCTTCACCCATACCCACCACAGCTATCTCGGGAAAAGTAAAAATACAACTAGGTACAGCATTATAATTAATATTGGGTCCACTATGTCCCGCAATACGTTCGGCAACTGCTATGCCTTCCTCTGAGGCCACATGAGCTAGCATGGGATCACCTATTACATCACCTATGGCATATATGTTTTTAAGATTTGTTTCATAATTCTCGTTAACTTGAATAAAACCATTTTCAGTCTTTATACCTAGTCTATCTAAACCTAAATTATCAGTTTGGGCACTTCGCCCACTCGCAACTAATACTATATCTGCACTTACTTCCATATCCCCTTTTTTACCTGCTGCTTTTACAATTAAATTTTCTCCTGCAGCTATAATTTCCTCAACTAAAGTAGAGGTGTGCAGATCAATCCCTTGCCTTTTTAGGAATATAGCCATACGCTTACTTAATTCTGTATCTAAATAATTTAAAACTAAGGGCATACTTTCAATAAGGGTTACCCTACTACCAAAAGTATTGAAAATATTAGCATATTCCAGTCCAATAACACCAGCACCTATGATAACTAATTTTTCAGGTACTGTGGTAATATCATTAATTTCATCACTGGTCAAAACCTTATCTGACTCAATTCCTTTAATCGGTAAAAGAGTCGGTTTAGAACCTGAGGCTATAATTATATTTTTAGCCTGAACTTCTTCCCCATTTACTAGGACAGTTTTTGCATCTACTAGTCTAGCTTCACCGGAAATAACTTTTATTTTATTGCTATGTAAAAGTCTTTTTACCCCCGTAGCTAGATTAGCTACAATTTTATCCTTTCTTCTTTTGGCTGCTGCCATATCAAAGCGCAAATTATCCAAACTAATACTGAACTCTTGACTATTCTGCATAGTACGCAGTGCTTTAGCATTTTGAAAATAGGCCTTAGTAGGAATACAACCCCGATTTAAGCAGGTTCCACCTAAATTGTCCTTTTCAACTAATATTACCTCAAGTCCTAATTGACTAGCTCTAATAGCAGCTACATAGCCGCCTGGACCGCCGCCAATCACTAAGAGGTCAATCATTTATCCACCCTCCCATTTAACTATAGGTCTCCTGGCTGCAGTAACTTCATCTATCCTTCTAGTTGATGTATGTGGTGCTTCTCTTACCACTTCTGGGGTAGTTCGTGCTTCTTCAGCTATAATGTTTAGCATAGATAAAAAATCATCTAACCTAGCTTTGCTTTCTGTTTCTGTAGGCTCAATCATCATAGCCTCTTTGACTATTAAGGGAAAATAGATTGTAGGTGGATGATAACCATAATCAATCATCCTTTTGGCAATATCTAGGGCCGAAACTTGCTGGGAATCCATTTGTTTTTTGGCGGTAGCCACAAATTCATGTTTGCAAATTCGGTCAAAAGGTATATGGTAATTTTCCCGCATATGATGGCGTAAATAATTAGCATTAAGAACCGCCTTTTCACAGGCTTCCCTTATACCCTCAGAGCCTAAGGATTTTATATATGTATAGGCCTTGAGAAATACACCGAAATTACCATAAAAATTCTTAACCTTACCAATAGAATTAGGCAGGTCATAGTTAAAATTATAATTACCCTCTAGACATTCTACTGTGGGTAGGGGTAGAAATTCAGCTAAATGGCCTTTAACCCCTACTGGCCCTGAACCAGGCCCTCCACCACCATGCGGGGTGGAAAAAGTTTTATGCAAATTGAGATGCACTACATCAAAGCCCATATCCCCAGGACGACAAACCCCCATAATGGCATTTAAGTTAGCACCATCATAATAAAGTAATCCCCCTCCATCATGAACAACTTGGGCTATTTCCAAAATCTCTTCCTCAAATAAGCCCAAAGTATTGGGGTTGGTTAACATCAAACCAGCAATTTCATCATTCATTTTAGCTTTTAGGTCATCTAAGTCTACTAAACCTAGTTCATTAGATTTAATTTCTACTACATCATAACCTACTACATTAGCAGTAGCAGGATTTGTGCCATGGGCTGAATCAGGTACCATCATTTTCGTCCGCTTAAAATCTTGTTTTTTATTATGATAGGCCTTTATCATCATTATCCCCGTCAATTCACCATGTGCGCCTGCAGCAGGTTGCAGGGAAAATTGATCCATCCCACAAATCTCCCTTAACATCTTATCCAAATCATACATGAGCTTTAAAGCACCTTGCACAGTTTCGGTAGGTTGATAGGGGTGTAGTGCAGCAAAACCAGGTAGCCTGGCCGCCCATTCATTTATCTTGGGGTTATATTTCATGGTACATGAGCCTAAAGGATATAGACCATCATCTACCCCATAAGCTAGGTGGGACAAAGCTGTAAAATGTCTTACCATTTCGACCTCACTGATCTCTGGCAATTCCACATGGTCTTGGCGCAACAAATTCTGGGGTATTTTAATTTCCAATTCTAGGTCTACTGTGGGTAAGGAAAAGTGATTACTTCCCGGTATATCCTTTTCAAAAATAAGCTTGCTCACTAATAGCCACCCCCTATAACCCCTACTAATTTATCTATCTCTTCCTTGGTGCGTTTTTCGGTTAGGGCTAACATTAAGCCCTTTTCTAGCTCATAGCCTCCGATTATGCCATTTTCGAGTAGGATTTGGTTAATCCTGGCTGGCTCATCTATTTCAATTACAAACTCCTTGAAAAAAGCTTGGTCATATTTTAAAGCAAAACCCCTTTTAGCCAATTCCTTTTGAGTATATACTGCTAGTTGGTGGCTTCTTAAAGCAATTTCTTTTAGACCTCTTGGCCCTACTAATGTAAGGTACATTGTAGCTGCTAAAGCGTTCAGCGCTTGATTGGAGCATATATTGGAAGAGGCTTTTTCGCGGCGTATGTGTTGTTCACGTGCTTGCAATGTAAGGACAAAAGCCCTCCTACCTTCTTGATCCTGAGCCTGCCCCACAATTCTTCCTGGTACCTTGCGTAGTAGTTTTTGGCTAGTAGCAAAAAAACCCAAATATGGCCCCCCAAAACTTAAGGAATTACCAAGTGCTTGTCCATCCCCTACTACTATATCAGCATTAAAATTTCCAGGGGCTTCTAAGATCCCTAAACTAATAGGGTCCACTACCATTATAAGTAAACTTTTATTTTCGTGTATAAGTAATTCAAGTTCAGATATGTTTTCTAATATACCCCAAAAGTTAGGTTGCTGAATTACTACAGCTGCTACATCCGCAGCTAATAGTTGCTTTAACTTATCCCCATCTATTACACCTTCCTGATTCGGAATGCTAACGATTTCCATAACTCCCGACATTGCATAAGTCTGTAAAACCCTTATATATTCGGGGTGTATGTTGTCGGGAACTAATATTTTTTTCCTTTTGGTATGACTAGCTGCTAAGATACCAGCTTCAGCTAAAGCACTACCACCATCATAAAGGGAGGCATTAGCTACATCCATGCCTGTTAAATTACATATCATGGTTTGGTATTCGAAAATGGCTTGTAAAATACCTTGACTTATTTCTGCTTGATAGGGAGTATAGCTAGTGTAAAACTCCGAGCGTAATAATAGTTGATCAATTGCTACAGGAATATAGTGGTCATAAGCTCCAGCACCTAGAAAACAAGGATAATCATCTATATTTGTATTCAAAGAGGCTAGTTTTTGGAGATGTAGCCGAACTTCCATTTCGCTCATACCATCTGCCAAATTAAGCTTGTCTGATAGTTTTAGCTGGCTAGGAATATCAAGAAAAAGTTCAGCAATATCTGTATAACCCATAGAGGCAAGCATTTCATAAACTACAGCCGGTGGGTTAGGGGTATAGCTCATTAGTTTTCCTCCTATTTAAACATCTAATTGGGCACAATATGCATCATAAGCTTCTGCGGTAATTAAATCATCTAATTCTGATTCATCCTCAATGCTTATTATGGCAATCCAATTTTCATAGGGGTCTTCATTCAGAAGTTCTGGCGAAGTTTCCAGTTCCTCATTAGCTTCCAGTACAGTACCAGTTACAGGCGAAAAAATTGAAGAGACTGCCTTAACCGATTCAACAACCGCAATTGCATCCATAGGCTCAACTAGGCTGTCAACTTCAGGAATCTCTACAAATACAATATCCCCTAATTGGTCTTGGGCAAAATCGGTAATGCCTAGATAGATCTTATCGCCATCAACCCTGAGCCACTCATGACTCTCCGTATAAACTAAATCCTTAGGTGTCCTCATTTAATCAATCCCTCCAAATTATTTCTTTTTCCTATTATAAAAAGAATTTTCTATAATCTTAGCCTTTACAGGTTTATTACGAATCATTACATTAATTGTTTCCCCTAGTTTATTATGTTCCTGTTTAATTAAAGCTAAGCCTAGGCTTTTGTTAAAGGTAGGTGAATGGGCCCCAGAAGTAACCCAACCGATGTTTTCCCCGTCTTTTTCTATTTCGTATTCTTTCCTAGCAATACCCTTTCCAATCATTTCAAATTCTACCAAAATACGTTCGGGTCGACTTTCCTTTTGTTTAAGCAAAGCCTCCTTGCCGATAAAATCAGGTTTGTCCAACTTAACTGCATAACCCAAATTGGCTTCTAAGGGTGTAATATTTCTATCTATTTCTTGACCATAAAGTGGTAGTTTCGCTTCGAAACGCAGGGTATCACGGGCACCCAGACCTGCAGGTTTTATCTGGTCCCCCCCAGCCTTAATGATTTCCTCCCAAATAAATAGGGCTTTATTAGGGCTTAGGTAAATTTCAAAACCATCTTCACCCGTATAGCCTGTACGAGAAAGCAAGCATTCTATTCCACTTATTTCTACTGTTGGATTAAAATAAAATGCTTTAATCGTGGTGAGATTGATATCAGAAATATTTTGTAATATTTCTTGGGCTAATGGGCCCTGTACAGCAATTAAGGCATAGTCATTTGAGACATTCTTTAATTGAACTTCAGGGGTAATTTTTTCTGCAATCCATTTTAGGTCTTTTTCTATATTGGCTGCATTAACCACCAAAAGGTAATGGTTTTCAGAAAATCTATATACTAATAAATCATCTACTACGCCCCCATCTGGATAGCACATAAAAGTATAGATGATTTGATTATCTTCCATTTTTTCAACATTATTGGTCAGTAAATATTGTAAGAATTCTGTGGCCCTAGCCCCAGTTATTTCTAATTCACCCATATGAGACACATCAAATATCCCCGCTTTTTCCCTTACCATGCGATGTTCCTTTATGATACCTTCATACTGGACGGGTAATTCCCAACCACCAAAATCAATCATTTTGCCTTGGTGTTTTAGGTGCGCTTCATATAGGGGGGTCCTTTCTAACGACATACCTTGTCCTCCTCAAACCTCTTGTATTGGATGTACCATTATTTAGATTAACATAACCTAATACAGTTATACAGATTTTTATGGAAACTTTTTAGGAATTTATATATAGACAAACAAAATAAAACAGGGGAGAAAATTCAAAATATTTTCCGCCCTGCCGAAATTTTCGGGAAATCTCCTAAAGAAATACTATTTACTAATATATTTATCTTCTCAAAGCAAATTCTATTAACAAAATTATACGGACTTAAATACAATATTTCAATATATTATTAGTCTATCAGTATAATTTCTGGCTTTAATATATTTTCTCCTATTTCCAGTAAAATATAAGTCGCTTCACTACCACCCCTAGGCCTTGAGGGACTTCCTGGGTTAATAAATAGTATATCCTCAATATATTCGCAGTTGGCCATGTGAGTGTGTCCATAAATAACTATATGGGCCCCCAACTCCTGGGCCCTATAAAAGAGTCTATGTAAATCACGCTTAACATTATACTGGTGTCCATGTACTATATATATTTTTTTATCGGCTATTTCCAAGAATAATTCTTCATGTAAATTATGGTCATAGGGGTCACAATTACCTAGCACTCCATCAAAACTTGTTTGCGCATGATGGGATATTCTTTTGGCATCACTATAAAAGTCACCAGTAAAGATAAAATGGTTAATGGCTATTTTCTTCAATTCCCTGGTAATAGCCTCAATCCTTCCGTGGGTATCCCCGACTACTGCTATTTTTACCGTTTGCTTAGCTTTATCGCTCTCCAATGCTATTCCTCCACAAAAAACTGTTTGATTAAGGGTATAGCCTGATTTAAGGCTTGCCCCCGATGACTAATTTTATGTTTTTCTTGGCTAGATAATTGGGCGAAACTTATCTGATGGCCAGTGGGAATAAACAAAGGATCATAACCAAACCCTGCACTTCCCTTAGGGGCTACATCTATTCGTCCTTCACATCTTCCTTCTACAGTGACAACCTTTCCATTTTTATCACCAATGGCAATAACACATACGAAACGAGCGGTCCTTTTACCCTGCTCGACGCCAGCCAATAATTCTAATAACTTGCCATTATTATCAGCATCGCTAGCATTATCTCCAGCAAAACGCGCTGAATTAATCCCCGGTAAGCCGTTTAAAGCATCTACAATCAAACCAGAATCATCTGCCATAGTGATATAACCTGTATGCCTGCTGGTCTCCCGAGCCTTTTTAACGGCATTGGCCGCAAAGGAATCCCCATCCTCAATAATATCTGGCATAGGGGGGAGCTCAGCTAAACTTAAAACCCCAATCCCAAGGGGCCTTAATAATTCCTGTAATTCCTTAAGCTTTCCGGGATTTTTGGTGGCTATCAATAATTCCCGCATTATTCCTCCAAAACACTTTTTTGTAGGGCAATCAATTCATTTATCCCTTTATGGGCTAAAGCTAAGAGTTCCTCTAATTCTTGGCGCGAAAAGGGCCTACTTTCACCAGTACCTTGAATCTCGATATATTCACCCTGAGAAGTTTGTACTATATTCATATCCACCTCAGCATCAACATCTTCGATATATTCTAAATCCAGAACGGGTACTTCATTACTAATGCCAACACTAACCGCTGCCACATAATCTCTTATGGGCAGGGTATCAATGGTTCCATTATCCTTTAATTTTTTTAAGGCCAGGCTTAGAGCTACAAATGCCCCAGTTATAGAGGCAGTCCTAGTTCCACCATCTGCTTGGATAACATCGCAATCAATCCAAATAGTTTTTTCCCCTAGGGCTTCCATGTCTACTACAGTCCTTAAGGAACGCCCGATTAGCCTTTGGATTTCCGAAGTCCGACCACTTACTTTCCCCCTACTGGCTTCACGGGTAGTCCTAGTCTCAGTTGAAGCAGGTAATAGGGAATATTCCGCGGTTACCCAACCACTACCAGAACCTTTAAGAAATGAAGGTACCCTTTCCTCAATAAATGCGGAACATAATACCTTAGTATCCCCAACTTCAATTAGCACCGAGCCATCTGGGTGTTTAATAAAGTTAGGTTTTATTAAGACAGGCCGCATTTCATCATTAGCTCTATCATTAGGTCTTGACATAATCATGCCTCCGTAAATATATTGTTACCTTTTATATCTATAGCTACAATAGCTGGAAAAGCCTTGACTTCTAGACGCCTTATGGCCTCGGGCCCAAATTCCTCATAGGCTACTACTTGGGATCTTGTTATCTGGCGGGCTAAATAAGCCCCTGCCCCTCCAATTGTAACTAAATAAATGGCTTTGTGCTCTTTTATGGCATCAATAATATGAGCATTTCGGCTTCCTTTACCCACCATACACTTAAGCCCTCGAGCAAGCAAAGCCTCGGTAAAGCTGTCCATGCGATTACTAGTCGTAGGGCCAGCTGAACCTATTACTTTATTAGCTGGTGCAGGACATGGTCCTGTATAATATATTATTTGCCCCCTTATATCTATAGGCAGGTGTCCACCAGCTTCGATAGTGGCACACATTCTTTTATGGGCCATATCCCTGGCAGTATAAAGTGTACCCTCTAATAAAACTTCTTCCCCTACTTGTAAATACTTTATATCTTCTTCATCCAAAGGAGCTTTTAAAATTCGCATAGCTCCCCTCCTAAAATAATTTCCTAATCAAAATTCGACTACAATCCTTCTAGTCGAATGACAACCAATATTGACTGCTACTGGTAGGCTGGCTATATGAGTAGCAAAAGCCTCTATGTTGACCCCTAAGGCAGTAGTTTTACCCCCTAGGCCTTGGGGACCTATGCCTAGGTTATTAATCTCATTTAACAAGTCTAATTCAAATTCAGCTAAATACGGTAGCTTATTCCTAATATCAAGCGGTCTTAGCAAAGCCCTCTTGGCTAACAGAGTAGCTTTTTCCATATTCCCACCTATGCCTACACCCACAATAATTGGTGGACATGGATTAGCACCCGCCTCACGGACAGTTTTTAAAACAAAAGATTTAACCCCCTCTAGACCATCTAGAGGATTTAGCATGCTTAACTGCCCTACATTCTCGCTGCCCGCCCCTTTGGGAAATAAAGTTAATTTCACCTTATCACCAGATACTATTTTATAGTGAATAATAGCGGGTGTGTTATCCAAGGTATTTATTCTTAAAATAGGATCATTTACTACTGAATTCCGCAAATATCCAGCTTTGTATCCCCTTCTGACTCCTTCATTAAGGATATCCTCCAGATTACCTCCCCTAATGTTGACATCTTGTCCTATTTCCACATCTATAACGACCATTCCCGTATCCTGACATAATGCTACCTTTTCAGTTTCTGCTATATGGGCATTTTCCAGAATTATTTGTAGAATATTTTTAGCCCTGGGTAAGGTCTCTATTTCAATTGCAGCCCTTATTGCCCGCATAACATCTGGGGGTAATTGTGTATTAGCGGTAATGATAGCTGTAGCTAGCTTATCCATAATTTCCTGGCCATCTATCACCCGCATAGACCTACCTCCCTACCTTTTCCTGCCCGTACAGACAACAACCTATGGCTCCATTTAATTGAGGGTTAGCCAAGCTTACTACCTCTACATTGCGTTCCTGGGCAATTATAGTTTTTAAGGCTTGGTTTTTAGAGCCTCCCCCTGACAAGACTATTACCTCACTGGCCATTTTATTTAAGAGCCTAGCAAATCTTTTGAATAATGTATAATTAATACCAGCCGCTAGACTCTTAGTATCATAGCCTTCCACAATTTTAGCAATAATTTCAGTTTCACCAAAAATGGCGCAAGTCGAGCTCAATTCGACAGGTTCTTCGCTATGCTGGGATAATTCTTCCAATGTTATATTTAATACATTAGCCATGTTTTCCATATATCTCCCTGAACTAGCAGCACACCTATCGTTAGTCATAAAATCTACCACTTTTTGATTACGTATTTTTATCACCTTGGTGTCTTGCCCACCAATATCAAGCAGAGTAAAATCCTTCAAGCCACTTTGAAAAACTGCACCTTTGGCATGGGCTTGAATCTCAGGAATATGGATAGCATTTTCAACTTGTACCGTAATTTTTCCATAGCCAGTAGCCACAATATTATCATCGGTAAAACCCAATTTTTCGGGTTCAATCCTTAGGCCCTTTTCTTCTATTTTGGTGTAGCTACGATAAAATTGAATTGTATCATAAATTTTACTTTGTATAATATCCCCATCAACCATTTGTACCATTTTTACATGCCTTGAACCTAAATCTATTCCAATCACTATAAAATCACCTAAAACCTAATCATATTTATGAAAGCCTCTAAACGCATACGGCTCCTAGCATCAACCTTACCTGGTTTGTCTCCCTCCAAGGTAATAAAAGGCAAATCAAGCCTCTCTCTAATTATTATATCTTCAATCTGACGATAACAAAAGGATTGGGTATAATGAATTACCCCATCAATATTCCTTTTCTTTATTTCTTTTTCGATGTCTTCCAGGCGGGCGAAAACTCCATAAGGGTAAGTATATTTTATATATTGCTCGTAAATATTATCCGTATCAAAGGGCATGGCAAATTGACGTTGTATTTCGTTAAATACTACCCTAGCCCCCATATTTTCCAAGACCTCATATAGGTTAGTAAAAATAGGAGGTACTCCTAGAAAGGCTAACCTTACTTCTTCGGTTAGGGGCTCTCTCAACTTAGCCTCAGCAATAAAATTGGCCACATCTATTTCAAATTGAATTGGATCACTATTGAAATCACTAGAGGATACTAAATAATAATGATTTTCTCCCCCCGAAACCAAATTATCCCGCCAAGTCATGATATCAAGTTCTTTTAAAAGTTCCCTAATCGGTTGTAGTTCACACCTAACTTGCTCAACTTTATCCAAATCAACTTGTAGAAAATTAATTAATTTATCGATATGGGCCTTTAACATCTGCTTGTCCCGATCAAAGGGATAAGCAAAGGGTATAGTTGTGACCCCTTTTAGCTGCAAGGTCTCCATTAATGCTTGAGTATTGCTACAATCACCTACCATAACCGCGATTAAAGCCTCTAAATTATAATTTAACGCAGAGGTATAAAGACCCTTAATCCAACCACAAGTAGTACGAGGGTAACCTTCCTCCTCCGCAAATTCTACCATAGCAGCCGCATTTTCCGCATTAACAAAAATATTATTAAGATCTAAAGGGACCTTATTGGCCGCCAAAATTACCTCTACTGGAATAGTAGTAGTAAATCCAATCTTCGACATTTTTCATACCTTCAATCTAAGTTAACCTTACTTACTTTTGTGATTATGTTTCCTAAAAGCAGGTTTCCCACTTTATAAAAGGATTCATCATTTCCGCTTACATAGAATTCACGACTAGGATTATTCTGCCTATCATTTAATAAGCCTTGTTTACTTAATAAGTTTTTTAGACTTTCCACCGTAGCAAATGAGGGATCAATAATCCTTACATTTGCACCTACATAATCCTGGATTACTTGATTTAAAAAGGGATAATGGGTACATCCTAAAACTATAGTATCAACACTTTCTTCCAAAAGAGGTCTAAGATATTCCACTACCGCATCTTTGACAACTGCACTGCTTAAATCCCCCTTCTCGACTAAAGGGACAAATTTGGGGCAAGCCACCTCAAAAACCTGGCATTTATCATCAATTGTATTGATAGCTTTAGTGTAGGCTAGGCTATTTGTTGTAGCCTGGGTAGCCAAGAGCCCTATCCTCTTATTCTGTGAAGAATTAGCAGCTACCTGGGCACCTGGTTCAACTACGCCTAAGATGGGCAAATCATATTCTTGACTTATTTTAGGTAAAGTAACCGAAGAATGAGTGCCACACGCTACTACTACTGCCTTGACCTGATTTTTTATTAGGAAGTTAATTATATTATAAGCATAAGTAAATAAGTCTTCTGCACTTTTATTACCGTATGGAACATGGGCCGTATCACCGAAATATATGAAATCTTCGTGGTAAAGCCCCTCTATAAGCGATTGTACAACAGTTAGTCCACCTATACCAGAATCAAATATCCCAATAGGATTATGTTTTCCCACATCAACACCCCTTTTAGCCAAGTTTGCTAATTATCTATTATATTCTTTACGATATTACCAGAAAATCTGGCAAATGTTAAATAAAAAAGCAGAGTAATAGGAATAAGACATGAAAAAAAGGAAAGCACAAAAAGCATGGGCTGAAGATATCGAGAAGTATTTGCACCTAATCTGTCTAGATACAGATCAGAGCCCACAAATTTTACTAGTAAACTTCTGAAATTAATTAAGTTTTATCGGTCTAGATCAATATCGTATTTACCCAACCAATATTAAAAATTGCTAAAAAATCATATTGAATAATCTGGCTCTAAAGGCCTTGAAATGTCCACATAGCCCGCAAGTTTTTCCACTTTATTGCCGTTTATTAGAATTTGGACATCCTTTACCGAATCAAATTGGGCCAAAGTATTGACTATGGAGTAAACCACCAATTTTTCCTGATGCTCATTAGTAATACTGCTTAGTTGTTCGCTAAAATCTATTATGCAGTTCCCTTCGGGCTTAATATTAATATCCAAAAGTTCGGTGTTATCTGGAAATACAAGTAGATTTTCCCCTTTACTCGGTCCAGAAATTAGTTCTCCTATAGTGCCCCTGGCTAATCCCTCCTGCTTGGTAATGTAGCGGCTTTCCTTAGTTAACTTACTTCCGTCTGCACCAATAAAATATAAATCAACCATAATTTTTTCTGTATTATCAATTGCCATATAATGAGCTTCATTTTTTTCGCTTTCCTGGTCCCCTGCTAGATCATCCACATCAGAAATTTCTTCAATAGGATTAATCTCTAGCAAGTCCTTCCAAGATTTAAGTTCATTTTTTTCAAAGGGCGTACACCCCCCACTAATAAGACAAATCGTTAAAACGACTAAAGCTAACATACTTATAAACTTTTTTCCCATTTAATAGCCCTCCTATTCTTCTATTAGTTAATAGATACTATAGGAAAAGCACAATTATTCCATTTTTTATCAACTTGTCCACACAAAAAATATCTTTTAAATCAAGAAAAAGAGCACCGCCTGGTGCTCTACAACATGAAGGAGGAGTTATTATAGCAATTACGCACTAATTTTCAAGTCGTTTCAAGTGAATTTTACTCTAGCTTTATAAATTTGGTCAAATACTTTTTTTAAAAAAGAGTTGTCATTTAAGCCATGTTTATTTCTGGATTGATTAAGGATTTCTTTTCATGTCTAACTATATTTATTAGATTATCTTTATTCAAATCGTCTACTAAATATAATACCCCTTTAGCGCGGTTAGAAAGTTTTTCTAAGAATATACGATTAGATTCAACCCCAATGCAGACTAAATGAATCTTAGCTTCGGGAATAAAGGAGGCTGCTTCAAGTGCATCACTAGATGCATCTAGGGTCCACAAAGGAGCATTTGGTACACCATCAGTAATCATGACCAAAAGTGGATTTCTGACGCGATTTTCTCTAATTAAATTGACCGCGGTAACTATACCACTAGCTAAAGGAGTAAGTCCCGCAGGACTGATACTAGCCAATCCTTTCCGCAATAAACTATGATCACGGGTAAAGGGCACTACAACCTGACTACTTCTTTCTTGGAAAGTAATTACTGCTACCTTCTCTTTACCAGTCAATAATAGGTGTTCAGCTAAATAACAGGCTGCTTGGCGTTTATCTCCAGCCATACTGCCAGAAGCATCAATTAATAAACAGATATCTATAGGGGTATAAATTCTCTTTTTATAAAAGTGCAAATCTTCCTTTTGTATGTTTAAACGCTTATCCCCCCGCATGAAACTATTTTTTACCGCCTGCACAACCGTTTCGGGAACTGCCAACTCCCCAGACCAAGTAGAGTCAGGATCATTAATTGTTTTATTACGATTAATTAATTCAATAGAAGAGGTAGTTTTAGGGTCCATTTGCCCTACTTTACGAAATCTACTCGTGCCTCCAGCAGGTATTTTGCGCATATTTTTACGAATTTCCGTCTCTAACTCGCACTTGTGGTTAATGACATAGTCGGTTAATTCCAGGCCCCTTCTGGTCATAATAGTACCAAAAGGTGTGTTTTTTAATAAGCCGAGTTCCTCCAATTGTTCTATATAATGTTCTACATCTCCCCATTTTTTCTTTTGTTGATCTATCCCCTTCCTTTTAAAGATATTGGTAGAATAGCTTTCCATAAATTCCTCTATCTCATCTACCCCACCAAATTTTTCAGCTAACTTTAAAATTAACTGGTTAACATTTTCTTTATCGGGTAAGGCTCTGGCTTTTTGCCCCTTAAGTTTTTTCCAAGGTAGTTTTATATAACCTGCAAAATTATCTTCTATTTCTTTTTGGTTGCCATGGGATAAATTGTGCACCCTAGCAAGCTTAACTTCAGAGCCTAGAACTACCTCTTCTACCGCCTCTGCAATTACATATACTAAATAATAATCTTCCCGATTTAGGCGTGCTAAAATATGGACATGATCAAAACCTTCATCTTCCTCAGTTATTGGTTTAACTATACTTTGGAAAAGGTCATACATAGTACCTTTGCCCCTATTAGTAGTTATAAAGATTTTATTCATATATTCCGAGATCATTTTAAAACGTTCTTCTTCAGCATACTTTAAAAGGGGATCTCTTTCCAAAAAATATTGTTCAAAATTAAAAAAAATAGCCTGGGTAATCAGAACGGGGTCTATTTCTCCAGGCTTATGGTATATATCAATATGAACTACTTGATCGATATCAACAAAATCAAGATATGTTTTACCTGCATCACGATTTTGTAAAATTTTAATTTGCCCTTTTATTCTTTTCTCTGGCATTTTAGCATGAGCTTTACGGCTAACGACCACACTTTCCCCTAATCTGACACCTTGGTCTTGGCCTAGATAAAGTGCCAAATAATTTCCAACAGAAGCAGCTTTGTCTATATTAGTATTTTCTCCAAGTACCATTTAAACTCCCCCCTTGTTTAAAGTTCATGGGGAGTTAAGGTTTTTTCAGTATTAACTAAGTCGCCCCTAGCCATATCCCTCAAAGGCCTACCAGTTTTAAAGTAGCTAGAATCTGTATCATCTTTCTTTTTATTTTTTCTTGATTTAAAACTCAGAATTCCATCCCTAACACCTTGCACATCGACATCGTTAATCATTTTTACTAATGTATCCCCATCTACCCGATGCTTAAGAACTAAACGAATCATATGGGTCACATCATTAATTAGGACCTTATCCCGTCCCTTAATTATGCTATGCAGAACCGCCCCCTGCTGCATAGCTTCAATAGCCCTAATACTTTCTAAATTATGCTTAATATATAATCTAGCAATATAATTCCTTAAAAAGTCGGGCAATTCTGCTTTCCGATAGTCCCCAGCCCATTTTAAGATATCTTGCCTATACTTATCATTTCCTATATCATCTACTTCGATATTAGCATTCTGTTTGGCTCGTTGCAGTTTATAACTGTAGGAATTTTCTTTTAAAATCTGGGATAAGACATCTACCGAATCCGGTCTTCCCATATAACAGACCACATCAAAACGGTCTGAAAGTTGTCTCCTGATCTCCTCCAAGGCACCTGGTTCTTCGTCTGGGTTCGAAGCTGCCCAAACTGACACATTAACTGGAATATCAACTACAGGTAAACCAGCCTCTTCAATTTGAATATGCCCCGGTTTATTGCCCATAACATCAAGCATAATATCCGTAATTTCTGGTGAAGTATCTGCTAACCTATTTATTTCATCGATAAAAATAATTCCGCGATGGGCCTGGGGAATGATTCCTGGCAACAAACGGGCTTCAGGATTATCAGTATCGGTTAACTTAGTTAAATCAATACTCCCCGCAATGGTACCCACCTTGGCCGAATGCGAAATTTCTAAAAATGGCATGGTAATTATCTCAGTGCCGATTTCTGCCACTTGGGCAGCAGATAAATCCCTATGATGAGGACAATGTGGATTATTAGGATCACAATTATAAATACATCCTTTAATCCTTTCTATCTGGGGTAATATATCTTTTGCAGCCCTCATTATGGTGGTTTTACCCGTTCCCCTTAGCCCTTCGGCATGTATATGCATAGGTTCGCCAACATAACTTGAGACTATAGACATTAAAACTAACTCAAATAAGTCTTCATTACCTTCATACCGTTCAAGTTTGTAAAATGGTATCATGAGCATCACACTCCCGTCCCTAATACCTTTTTATAACACCCTTTCCAACAAACCAGACCTAGCTCTCATTGGAAACCCATGAAAAATCAATGCCATTTACTAATTTATCTGTACCGAACAAAATAACCTCCTTTATTATTTAATATTTTACGCTCTTTTCTATACTTTTACTATAATCTATCTTGTGATTTTTTTCTCTATACTTGCATTACTTGGTCGCCATAAGTGGATAAATAGCACTATCTTGGCATTTTTGCAACCTATTAACTAGGTTTTATAGAGCAGTAGGGTATTAGCTATAAATTTAACCTTTTTTATCGCCGTATACAGGTTTTATATGCCCCCTATAATAATTTTCTATGGGTATAGTTGGTCGTTTTTATTGCCCAAGATGCCACTTTTCTGGTGTATACTTATTTAATCCCCATTTTCTGTCTTAAAAGTCTAGCCCTAGAACGACTAAGTATAATATTCTTCTTAGTATGGAAAGTTAGGTTTAAAAGATAAGTACCTTCGCCAAAATTAACGATTTCTTTAATATAATTTAGATTAACAATGAATGCCTGGTGGGCCCTAAAAAATACAATACTGTCCAAACGTTTTTCCAGTTCATTTAAAGTGTAATTACATAGATGTCCTTCATCTAGGGTAGCAATAAATACCTTTTTACCTTGGCTTTCACAGTATATGATGTCCTCTTGGTTAAGTAAAATAATTTTGCCTTTAGCTCTAATGGGCAACTTGTTGCTATAATTTTCATGATCCTTATATCTTTTTAGCATAAAGTCTATGCGCTCTTTTAGTTTGGTTTTTACCTTCTCATCGATTACCTGTTCATGTGCCATCTGGTATTTAACCCTATTGATGGTTTTTTCAATTCTTACCTTTTCAATCGGTTTAATTATATAATCTAGTGCACCAAGATCATAAGCCTTAAAAGCAAATTCTCGGTGGGAGGTAACAAAAGCAAATAGTGGTTTATCCTTTAGTTCTAGTAGTTTTTCAGCGATTTCAAAGCCATCCATCTCTGGCATATTAACATCCAAAAAAACTAAATCCACCTTTTTTTCCTGGCATATCAACAGAGCTTCTAAGCCACTAATAGCTTCCCCCACGATATCAACATCGGAAATCTGTTCTAATACATAGCGCAGAACAACTCTCTCACGTTCATTGTCATCTACAATTAAAACCCTAATCGACATATATCTTCCCCTTACCCTTCACCCCAACATACTATAAATATTGGTTATACCCTATTCTACTATATTGTCTTATTCCCAACAACACTATATAGTTAACATTATTCAACCTATAAGGCTGATTAATTTGTTATACTAATTATAATCTACTATTTTTTACAGCAAATTTTCACTACTATTTAAAGGAGGTTCTTATATATGAGATATGAAGGTGTAGTTTACCGTCCTCCAAGCGA
Organism: uncultured Syntrophomonadaceae bacterium; assembly: GCA_964514235.1. Lineage (GTDB taxonomy): Bacteria > Bacillota > Syntrophomonadia > Syntrophomonadales > Syntrophomonadaceae > JAAYRQ01. The sequence goes on along the minus strand of CAZEPV010000021.1, from coordinate 15,776 downwards.
GGCAGGCTCTTTATTAATACAAGCCACTATAGGATGTCCCCATAATAAATGTACCTTTTGTAATATGTACAAGGGTACTAAGTTTAGGCTTAGGCCAGTGGAAGAAATAAAAGAAGACTTATTGGCTGCTAGGGACTATTATGGTGAATATGTGGAATCATTATTTTTCCCAGATGGTAATACTATAATAATGAAGACAGATCAATTAGTGGAAATATTTGAATATGCCCATTCATTATTTCCCCACCTAAAAAGGATTACTGTTTACGGTTCAGCCAGATATGTCAATGTTAAAAAACAAGATGAATTGATAAGATTAAAAGAAGCTGGACTGGCTAGGGTCCATACTGGTATGGAGAGCGGAGATGACGAAGTATTAAAACGGATCTCCAAGGGTGTAACTGCAGAAGGAATTATCTCTGCAGGAATAAAACTAAAGAATGCAGGTATTGATGTAAGTGAATATTACCTGGTGGGAATCGGTGGTGAGGAACTTACTGAACAGCATGCCATCAATAGTGCCAAAGCATTGTCCCAGTTCAGTCCAGATTTTATTCGCCTAAGAACTTTTGTACCAGTACCAGGCACTCCAATATATGAAGATTACCAAGCTGGGACCTTTAAGCTTTTATCACCCCATCAAGCCCTAAGGGAGATTAGATTATTAATCGAAAATCTAGATTGTCAGGGTTCAACAGTTTTAAGTGATCACGTCTCCAATTATTGGAACGTAAATGGTAGCTTGCCAGAAGATAAAGACAAAATGCTAAAAGATATAGATAGGGCTTTAACTATTGATGAATCAAGATTTAGGATGACTAGTCCTTTCCGACTTTAATTGTATCAAAAAGTAGACAAGGTGTCCCATATCAGGTACAGTATTGTGTGCCAATTATGGGACACCTCTTTTTTTAGTATCCCCTAATATCCAGCTTTTTAACTCTTCTTGGCACTTGGCATTAAACTTGCATTAATAATAGTTAGGGGGACATACATTATTGGGGTGTTTTACCAATAATAAAGAATGAGGGGCTTGAACGGATTAAAGCCCCATTTTTTTGCCTAATTATAAGTACTAGTTGGGGGAACTATGTATACATCTTCACCTCGAAAAACAAAGAAGTCACTTAACTTCCAGTAGACACCTCGGCTGAGCCTGGTATCTCCTGGCCATCTATAGGTGATATACGGTATATCACCTTTAAAGTATAGCTTTTGTTCATTATCGAGTACCAATTCTTGTAAATCAAAAAAAACTAATTTTAATTGGTCCTCATCCTCTACAATCCCTGTTGCATAAAAGGGCACATCTTCTACCACTAAGGGATTTGTATCTTCACCCAATTTAATCATATAGCTATCATCATCTGTTTTTACGATATTAGCAGCTAGTACATTTAATATCTTCCTTCTAAACATCTCATTTCCACCAAAATACCATTTTCCATCTTTTTTGATCCGAATTTCAGCCACCGAATTTACCTCCCAGCATAATCCTTTAGCTTCTATTTTATTAATAAAAGAGATTAAAGGCAATTTTTATTAACTAACTGCTAATTTTTTTATGGCATTCTGATAAATCACTTTTATATCTTCATCCGTTACTTCTCGGCCCCCCATTACTAAACCTGCCAAAGAGAAACCATGTTTTTTGCCCAGATTACGCAAATATGCGATGGTCTCTAAAGGTAATTTGACCCCAATACTATAATCTTGGTAATCACCTTCTAAAGCCAATAGTACTGTTTCAGATAAACAAGCTAGGCTTACACCATCCCTATAACCTAAATTAGGTCCAAAAGCTATATCATCTGGATATTGAACTAGTCCACCTTCTAGTATTAAAACATCGTCCCTTAACTCATATACTTCTGGGGATACATCGGCAGGACGTGCTACATCACATACTACTGTTCCCGCACTTAGATGTTCAGGATATATTAAATATTCGGGGGAATTGCTGGCCGCCACTATTAAATTACAGTTGGGTAAAGTGTTAGCAGTGTCAATGCTCCATGTAACGGGGTTCTTTATATCAAGATGCGCACATATTAAATTTATAAGCTCATAATTAATATGTGTTTCCAGCCTTAAATCATCTACGAATTTCTGGGCCTGGGTGCTTCCCTTTTTCTCTAATTTGATAATTAGTTCATCTAACCATAAAGCTAGACCTTCCCTAATTCCTGCCTTTCTCCTTTGGATGGCATAAATAAACATATCAGTAATCAATGATTGTAGTCTATTTTTACTGCTTGTAGGATAATTGGGATTGCCGAGTAATACAATATTGGCTACCCGTTCTGATAAAATCATCGCACAAGCCCGACCAATTGAACCAGTAGCCCCTAGAACTGCCCCTTGGGCCCTAGCAAATGGAATCCGCATTTTTTCGGCCCCTAAAAATAGGGCTTCTACAGCCATTAAAGTTGTAAAACTATTACCGCTGGTTATGGCCACATCACGCCCCAATACAGCCCTACCACCTCTAGTAACTACGGAAGTTAGTGCACCTAGACCAACTATCTTTGCACCCAAATCCCTGCCCATATCAACTGCTTTCTGGATTACCTCCACAGTTTGCTCCCTAGGTAAATTCATGATTTCTCTCGCTCCGAAGGGGACCCCTATAAGCCATCCTTCTCCAATACTACCACAGGCAGAACGAATGGCAGGCATATGGCATACTACACCAGGTTCAGAATTTTGGCTTTGCCATTCCATAAATTTGTATAGCTCTGCTCGGGAAAAATCAGCAAAGGAAGGATTATTCACAATTACATCTTCAGGGGCTGGATAGTGAATAATAAAAGCAAACTTTTCCGAAACTTCCTGTCCATCCTCCAAAGCAGATGACCTGATGCCTCGTGTAGTTGGTCTGTAGTCTTTTATATCTTGCAGAACTTTATTATCACCGATGAGGTAACGATAGATTTTACTATAATCACGGGCCTCCAGAATTGAACATACTAATTGTAGGGCTTCCATAACATAATCTATTTGGGTATAAGTAATGGTAAGTGGTGGTTGTAACCTCAATGTCATGGGGTTATTAAGAAACGGTGCTATCCTTATGTTATGCACATTTAGTAAATAACCAGCCAAAAGGGCTGTAAAGCCATTCTGGTCGGCTATATAGCTAATATCATAGGAGCCAACATCATCAAGCTCGGCAAACTCCACCCCCACCATTAAACCTTTACCACGCACAGCCTTTATTATCTGGGGATATGACTCCCTTAATTTTTCAACTTGTTTTAATAAGTATTCGCCTTTTGCTGCTACTTCCCTAATCAATTTCCGATTATCTTTAAGCAGTTCTTCGATAACTGCAGATCCTACTGCACAAGTTACACTATTATTAGCAAAGGTAGAACTATGCAAGGAGCCAAATTCATCATTATATACTTTAGGAGAACTTAAGCAAACTCCTATGGGAAGCAAGCCTCCACCTAAGGCTTTAGCTAGTAATAAGATATCGGGTTCAATCCCTTCCTCTTCACAAGCAAACAAGTAACCAGTTCTACCTAGTCCCGTCTGTATTTCATCCACGATAAAAACTAGCCCATGTTGGTTACATAAGTCCTGAGCTGCCTTTATGTAGCCAGCTTGGGCTGGAATAATGCCACCTTCCCCTTGTACAAGTTCGATTATAAAGGCGGCCATATTATCCCTATTTTCCATTATCACTTTTTCTAATGCATCTATATCATTATAGGGAACATGACAAAATCCAGGAATCGGAGCCCCAAAAGGTTTTTGATAGACCTCACGCCCGGTTGCTGACAAAGCCCCCATAGTTTTACCGTGAAAACTTCTTTGGGCCGATACTATTATACTTTTCCCCGTAGCAGAACGAGCCAGCTTAATGGCAGTTTCTACTGCCTCGGCACCACTCTGGCAAAATGTGGCATAAGATAAATCACCTGGGGTAATATCGGCCAAAAGGTTAGCTAATTTTAATGCTTCACTAGGCAAGGAAGGTTGAGTAAGACTAGGAATTTTATTATTCCTGATCCTCTCCAGGGCCTCCCATACAAAATCAGGATTATAGCCGAAAGGCACTGCCCCATATTGGGCAATAAAATCCAAAAATTTAATTCCCTGATTATCATATAAATAGTTCCCGATTCCTTTTGCATAATCTTTATCTAATTTAAATGTTTTTAATAATTTAGCTACAGTTGGGTTTAGTAAATCATCTCTTACTAAGGTCATTTTCTTCCTCCTTTAGTTTGTGCACGTCCTTGTGCAAAGTCTCATGCTATCTATATTCTAGTGAAAGAAACTGACTTGTCAAATAATCTTTAATAATATTGCAAGATTAAAAGATTTTTTCATTTTTCATCCCAAAAACTAAATAATTAAAGATTAAATTCCTATGTATTAAGTAATTTTACCCACAAAAAAGCGGGGAAAATCCCCGCCCACAATATTAATATGCAGATTTTATTTAGATTTTATTACCATTCAGGGGGTAAATCCCGCAATTGGGCTAAAGTAAATACAGGCCCATCTAGACAGATATATTCGCTACCGATATTACATCTACCACATTTGCCTACACCGCATTTCATCCGCATTTCTAAGGTAGTAATAACTTGTTCATCTGTATAGCCCATATTTTCTAGTTTTTCCAGTACATACTTTATCATTATAGGTGGCCCACAGACTATGGCCATGGTATTATCAGGGCTAATTTGTAATTCCTCCAGATAATCTGGCACAAAACCACAATGGCCATCCCAACATACTTCGGGGTAATCTATAGTAGCAAAAACTTCTGTATCCTTTTCTTCTGGCCACTTTTCAAAAAGCTCATCTTTGAAACATAGGTCATCATAGCTTCGGCTGCCATATACTATGGTGATTTTACCGTAATCATCGCGATGTTTAAAACAATGTTTAATAAAAGAACGTAAAGGAGCCAGCCCGATACCTCCACCGATAAAAAGCATGTTTTTGCCTTTGCATTCCTCTACTGGAAAACCATTCCCATATGGTCCTCTGATACCTAATTGTTGCCCAACTTCTAAACGATGCAACTCATCGGTCATTAAGCCCACCCTTTTAATGGCTATCTGTAAATATTCATTTTCTTCCTGCCATGATATGGAGAACATACCCTCTCCTATTGGCACGTGTGATAGCATAGCTAATTGGCCAGGCATAACATCAAAAGGTATCCCGCCTTCTGGTTTTTTGACGTGAAATGTTTTCACATCTGGGGTTTCATCTACTATATCTATGATTTCAACTACACCAGGAGTCAAATGACTTTCACAATCACAATTATGCACCTTATTCTGCCTCCTTAATGTCTTGTATTATTGTAGCTATATTTATACCTACAGGACATGCTACAATACATCTCCCGCAACCTGTACATAATGAGGGGCCATATCTTTCAGGAAAGAATTGCAATTTGTGTAAAAAGCGATTCCTAAATCTTTCCTTAGATAATTCCCTGGGATTGTGTCCTCCCGCCATTTTTGTATATTCCCTATACATGCAAGAGTCCCAACAACGGAAACGATAGCCCTCATCTCCCCAAGTTTTAACTTGAATATCAAAACAATAACATGTAGGACACACATAAGTGCAAATCCCACAATTTTGGCAAGGTGCAGATAACCTATCCCAAATCGGATCTTCGAACATGCCTTTAAGCTTTTCAGCCACCCCGTCATATTCAACTTGACGCAGAAAAGGCTCTAGTTCTGGAAGTTTAACTTCTTCCTCCTCCAAGAAATCTGCTATTAATTCAGTAATTTCTTCTCCCTTAGCCGTTTTGGCTTCCCAAATATAACCTTCTTCACTATATTCCCTTAATATTATATCTGCGGATTCTATCTCTGTTGGGCTTACACCCATTGATTCACAAAAACAATTTGGGCCTGGTTTATAGCAAGCATTAGCTATTATCGTTAAACTATCCCGTCTAGTCTTATAGGCTATATCATCATAACCACGAGTTAAGAATACTTGATCAAAATGATCAATAGCTCTCACGTCACAAGACCTGGCTCCAAATAGTATTCGGGGGTTAACTTGTTCTTTTATTTCCTCAATCTTAATTTCCATGCCTTCTTGCTTAAAATTGTATAGCCTTTCTGTTTGAGGTAATACAAAATCTTTAGGAGGCAACTCAACATTTAATACATCAAGCAATAATTCATCTTTATTTTCGTCATAGGTTTTCCAGGAATAAAAAGCAGATTGATAATCTTTCAGCATAGGTACATATAATTCCGCTGAATCAGATAATTTATTAAAAACTGCTTTCAGTTTAGACGTTTTTAATACCTTCATCCTCTAGTCACCCCTTACATTATAGAAAATCATCTCGATCTTGTTCATCATAAACACTTAGTGGTGGTTTTCTGCCAGGCACATATTCTAGTCCTGCATCATATGGTCCATAAAATGTGCTTATATCTTTTATGAGTTTCTTGTTTATCGTCATCAAAGGTATATTTACTGGACATACTCTTTCACACTCACCACATTCGATACATCTGCCTGACATGTGCAAAGCCTTAATCATATGGTACATCATATTATCGCTAAGACTTGTTTCTCTGCCTACCCATTGTGGTTTAGTTTCATCGAATATACATACTCGGCAATTACAAGCCACACATACTTGGCGACAGGCATAGCAACGAATACAAGCAGAAAAAATATCAGCAAAAAATTCATACCGCTCATCAGGTGATATATTCTCAATTTCATCTACCCTAGCAAAGCGCTCATCAGTCCCCCGTGCTTCCTGCTCTTCACCTATGAATTCATCATAAATGACTGCATTAGGCTGAATACAATCGTAGCATTTATCAGCTAATTCATTTTCGACAGGATTTTTCCTAAAACCTGAATTATTATGCATAGCTTTAAGGGGGTCCTTAACACCTGGACATCCTAAACCAACTATATACAAACGCTCCCTAGTAAACTGATTATCCTCTAATAGTCTTACAATTCCTCTTGAATCACAACCTTTAGCTACGATACCAATTTTCTGGTCACCGTCCCTAAACTTTAAAAGCAGATTAGCAATATTGTGTACTGAATATTCATCAAAAACAATCTTGTCCACATCTTCTACGGTATGGGCTAAATAGGGCTTAGTCTGATATGCAAAAGGTCCCTTTTCCCATGCGATAAATATATCTACTTCGCCATCACTTAAAAGCCTGGTCGCAATTTCTTGTATTTTCTTAGTAATTTCTATCATCTTGCATCCCTCAGCTTTCTATTTGGGCCTAGCTCATTAACTCCTGCCACTAAATTTTCCATAGTTTCTTGGAATTTCGTGCCTTCAGCACCAGAAATCCAGGAAGTCTGATATCTTTCTGCTTCAATTCCCATATATTCCATCAGGCTCCTCATCACCGTTTGTCTACGGCGTTGATAGTAATTGCCACTACCATAGTGGCATTCACCAGGGTGTCATCCCGAAAGTAGTACACCATCTGCCCCCCTATTAAAAGCCCTTAATACTAATAGGGGATCCATACGGCCTGAACAAGGAGTCCGAATTATCCTAACATTAGCTGGGTATTCTAGGCGGTTTAATCCTGCTAAATCAGCAGCCGCATAAGAACACCAATTACATGCAAAAACAATAATTTTGGGTTTCCATTGTAAATCATTATTTATAGACACAGAGCATCCACCTCCGATACGATTTGTTCGTTGGTAAAGCCTTTTAAGTTTAGAGCTACGGTCCTGCATGCAGGAAGACAAGCTCCACAACCTTGGCATAAACTACTATTAATTTCGGCTACCATTCTAGTAAAGCTCCTACCTGGTAATTCCTCCAAAGTAATAGCTTTATATGGGCATACAGGAACACAGAAGCCACAACCAGAACATTTATCAATATCCACCTCGGCTGTTAATGGTTCGGTAGGTAATCGGTCCTTTGAGAACATACCGCATACTTTAACCGCCGCAGCACTAGCTTGGGCTACAGTATCGGGAATATCCTTAGGTCCCTGACAGGCCCCAGCTAAAAATACCCCAGCTGTAAATGTTTCTACTGGTTGAAGTTTGGGATGGGCTTCTTGATAAAAACCATCCTTATCGGTCGAAAATCCAATAGTCCTAGCTATTTCCCTAGCCCCTTGTGCAGGCACCATAGCGGTGGCCAAGACTACCATATCTACTTCAACTTCAAGAGCCCTGCTCAATAGGGTATCTTCAGTTTTCAAGACTAATTTATCCCCACGAGGATATATTTTACTTACCCTACCTCTGACATATTTGGCCCCAGCATTTAATGACCTTTGGTAAAATTCTTCATAGTTTTTGCCTGCTGTACGAACATCCATATAAAATACATATGCTTCACTATCAGGTAGGTTATCTTTAACCTGAAAAGCATGTTTTGCGGTATACATGCAACAAGCTCTAGAACAATAACTTTTTCCTTTGGTATCATCCCTAGAACCTACACATTTAATAAATGCTACCGCTTCAGGTACTTTACCATCAGATGGTCTAACGATTTTTCCACCAGTAGGCCCGCCAGCACTAGCGATACGTTCGAAGTGTAAGCTACTTATTACATTAGGATACTTACCATAACCATATTCACCATAAGCTTCTTCCCAATTGAATAAGTCATAACCAGTAGCCATGACAATGGCCCCTACTTGTTCGATTACATCTTCATCTTGGTCTTTGAATCTAATCGCTTCTGCTGGACATAACTTTTCGCATATACCACATTTATTCTCGGTTAACATCCTACAGTATTCCGCATCAATAAAAGGCTTGCCTGGAACCGCCTGAGGATATACCATTCTTATAGCAGTAGTCTCACCTAATCCTAATTCAAAACTATCTGATAGTTTCTTTTCGGGACATTTTTCCCAACAGGTTCCACAACCCGTACATAAATCCCAATCTACATATTTTGCTTTTTTCTTAATAGTTACATTAAAATTACCTATATAACCTGTAACCTTAGTAACCTCTGCTAAAGTTACTAGTTCAATGTTAGGGTGCTGCGCCACAGCAACCATCTTGGGGGTGCTTATTCAAGCGGCACAGTCCATAGTCGGGAAGGTCTTATCTATCTGCGTCATTTTTCCCCCTATGGAAGCTTCCCTTTCTACTAGAATTACTTGGTGTCCAGCCTCAGCAATATCTAAAGCTGCTTGCATACCAGCAATACCCCCACCTATTACCAAAGCCCTTTTAGTAACAGGTATGGTTTCAATTTCTAAGGGCTTATTTAACAAAACCTTGTTTACAGTCATTCTGACTAAATCTTTAGCCTTTTCGGTAGCTTCTTCCTTGTTGGAGTGAACCCATGAATTTTGCTCCCGTATATTAGCCATTTCGCAAAGGTAACCATTAAGCCCACCTTTTTCTGTCGCATTATAAAAAGTCTTGCCATGCATACGAGGAGAACAAGAAGCTACTACAACTTGTTCCAAACCTTCTTCTTCAATAGTTTTTCTAATCAGTTCTTGTCCAGGATCAGAACACATATATTTGTAATTTGTGGCAAAAGTTACCCCTGGTATTGTCTTAGCATATTCGGCAACTTGTTCTGTATTTACTACTGAAGATATATTCGTGCCACATTCACAGACAAAAACGCCTACGCGTTTCTTCATTTCTCCGTCTCCCTCCTTGAAAAGTAAATAGCTCTTAGCTATTTACTTTTTCTCTTTTTCTCAGTTCTCCAGTAACATAGGCATCTGCAGCCTTCGGAGCCTTATCCTTGTCAGTAATCATCAATTCAGCTAACTTACGAGCCCTCTTTTCATCCGCAACTAATATTTCCGCTAGAACTTGGGCCCTTTCTTCATCTTCAATTAACCTTGATGCCATTCTTTCTGGATTCTTTTCAAATCCCTTGACTAGTGCCGCCACTTTTTTCTCGAGTTCTTCTGGTGTCATGTCGGCCTTAGCCTGAGCTTCGGCTGCTGCTTTCTCAGCCTCCATTTTCAATCTAGCTTGTTCTTCCACCAATCTATCTAAATACTTATTGGCTTCTACAAAATGCTTATTAAGGCCTACTGCATTCGGGTTTTCCCCTGCTGCAATTGCCAAAAGTTCAGTTATATAAAAAACAGGAATATCAAACTTTTCCTTAAAGGCTTTTTCCACCCCTGCCTGGCGCATATCAAGGTTCATCATGCAAACTGGACAAACCGTTACTATACATTCAGCACCAGAATCTTTAGCATTTTTTAATATATTATAAATAGTCCTATTGCCTATATCTGGCCTACTGGTGGCTAAAGCGGCCCCACAACATTCGGATTTATGAGACCAGTCAACCACCGTAGCCCCTAAAGTCTCCATAATATTATCCATAATTTGCGGATTTTCTACATCATCAAAACCCGTATATGCCTCAGGCCTTACCAATAAACAGCCATAATAAGATGCGACCTTCATGCCTTGCAAAGGATTAGTAACCTTGCTTTTAATTTTATCCAGACCTATTAGATCAATTAACCATTCCAAAATTGATAAGGTTTTATTGCTGGCCGAATAGGGCATATCAATAACTTTTTCTATTTTTTCCTGCATAGCAGCATCATTACGTACTGCATATTCGGAATTTCTGAATCTGTTATAGCAAGCTGCACATGGAGCCAAAATATCTAAACCAGTTTTTTCAGCTATGGCTAAATTACGCGCTGGTAATGCCAAAGATAAAAGTATATCTGTATTATGGGCCGCTGTAGCACCACAACAGTTCCAATCCTCTATTTCCTTCAATTCAATCTCAAAAATTTCGGCTACTTTTTTAGTAGAAATATCATATTCAATAGCAGTACTCCCTAAAGAACACCCTGGATAATATGCTACTTTCATCTTATTCATCACCTCCTAGTTCCTTAACTCTGGCAAAAATCTCCTTAATTTGCTTTTTGCCTTTTATCTTTTCAGGTAAAAAACCCATTTTACCGCGTTTAACCATAGGTAAGCCAAACTGAGCATCCTTAAAAGGTTGCATAGTTGCTGCATTATGATATAAAAGAATTCCTGGTTCATAAGTTCTACCAAACATTTCAACTGTGCGTAGGAATATCTTATTAAAATGTGCTACCTTCTTATCAGTGATTTTTCCTTGCCGTAAAGCTTCACGCCTGAGTGTATCCATTAATGACGCTATGTCAACTCCTCGGGGACAACGTGCAGAACAGGTTGTACAAGTAGCACATATCCATATGCTTTCCGCTTCTAAGGCTTCTTCTATCATATTAAGTTGCAAAAGCCTTATTATTTCCCGTGGTTTATAATCCATAGCAAATCCTACTGGACAACCTGCAGAACATTTACCACATTGGTAGCAAAGGTTTATATTTGTACTAGCTTCTTTTTCTAGCTTGGATAATAATTCCCTATCTGAAGTAGATAGTGGAACAATTGTGGTAGCCTTTTCCAAAGCTGTCTCTCCTTTCCCTTCATAAGCTAAAATCTATCTTTTACCTTATAATAAGTTATAAATACACTATAATTATGCCATATAATGCCGTGTTGTACGAGATTCCCATTACTATCAAACTTATCATAAGAAATTTATTAGAAAATTGCAACAATATTCGACAAATACCCTTGCCTGCTTATGCTGGTAAAATTTATTAGTATAAGCCTAATGCAATAATCTAACTTTATAATATGTTGTTAATTATAATACAAATATGAGTCATATTGGTGTTAAAAATATGTTAATTATACTATTAGCATCCCATAAGCATATACTAATTTTTTATGGATGCCCTAGAAAAGATTTATATGGCATAATTGATTTAATATCTGTTACTACTTTAATGCTCGTCTGGAAGTGTTGATAATGATAATAAATAATTTGATAGAAATATTTAGGCTAATCACCTTAGCTATCCTAATAATTTTAAATTTAATTATAGTAAGCCGTTTGTTTATTAAACCAAAATTAATTAGTGATATAACTAAACATACAGCATTCTTCGCTTTATCGCTTGGCTTATCAATATGGACCGTATTGATTCTTTATGGCAGATTATTTAGCACAAAGGGGGGCGGGAACTGGTATTTGGATTTGGTTTTTTACTTATTAATGATAGTAACTATAGGCTTAGGGATTTATCTACTTAATCTGGACTATTTAAAAATTACTTCTACCTTAAATGAACAAATAATTAAAGTAACGGAAGATTATGTGGCAGCAGTTGAAAATGTAGAGGATGTAGTTATTTCATTAGCTAGAACTATAGATGCCAAGGATAAATACACCGAAGGCCATACAGAAAGGGTCAGCCAATATGCCACTTTTTTAGCTGAAAGGCTGAACTTGGAAGATAAGATAATTGAAAGAGTCCGAATCGGGGCTTTAATCCACGATATAGGGAAAATTGGCATTAGTCTAGACATCTTAAATAAAACTGAAAAACTCAGCGAAGCAGAAAATGCCCAAATAAGACTTCATCCAGAATTAGGTTACCAGATATGTAGTCCACTTAAAGCTATGGAAGAAATAGGTGACATCATTAGACATCACCACGAAAAATTAGATGGCTCTGGCTACCCCGATGGGCTAAAGGGTGAGGAAATATCACTGGAGGTTCGCATCGTAACCGTAGCCGACATCTTCGATGCCTTAACAACCGATAGACCATATCGTAGCGCCCTTGATCCTAATCAAGCTATAAAAATATTAAAGGTAGAAGCTCAGGAAGGAAAATTAGATATATTTTTAGTAAATGAATTTGCAGAAATGTTGATGGATTTTGGGCTTTTAAGCCAAATAGAAGAGGATGTATAAACAATATGGATATAAATCCCCTGTCTTTTTATAAAGGCAGGGGATTTTTTGCTTGACATATATTACCTCCCGAGTGTATTATGTGATGTAATACACTACATACACTAAAATTTGTGTAAATTAGGGGGTGGTTTTTATTATCAGTATAGATTTAAAAAATCCCAAACCGATTTTCGAACAGGTAAAAGATGGGTTAAAGAAACTTATTATTCATGGTGTATTATCAAATGAGGAAAAAATACCATCTGTACGCGAAATGGCACAAAGACTAGCCATTAATCCCAACACCATCCAAAAGGCTTATCGGGAATTGGAAGCAGAAGGTTATGTTTATCAAGTAATCGGCAAAGGGACTTTTGTGGCCAAGGTCCAACCTTTGGAAAATCGGGAAAAAATACAAGAACTCCTAGATAAAATTGTTGATTTTGCTCGGGAACTCATTTACTTAGGAGTTCCTAAATCGGATATTATAAAGAGTTTAGATGATTTATGATTTACTAGTATATTTAAGGAGGTTATGAAGATAGTGATAGAAGTTAGAAGCTTATATAAGTCTTTTGATGGCTTTCAGGCCTTAAAAAATGTTAATGTTACTGTTCCAGAAGCTTCTGTCTATGGAATAGTAGGCCCTAATGGTTCAGGTAAAACTACCCTTATTAAGCACATGGTCGGAATATTAATACCTGACCAAGGCACTATTAAAATAAATGATAATGAAGTCTTTGACAATCCTTTGGTCAAAAATACAGTGGCCTATGTACCTGATGATATATACTTTTTCCCCCAAGCTAATATGCAGGATATGATTAAGTTTTATAGCCAAGTCTACCCTGACTTCAATCAGGAAAGACTCGAAAAATTAATTCCCTTATTTCCCCTTAATCAGCGTATACCCCTCCGACGTTTTTCTAGGGGTATGAAAAAACATGTGGCATTTATGTTGGCCTTATCCACCATGCCTAAGATCTTAATTTTAGATGAACCCATGGATGGGCTTGATCCCGTAGCTCGGCGAAAAATATGGAGTCTAATTTTCCAAGATGTCGCAGAGCGCAAAACATCAGTTTTTGTTTCTTCCCACAACTTGAGGGAATTAGAAGATGTTTGTGACCATGTAGGCATAATCCATAGGGGTGAAATCGTTTTGGAACGTAGCCTAGATGAAATGCAAAGCAATATCTTTAAGTTACAAATGGCCTTTTCGGAGGAGCCTCCTGTTTTTACGGGCTTAGATATATTAGCCAAACATAAAATGGGCAGTGTTATCCAATTAGTAGTACGGGGAGAAAAAGAGGGTATTCTGAATATAGCCAATACATTTAACCCCTTAATGATCGATGTTTTACCCTTATCTTTAGAGGAAATATTCATTCACGAGTTAGGAGGCTTAGATTATGAAATCACCAGCACCATTATTTAGTAAGGCTCTATTTTATAAAAACATACATAGATTTTGGCCCTTATTGGCTGCTTATATATTTTTTGTTTTAATTTCAGGATTTAGCATAATCATGAATTTTAATCATCGGGAAATAATTACCTCGGAAATGTTTATGCAAAATTTGTATAGTGCATCATTTCTTTTTGCCTTAGTTGTAGCGTTTTTTAGTATGGCTTTAGCGGTAGCTATATTTTCCTATATGCACAATTCCACTGCAACCGCCATGATTAATACCTTGCCCTATAAACGTAAAACGGTTTATAGTAGTAACTACTTATCTGGACTTTTTATGTTACTTCTACCACTTTTTATGTTTTTCCTTATTCTAGTAGGGATTGGGGCAAGTTTTAATATTCTAGAATTTGCAGAATTATTAAGATGGTTATTTGTTTTTACTACATTGTCCATACTCTTATATTCATTAGCAATAACTATCGGTATGCTTACTGGCAGCATAATAGCCCATATCGTCTTTTTTGCTATTGCTAATTTCTTATTCATCGGCCTAGAGCAATTAAAAAATATGTTTTTAAGGTATTTCTTATATGGCTTTACAAGTGCTAGTGACCATTTCCTCGGCATGGGGGCTTCAACCTTAGCCCTTAAAGCTACACCCATAGCTTACACTGCCTCCGTAACATATCAAAATGCCTTAAAGGGTGGACTAGTCACCTGGCTAGTTTACATTGTATGCTCTATTTTACTAATTTGGGCAGGTTTGAAACTGTACGAAAAACGCAAGATGGAAAATGCAGCTGATGTTATCGCCATTAGAAAAGTCAATCCTATATTTAAGTATGGAGTAGCCTTTTGTAGTAGCCTGGCCTTTGGCCTAATTTTAATTGAAATGTTCAGCGTACAAAATAACTTCATCCTAGCCCTTTTCTTTATCTTGCTTATGGGCATGATAGGCTATTTTGCAGCTGAAATGCTTATTAGGAAATCTTATCGGGTTTTGGATGCTTATAAAGGCTTTATCATTTATGCCCTAATCATAGCACTAGGCTCAGTTTCCATTTATAGTGACTGGTATGGCTATGCTGCACGTACCCCCGACATTAGCCAAGTAGAAGCTGTAGCCTTTGCCGATAATTGGCTAAGCCGTTATACCGTTAATAATTTACAAGCCGAAAAAGGACCGGTATATATTGATACTCTTACCAATATTCCTAATTCATTAGCTTTAACTTACGGAGAACCCCTAGAAAGAGTAGAAAATTATAGTGGTGGTTATAGGTTTATTTATCCCGAACTAGAGAACTTAAGCAAGGATGAAACCCAGCTTCTATGGTCAATAATTCCTGGTATTTATACCGAAAAAAGCAGTATAACCGATATTTATAAATTTCATACTTACTTATCCGATAACATCAAAGAGGTTAGAAATAATTACCGTTATCGGGATACTAGTGCCTGGTACGCTAGCCAAGAACATGAACATTCACATTTTAATGTCAGTATCGTTTACAAATTAAAAAATGGTAAAATTGAATATTATAATTATCCCTTACTTTTCCCCAAAGAAATGGGGTCGGAACTAGATAGTAGCATTTATAA
>CAZEPV010000020.1:6483-39207 GCA_964514235.1 uncultured Syntrophomonadaceae bacterium | reverse complement strand
CACCCCACCTATTTAGTATAGATGGGGTAGGGCTGATTGGGTACCTAAGCGTGTCAACATCCCCGTCCCCATGACACACATATACTTACCACAAAAAGGTTACACTTCCCACATTAATTAATATATAAGTATCACTATCAATTGACATCTGGATATCGAAGTAATACATTATTCCTTGCTCAAATGGATTAGGTTGTATGTAATACATTATTTCTTGCTCAAATGGATCATGTTGTATACGATTATCTTCATCTAATTCATACCAAGATTCTCCATCAAATTCTAAATAGGATTTGTCTTCTCCATCTACTGTCCAAAATCGGAGTTTAATAATAGGCTCAGGCTCCCCTGTGATTCCACTTATATTACAAGTAACGCCCACTTGGTCCACATAGGCGGTCACATGGGCAGTTATTAATTCAAGTGGTTCAACGTTGTTAAGTATGAATTGGCTATCCTCCGCTAGTGTAAATGTTCCATTTATAAAGTTATTCAGGCAGTCGGGATATGAACTGGGATATGAACTGTCTGCACTAAGCTTGAACTTGAAAATGATCTTATCGTCACCAGATGAAATTGGCATTATTTCAATATCTACTTCCTCATATGTACTTTCGCTTTCAATTGTGCCGATACCTGGAATAGTCAATACATTTTCACTTATAGAAATTTGCTCAGAAGTTAGTTCGGAGAAAAGCTCTGAAATATCGCCACTGCTAAACTGGAATGTTAAAGTGGAATTCTTTGTATAATCTATTTCCATGGTTGGTAAACTAGCTTCCTCATCATTCACTATTATTCTTTCTAAAACAAGGCCATCAGTGGGGTCGGGATCTGGGTCTGTTGTACCTTCAACCATCAAATTAATTGTCTTCTCATAATCCTGATAGCCACTTGCTTTTCCAATAATGGTTATGGTAGCTTCTCCCTCACCCATAATAGATACAATTATTGTATCGTTTGCTGTCTGATTTAGGGTAGCTACATTCGTAGGTGAAACAGTCGCTGTATAGCTAATTCCCTCAACATCAGAATTTAAATTTAAAGTAATGCTATCTAGCTGTCCTGGAATATATGTATATGTTATGCTTTCTGGATTTAGCTCATTATATGAGCCCTCTTGATATTCCACATCAAACTCCGCCGACTCACTCGGTCTTGTGCTTCCACCCGAGCTGGATGAACCTCCACCTGATGAAGAAGTGGTGGTGCTACTAGTAGCTACATGGCTTGGGGGAGCTGTTTGGGGATTGGCGGTTGCACTATCTGGGCTAGTGGGGCTTAGGTCGTCACCAGCTAGCTTGCTATCATTCATTCTATTTTCCAATTGATTAATAGCCGTTTGTCTGGCGGTATTTATAGTATTCATTATTTCAGTGGGTATGGCCTCGGGGCTTTCCTGACTTATTTCCCCTACCCTATCTATGAGGGGTGTAGGTAATCCTTCTAGCCTGAGCGGGCTTACCCTTGTGGGAATCGTGCTAGCCATATCTCCTTCGCTGAAGGCCACCTGTTGTAGGGCAGTTAATTGGACATGTTGGCTAGTAGCATTAGCAGCTCCTATACCTGTTACTTCACCATTTCTCCCTACATTTATTCTAGCGTCTATAACCCCTTCGACTACTCTTACATCTACATGACCATCATAATACTGGGCAAAAAACTCGGTGCCTCGTACACCCATTACTGCAGTCGGTGTCTTGATTTCAAAACGAGCATTACTGGTCAGTTTTTTCTTGACTGATGAACCTATGGCACCAGACTGTAAGCTTACTGAATTTTGTTTATTTCCTTTGTCACTTCTTAGTTCGGAAAGATATATCCTAGTATTTTGGGAAAGGGTAATTACTAGGCCATCATCCATCTCTACTTTGGCAACTCCATTTTTGCCTGTAATAATACGGTCACCTTCGGTTAATTTCATATTCTGAAAAGCTTTGAAGGGTTTTTCCCCTCCCGCCCTTATAACTTGGACATCCCCTGTTATACTTATCATTTTAGCGGTACTCTTAGTCGCTGCTCCTACTGTGCTTGCCACACCTAATAGGAGGATTAAGATACTCAGTAAGATGATAAAAGTTCGTTTTCCCATAATCAGACACCTCCATTATATTAATAGTTTATTTACTTGATATATCTGTAGTTCTTGGGCCTTGCCCTTTACTTTTATAGTACCTAAGTCGCTAACTTCTACCACTTCTTTTACTTGTTCATATACGGCTTGACTAATCAGAATCTGTCCTGGTTTGCTGACACTTTCGATGCGGGCCGCCGTATTGACGGTATCACCAATGGCAGTGTAATCCATACGGAAATCTGCCCCGATATTGCCGACTATGGCATTACCAGTATGAATACCTACTCCGAAATGAACCGTTTTCCCGAACTGTTTTTCTAACTTTTCTCTTAGGGCTACAGAGCCTTTTTGCATGGCCATAGCAGTCTGCACAGCCTTTAACTGATGATTATCTAAGTCTAGGGGGGCATTATATAAGGCCATAGCTGCATCCCCTATATACTTGTCTAAGGTCCCCCCATAAGCGAAAATGGATTCTGCACATAGGGTAAGATAATCATTGAGTATGGCTACTACTTCTTCGGGCTGGGCCGCTTCGGATAAGGGGGTAAAGCCCCTGATATCTACGAATAATACGGTTATATCTCGCCTAGCACCACCTAATTGTAATCCTGCCTCACCTTCCTCTAATATTTTATCTACTATTTGTGGGGCTACATATTTGCCAAAGACATCAGTAACCCTTTTCCTTTCTAATTGCTCGGATATAAAGTTTTCCCCTAAAATAGCTATGTATTGGACAGCTAAAAGGCCAATGGGATAGATTAAACTAAATATATAGCCGTTATTGGCCGAACTTAGCATACGACTTAGGAGCAAAAATATTCCTATTATAGCTAATAAGGATATAGCACCTAGGCTGGGCCTTAATTTTCTAAAAAGGAAAAATCCTAGCAGGGCTAGTAATAACATTATGATAAGTTGAGTTATAAAGGGAACTTCCTGCCAGAACTCCCCTTTTATGAATTGGGCAATTATATTAGCGTGTATTTCTACCCCATACATGGGCACTTGCGGTGCTAAGGGGGTGAAGTAATAATCATCTGCAATGCCTATGGCAGTAGGGCCGACTAGGACGATTTTATCTCTAAAATATTCGCCTGGGACTTCTCCATTAAGCACCTGGTAAAAAGGAATTAACTCAAAACTTTTGGGTTCACCACTAAAACGAATATTAGTCCGCTCCCATTCATCAGTAGGAATACTAGAGATTTCGATTATTTCTTTACCAGTTTGGGCTGCATACTGGTTATAAATTTCTAAGGCAAAACTATTAATGGTTTCCTTTTCATAATTAAAATTGAGTATGGTTTTTCTAATGATACCATCATTATCGATAATAGTATTAATGTGTCCTGCCTGGCTTACTTCATCTAAGGCGGGAAATGGTTTAGAGATGTTGACTGCCTCTAAGGTACCCCTGCCAGAACTAGGAGAAAAGGTGCCATATATGGGAAAGATAAGATTTCCTGCTTGAGCTGCCATTTCTACTAGGTAGGCATCATCCTCTGTCAGGTCAGACTCCTCTGCGAATATTACATCATAAGCTATGAGCTGAGGTTCACCTTCACTTATAAGGCGGATAAGCTCACCATGATAATCACGATGAAAGGGCCATCTGCCTAAAGCTTCTAAGCTGTCATCATCAATGCCAATGATAACTATGTCAGCATCAATAGTAGCTGGTTTTTGATATAGGGTGTCTTGTAACCTATAATCTAGGGTTTCAAAAAAATGGACAAAGATAAATAAGGCAAATAATAAAAAGATACTAATATGGGTAATTAATGACCACTTTTTCAGGATAATCACCACCTAATATAATAGTCATGCCTTCCCTGGCAGCAAGGGTATTCTTAAATTCCTTTTGGGCTAATTTTTCGATCTGGCCCTGGTCCTCATCACTACGGTCTTCTTTATAGTGGAATAAAATATAGTAAGCTACTTGGGCCTTTTTACTAATACTTATGCCTTCCTCCCAAGTCGAATGGCCCCAACTTTCCTTACTTTCCCCATCTATTTCCCCCATATATTCTGCCCTGGTAAAGTGGGTATCGTAAATAAATAAATCGGCTCCTGCAACAAAATTTATAAAATCATTATTTTTTGTCCCCAGAATAGGTTGGGTATCAGTAGCATATACTATGGCATAATCGCCTTTTTCTATGCGGTAGGCTAGGCATCCACCTGGGTGATTTAAGGCGAAAGTCTTAATAATGATTCCTTCCCCTAAATCAATTACATCATCGGCTTTAATGCTAATAAATTCGTAATTAGCCTTCATCATTTCCATGCTTATAGGGAAATATGGGTAGGACATTTGCCTAGTAATTATTTCTGCAAAGGTTAAGGGGCTTTTATCTTCACCGTAAAATCGGAAAGTGTTACCAGCCTTATAAAGTGGTTGAAAAAAGGGTAATCCTTGAATATGATCCCAATGGAGATGGGAAAAGAATATGTCCGCATCCTTTTTTCCCCCATCTAAGATCATCTTATGGCCTAATTCGGCTATACCTGTACCAGCATCAAAGATAAGGGTTCGATTCCCCACTGTTATTTCCACACACGAAGTATTGCCCCCAAATGATATGGTTTTTTTATTAGGGGTGGGCTTGGAACCCCGTACCCCCCAAAAAGTAACTTTAAAAGACATATAAGCTCACCTTAAATAATTATTTATTTCGACTGAATAGTGACCATATTTTGGTCTTTAAGCCAACTTACTCTAAAGCCAAGTTTTTTCTGTAAGGTGTCTATGCTTAGCAAAGAACGATCCTGGTATATGGTGAAATCTTCTGCCTGCAATGCAAAGCCAATTAATCTGCCATTTTTTTGGATAGTAAATTCTTGTTTATCTTCATCCCATTCTATATCAGCTTCCCATTTCTCCGTTAAAGCCCTAATCGGGATTTTTATTTCTTCTCCAAGAATCAGAGGCTTAACATCGGGAAAGTCTACCATGCTTCCATCTAAAAATACTGAACTAGCCCCTGGGATAAGACCATCTAGGTAATCGGTTATTGGCCTTAAATTATCTTCTTTATCTGGGATAAGTAGAATCCTATTATTCCATTGGTCAGCAATAAATAGCATCTTCTTGGCATAGACAATTTTGCTAGGACCATCCATGTAGCTTAAGTATTTTGCATCTAGTTTTTCCCCTGCTAGGTTGGCACCTACGATTGTAGTAACATTGTTAGCCTTTATTTCCCTAATGACATGGTTATAGGTGTCAGCTATATAAAGGGAGGTATTATCTTTTAGGGCAAGTCCTTTAGGGAAATTAAAATAAGCCATATCGGCAGGACCATTCATATAGGCTCCCAGCCAATAATTGCTATCTATATCTTTTATGGAGTGGGTCCCAGCTACGGTTTCTAGGGTGTCCTTTCCACTTATCTTTTTTACTTGGTGGTTACTGCTATCCACTACATAGAGATTCCCGTCTTTATCGGCTACTAAGTCGGTAGGTTCATTTAATATACTTGTATCGTCGGTTTTACCTGCATATGTAGTGACATTTCCTTTGGTATCTATCTTTCTAATGGCATTATTTAAAGTATCAGCTACATATATATTGTCATCTTTGTCTATGGCTAGACTGCTAGGATTATTAAAGGAGGCTTTAGCCCCTTGTCCATTTTTATAACCTAGAGTTCCGCCTGCTATGGTAGTAACCTTCCCATCGAAAATTTGCCGGATAGCATGATTGTGGGTATCGGCAATAATAATAGCCCCATTATCTGCTACTGCTATTCCTTTGGGGCGATTAAACATGGCATCTTTAAGCTCACCATCTACATAAGCACCACCTGGAAAACCGAACCTATCAAGACCTTCACTCTTGCCCGCAATTGTAGTAACTTCTAATGTTTTCAAATTAAGGCTACGTATTCTATGATTCTGAGTATCTGCAATAATGATGGCATCTGCTTTCTTGGCATAAGCCAAGCCGTTAGGAAACCTAAAAGCAGCATCATCTGGCATACCATCGACATAATCAAAATCACCAGAGCCTATTATAATAGGATTAGACGCTTCTAATAAGGTATTCTTATCGTTTGCCAATAGTGGTGCACTAGCAGTCAATATAAATATAAACAGGACTACTAGTGAAATCATACTTATTTTGCTTTTATTTCCCATTAAAATAACCACCCCTTCATAATGCTTAAATAATAACTGTCTACAAAAAACTGCAAATGTAATAGCTTGACTTATATATTAGCATCATTTACCAAAATAAAATATAAAAAACCCAGATTTTTAATTTATCCGCAAAAGATTTAAAGAAGTCCAAGAAAAAAAGGGGCATTTCGCCCCTTTTCGATTATATTTTACATGCCGGGCATTTTGGTGAAAACGCCTCTGGGATCTACTACTTCACGCAGAATAGTCAAAATTTCATCGGTGGGAGCTTCAACGAAGGGGATTTCTCCTTCGGGAAGCAATAATTCAAAACCAGTACATGCTTGGGCTATTTCCACAGTCATTCCAGGATTTAGAGCCTTAATCCTCATTTTTTTTGATACAGGATCAAAATCATAAACCCCCACTTGGGTTACAACTGCGGTTGGGCCACCTAAGAGACCTGATTTTTCCCTACTATCTCCACCTTCAAGAAAACCTGGTGTAGTAATAAAGTCCACTCTTTCAGGAAAACGGTCGGGAGTTTGTAAGCCGACCAATACAGAACTCTCGGTTAATGAACCTATATCATTTCCTCCCCCACTACCTGGGAGAATAGATTTTAGGTTTTCATAACTTCCAATAACAGAAGTATTAACATTACCGTACATATCTATTTGAGCCCCGCCTTGGAAAGCTATGTCAACATAACCTAAGGCACTTTGACCGAAAGAAACAGCCATTTCCATTGACATAGGCGCCTTTCTAAATGTAAAGGGGCATCCTACTGACCAGGGCATTTCACCTTCGAGTGGATCTTGCCCACCACTTTCGTAAACCATAGTAATATGTTTGGCATGGGTTTTTTTAGCTAGAATAGCTCCTACCATGGGCAGGCCAGTGCCAACATAAACAATTTGACCATCATGTATTTCCAGAGCAATATTATAAGCTAGCATTTCTAAAGGGTTAGCGGGTGCAATTGTAGTCATTAATTTACCTCCTTTAATCCCATTTTGGTATTACTTCTTTGTAGTCAAAACTGACTAATGAATCATCAATTTTGGCTTCAGCAGCAGCCATTTGACGCTCAACCTTGTTAAGGAAACGAACACCGCCAAGTTTTTCTAAAAAGTCAAATTGATCTTTACTAGAAAATACCCAATATTCAAAGAAATCTTCTATGTTTTCTACTGATGGTGTAGCAATACGGACTAGCCACTCCCACCACTCACGGTGCCAATAATAATGTCCAGGGCAAGAACCAGGCATAGCCCCATAAGGCAATTCGACTACTGCATCGACGTACATAAATGGAATAGAAGCAATACTATCTTCTCTCAAAGCCATTTCGGGTACTATTTTCTCCGCGGTAATTATAACTTTTCGGCAAGCAGCAGATAAGGCAATATCATTAATGGCGGGCCCTTTTATGACTGCATTACCATAGCGGTCAGCCATTTGGGCATGGATTATACATACATCTGGATATAAAGCAGGAATAATAGCTACTGGTGAACTATCAGCACTGACTGGATTGTCCATAACCTTAACATATGGATTCTTCTTAATCATATCGGTTCCGATTAATTGTTTGGAAGCTATAAAAGGTGCACCTAATTGTGCTGCCTTGAAGCCTAAGGCCATTGAACCATGACTCCATAAGGATAACAATTCTGCTTGCTGGGTTTTAATCATACGGGCAAAGTTTTTATCATTACCCCGCATTTCCACACCTATGTATGATAAATGTATAGCTTTTACACAATCAAAAGCCATTAAATAAGAGCAATTAGACATAGGTGAACCGATACCGATCATGTCTTTCTTTTTCTGTCTAATAATTTCAAAATATGCTTGAATGGGGGATCTTACATAAGAAAAACCCGTTTCAGCTAAAATATCCCCATCCTGAACATATTTTGCAATCGCTTCATTTAAAGACATTCTTTTATCTTTTTTAGAACGATCTTTTTGTAAATGGAATTCACGAGCACCCCTATAATCTACTAGACGATTCATCTGCTCTTCTGTAGCATAACGATAACTCATTCAACAAAGCCTCCCTCAAGTTTATTTTATTTACGGGCAAGACATACAGGAAAAGGGTACCACCTCCCAATAATAACTACGCTTTATAGTTTATTAAAAGCAAAGCCATGATAATAATGTTAATTAAAAATATTATGAAAGACAAATTGCTATAAATATGGCAAGGCGTAATAACCATATTATAGAACGTCTTTAAACTTATGCCAACCTTTATTTATATCTAAAAAGGCCAAAAAAGTGATTAACCCACGAACCAATCCCCTAAAAAATTTATTTTGACTTATCTTTATGCTGCGGGTGGGAATGTAATAAATATCTTTTACAGCTTAACCCCTTTATTCATAATCTTAAGTTTTAGCGATGAAGGACAAATGATTAATCTATAGCTAACAATGACCAATTAAAGGGGCATAAAAGCTCCCCAAGCAAGAAACAAAATACATGACAATCTGACAAAAACCAGCAAAGTTATAATTATTCAAAAAAGCCTAAAGAATTTTGGAGCTAAATAAAACTGTAAGGGTGGCCAGCACAACTTGCAAATTATAAAAATCTAAGCTAATGTCCTTTTTAAAGTTAAGAGGCAGGATTTTTTAATAGTATGGGAGAAAACATATAAGGTATGCTTCTGAAAGGTGGATATTTGGATGGGCAAAATTATTAGTATTACTAACCAAAAAGGTGGGGTGGGCAAAACTACTACTGCTATAAATCTAGCCGCATGTATAGCTAACTATGGTTATAGGGTACTTTTAGTTGATGCTGATCCACAAGGAAATGCTACTAGTGGTTTAGGCATTAACCGTCGCAAACTAAAAAATTGCATCTATAATCTACTAACTGATAAGCTGGAAGCGCAAAAAACAATAATAAAGACTGATTTTCGTAACTTACACCTTATCCCTGCCACTATAGAATTAGCGGGGGCAGAAATAGAATTAGCTGGGCAAGATGAACGTGAAAGGGTCTTAAAGAAGGCCCTAACACCTATAACTGATCAATATGATTATATTTTTATCGATTGTCCCCCTTCATTGGGCTTAATTACCATAAATGCTCTAACAGCGAGCAATTCAGTTATTATTCCCCTACAATGCGAATATTACGCCTTAGAAGGATTAAGTCAATTAATGGACACCATAAAACTTGTAAGGAGAAGGCTAAACAGAGATTTACAAATAGAAGGCATATTGTTTACTATGTTTGATGGCCGTACTAACTTGGCTATTCAGGTAGTAGATGAAGTTAAGCGTCATTTCAGCAAGGAAATATATAAAACTATTATTCCGCGCAATATACGCTTAAGTGAGGCCCCGAGTCACGGAAAGCCTATAATATTCTATGATCCCAAATCAAGGGGTGCTGAAGTATACAGTGAATTAGCAATGGAGGTCTTAAAACGTGTCTAAAAAACCCAGAGGCTTAGGCCGAGGCCTAGATGCCTTGTTTTCGTCCACAGATGCCAGCCCATTTGACGCTGAAGAAATCAGCTCAATTGATATACAAGATATCATAGTACGCGAAGATCAACCGCGTAAAAATTTTGATCCTAACACACTTGAGGAGTTAGCTAAATCTATTAAGGATCATGGTTTATTGCAAGCTATTTTAGTTCGTCCCCTAGAAGATAAATATGAAATTGTGGCTGGGGAAAGACGCTATCGGGCTGCAAAGTTAGCTGGACTAGAAAGCCTGCCCGTAGTTATAAAAGAGGTTGACGACCAAGAGGCATTTGAAATAGCCTTGATTGAAAACCTGCAAAGGGAAGACCTATCTATTATAGAAGAAGCAGAAGCCTATAAAAGCATCTTAGATAAATTTGGCTACACCCAAGAGGTTCTAGCTGGGAAAGTCGGCAAAAGTAGGGCCCACATAACTAATTCACTGCGGATACTAAACCTACCAGAAGAAATATTACAAATGTTAGAAAACAAAGAAATTACGGCTGGACATGCTAGGACACTTTTATCCCTTCCAGATAAAAAAGAACAACTAAGACTTGCCCAACAAATCGTGGAGGAAAAAATCTCGGTTAGGGAAACCGAACAGAAAACCAAAACAAAGGGGAAAAAGACCCTTACTAAATCTGTAGAAATTTTAGAACTAGAAGATATATTGCAAAAGCACCTGGCAACCAAAGCTGAAATTACCCCCAAAAAGAAAGGTGGCTCTATTCAGATATCCTACTATGATACAGAGGATTTTAAGCGGATTTTGGAACTCCTAGGCATAATTTTAAAATAAATGTTTCACGTGAAACATTTATTTTAAAACTATTGATGAAATTCGCAAAGTTATATTTTAACATCAAAGTGGATAAAGCAAATTTACAAAGAAAGTTTTAGTTGTTATTATAATTGAAAAATTAGACCATACTAATAAATATATGTTGTAGGTAAAAAAATTATTGGAGTTAAAATGAAAAAAACAAATATTTTCGGGAGAAGAAAAAAGAAGAAAAAAAGGTCACCACAAAAGATGACTTTTTTAATAATACCTGAAACTGCTAGCAGCCCTTATCGTTTTAACCTTTCGACCAGGGCTATAAAAACGATAGCAATTTCGTTGGGCTTTTTATTATTAATAACGGTAAGCCTTTGTGTAGCATTTTATGGGACCAGGCTAGAGATAAGTTTGGTCAATGAACTTAAACGGGACAATGGCCAAAAAACGGAAACTATTGATTTGCTTAAGGAAGAAATAAAACAGATAGAGGCCCAAAAGGAAGTTATTATCCAAAAACAATCTGAAATAAAGAAACTTATGGGAATTCAAGATGATGCTAGCATTGAAATTAAATCTAGCACGGGCGGAAAAGGTGGAGATGACACCAAGGGGTATTTGGCTGAATATACTGATGTCCTTAGCCAGATTCAAGGAATTAAGACTTACTTGAACCGCCAAGAACAAGAATTAGACGAACTACTAGCCCAAGTAGGGAACCAAACTGAGTATTTCCGTTCTATACCAAATCAGTGGCCAGTAAGTGGTGACATAACTTCGCCATATGGTTGGAGAAACTCTCCTTTTGGTGGTAGGTCGAGGTCATTTCACGATGGCATAGATATAGCCAATGAAGTTGGCACTGAGATTGTTGCGGCGGCCGATGGGAAAGTAATTTTCTCTGGCTACCAGGCCGTTTATGGTCGAACTATAATCATTGATCACGGCTATGGGTTTAATTCTAAGTATAGTCATAATTCAGCCTTGCTGGCGGAGGTGGGTGATCTAGTTAAAAAAGGTGATGTGATTGCCCGCTTAGGCAGTACTGGTAGGAGTACTGGGCCACATCTTCATTTTACTGTAATTAAATCAGGTGAAACTCAGGACCCCTTAATTTATTTGCCATAGTAGATTAATTTTTTCGGGAGTGATTATTATGAAAAAACGTCGCGGTGCTAGCCATCAGAATATAGAAAGCGTAATATCTAATGGAGTCGAAATAAAAGGCGAGTTAAATTCCAAAGGCTCTATTAGAATAGATGGCAACATGGAAGGCACTATGAATGTCAAAGGTGACTTAGTTTTAGGGGAAAAAGGATTTTTAAAGGGAGAAATTAATGCTGAAAACATGATTGTGGCAGGCAAGGTTGAAGGGAATGTTATAGCTAACAGCCGTTTAGAAATCACTAGTGCAGGTTCTGTAATTGGTGATGTAACTTGTAATATCCTTATAGTCGAAGAGGGGGGCATTTTAGATGGGAAGTCTAAAATGAGTAAACCTAGCGACAAAAAGGATAAGGGTAAACTTACTGAAATGAAAAGAAGTAAGGCATAATGCAATTATAAAATCGAAGGAGGGGTACTTCGAAACCCCTCCTTTTTTTTGTTGTCTAAAAGCATAGTTAGGGGGTCTTATATGATAGTTATTAAAATTTGACGTGGGTCAAATTATTTTTTATCAAAAGGGGTTAAGCTAGTAAGAAATATAGAAAGGGGAAGTTGAATGTATAATGTAACATTTGCAGGAGTATTAAAGGAGGAAGTTCCATTAATAGAAGAATATATGCCTGTATTAGTCAGAGTACATGGAGAAAATCATCCAGAATTAGCCCAAGTTCAAGAAGTGTTTTTAAAATTGAATAAGAAAGTCCAAGCAGAGGATATAGACCAATTAGACATAGCCCCTGAGTTTATGGAATTAAGGCAAATAACTAATAATTACACCTTACCAAAAGATGCATGTGAAACATATATAGCCACATATGAAATGTTGCAAGCGGTTGAAATCGCTTATATTAAGTATAGGGGATAATATCCTCTAGCTGTGCCTGGGGATGACCTATGGAGGGCGGTTATAAACCTGAATAGGGTGGACAGGGTCGTCCACCCCTACGCCCGCTTCTTCACCCTAATTACCTCACCAATCGGGCATCGCCCCATAATGTTTTGTTTAAAAGCATTCAAATTTTTTTAGTGTAAATCAGTGCCTAATTTTCACCTCGAGGTGTCACTCAAGGCGGTTAGCGAAAAGTCTTAATCATTCCTATGCTGTTCATACCGATAATTTGCCAGATGCAGACTTTTGGCGATTATGTTGGCCATGGCATAAACTGTATGCAATCTGGTGTTTTGTAATACTAATTGTTCTAGAAATCCCCCCACATTAACCACTCCCGAAATATGGAAATCCCCAACTTCAGGTAGGGTCTTGTTCAAGGCTGTACCTGGTTTTAGTTTTTCCTTTTTCACACTAATGAAGCCAATACGACTAGCATTTCCTAGACTAGCATCTATGGCAATAATCAAAGGACAGTTAAAGTTACCCTCTATATGATTTAATACTTCCTGTAAATTTGTGGCGTGGGTGGGATTCTCTAAGGTTCCGTAAATAATTGATTTGGGACTTAGGGTGGTTAATCTGGTTCCTACTAGTGGTCCAAGGGAATCCCCTGTAGCACGATCGGTACCAATACATAAATATATGATATCCCTCGCAAAGTTAGGATTCATTTCTAACATATATCCTAAGATTGCATTTCCTAATTTATTAAAGGATAAGGGTTCATTGTAATGATAGGAATAAGAACTTTCAATAAAATCTGGCTTCCTAAGTATATGCACAAAATAACCTCCCACATAACTTGTTTTTACTTATTTTGACCATTTGGTAAAATTTTTATGCTGTATTTTTTATGATTTTGGAATAATGATGGAATAAATAAGGAAAATGATGGGGAGAGAATAAGAATTAGGGAAGGCTATATTCTAGTAATGGCTTATGTAGGAGCGGTTGTAGGTGCTGGTTTTGCCTCGGGGCAAGAAGTAGTACAGTTTTTTGTTAGATATGGTATTTACGGCTTGAAAGGGGTTGTTTTAGCAGCTATACTATTTAGTCTTTTGGGGGGAATTCTGCTTTACCTTGCCCACCAAGAAAAGATTTCCACCTATCAGGATCTCTTCGAAAGCATTTTTGGTCATAGGCTTGCCCCTATTATTGATTTATCTTTAGCCATTTTTTTATTCTTGGGTATAAGTACAATGTTATCCGCGAGTGGGGCTATTTTCCAGGAGCATCTATATTTACCGAAAAGCTGGGGTGTCTGGGCAGCATTTTTATTAGTGGGTATATTTCTGGTTACGGGGAAAAAGGGTCTGGTGCTTTCCTATAATATCTTGGTGCCAATCAAGTTAGTTTTGCTACTATCAATAACGCTTTATGTAGCTATATTTATGAAAGGAAATTCCCTGGTAGAATATACAGGTCTAATATCCACAAATGAATTAAATTTCTGGCCTATTTCTAGCCTTTTGTATGTCGGATATAATTTTGCTTTAGCGATAGTGATTTTGACTGAATACCAATCACTGACTAGTAAAAAGGGTGGTATTGTTGGGGGTGTTTGGGGTGGTTTCTTTCTAGGCCTACTTCTTTTATCTACATATCTAGCTTTAGGTAAATATTTGCCAGCAGTTTTGGCTTATGAAGTGCCTATGCTTTTTATAGCAGGTAATATTTCCTTAAGCGCGAAACAATTATATACCATTGTACTGTGGGTAGGTATTCTAACCACCGCCTTAGCGAATACTTATGGCTTTACCCAGAGGTTTTCGCATTTAATCAGATTAAACTATAAAGTATCCCTATTCTTATCTTTAATTTTAGCCCTACCCTTATCTGGATTCGATTTTTCGGTTTTAGTCGGGCATGTTTATCCAGTATTTGGGGCTTTGGGGCTAGTTATTATCACCTTTTTATCCAGTAAAGCTATAAAAGACATTGCTAGTGAACTATACTATAATATAATGCAGTATAAAAGCGTAATTAGGAGGAAATAATGAAAAACTTTAAAAACATTCCTTCAGTTGATGAACTTTTATCCCATGCTTTGATAAAGGAGTTTATAGAAAAATATAATAGGGATTTTATTTTAGGTCTAATTCGGCAAGCACTTGTGGACTTCCGTCGGCAAATGCCTAATCAAGATATTTCCTATTCTAGGGATGAAATTACCCAATTATTATTGAATAGGGTAATTAATTTAGTAGAGGTAAAAACTGCAGGGACCCTATGCAAAGTTATAAATGCTACAGGGGTTGTTCTACATACAAATATGGGACGGGCTCCACTAGGGGAGCAGGCCATTGATTATCTGGTAGAGATGGCCAAAAGCTATAATAATTTAGAATTCAATTTGCAGAAAGGTAGCAGGGGTTCACGTTATAATCACGTGGAAGAGCTATTAGTGGAGTTAACTGGTGCCCAGGCTGCTCTGGTGGTAAATAATAATGCTGCTGCTGTCATGTTAGGCTTAAATACTATAGCCAAGGACAGGGAAGTTATCGTATCGCGTGGTCAATTAGTGGAAATCGGGGGGGCTTTTAGAATCCCAGAAGTGATGAAATTAAGTGGTGCCAAGTTAATCGAAGTAGGTACGACTAATAAAACATATTTAAGTGATTATGCCACAGCCATAAATGAAAATACAAGTCTTCTATTTTCTGCCCATACTTCCAATTATAAAATCGTAGGTTTTACCGAGGAAGTCAAGATGGATAAATTAGTGGATTTAGGCCATCAACATGGTTTGCCAGTAATGCAGGATCTAGGTAGTGGGGTCTTATATGACCTGAAGCAGGTGGGACTTACCGATGAGCCGACTGTGCAAGCTTCTATTGCCTCGGGGGTAGATATTCTAACCTTTAGTGGAGATAAGCTTTTAGGTGGCCCCCAAGCTGGCATTATTGTGGGGCAAAAACAATATATTGAGGCTATGAAAGAAAATCAATTAACCAGGGCCTTAAGGGTAGGCAAGCTGACTATTGCTGCCTTGGAAGGAACCCTGATAGAATATTTAAGCGGAAAACCAGAGCAAAGAATACCTACCCTTGCCATGCTTAGCCAAGAATTGGAGGAACTAAAAAAGAAATCGGAAGAACTAAGAGATAAACTAAAAGCAGAATTAGCTAACAATGAATTTGTTAGTGAAATTAATTTGGTTCCCTTAGAGGATATGGTAGGCGGTGGGGCATACCCCATTCATAAAATTAAGGGGCTAGGGGTGGAATTAAAATTTAGGGACCTAAACCTAGAAAAGCTATTGGAAAGGCTTAGACTTAACCAGCCTGCCCTAGTCAGTAGGGTACAAGCTGATAGTATGCTAATAAGTGTTAGAACCCTATTAACTGGGGACGTGGAATTAATCCCTAGGTTAATTAAAAATGCCTTGATGTCATAAGATTATACGCTTTTGCAAAAAGGAGTCAAAATGATGAAAAGGATTATTATAGGTACAGCTGGACATATAGATCATGGTAAAACCACTTTAGTAAAAGCCCTAACAGGCATAGAAACCGACCGTTTGAAAGAGGAAAAGCAAAGGGGTATCTCCATCGAGTTAGGATTTGCTCCCTTTATATTACCTAATGGGCAAAAAGCAGCTATCGTCGATATGCCAGGTCATGAGAGGTTTATAAAGCATATGCTAGCAGGTGCTTTTGGTATAGATCTAGTAATTTTAACCGTTGCGGCAGATGAAGGGGTAATGCCCCAGACTAGGGAACACCTGGACATAATCGATTTGCTCGGCATAAATAAAGGTCTAGTAGTGATTACGAAAAAAGATTTGGTTGATGAAGAATGGTTGATGCTGATGGAGGAAGAAGTAGCAGAATATATGGCTACAACTATTCTAAAAGATGCCCCGATAATAAGTGTCTCAGCTTTTAATGGTGAAGGCTTGGTAGAATTAATGGATATTATAGAAGAATTAGCCTTGGATACTGAGGAGAAACCCGTTTTCGGACAAGCTAGGCTGCCAATTGATCGCGTATTTACTATAGCTGGCTTCGGAACTGTAGTAACGGGAACCCTATGGTCGGGTCAATTGAATGTGGGTGATACCCTACAACTCATGCCTATAAAGCAAGAAGTGAAAATAAGGACCCTGCAAGTACATAATGAAAAAGTCTCTTCTGCATATGCAGGTAATCGGGTAGCGGTAAATTTACAAGGTATTGAAGTGGCTAATATCAATAGGGGCTATTGGCTAGCTACACCCAATTATTTACAGCCCAGCTTTCGTGTTGATGCAAAACTTCGCTTAATTCATTCCACAAAGAGGATTATTACTAATTGGAGTAGAATTAGATTTCATTTGGGAACTGATGAAGCACTAGGAAGAATAATTTTATTAGACAGAGATGAACTTAGGGGCGGTGAAGAAGCATATGTGCAGATTGTTATGGAAAAGCCAATTGTGTCTTATAAGGGGGATCCTTTTGTAATAAGGTACTATTCACCAGTGACAACTATCGGTGGAGGAATTATTATAGATTCTAATGCAGCTAAACAAAAAAGGTTCAGGGAAGAAGTATTAGCTGGGCTAGCTATGAAGGAAGAAGGAAGTCTAGAGGAAGTAATAACTCACGAAATGGAATCAAACCCATACGAAGCGGTGACTATAGAGGAATTAAGCAAGGCTACTGGAAGCAGCTCAGAGTTGGTTACAGCCAGCTTAGGGTCACTAATGGAAAATGGGACAGTTTTCGCCCTAAGGGATGGGGAATACATTAGTCAATACGGTTTAGAGCTTATTAACTCTACACTTTTGCATAATTTACAAGAGTATCATAATAATTTTCCTTTAAGATTGGGATATCCAAAGGAAGATATGCGCAGTAGGTTTTTTAGCTCCATTAATAGTAAAACATTCAATTTAATTTTGAAATATTTTGAGGTTAAAAATGTTTTAGCCAATCGAAACAATCTTCTTAGTATAATAGAGCATAAAATTATCCCTAATGAAAAGCAAAAGGAAGTAATTACTAAGATTACTGAAGCTCTAGGCAGGGAAGCCTTTTCCCCTCCTTCTCTAACGGAGATAAAAGCAACTATTTCTATAAGTGATGATGAATTTATGGAAATTATCAATTACATGATTACTGAGCAGATCATAATAAGGGTCAGTCCAGAAATGTACTTTACTTCGGCTGCTATTGAAAAAGGGAAGGAAATAATAAGTGAATATTTTGCCCAGGAAAAAGAGCTTAGCTTGGCTAGGACTAGGGATATCCTAAATACCACTCGTAAGTATGCCCTACCTTTGATAGAATATTATGATAAGGTTCGTTTTACGAGAAGAATAGGTGATGTGCGCATAAAGATGTAAAAAAGATGTAAATTTGTGTTTTTGGGCAGGATGATTTGATGTCAATATAGAAGTCTAGTAATTTAATTTCATGTCGGAATATGGCATGACTAAATAAAAAGAAATAAGGAGGATGTTAAATGAGGATTAGCAAGAAAGTGTCGTTAGTAGTATTAATGATGTTTATGCTTAGCATCTTAGCAGTAGGATGCGGTGATACGTCATCAACAGGGGACGGGGAGAAAGACAAGGCTGGGGTTAGTGATAAAGCTGATGTTATAAAAGTAGGTATTAATGCAGAATTAACTGGTGCGGTTGCTAGTTATGGTACTAATGCTAGAGATGGAGCATTACTAGCTATCGAACACATTAATGCAGAAGGTGGAGTTTTAGGCCAGGAATTAAAAGCTATAGTAAGGGACTGTAAGTCTATTCCTGATGAAGCCATGAGCGTAAGTGCCTCATTAGCTGATGAAGGCATAGTAGCCCAAATAGGGCCATTAACTAGTGGTAATGTGGCAGGCTCTACTCCCATGGTAATGGAAAACCAAATTCCTTTAATTGCCCCTGCTGCAACAGCAGATGATATTACTTTAGAAAGAGATGGTTCAGCGAAAGATTTTATTTTCCGGGTATGTTACAGTGACTCTTTCCAAGGTAAGATTATGGCTGATTTTGCTGCCGATAATTTAGGGGTAAAAAATGTAGCTATTTATAAAGATGCTTCAAGCGACTATGCACAAGGTCTAGCGGACTACTTTACTGAAACCTTTACTGCAAAAGGTGGAAAAATAATAATTGAAGAAGGATTCGTAAAAGGGGATAGAGATTTTAGGGGTACATTGACCAAAATAAGGGGAGCAGATCCAGATTTTATCTACATACCTGGATATTATGAAGAAGTTGCTCCCTTGATTAAGCAAGCTCGCGAACTAGGTATTAAAGCTCCATTAGGCGGACCTGATGGCTGGGATTCACCAGACTTAGTAGGTGTTGTGGGAGCTGACAATTTAAATGAAACATATTTTACCAACCACTATTCTATTGAAGATGAGAACCCAAAAGTTATAGAATTTGTAGAGAGGTATAGAGAAAAATACAACAAGGATCCAGATGCTTTTGCTGCATTGGGCTATGATGCGGTTCTTTTATTAGCTAGGGGCATTGAAGACGCAGGAGAAGCTGATCCAGTTAAAATCCAACAAGCCTTAGAAAAAGTAACCAATTTCGAAGGTGTAACTGGCACTATGGATATTGATGAGCAACATAACCCAGTTAAAGGTGTTGTAATAATAGAATCTATTGATGGCAAACAAACCATGAATACGAGAATTCAACCGTAGCATAGTAGGGTAAAGGAAGGGTTACCCTTCCTTTACAATTTTTAAAAGGAAGTGGCAATATTGCTGGAATTGATGCAACAAATAATTAATGGCTTATCCTTAGGAGCGATATATGCACTTATAGCCTTAGGTTACACCATGGTTTATGGAATCATAAAGTTAATAAATTTTGCCCATGGTGAAGTTATGATGGTAGGTGCTTATGTAGGCTTCTTCTCTATTAGTGTATTTGGCAGCCATATAATCGTGGCTATGATTTTTGCCATGTTAGCTTGTGGTATATTAGGTGTTATTATTGAAAAAATAGCATATCGCCCTTTGCGTGGGGCTACACGCATAGCTGCTCTTATTACAGCCATAGGGGTCTCACTATTTTTACAGTATACAACTGTTTTTTTCCTTACTCCACAACAAAGAATTTTTCCCCAAGCTGCTTTCACTAGCCAAGAATACATTATTGCAGGATTATCTATTTCTAATAAGGATATCTTTATCTTTATCTGTGCAGTTACATTGATGACAATTTTGCAGTATATTATTAGACGTACGAAAACAGGAAAGGCTATGCGGGCTGTTTCTTTAGATAGGGATGCTGCTGTATTAATGGGAATCAGCGTAGACCGTACCATTTCCATTACTTTCGCCATTGGCTCTTCCTTAGCTGCTGCTGCTGGAATTATGGTGGGGATTTATTATAGTACTATAAATCCTCTCATGGGTATAATCCCTGGCCTGAAAGCTTTTGTAGCTGCTGTACTGGGCGGGATTGGCATAGTTCCTGGAGCAATGGTAGGGGGCTTCTTAATCGGTATATTAGAAACACTTGTTAGTGGATATGGCAATAGCTTATATAGAGATGCAGTTGTATTTGGGGTATTAATCGTAATACTTTTAGTTAAACCTACTGGTATGTTTGGCAAAAATGATAGCGAAAAAGTGTAGGTGAAAAGGTATGAAAGTTTTAGAAAATAAGATAAGCCAATTTATTATAAAAGTATTAATTTTAGCTGCTATTTTTACACTTGTTCAATATATGTTAATAGCAGGACACTTAAGTAGGTTCCATGAAATAACCTTAACTTCCATGTGTATAAATATTGTTTTGGCTGTTAGCCTAAATTTAATAAATGGATTTACGGGACAATTATCCTTAGGACATGCAGGCTTTATGGCGGTGGGTGCCTATGTATCTGTAGTTATTACTAACTTTTATGAATTGCCATTTATAGTAGGTTTACTAGGTGGATGCCTGGGTGCTGCAATCGCAGGTTTTATTATAGGTGTACCAACCCTAAGATTGAAGGGGGATTACCTGGCTATCGCTACCTTAGGTTTCGGAGAAATTATTAGGGTACTTTTGCAGAATATTAATTATGTAGGAGGGCCTGCTGGAATTTCGGGTATAGTTAAGCAAACTAATTGGCTCTGGCTATTCGGTTCGGTTGTTTTAACTATAATAATTATCCAAAACATAGTTAATTCGAGTTATGGTCGGGCAATTATTTCAGTTAGGGAAGACGAAATTGCCGCAGAAGTAATGGGAGTAAATACTACAAATTATAAAGTATTGGCCTTTGTAATAGGGGCTATGTTCGCTGGGCTTGCTGGAGGACTATACGGGCATTATTTCTATATTATAAAACCCGAAACATTTAATTTCTTGAAATCTTTTGATATTCTAGTAATGGTAGTTCTAGGAGGCTTGGGTAGTACTACTGGTGCTGTTATTGCGGCTATATTTATAACTATATTAACTGCGGCCTTACAAGCTTTTCCGGCAGTTAGGATGATAATATATGCCCTCATCTTAATTTTGATTATGATATATCGCCCTCAGGGCTTAATGGGTACTAAAGAACTGTCTAGTAGAACTTTCGGTAAGATATGGAGTGGAAGAAAATGAACCTATTAAGGATAAATGATTTATGCAAATCTTTTGGTGGTTTAAGTGCGGTATTAAACGTGAATTTTAGCCTAAATGAACATGAATTAGTGGCCTTAATTGGACCTAATGGGGCAGGCAAGACTACCGTGTTCAATTTAATTACTGGAGTGCATAAACCTAATCAAGGTAATATAATCTTTAAAGATCGGGAAATCCAGGGCTTGCCTCCCTATAGTATTTGTAAGAAAGGCATAGCTAGGACATTTCAGAATATACGCCTATTTAATGATCTAACCGTATTGGAGAATGTAAAAATAGCCTTGCATAAAGATGTGCCATACAGCCTAACATCAGCCGTTTTGAGGCTGCCCATGTTTTTCAGAGGCGAAAATCAGATTGAAAATAAAGCCATGGAACTTCTGGATATTTTCAGTTTAGCGGGAAAAAGGGATGAGATTGCTTCTTCTCTGCCCTACGGGGAACAGAGAAGGTTAGAAATTGCTAGAGCATTAGCTACAAGCCCCACTTTATTAATACTAGATGAACCAGCTGCAGGCATGAACCCGAATGAAACTAGAGAACTCATGATGCTAATTAAACGCTTAAAGACTGAATTTGGTTTGACTATCCTTTTGATTGAGCATGATATGTCTTTAGTTATGGGAGTCTGTGAAAAGATTTATGTTTTAGATTATGGACAACTTATAGCTGAAGGTAAACCAGATGAAATAAGGAATAATAAACGGGTTATTGAAGCTTATCTAGGTGAGGAGGTAGGGTAGTGCTTAAAGTAAATGATATTAACGTTTATTATGGTGCAATTCATGCTTTGAAGGGTGTATCAATAAACGTGGAGCAAGGAAATATAGTAACACTTATCGGGGCAAATGGCGCAGGAAAAACTACTACACTTAAAACTATTTCCGGCTTATTAAGGCCTAAAAGTGGTAGTATTATTTTTAAAAGTCAAGAAATAACTAAAACACCTCCTGAAAAGATAGTTGGACTCGGAATATCCCAGGTACCAGAAGGAAGACGAGTGTTTTCAACTATGTCGGTCCAAGAGAACCTTGAAATGGGTGCTTTTCTGCGCAAAGATAAAAAGGGTATTCAAGAAGATTTTGAAGTTATTTTTACTAGGTTTCCCCGTTTGAAAGAAAGAAGAAAACAATTAGCTGGGACTTTATCTGGGGGGGAACAGCAGATGTTAGCTATGGGGCGGGCGCTTATGGCCAGACCAGAATTATTATTGATGGATGAACCCTCTATGGGACTAGCCCCTCTATTAGTAAAGGAAATCTTCGAAATTATTATGGATATTAATAATAGAGGAACTACAGTTTTATTAGTAGAACAAAATGCCCATATGGCGCTTTCTATTGCCCATTATGCCTATGTCCTGGAAACAGGTAAAATTGTTTTAGCGGGGACTGCCCAAGAATTAATGAATAGTGAAGAAGTTAAAAAAGCCTATTTAGGCGGTTAAATTAAGATAGGGGGATATTAATCATGAAGGTAAAAGACCGCATGACTACCAGGGTTATTACTGTTGACATGGAGACAAATATTAATGAAGCTTTCAGATTGATGAAGGAAAACGACATAAGAAGATTACCCGTCTTTGAAAAAGGGAAACTAAAGGGCATTATTACTTTAACCGATTTAAATCAAGCTTCACCTTCATCAGCTACCTCATTAAGTATTCATGAACTTAATTATCTTTTAGCTAAAACGAAAATAAAAGATATAGTCCCAAAAAAACAAAAAGTTTTAACAGTCTCCCCTGATACTTATATAGAAACTGCTGCTAAAATTATGCTTCAGAATACAGTCAGTGGTTTACCCGTCTTAGATAATGATAAATTAGTGGGCATAATAACAGAAACCGATTTATTCGCATCTTTGATTGATATACTAGGGGTCAATAAACCACATACCCGTATCGACTTATTTGCAGAGGATAGGCCAGGGGTATTGGCTGATATTACTGGCCTAGTAGCTAAACAAGGTGTAAACATACTTAATGCAGTAGTGTTTTTCGACAAGAAGGCTAATAGACATAAAGTTATCCTAAGGATCGAAGATTTAAAATATGAAGAAATAGTAAAGGAATTTAAAAATAAAGGTTATGATATCGAATCTGTAATTGCTAGGGACCATACAGAGTAGTTTGACATAAGCCGAAATGCAATATATAATCTGTTATGCACATTTAGTGGAGGCGGATCGGTCCTGGTGGGCCGCCTGGACTTCAAATCCAGCCGTGCGGCAGTGATCCTGTCGTTGGTGTGTTCGATTCGCACACGCCTCCGCCAAAAAGATTACTTTTGGCACCCGTTAATAATGCGGGTGTTTTGTTTTGAGAAAAAGGATGCTTTGCACCATGGTCATCTAAATTTATTTGAGCAATGAATAGCCATCAAAAAGGGCTGGGAGTTTTTCGCTGTGGGTAAGCTAGATTTTAGTAAGAGCCTTACTTAGTTTTTCCTGTCCTCCGATTAACTGGATTAAATGCTTGACTACAAACTTTTTGAATTCATTATCATTCACTTTACCCTCTTTATTGTCCCTCCAATCTAAGTAAACGTATCTCACGTTCTTGTTCGTCTTGTTTAGATTCTAGGCGGTAAAATGTGCGTCTTATAGTTTCCTGACTTTCAGCAATCCTAACTAATTCAGATTTAATACTAGCGAAATAATCCAAGGACACTTCCCTAGCATCAAATAATGCTCGTATTTTTTCAGTGAATTCATTTTCCATGCCTACTTGTGACTGGCGGACTGCCTGGACATCTTCAGTTAATTGCATAACCTGGTTAACTAAAACACCCTGGCCTGCTTCAAATCCCTCCATTCGCCCGTCCATGTTTCCAAGACGCTCATCAATTTTGTCAAAACGTCCGTCCATGTTTCCAAGACGCTCATCCATTTTGTCAAAACGCCCGTCCATGTTTTCAAGACGCTCATCCATTTTGTCAAAACGCCCGTCCATGTTTTCTAGTAAGGCTAAAATCTTTTCTTCATTATTCATCACTATTCCCCCCCCTATTCTTAAAGGTTTCTATTCCGTTTGGGTGTATTTATGGAATTTATTAAGGATATCGTAATTTTTTTAAACCATTAATTAACATCTGTTTCACCAATAATAATACACCTTTTCATATGGAAGGGCAAAATGACTTGCCGGAAAAGAAAATTTATTTAAGCAAAGGGTTGATGTGTTCTATTGCAGGCGGTTCAGCTAACAATTATATCTTATCCGACTTAATCAGATTATTTCCTGGGAAATAATCTGATTTTTTGTTTCTATCGACCTATTAAGTGGATATTCTTTTTAGCCATATACCGTCCTAGTATGGCGAGAATTAAAATTATGGAAATAATGAAAAGGGTTAATTTTATATCCGAAGAATTGAATAAAAATATACCCAATCCAGTATATAAAACTGCAGTTGGTATCTTCCCGATAGCTGAGGAAAAAAAGAAAGTGCTAAATCGGACTCTGCTTAAGGCGGCTACTATATTGATTAAAGGTGTCGGTACAATGGGAATTATCCTAGCCAAAACTATAGTCCAAAAAGCTAATTCACCATTTATTTTCGTAAGATCATAATTAAACCTTTTTTCAATAAAAATTATCATAGGGCCTGAAAATGAAAATCTACATAGCCAATAAGCTAGACTGGCACCAGCCAAGGCACCAAACCAAGCCAAAAAAAATCCCAATTTAAAGCCGAATAGCATGCCACCTACCGATGCTAAAATTATATAAGGAAAGACAGGTAGCGCTGCTTGTATAACAAAAAGTAGAAAAGCAATTATCGGGGCTAAAACACCGAAATCCTTTATGTAGGAAGTTACTGTGGAAATATTACTGAAACTCTGTATAAACTCCATAAAAACTCCTTCTTTTAATAAAGCTAGGAAAAAAACTATGTTATAATCAGGAAAAAGGGACATAATCACATTATGCTTGAATTTAATCTACTTGATTACCTCATTATTATAATACTAATTGTGAGTATAATAAATGGATTAAAACAAGGATTTATTAGGGCGATAACAGACTTAACTAGTATCGTACTTGCCATAATATTAGGTATCCTTCTCTTGGACAAATCCTTTTATTACCTTAATTACTATTTTAATATAGGTGACTATTTGACTAATATTATATACCAAAAATGGGATACACCATACATTATTGAAGGGCCCAATATATTAACCTTTATTTTCCCCCTAGAATCGTATTTTTCTGATTTTAGGGATAAACTAATTTATCTTATACAGGTTATAATCAGTTTCCTAAGCGTTTTCGGGCTAAGCATGATTTTCCTAAAAGTAATATTTGGTTTTTTAGCTAAGATTTCTTCCTGGGGCATCTTAGCATGGTTTGATCGGGGCTTGGGCCTAATATTTGTAACCCTAAAAAACTTTATTATTTTCTTACTTATTATAAGCTTAGGCACACCAGTCCTAGATTTGTTAAGTCGTATAGGGCTAAAATATGCCATAATAATGTACGGGTTAATAAAAAATTCAGTAATAACTAATCTTTTGTTATTTTTAATCAAGTCTACTTTCACTTAGTATAGCTAGTTTAATTGTAGGTTATTATAAAGATAATATCTGGAATAATTTTAAGGAGGTTTTTTAATGGATAAAATAAATGAGGTTAAGGATGCCTGGGATAAGCTAGATGAGATGCAAATAGAACGGATTAGGGAAATTAACCAAGAATATATTAATTTTTTGGATTTGGCCAAAACAGAAAGAGAGGCGGTTAGTTACATAGTTGAGACTGCCACTAACCAAGGTTTCGTTGACTTGGAGGAAGTAGATACCCTAGAAACTGGACAGCGTTTAATATATAAATTAAAGGATAAAATATGTGCTTTGATTGTCCTGGGTGGGAAGGCACTAGAGGAAGGAGTTAATATAGTTGCTTCACATATTGATTCCCCTCGCATAGATTTAAAAGCAGAACCATTATACGAAGCTGATGGGCAAGCCTTGTTTAAGACCCATTATTATGGGGGAATTAAAAAATATCAATGGGTTACTATTCCTTTAGCATTGCATGGAGTAGTCTTTAAAAAAGATGGGGAAAGAATAAATATCAGAATAGGCGAAAATGAGGATGACTTTGTTCTAACTATTTCCGATTTATTGCCCCACTTGGCCAAAGACCAGATGGAAAAGAAAGTAAGCGAGGCTATAAAGGGGGAAGACCTAAATGTCTTAATCGGCAACTACCCACTCAAAGATGTGAATAATAACCCAGTTAAAGAAAACATAATGAAAATCCTCAAGGAAAAATATAATATTGAAATAGAGGACTTTGCCAGCGCGGAATTACAATTGGTTCCAGCTTTTAAGGCTAAGGAAGTAGGCTTTGATCGGAGTATGATAGGTGGATATGGACAAGATGATAGGGTTTGTGCTTATACATCCTTGCGGGCCGCATTGGAGGTCGATAAGCCAGAACATACAGCCATCTGCCTATTTGTAGACAAGGAAGAAATAGGTAGTACTGGTAATACGGGTTTACAATCATTATTAATAGAAAATCTAATTGCTGAATTATATTCAAAAATGGGGGAAAAGGATTATTTTAAAGTCCGCAAATGTTTGGCTAATTCCTGTGCTTTATCGGCAGATGTGAATGCAGCAGTAGACCCTAATTATCCAGAAGTATTTGATAAGCTAAATTGTAGTTATATGTCTAGAGGCGTTGTTTTAACCAAATATACGGGTTCTCGAGGAAAATCAGGTTCGAATGATGCTAACCCTGAATTTTTAGCTAAAATTCGTTCTTTATTTGCAGAACATGAAGTAATCTGGCAAGTTGGGGAATTGGGCAAGGTTGATATCGGGGGAGGCGGGACTGTGGCTCAATACATGTCCTGGTATGGTATGGAGGTAGTTGACTTAGGGGTAGCTGTGCTTAGTATGCATTCACCTTTTGAGGTAACCAGCAAAGTCGATAATTACATGGCCTATCGTGCCTACTTGGCCTTTATGCAATCATTTCTTATATAAAGCCGAGGCAAAGGGGCTAAATATGCCCTACCCAAATGCTTAGGGTAGTGGTCAGACTTATAATCTTTAGGGGAGATTAAGATGGCTAGAAAGAATTATACTTTAGGGAATATTGTAAAAATGAAAAAAGCCCATCCTTGTGGCACCAACAGTTGGGAAATTGTAAGGGTAGGGGTAGATATTAAAATAAAATGCCAGGGTTGTAATCGAATAGTTATGTTGGCTAGATCAGATTTTGAAAAGCGCCTAATTAAGGTGCTGGAATGAAACTAACTATTCCCCCCTTTACTACATATAATATGGTATGAAGCTCTATAATAGGGGGGAATGAGTAGAATGAGGT
The DNA here is from genome assembly GCA_964514235.1 of uncultured Syntrophomonadaceae bacterium. Taxonomy (GTDB): domain Bacteria; phylum Bacillota; class Syntrophomonadia; order Syntrophomonadales; family Syntrophomonadaceae; genus JAAYRQ01. The sequence continues at coordinate 11,747 of CAZEPV010000020.1, read as the reverse complement.
TTGAGCTTGTTCCTAAAACATTTTTTTCTAAAGGGGATTTAGTTAAGGTCAAATCTGTAGAGGAAAAAAGGCATTTTTGTATTATCGGCTTTAAAAATGGTAATGCAAATGAACCGATTGCAATATTAAAGGCTTTATTTAACGAAACATATATTATAGAAAAACCAGTATCTGAGCTTACTAGTCTTTTGATTCGGGGAAAATTATGATACCAATGAGGTATTAATAAATAAAATCATTACTTGCCAATCTACTAACCTATTTGTTATAATCTATGGAAGTCCCTGCCCCGAGCAAATCGGGGCCATGCCTATTTGTAGGTATAGTCCATAGGGAGGAGGTGTAACGATGCGCACATATGAATTGATGTTCATATTAAAACCTGATTTATCCGAAGAAATGGTTGAAGAAACGAAAGAAAGGCTTAAACAGATTATAGCCGACTTTGGTGGGGAATTTACCAATGAGGCTGATGGTTGGGGCAAAAAACGCCTGGCCTATACTATTGAGAACTATACGGAAGGCCTATACTGTTTGTGGTATTTTAAAGGACAAGCAGATGTTGCCCAGGAATTAGATCGGGTCATCAGGCTATCTGATAGATTTTTGCGTCATATAATTATTCGTCAAGATGAAAAGTAGTCATCTTAGTAAAGGGGGAGAAAGTATTGTTAAATAGTGTTATTTTAATTGGCAGACTTACTAGGGATCCAGAGCTAAGATATACTACTAATGGTACAGCTGTAGGTCAATTTACCCTGGCAGTTCAGCGTAAATTTAATAAAGATGAAGCTGACTTCATTGATATTGTGGTTTGGCGGGGTCTAGCTGAAAATTGTGCTAATTACTTAGGAAAAGGCAGATTAGTTGCAGTAGAGGGACGTTTGCAAATTCGGTCTTATGAAGGCCAAGATGGGCAAAGACGTAGGGCAACAGAAGTAGTAGCTGATGATGTAAGATTTTTGGATAGGGCACCAGAGGGTAGAACAAGTTCACCCGTAAATTACCGCGGCCCTGACAGTCCCCAAGATGATTGGAATGATTTAGGACGAGAAGTTAGTCTCGAAGACATTGATATAGTTGATAAAGATGGTAAAGATGAAATACCATTTTAGTGAGGAGTGACAAAGCTTGAAAAGGGATAGACGTAAAAAAAGACGCCAATGTAATTTCTGCGCAGATAAGGTTGATTATATAGATTACAAAGATATTCCTAAACTTAGAAGATATATAACTGAAAGAGGAAAAATTCTACCTCGCCGAATTACAGGCAATTGTGCCCTACATCAAAGGGAAATGACTGGTGCAATTAAAAGGGCTAGATTTATGGCACTTTTACCCTATACATCTGAATAGTTTAACTTCAAAGCCCTCATACAATGGGGGCTTATTTACTTTTAAGGGCAGGTAAATGGAAGGGGTATGGAGAAAATAAAATAGGGGGGTGCGATAGATGCAAATAGGCAAGTCCAAGGAAATAGATATTGCCAAGAACCTACGAACTATCGAATGGTTAAAAGCTGAATTATTAGATGGAGTCGCCTTATTATTTAAATCCCTATTAAGAGCTAGCACCGAGACGGTTGGCGATATACTAGCTTCGATTATTATGATTACCTATGTCTTGGGCAAGAGGTTAGGATTAAGCTTTGAAGCTATCGATACTAAAATTAAAAACAAGCTTAATAAACAAATAAATGAAGAACATGAATTAGAAGAGTGGTATGGTGATTTGACCAATTTATTAAGGTATTTTGAAAGCAGCAAGAGGTGATAAGTTGTTACTTGTATTATTTGTATTTATTTCTTTGATATCTTGTTTTTTCCTAGCCAACCTACCTGGCCTTACTTTAATATTTGCAGCCTTATGGGGTGCTACCCTAATTATTAGTGCCTTATATCTAGTTAAAAAGGACTTAATCTTCTTATTAATTATAAACTTAGGAGTTTTATATTTTTTGGCTGGGGCAAGTAACCTGTTTTTCTACCTTTTCTTTTTTGGTATTGCCGCCATAGTAATGAGTCTGCTTGTTTTCAGAAACAAAGGATATTATGAATTGCAAAAATGGGGGATTATCTCAGCGGTTATGGGAGTATCGATTTTCTTAGGGGTTATTTATCTTACTACAGGTAATATAGGGATTAATCTTTTTGAAGAACAGTTGCAAACTTATATGGCAGAAAGCATAGATCATTATGAAGAATTAGGCATTTTAGATTTTTATGAAAAACGGGGTATAGTAAAAGCAGAACTTGAGGAGAAGATGAATGGCTTAGCAAGTAAAATAGCTAAGCACCTACCTGCCTTTTACTACTTACAGGCTATTTTGGTAGTATTTTTCATGCTCCTAATAGCAGTATGGGTGAGCCTGAAACGAAGTATTCTACGTCTAAAGAAAAGACCATATTCCCAGGAAATAATGCCTTGGCAGTTAGCTTGGTTAGCGATAGCTGGGCTTATCCTATGGTTAGTAGGTCGAGAGAATATGTCCTTAATCTATTTTGCAGGCTCCAACATTTTATTGATATTAGTGCCAATTACTATGTATTATGGCTTATCCGCCATAACTTTCAAGTTCAGACAAAGAAAACTGCAAAAGCGCAAATGGTTAATCCTTATCATAGTAATTTTATGTGTGGTATTTCCGCTTTCAGCAGTTATTTTCCTAAGTATTATTGGCTTGTTTGATGCTTTGATAGACTATCGTAAATTGCGAATAGAGAAATAGGAGGACATACAAATGAAAGTAATATTATTGCAAGATGTAAAAAACCTTGGTAAAGAGGGAGAGGTTAAAGAAGTTGCTGATGGATATGCTCGTAATTACCTAATTCCTAAGGCTCTAGTTGCTGAAGCGACTAAGGCAGCCTTACAAGAAAACAAAGAAAGAAAAAAGCGTATCCAAAATCAGAAGGAAAGAGAAAAAAAACAAGCTGAAGAAATTAAGGCTAAAATTGATGGTAAACAAATAGAGATTAAGGCAAAAGCGGGCACAGGGGATAGGCTCTTCGGTGCAGTAACTGCTAAGGAGATTGCTGAAAATCTGGAAAAACAGTTAAAAGTAAAAATCGATAGGAAAAAAATTGAACTGAAAGAGCCTATAAAAAATGTAGGCCAACATACTGTAACTATCAAAATTTATCCCTCCATCCCAGCTGAAATCAAGGTCTTAGTTGCATCAGAATAATACTAGGAGGTTAATTGTGCAGTATTTAGTGAAGCAATGGAGACTAAAATCGCAAAATATTGAAGACAAAGATATGCAAAAACTGTGGCGGGTGGATTCCTTGTACAAGAAGTTAGAAAAGTTCTATGGTACTCAGGAATTTATCCTTATAGCAAGCAAACTAGAAGTCTTAGATTTAATGGGTTCAACTGACTTAGAAAATAGAATCCTAGCTTTACAAAAAATATTACAAGGCAGAACGATTCCAGAAAAACTTAATGGGGATATTTTAAAAACCATAAAAGAGCTGGAAGAAGTAATCACAGAAAAAATTGCTAAAAGGGAAGTTGAAAAAGAGCTGGCCCACCGTATTCAGGAAAAAATAAATGCCAAATATGATGATTATGTAGAAGAAATCAAGCTAGAAGTCTTAAAAGAAAAAGCTAGTAATCCAGAAAATGCCCAGACACTTAAAAAGTATGGGCAACTAGAAAAAATGGAGATGAACGGTCTTAACACCTCAGCTTTGGAATTGTTAAGGCCAGCTACTTTAGCTGAAATTATAGGGCAAGAAAAGGCCATAAAATCTCTAATTTCCAAGTTAAATACTCCCTTTCCCCAACATATCCTACTGTATGGCCCCCCAGGTGTGGGTAAGACCACTTGTGCTAGGTTAGCCTTAGAAATAGTTAAAGGTGGCCAACAAAATCCTTTTTCCAAGGAAGCCCCTTTTATCGAGGTAGATGGCTCTACTTTACGTTGGGATATTAGGGAGTCGACTAATCCCCTGCTAGGTTCGGTACATGACCCCATTTATCAAGGGGCCAAAAAGGAGTTAGCTGAAGACGGTATCCCCGAACCCAAGTTGGGGTTAGTGTCAGAAGCTCACGGGGGCATACTATTTATAGATGAAATCGGGGAAATGGATCTAATTTTGCAAAACAAGCTCCTAAAGGTCCTAGAGGACAAACGGGTATATTTTGATTCTTCCTACTATGACCCCCATGACCAACAAGTACCTAAATACATAAAAAAGATATTCGATGAAGGGGTACCAGCGGATTTTATCCTAATCGGGGCTACCACCCGTAGTAGGGCTGATATTAATCCTGCATTTAGATCAAGGTGTATGGAAATATTCTTTGAGCCTTTAACGGTAGAAAATATTAAGGATATAGTTAAGATATCGGCCAAAAAGCTTGACATAAGCATTGATGCAGAAATAGGGGAGATTATTAGCTCTTATGCTATTGATGGCAGGACGGCTAATAAGGTATTAGTGGACGCTTATGCCTTAGCCCTGAATGAAAGTGAATCGGATAATAAAAAGGTTATAGTTAAGCCAGGCCATGTTCGGGAAGCCATAAGAAATAGCCGCATTAGCCCCCATGTTATTAGCAGGGCCTCTTCCACCTCGGAAACAGGTAAAATATTTGGTATAGGGGCTAGGGAATACAAGGGTAGCTTGATTGAAATAGAAAGTATAGCTTTTAAAGCCGAATTAAAAGATGAAGGCAAGATAAGATTTAATGATACTGCTGGCTCAATGGCCAAAGATTCTGTATTCAATGCTGCATCTGTCTTGCGCAAAGAAACAGGTCTAAACATTAACAAGTATGATCTGCATATTAATATAATCGGGGGGGGAAAAGTTGATGGGCCCTCGGCAGGTGCTGCAATTTATTTGGCCTTATTAAGTGCTATAAGGGATAAACCCATACGCCAAGATATAGCAATTACTGGGGAACTATCTATCCAGGGAAGAATCAAGCCAGTAGGTGCTCTATATGAAAAAATATATGGGGCTAGACAGGCAGGTATTAAAAAAATTCTAATCCCCCAGAATAACAAATATGATATACCTTTAGATATTGAAGGTATAGAAATTATCCCGATTGAATACATATATGAAACATATCCCCATGTCTTTTTAAAATAAAAATTGACCGGGCTATTATTTTGTTTTAAAATTACTTATAATGCGGGAGTAGCTCAGTGGTAGAGCACTGGCTTCCCAAGCCAGGTGCCGCGGGTTCGAACCCCGTCTTCCGCTCCATTAATTAAAAGTGAGCGCAGCGAACATAAAATCAGTAGTGC
>CAZEPV010000020.1:0-6383 GCA_964514235.1 uncultured Syntrophomonadaceae bacterium | reverse complement strand
CGTCTTCCGCTCCATTAATTAAAAGTGAGCGCAGCGAACATAAAATCAGTAGTGCCCGGAGGGTGCTCCATTAATAAAAAGTGAGCGCAGCGAACATAAAATCAGTAGTGCTCGGGGAGTCGCCCCGTTTCATGTGCTTACATAATTAGTTGGATTGTTGGGAAGGAGGCAAGTTAATGAATCAACACATAAAAACCATAATTCAACCTAACTTAAAAAGGGATACTGATATTAATTGCCGAGAGTGCGCAACATCATGCCAATCAGCGTGTAAAACTTCTTGTACAGTAGGCAATCAGGTTTGCAAGAATTAATAGTCCTAAAAAAGGGGGCCTAGCCCCCTTTTTTGTCTTGTTAGGAAATAATTATGGTATGGGGAGGATATTTAAAATGTACAACTTAGCAGGCTATGATTTCACATCTAATATTCATTTATATAAATTTAACGAACTTAATATTTTATTAGATGTTAATAGCGGGGCTATCCATGTTTTAGATGATATGGCCTATGCCTACATAAATTGGATTATCCAATACGAAGGGGACTTTTATCGGGCTTTTGAGAATTGCAATATTAGATATGGGGAAGAAACAGCTATGAAAATTGCAGAGGAATTTCTCATAGCCTATGGGAATGAATCCCTTTTTTCTGAGCCTATGGAAATATATGTAGACTACACCCAAATGTCGGTAAAAGCCCTCTGTCTGAATGTAGCCCATTTATGTAATATGCGTTGCGAATATTGTTTTGCTAGTCAGGGCAATTTTGGGCAAAAACCAGCTTTAATGCCATATGAAGTCGGCCAACAAGCCCTAGATTTTTTAGTTAAGGAAAGCCGTGGGGTAAGAAACTTAGAAGTCGACTTTTTTGGGGGTGAGCCTTTACTGAATTTCGTGGTAGTAAAAGAACTAGTTAATTATGCCCGCAGTATCGAAAAACAGTCGGATAAAATCTTCAACTTTACCCTAACTACTAATGGTCTCCTGCTAGACGAAGAAATTATGGATTTTATGATAAAGGAAAATATTAGTGTAATTTTAAGTCTAGATGGCAGAAAGGAAATAAATGACCAAAATCGTTTATTGACCAATGGAGGGGGTAGCTATGAAATAATAGTGCCCAAGTTTAAGCAAATGGTAGCTAAGAACCCCATTAGTTACTATATTAGAGGTACTTTTACCCGCCAAAACCTGAATTTTAGCCAAGACCTAGCCCATATGATTGATTTGGGTTTTAAAAACATTTCCCTAGAGCCAGCAGTAGGCGCAGGTGATGATTTCGCTATTAGGGCTGAAGATTTACCCCAGGTTTTAGAGGAATACGAACAGTTAACCAATAAATTATTGGCTTACCATCAAGCTGGACAAGAAATACACTTTTTCCACTACAATCTTAATTTACAAAAAGGGCCGTGTTTGGCTAAAAGGCAGACGGGTTGTGGGGCAGGAGTAGAATATGTCGTGATTACTCCCGAAGGTGATATATATCCATGCCATCAATTTGTGGGGGAAGAAGGATATTATATGGGCAATGTAAGCGAAATGACCATAAATGAAGATATAAAAAACATTTTCGCTAACAAGACATTAGTTAACAAAGAGGAATGTCTAAAATGCTGGGCTCGTAATTTTTGTGGGGGTGGTTGCCATGCAAATAATCTTAAAGCAAATGGTAACCTTAAATTTCCAGATAGAATATCATGTAATATGCATAAGAAACGAATTGAGGGAGCCATTTATTTTGATCTGGTAAAAAAAATAGCTGGATAGTTTGTGAAAAAGTTTATAAAAAAGAAGGGATTTTATCTTTTGAGATAGAATAAGTCCCTTTGATAAAAATGATAAAAAATAAATGGAGAGTACTTTTTTATGATTGAATATTTAATGCAGAACAGACAAAAACTTACTCCTATCGCAGTTTGCATCAGTATTGTCCTCGTAATCGCCCTATTGTGGGCATTTGTTTTCAAAACACCCGCTTATTCCGTTATCATTGACGGAAAAGCTATGTTTGCGGTAACTAATCAAGACCAAGTTCACCAAACAATCAATAAGATTAAGCAAAAGGAAGAAAAAGAGTGTGATAAAAAGTTAGAACTAGCTAACCAAATCGAATTTAAAAAAGGCTTAGTGAAAAAGTCCTCTATTCTAAAGACGGCAGATCTAGAAAAAGAGTTCCAAAAAGTTTTGGATTTTAAAGCTATGGCTGCTGCCTTAGTTGTAGATGGTGAAGTAGTAGCATACCTACCTTGTAAAACCACTGCAGCGAATTTACTGGAGGAAATAAAACGGAATAATAGCAAGCTTGATGAAGGAGAAAAGCTACTGGAATTAGCCCTAGCCGAAAAAGTTGAAATTAGGGAAGAGATGGTCGAAGTTAATGAGCTTATGACCAAGGAAGAAGCCCACACCTTAATTACTACGGGAACTAAGAATCCAGAAAAATATATAGTTGAAGAAGGCGATTCCTTATGGCTAATTGCTAGGCGCAATGATATGTATGTAGATGAAATTGTCCAAGCAAATAAACTAGAGAAGGAAGATTTATCTTTAGGGCAAGAATTAATTTTAGTTAAAAGTAAGCCTTATATTAATGTCTTAGCTAAGGTAGAAGGGGAAAAGATAGAAGCAATACCTTTCGAAACAAAAGTAGAGACTGATAAAAATTCTCCCACAAGTATAAGGGTTAAACAAAATGGAAAAGATGGGGAAAAGAAGGTTATTTATACTGCTACTAAGTGCAATGGAGTCTTAGAAGAAAGGGAAATTAAGGAAGAAACTATTTTGCAAAAGGCAGTAGATAAAATTATCGTAAAGGGTACATCAGTTACTGTAGCCTCTCGGGGTGGCACTCCTAGTGCTGGTGGAGGCGGTGGAACGGGTAGCCTAGATTGGCCAACCAGTGGCAACATTACCAATGGTTACCGTAGTTCCCATACAGCGATAGATATAGCAACTAAATCGGGTACCCCCATCAGAGCAGCAGATGCGGGCTATGTTACCTTTACTGGTTGGCAAGGTGGTTATGGTAATTTCGTAATTGTTGACCATGGAAATGGTATTGTTACTAGATATGCCCATTGTAATAGCATTAACACTTCAACAGGACAGAGGGTAAATAAGGGGGAACAGATTGCTACTGTAGGCTCCACAGGAAGAAGTACTGGGCCACACCTTCATTTTGAAGTCCTAGTTAATGGAGGATTTAGAAACCCACTATCGTATTTACGTTAGACCATAAGATATAGAACCCTGACCTCAGTGTCGGGGTTTTTATTTTTATTGATAGAAACTAATCTAAGGATATAAGAAAGGAGTTAGAAAAATGTATGATGTAGTCATAATCGGTAGTGGCCCTGCTGGCTTCAGTGCTGCAATCTATACGGGTAGGGCTAAATTAAAAACCCTCATTTTAGAGGCAGGGGTCATCGGTGGAAATACTGCCCAAACTGATTTAGTTGATAATTATCCTGGCTTTCCATTTGGAATTAATGGGAGCGATTTAATGGAGGATTTTCACAAACAAGCACAGAGATTTGGTGCTGAAATAGAGATGGAGGAAGTAATCTCACTTGAAAACTTACCCACAGCCAAAAAAATAACCACATCAAGTGGTAAAGAATTTTTAGCAAAAACCGTTATTATTGCTGTAGGGGCTAAAAGACGGGAATTGGGGGTGGAAGGTGAAAATGAGTTTATCGGCCGTGGGCTTTCTTATTGTGCTACTTGCGATGGGGCTTTTTTTAATAATGCTAAAGTGGCGGTAGTCGGGGGTGGCGATTCCGCAGTTAAGGAAGCTCTATATTTAGCGGATATAGCTGATATAGTTTACCTAATCCATAGGAGACAGGGGTTTAGGGCTAATCAGACTGCCATTGATAAAATGAAGGCTACTGAAAATATAGAACTAAAACTGGATAAAGTAATCAGTAATCTCAAAGGGGACAGCCTGATGGACACCCTAGTCATAAAAGATGTCAAAACTGGGGATGAAGAAGAGTTGGAAGTAGAAGGCTTGTTTGTAAGTATAGGTCTAGAACCTGTAGCTGGCTTTCTAGAGGGCTTAGTAGCAATGGAAAATGGCTATATAATTACTAATGAAAATATGGAAACTTCTGTAGCAGGCATTTTTGCGGCTGGTGATATTAGAGTAAAAGAAGTTAGACAAGTAGCTACTGCAGTAGGTGATGGCGTTATAGCAGGAATCGCGGTTACTAATTATCTTAAATAATAGTGCCATTATTTACTTCCCCCCCTCATATGATGGTTAATGTATAATTAGTCACGGAGGGGAGTGATATAAAGTGTTGGTGCTAAAGGATATCAGTTCGGCCAAGGTAGCAGGATTAGTTGTAATTATTGGCATAATTATACTTTTGATTTTGACTAAGAATAGCCAAGCCGTGATGAGGGCTATGGTTGGGCAGGAGATTAATTTACGTACGGCTGGATTTAGTGAAGTTGAATCAGAACACTTTATTATCAGATACACGCCAATTGATGAACAATATGTAGCTGCAATAGCATCAGCATCCGACCAGAGTTATGCTGAGGTAACCAAGTTATTCGAATATTATCCTAGCCAAAAAACCATCTTAGTGGTATATCCGGATACTGTAAGCCTAGCCAAGAGTTTTGGTTGGGATAAGAATGAGAAAGCCATGGGGGTATACTGGGCGGGCTCTATCCGCATATTATCACCTGGACAGTGGGTAACTGGAGAGATAGAAAATGAATTTTATAAAGAAGGTCCCATGGTGCATGAATTTGCCCACTTACTAGTTGACGATTTGACCAAGGGCAATTATAATCGCTGGTGGACTGAAGGGGTTGCCCAATACGTAGAGAAGAAAATTACAGGCTTTCAGTTTGCGAATCCTTTTGCAAATGGGCAGCCGATAACGTATTATAAATTTAGTGAATTGGAAAAAAGCTTCGATAAGCTAAACCAATCAATTGCCTATTGGCAGTCCTTGCAAATAGTAGAATATATAGTAGATAATTATGGTGAAGATAGAATATTTACCATATTGGAACATTTAGGACAAGGTAATAATATGTCCCAAGCCATAGAAAAATCTTTGTTAGTAAAATATGATACATTTGTCAATGGATTTTATGCAGGACTAGAAAACAACAATTAGGGCGAGAGGTGTATATTTTGCTAAGTATATTGAAAATTGAAGGGGGACATTCCCTCGAAGGTCAGGTGCGGGTCAGTGGGGCCAAAAATGCTGGCCTAGTATTGATGGCGGCCAGTATTCTAGCAGATGGAGAAGTTATATTAGATAATCTACCTCGTATCCGAGATGTAGAAATAATGATGCAAATATTAAATGAAATAGGGGTGGCAACTGTCTGGCAGTCTGATGGCAGTCTAGCCATTAATCCCCCCGCAGGAGTAATAGACACCAAGACGTCTTACGACTTAGCGAAAATGCTTAGAGCCTCCAACTTATTTTTGGGGGCCATGCTAGGAAGACAGCGAGAAGCGACTATATCTTTACCTGGCGGTTGTGACATAGGCTCACGCCCAATGGATTTGCACATAAAAGGCATCCAAGCCCTAGGTTCAGATATTCAGATAGAACATGGATATATCTATGCCCAGGCTAAGAAGCCAGTAGGGGCTAGCGTTTATCTAGACTTCCCCAGTGTTGGGGCTACCGAAAACATTATAATGATGGCAGCTAAGACACCTGGTACCACCATTATAGAAAATTCGGCCAAAGAGCCTGAAATAGTTGACTTGGCTAACTTCCTTAATTCAATGGGGGCCAAAATAAGGGGTGCTGGTACCGATATAATTAGGATAGAAGGGGTAAGCGAACTAAAAGGTGGCCGTTATAGCATTATCCCCGATCGTATAGAGGCAGGTACCTTCATGATAGCTGCTGCTATTACCAATGGGGAAGTATTAATAGAAAATGTAATTCCCACCCACCTACATCCTATTATAGCTAAGCTCCAAGAGGCAGGGGCCATAGTAGAAAATACTGATAAAGGGATAATTGTCAAGGCAGGGCCCAAAATTGAGCCTATTGATATAAAAACGCTACCTTATCCAGGATTCCCTACCGATATGCAATCCCAGATGATGTCCTTACTCTGCCTAGCAGACGGGGCCAGCGTGATTGTAGAAAATGTATTTGAAAACCGTTTCCAGATAGTAGATGAATTAAAACGGATGGGAGCCAAAATTAAAGTCGAAGGACATACAGCTGTGGTCGAAGGGGTAAAACATCTCTATGGCACCACAGTAAAAGCCACCGACTTACGGGCAGGTGCGGCCCTAATCCTATCTGCACTAGCTGCAAAGGGTGAAACTACCATAGAAAACGCCATCCATATCTTTAGGGGATATGAGAACATAAAGGAAAAAC
>CAZEPV010000019.1:0-39505 GCA_964514235.1 uncultured Syntrophomonadaceae bacterium | reverse complement strand
GGGCGAATTGCTCGAAGTTATCTAAAAATATCTGGCATAACACAGGATCGAAATGCTGGCCTTTTTCTTCCTCAAAAAGCCTTTGTATTTTATCTAAAGGCCAAGCAGCTTTATAGACCCTTTCACTAGCTAGGGCATCAAAGACGTCCGCTATGGCACTGATGCGGCCATAGAGGTGGATTTCTTCACCTTTTAGTCCTCGGGGATAACCCCTACCATTCCATTTTTCATGATGTTCATAGGCGATTATGGCTGAAGATTTTATAATGATTCGTTCTGAATTTTTGAGCAGGTTATAACCAATGGTAGTATGCTCCTTCATTTCGGCAAATTCTTCCTCAGTTAACTTACCTGGTTTTTTTAGAATGGCATCAGGGATGGCAACTTTCCCAATATCATGCATGGGTGAAGCCATTTTTATTAACTCCACTTCTTCCTCGCTTAAACCGTAAAGTTTAGCTAAAAGTGCAGAGATTTCTGCCACCCTTTTAACATGGTTGCCCGTCTCTTTGGAACGACTTTCTCCTATTTCTGCCATAAGAAAGATGATTTCTTTTTGGGTTTTTTCAATTTCTTCATTGAGTAGGGCATTGACTAGAGATTTTTCGGAATAGGAAGCGACCATTTTTAGGTTATCAATATCTTCTGAGGAAAATTCCCCTTTTTCCGTCATTTTATTGACCGCTTGATAAGCCCCGAAAATGTTGCCTTCATTGTCGTACAAGGGCATGGCTAAAAGTGCCTTGGTACGGTAACCCGTCTTTTTATCTACTAGTCTATTGAAATTGGGGTCCTCATAGGCATCATTGGTAAAGTAATTAGACTCGGTCTGGACAACATGTCCCACTATACCCGTATTAGCAGGGATACGGATTTCATCAATACCATGGGCCACCCTAGTCCATAATTCGTTTTTTTCTTGATCATATATCCAGATAGTGCACCGATCAGCCACTATCAGTTGTCTGCCTAAATCGGCCATCAACTGCAATAACTGGTCTAGCTGCTTTTCATCAGCTATTTTTGCCGTATATTCAAAAAGCAGTTTTAGCTTTTCGTTTGGGCTTAGTTCTTCCCTAATATCGGGGGAAGAACTTTTAAGGCTTAGCTTATCATTTTTCATCAGAATATCTCCTATATTTTTTACATATATTAAATTATATCGTATAAATGTCACTAAAATAAAGAATTATTGGCAGAATTGAAGTCGATTGGGGTTATTCGGCCTTTTTTCCCTGGCAGGGTTTATAGGAATAGGATTTTAGCCCTTTTATTTATTTTATTTTCCTAATCGGTTTTTTGTTTTTGGCGATTCTTATTATTATTTCGTAGTTATCCTCGGAATCATTTTCTGTCATAGAGATGTCTATGCCCGTCTGTTTGGCCCTTTTTACTGTTTCTTTTATAGTATTCAAAAATATACGCACATCCCTGATTATCATAGAAATGTTTTGTCCAGCTTCCTTTTTTACCTCTTCCATAGGAATACGATTATAGATTAGCTTTTCTACTAATTCTTCCGTTTCCTTAACGGTTAATTCTTTCTTGGCTATTTCCTCAATTACACTCAATTGTAAATCAGGATTATTAAGTTTTAATAAGGCCCTAGCGTGCCTTTCCGTAACTTGGGCTGGAGATATTTCAGCTCTTATTGCTGGGGAAAGTTTCAATAAGCGTAGTTTGTTGGCTATGGCTGACTGGCTTTTGCCTATCTTGTTGGCTAATTCTTCCTGGGTAAATCCAAACACATTTATCAGGAGGTTATAGGCTGAAGCTTCTTCAAAATAGTTTAGCTCTTTCCTTTGCAAATTTTCAATTAGGGAGACCGCTGCCGCTTTTTCATCATCCATTTCCTGGACAAGGGCAGGGATATCTTTTATGCCGATTAATTCACAGGCACGGTAACGCCTTTCCCCAGCAATAATTTGATAATAATCCCCGTTTTCTCGGACCACAATGGGTTGGATAATGCCATAGGATTGGATAGACTTGGCTAGTTCTAGCAATTCCCTTTCTTCAAAATACTTCCTGGGTTGATAGGGATTAAAAGTAATTCTATCTAGTGGAATATTGACCACCCGTGCACCCTGGTTTTTTCCCCACAACTTTCCCAACTGCTTGCGTACCATACTAACCCCTCCCTATAGTGGACGCTTCGACGGAATTCCAACCCTTCTCGGGTATTTTTGCGGTGTATGACCTACTTTTTTTATAATTATTATAGCCCTATCCTTTTCACCCATTAGAGTGTACTGGTGAATAGAATCCAACTTACCCCCTAGCAAGTTTAGAGCATTTTGGGCATCTTCAATTTCCTGGGGATAGTTTCTACCCTTCCATAACCACATTTCCCCACCTAAAACTAGTAATGGTAAGCCATACTCTAACATTACATTAATCTGAGCCACGGCTCTGCTTGTGCATATGTCAAATTTATTTCGGTAGAAATTGTGGTGCCCCAGTAGCTCAGCCCGCTCCCTAACCACCTCTACATTGGGTAAGTCTAATTCCTCTACAACTTTTGACAAAAAGTTTTTCTTTTTTAAATCTGATTCGACTAAAGTAAAATGGCTCTCAGGGGATCTAATTGCTAATACCAAAGCAGGGAATCCAGCTCCACTTCCGATATCTACAATCCTTTTATTATTTAAATCCTCAAATTGTAAAATAATCTGGCTATCTTCTACGTGTTTTAAGATTTCTTCATCAAAATTCCTTCTACTTACCAAATTATGTTTTTTGTTCTCTGCAGTCAGTAAATTAAGGTATCTGTTTACATTATATTCCATGTAAGTCCCCTATTTCCTTTTTTCTTTCTCTAAATAAATTAATAATACATTAATATCGGCTGGATTAACCCCAAAAAGCCTGGAAGCTTGGCCTATTGAGGTAGGTCTAACCTGATTAAGTTTCTGCTTGGATTCATTGGATAGGCTCTGAATTTCATCATAATTAATGTCTTGGGGTAATTTTTTATTTTCCATTTTCTCAAATCGTTTAACTTGTTCTTCTTGTTTTTTAATATAGCCTTCATATTTTGATTGAATATTAAGCTGTTCTAGAATGCTTGGGTTTTCGGTAGTTATTATTCCTTCCTCAACTAGATGGCTAACTGTAATTTCGGGTCTGCGCAAAAGGGTCCAAAGGGAAGTCCTATCCTTTATGGGGGCACTATTCCTTCTATTTAAAAAATCCGTAATAAATTCTTGTCCAGGTGTATAAGTAATATTTTTCAGATTCTTTATTTCTCGGCTTAAGATTTCTTTTTTATCTTGATAGACTTGCCAACGATAATCATCGACTAGACCTATCTGTCTGCCTAGTTCGGTTAAACGCAGGTCTGCATTATCCTGGCGTAGGAGTAATCTATATTCAGCCCTAGAAGTTAAAAGTCGGTAAGGTTCATCAATTTCACCCGTAAGCAAATCATCAATAAGCACCCCTATAAAAGCCTCACTTCTTTTCAGTATAAATGCCTCTTTTTCCTGAATCTTCAGGGCTGCATTTATCCCCGCTACTAGCCCTTGGGCTGCAGCTTCCTCATAACCCGATGTTCCATTAATTTGCCCAGCGGTAAATAATCCCGCGATGTTTTTAGTTTCTAGGGTTAACTTTAGTTGGGAGGGGTAAATATAGTCATACTCGATAGCATAGCCCGTCCTCATAATGCGCACATTTTCAAGTCCGCGAATACTGTGTAAAACCCTAATTTGTACATCTTCGGGTAGGCTGGTATTCATCCCTTGGATATACATTTCATCGGTAAACCTGCTTTCAGGTTCCACAAATAATTGATGTGAATCCTTATCTGAAAATCGCACTACCTTATCTTCAAATGCAGGACAGTAGCGGGGGCCTTTACCTTTTATAGTCCCCGTATACATGGGAGCCCTATCAAGATTATCCATAACGATGGCATGAGTTTCGGGGTTGCTATGGGTTAGCCAACAAGATAATTGGGGGCGGTTATTGGGCCCACTCATGTAGGAAAACCTCAAATCCATATTATCCCCAGGCTGTTCAATCATTTTAGAAAAATCCACACTTTTTTTATCTATACGGGGGGGAGTCCCTGTTTTAAAGCGTCCCATGGCGAAACCGAGTTCTTGAAGACAATCTGATAATTTTACAGCCGGGAATTGGTTACCAGGCCCCCCATCAAAGGCAATATCACCTACGATTATTCGCCCTTTTAAATAAGTACCCGAAGTTATAACTACCGCTTTACAATCGAACTTGGCCCCTGTTTTAGTAATAACACCTCTAACCTTATAATTATCTACGATTATTTCCTCTACTTCTGCCATCAGAAGATGCAGGTTTTTTTCATCTAATAAGGTTTTGAGCATGGTTTGCTGATATTCATATTTGTCGGCTTGGGCCCTTAGAGCCTGGACAGCTGGCCCCTTACCTGTATTTATAGTTCTTATTTGTAAATTAGCCTTATCAATAACTTTTCCTATTTCGCCCCCCAAAGCATCAATTTCCCGTACAAGTTGAGCTTTAGCGGGTCCACCAATCGAAGGATTACAAGCCATTAAAGCTACACCCTCCATGCTCAGGGTTATTAATAAAGTGCTAGACCCCATACGGGCTGCAGCCAAGGCGGCTTCGCAACCTGCATGGCCTGCCCCCACAACTACTACATCATAATAACCAGCATTATAAGTACTCATTTCAACCTCCTAGACACAGACTATTTACCAATACAAAAATCCCTAAATATCCGCTCTATTACATCTTCCTTTAAGGCTTTACCTGTAATTTCCCCTATGGCTTCCAGGGCGCCCCAAATATCTACCCCCAGGCAATCTAAGGGGGCTGCATCGATTACAGCAATCGTATCTTCTAGAAATCCCTTCGCTTTTAATAGGGCATTTTTCTGGCGCAGATTAATCATTAATTCCATATCGTGATTTTTAGCCTTACCAGTCAAAACTAGATTTTCCATAGTATTTTCTAATTCTTCTAAGCCCACTTCTTCCTTTACAGAAGCCCTAATAATGGGAAAGCCTGCGAATATATTTTCTAATTCTTCCTCACTTATCCTTTTTTCCTCTATATCTTCTTTATTAACTAAAATAATTATATTAAGGTTTTCTATACTGCGGAAAATATTTATATCTTCCGCAGTTATACCTGTTTCGATATCTAAAATAAATATTACCAACTCAGCATCTTTAATCACCTGACGCGATTTTTCCACTCCTATTTTTTCTACTAGGTCCTCAGTAACCCTAATTCCAGCAGTATCCATTAATTTGACGGGGATGCCCCTGACATTAATATAATCTTCAATTACATCCCTAGTAGTACCTGGAATATCAGTAACAATCGCCTTATCTTTTCTTAAAAGAGCATTTAATAAAGAAGATTTACCCACATTAGGTTTGCCGCATATAGCTACATTAATTCCTTGTCGGTAAATATCAGCCCTTTCCCCAGCAATTAGGAGTTGATCAATTTTTAGCAGGATTTCATTGATTAGATTCCTAGCTTCCTCTACATCCAAATCCCCCACGTCATCAGGAAAATCCAAACTAGCTTCAACCATGGCATTTACAGTTATTAAGTCATCTTCTAGCTGGTTAAATATTATACTATTTTTCCCCGATAATTGCTTTACCGCTAAACTTAGTCCTTTGTTGGTTTTAGATGTAATAAGCTCCATAACTGCTTCTGCTTGACTAAGATCTAAACGCCCATTCAAAAAGGCCCTTTTGGTAAATTCACCTGGCTCGGCCAGCCTTATGCCAGTTTTTAATGCTTCCTCCAGACACCTTCGGGCAGGCAGACTACCCCCATGGCAGTTAATTTCCACTACATCTTCTCCCGTATAGCTGCGGGGACTTCTCATTACCGAAATTATTACCTCATCAATCATATTATTTTTTTCATCCATTATCCAACCTAAAGACATAGTAAAGCTGGGCTTTTCTTGTAAATTTACCCCTTTCCTATAAGGCTTAAAAATATTATTTACCTTGGTTATGACATTAGAACCGCTCAGCCTAAGGATTGCAATACCAGCTTCACCTGGTGGGGTAGAAATAGCCGCGATATCATCATAAAGCAATTAACTCACATCCCGAAATAAATTAATTTTATTAGTATCTTACCAGACAATCTAGCTAATTACACACTTATCCACAAATAAGACCTCCACTGAAGGGAGGTCTTATCACTTAACTATTTATTATTTTTTAGAGCAATTACTACTTTGCGATTGGGCTCATCTCCAGTAGAGTAGGTGGAGATTTGCGGATCACCTTGTAGGGTAGTGTGAATAATTCGTCGTTCTTGCGAATTCATAGGTCGCATGATTACATTTTTTCTAGTCTTTTTAACTTTATTGGATAATCTAATAGCCAGAGATTTTAGGGATTGTTCTCTTTTTTTCCTATAATCTTCTACATCTATAGTAACCTTAACCCTTTCCTCGGTATTTCGATTAACAATTAAATTAGTCATAAGCTGAACTGCATTTAAGGTTTCGCCCCTATATCCGATAAGTAGCCCCATATCTTTGCCAGTTATATTAACCCTAACATTGCTTCCCACATGTTCAACCTTTTCAATTTCATAGTCGATTTTCATTCTATTTAGCAAACCTTCTACTATCCGCAAAGTCTTTTCATCTGGTTTTTCCCTTATAGAGACTTTTACAATAGCAGGCTTTTTTATGAGGCCTAATAAACTCTTACTTGGTTCCTCTACTACCTCAATAACTGCATTTTCAATACCACATTCTAATTCATCTAATGCAGCCTTGATAGCTTCATCAACGCTTTTTCCTCTTTTTTCGATTGTTGGGAGATCCATTCTTTTTGTTTCCTCCTTTTTCCCCCCCTGTTGCTTTATCCTTCTTAATTTCGTCTTTAGATTTATCTACGTTTTTAGTTTCCTTTTCTACTGCTTTCTTCGTTTCTACTTCAACTTGTATTCCTGTTCCAGTATCAAGTTTCGTTTTACTGCTCCAATTCACATATAATTGTTGGGCAATACCTAAAATATTAAAAGTTACCCAGTATAATGGTAATCCTGCTGGCAGAGTTGCCGCTATCCAAGCCATAAATAAAGGCATTATATATAACATTGTTTTTTGGGTAGGATCTTTTGTGTCTACCATCGAAACTCTTTGTTGTAAAAATGTTGTAGCTGCTGCCAGTACAGCGAGTATATAGAAAGTATCTGGTTGCCCGATATCTGGAATCCATAAAAACTTAGCATGTTCTGCAACTGTAAACTCTAGTCTTAATAAAGATTGATAAAATGCTATAAATATTGGCATTTGAATAAGTAGGGGTAAACATCCCCCAAATGGATTGACTCCATGTTCTTTGTATAATTCCATAACCTTGCCTTGCATTTTCTGGGGATCATCTTTATATTTTTCCTGCAAATACTTAATCTTAGGTTGGATTTCTTGCATTCCCCGCATAGATTTCATCTGTTTTTGGGTTAAAGGAAATAGAACTATTTTAATAGTAATAGTAAGAAATATTATAGCTAAACCATAGTTGGGCACGCCGATACTACCAGTTATGCCATACATAAATTCAATTACACTAGCGAACCATTGCACAAAAGACTGCCACAAATTAAACCCTGCTTGCCGGTACGCGGTCTACAGCAGGTTTCACCTCCTTGGATTGACTAAGATACATATAAAAAAACCATTCATACTCTTATTAAATAATTATTGGTATTTACTAGTAGTTTAAAACCTTTTTACAAAATAATTATGGCACCGGATCATAACCCCCCGGGTTAAATGGATGACATTTAAATATTCTTTTTACGGCTAACCATCCCCCTTTAAAAAGACCGTGTTTTTCTAAGGCAACAATGGAATAATTGGAACAGGAAGGGTAGAAACGACATGAAGGACTCTTAAACAGGGTGATTTTCTGATATCCTCTTATTAAAATTATTATTAATTTTCGCACCATAAACCTGACTTCCCCATAACTTTATCAAAATCATTTTTTAAGAGTTCATAATCTATACTACCTATTTTATAACGTGCCACTATAACAATATCATAACTAGTCCTAAGTTTATTCATATTATTACCGATTATTGCACGTAATTGGCGTTTGGCTTTATTTCTAATAACTGCTTTGCCTATTTTTTTACTGGTTACAATCCCAAATCTATTATATTCCAATTTATTAGTTAATATATAAACTATTATATACTTTCCTAATACCTTTTTTCCATTTCTATAGATTGAGTTATATTCTTTAGAACTTTTTATCCTATACTTTTTAGCTAGCATCTTTATCATCCCTATAATATGTATAGAAAACCTAGCTTTTATTTAACATCATTATAATTAAGAAATAATACTTTAAAATAAGCATGGTTTACTTATTTTCATCTTTTTAATAAAATAAAAGGTCGCTGAAACACGACCTATGCAGATAAAACTTTTCTACCCTTTTTCCTTCTAGCTGCTATTATTTTTCTTCCACTAGCAGTAGACATTCTTTTTCTGAATCCATGGACCTTTTTTCTTTGTCTTTTTTTAGGTTGGTAGGTTCTTTTCATTAGTATCCCTCCTTAAAGTTCCGATACTTTTTAAGTTTATGCCTTTGTAACTACTAATGTCAAGTAAACATATATGATTGCTTCTATTTTCTTTTTTAATTTGTTATGATATATATTAGATTTTACTAAATTAGAGTCTAGAATTAAATATCTTTTTCATTCTGACTATCTTATCAATTAATCCACAGCTATAATAGTTATCAACAGACCTTTTTTCCACAAAACAACAGGAGGAATTTTTTAAATGTCATTTGTTCAGGATTATTCCGCCGTTTGGCAAAAAGTATTAGATTCTATTCGCGAAGAAATCGGGACAACTAGTTTTGATATCTGGTTCTCCATGGTTGAATATACAACTTCCTTAAATGATAAGGTTTATATAACAGTCCCGAATAGCTTAACTAAAGAATGGATAGAAGTTCGTTATTCAGAACTTATCCACACTAATTTTAGAGCATTAACTAATCAGGATATCCAGGTTATATTTACTACTGATACTGTAATAAAAAAAGGGCGCTTAGCCTCCCCCTTAAATTCAAAATATACTTTTGATACCTTTGTAGTAGGGAACAGTAATCGCTTCGCCCATGCAGCATGTTATGCAGTGGGAGAATCACCCTTTAAAGCCTATAATCCTTTATTTATATACGGGGGAGTGGGCTTAGGCAAAACCCACCTTATGCAGGCCATCGGTCACCATATATTACATAAACACCCCACACATTCTATAATGTATGTTTCATCAGAACAATTCACTAATGATTTAATTTCCGCCATAAAAGATGATACTACTTCTGGATTTAGGCAAAAATATAGAAGTATTGATGTACTATTAATAGATGATATTCAATTTCTAGCTGGTAAGGAAAGAACCCAAGAGGAGTTTTTCCATACCTTTAATACTTTATATGAATCCAATAAACAATTAGTAATATCTAGTGATAGACCACCTAGAAATATCCCTACTTTAGAGGATAGATTAAGATCACGTTTTGAATGGGGCCTAATTACTGATATCCAAATCCCTGATCTAGAAACAAGAATAGCTATACTCAGAAAAAAAGCCCAGACTGATAATATTAATATTCCTTATGATGTTATTGATTATATTGCTAATTATATAGATTCTAATATTCGGGAATTAGAAGGTGCCCTAATAAGATTGGTGGCTTTTGCCACAGTTAATAAAAAACCGCTAAATATGGCTACTGCTAATGAGGCACTAAAAGATATCTTACCCCCACCCCGACCTAAAATGATTACCATAGAGACTATACAAAAAACAGTTTGCCAATACTATAATATTAACATGAATGAACTATTATCCAAAAAAAGACATAGGCAGGTAGTATTTCCTCGACAAATAGCCATGTATTTATGCCGTAATATGACAGATGCATCCTATCCGCAGATAGGAGATCAATTTGGTGGCCGTGATCACACTACTGTACTCCATGCCCATGATAAAATAGAAAAACAGATTGAAATAGATAATGAGCTGAAATTATCCGTAAAAGAGTTATCCAGAAAGATTGACCCTAATTTTACTTTTTAGGAATAGAATCCACAAGTTTGTTAACTGCTTTAAAGGTGAATATCTAGCAGCCATTATAGCTTGTCCACATATTAAGTCTACCTACTACGACTACTACTAACTGTTTAATAAATAATAAATAAGAGATGGGGGAAAAAAACATGAATTTTCAAGTAGATAAAAAAGTATTGTCGACTTTGACTACCTTAGTTCATCGAGCTGCATCTAATAAGAGTACTATTCCTGTTTTATCTGGTATCCTTATAGAGGCAAACCATGAAAGAGGTTTAACTATGACAGCTACCGATATGGAGATAGGTATAAAAGCTTCCTCCCAGGAAGTTAAAATAGAAAAAGAAGGTTTAGTTTTAGTTAATGCCCATTATTTTGCCGATTTTATAAAATTATTGCCCGATACAAATATAACCGTAGATTTAAACCACGATACATCCCGTCTTAATATTACTTATGGTAGGTCTACTGGATTTATTAATATTTATAATGAACAAGATTACCCAGATTTACCTATAAGCAAAATGACCGATAAATTTTCTATACCCCAATATATTCTCAAAGAAGCTCTAAGAAAAACTGCTTTTGCGGCGGCAGTTAATCATTTTAGACCTGTATTTACTGGAGTTTTGTTCGATATTTTGGAAGATGGGAAACTAAGTATAGTAGCTTCTGATACCCACCGCTTAGCCCATTATAGTTATATTCTTCCAGATAAAAATTTAGAACCTTTTAATTTTATCATCCCTAGCAGGACAGTTAATGAATTATTAAGGTTATTAGATGATAGTGAAGAAGAGCTCAATATAGCCTTCAGTGAAAATAATGTAATTTTCTATTATGATGATATTATCTTGCTTTCCCGTTTAATTGATGGGCAATACCCTAACTATGAAAATGTTATTCCCAAAAGCTTTAATACCAAAGTAAATATGGATCCAAAATATTTAGTAACTACTTTAGAAAGAGCTAAAGTAATGCCTATGGATGATAAAATTAAGATACAACACGTGAAATTCGAGTTTAATGAAATGGAAGCCGTTATTAGTACCTATTCTGAAAAAGTAGGGGAAATAGAGGAAATCTTAGAATATAAAAATGCCATAGAGGGAGAAAGTGAATTAAAAATATCCTTTAATACTAATTATTTTTTAGAAATAGCTAAGATTTATGATTCTGAATGTGAAGAAATTATTATTAAGTTATCTGGTGCTTTAGGTCCAGCCTTGGTAGTCAATCCTGATAAAGAAAATTATCTTTATGTATTAGTCCCCTTAAGGACTAGTAATTAAAAGGAGTATGTGAAATAAATTTTGAAAATTAGCCAATTAAGGGTTGTTAATTTTAGAAATATTAAGGGTTTAGAATATCATCCCCAGGCAGGTTTAAATATTATTTTGGGTAAAAATGCCCAAGGTAAGACTAATTTATTAGAAGCTATTTATATGGCATCTGGAAACAAATCTTTTAGGACCAATTCTGATAAAGATTTATTAAACTATGATGCGACAAATTTTACTATTCGTTCCCAGTATAATTATGAGGGTAGGGAATTTACCCAACTTTTAACCTATGATCTTAATTCTAGTAAGCTAATAAAAATTAATAATAAAAAAGTAAACCTAAATCACGATGATTTGCTTAAGGTTGTCTTATTTACCCCTGATGATTTATTTTTAATCAAAGGCTCACCAGCCAAAAGGCGTAATTTTTTAGATTTTGTTTTAAAGCAGATCATTAGTGATTATAATTTATCATTAGATAGTTTTACCAAGTTACTTAGAAAAAGGAATTTATTATTAAAAAATGAGCAAACTAATAGTAAAAGCTTTAATATAGTAAATGACTTATATGTTGAGAATGCTAGTAAGTTAATATTTTTACGTTTAAAATTTATTTCACTCTATGATGAAATAGCCAGTGATATTTTTATGGACATAAATAATAATAAAAATTATTTAAAAATCCGCTATGCTCTTTCCTTTCCTGTCAATAGTGGTAAAATTAATCTGGATATACTGAAAAATGCTTTATATGAACAACTTGCAAGAAGAGCTGATTTAGAAAAAACAAGAAGGAACACTATGGCAGGTCCTCATTTAGATGATTTGCATATCTATCTCGATAATAGAATGGCAAAAACCTTTGCTTCCCAAGGACAACAAAGGAATATTGTAATTGCTATGAAATTAGCGGAACTCAAGGCGTTTAAAAAGGTAAAAAATTTTTATCCCTTATTTTTATTAGATGAAGTTTTATCTGAACTTGATAAAGAAAAAAGGCAATTATTGATTAATGAGCTTAATACCGCTGAATACCAAAGTTTTTTGACTTCTGTCAATTTAGATAATCTTAATTTGGATAATAAAAATATTAAAATAATAGAAAATGGCAAATTAACTTAGGAAGGAGAATAATGATGTATATTCATTTGGGGAATAATTATGTTATTTCTGCTCAAAGCATAATTGCTATTTTGAATATTGAAAATTCTATTTCAGAAGACATTGATGATATTATGCATGTGGCCTTAGATGAAAAAAAATTGATTAATATTAGTGATAATGAAAAGAAAAAAGCTTTAATTATATGCGAAGATAATATTTACATTTCTCCGATTTCATCTTTGACTTTATACAAGAGATCGCTTAACTACTATAAGGAGGGCATATATTTTGAACGAAGTCCAAAATCAAAATAGCTATAATGCTTCAGATATTCAAGTATTAGAGGGCTTAGAAGCTGTCAGAAAAAGGCCAGGCATGTATATCGGTTCTACAGGGCCGCGTGGTTTACATCATATAGTTTTTGAAATTGTAGATAATAGCATTGACGAATCGGTTGACGGTTATTGTGATCTTATTTCTATTACTATTCACCAGGACAATAGTGTTACAGTTTCTGATAATGGTAGGGGAATACCAGTAGATACCCATCCCATGGCTGGTATACCTGCAGTAGAAGTAATATTAACTACACTTCATTCTGGGGGAAAATTCGGTGGCAGTAATTATAGTACATCCGGGGGCTTACACGGGGTGGGCCTTTCGGCAGTAAATGCTCTTTCTTCTAGAATGACGGTTAATATAAATCGGGATGGTAAAGTTTACAAACAAGTCTATGAAAAGGGTATTCCCGTCAGCGATTTAGAGGTTATTGGCGAAACTAAAAAAACTGGCACAACTATTCATTTTGTACCAGATGAGACCATATTTGATTTAGTTGTTTTTGAAAACGATATTATTATTCAACGTCTAAGGGAACTTTCATTTTTGAATAAAAACATTACCATTAACTTCCTAGATGAAAGGGAAAATGTAGTAAAAAAGTTACATTCCTCAGAGGGTTTAATTGATTTTGTAAGATATGTTAATAGGAGCAAGGAAGTAATTAATGATGAGTCCATATATTTTGAAACGGAAAAAGAGGATACTATTGTAAAAGTAGCTATTCAATATAATAGTGGATACAGTGAGAATTTATATTCCTTTGCTAATAATATTAGGACTCAAGAAGGCGGTACCCATGAAATAGGCTTTAAAAATGGATTAACTAGGGTAGTCAATGATTATGCCAGGAGAAATGGATATTTAAAAGATAATGAAGCTAATTTATCTGGTGAAGATATTAGGGAAGGCATGGTCGGTATTATCTCGATCTTAGTAAAGGAACCGCAATTCGAGGGACAGACTAAAACTAAGTTAGGTAATATGCATATTCGTGGCATTGTAGAAGGGGCAGTTTTTGATAGTGTAGAAAACTATTTAAATGAAAATCCCCCCATAGCGAGGAAAATTTTAGAAAAAGCTATTTCAGCTCGTCGGGCTAGGGAAGCTGCTAAAAAAGCTCGGGAATTAACCCGCAGAAAAAGTGCTCTTGAATCTACTTCACTACCTGGAAAATTAGCAGATTGTAGTAATAAAAATCCTGCTGAATCCGAATTATTTATAGTTGAAGGTGATTCTGCAGGTGGTTCAGCTAAGCAAGGGCGGGATAGGAATATTCAAGCCATTCTACCCCTGAAAGGGAAAATATTAAATGTGCAAAGGGCCAGGTTGGATAGGGTCCTATCTAATGAGGAAATCAGAGCCATGATAACTGCTATTGGTGCTGGGATCGATGATGATTTTGATATAAAAAAGGCCCGCTACCATAAGATTTTCATTATGACGGATGCGGATGTGGATGGTTCCCATATTAGGGTTTTATTATTGACTTTCTTTTACCGTTATATGCGGGAATTAATTGAGCATGGCTATATTTATATAGCCCAACCCCCTTTGTTTGGAATTAAAAGGGGTAATGAGGTACATTATTTCCATGAGGAAGAAAAGTTAAATGACTTTATAAACAATTCGGGTAAGAAATGGAGCATCCAGCGTTATAAGGGTCTGGGGGAAATGAACCCTGAACAACTTTGGGAAACTACTATGGACCCTGATAATCGCACCATTTTACAAGTAAATATTGATGATGCTATTAGGGCGGACGAGATTTTCTCCGATTTGATGGGGGAAAATGTAGAACCAAGAAGGGAATTTATCCAGGCTAATGCTAAATTTATAAGAAATCTGGATATTTAAGAGGTGATTTAATTGGCAGAAGGCAATTTATTTGATAAAACAATAGCTATTGATATAGAGAAGGAAGTAAAAAAGTCTTTTTTGGAATATTCGATGAGCGTTATTGTTTCCAGGGCTATTCCCGATGTAAGAGATGGTTTAAAACCTGTACATCGTAGGATTCTTTATGCACTTAGTGACCAGGGCATGACCCACGATAAACCCCATAAGAAATCAGCCTTTATAGTCGGTGAAGTTATGGGTAAATACCATCCCCATGGGGATAGTGTCATATATGGCACTATGGTTAAAATGGCCCAGGAATTTTCTATGCGCTATCCACTTATTGATGGGCATGGAAACTTCGGTTCGATTGACGGTGATTCGGCAGCAGCCATGAGGTATACCGAGAGCCGTATGGCCCGTATAGCTTCAGAATTGTTAAAAGATATCGATAAGGATACAGTAAATTGGCGACCTAACTATGATGATAGTCGGGAGGAGCCAGAGGTCTTACCTGCTAGGATTCCCAATTTATTAATTAATGGTTCAACTGGTATAGCGGTGGGTATGGCAACTAATATACCCCCCCATAATCTGACTGAAATACTTGATGGGCTGACTATGCTGATCGATAATCCAGAGGTAAGCATTGATGAATTAATAGAAGTTGTTAAAGGACCAGATTTTCCAACAGCAGGAATTATTATGGGTACTTCGGGGATAAAGCAAGGATACCATACTGGCCGAGGCAGTATAAGGATCAGGGCTAAGCATGAAATTATAGAAAGAAAAAGCGGAAGAAATTCTATAATAATAACCGAGATTCCTTATCAAGTTAATAAATCTAGGTTGGTTGAAAAAATCGCTGAACTAGTAAGGGATAAAAAAGTCGAAGGTATCGTAGATTTACGGGATGAATCCGATAGAAAAGGGATTCGGATAGTCATAGATGTAAGACGGGACATTAATATAAATGTGCTGATTAATAAGCTCTTTAGGTATTCGCAATTAGAGGGCAGTTTTGGTTTTAATATGCTAGCACTAGTCCATGGACAACCACAATTATTGAATTTAAAACAAATGCTAGAGTATTATCTAGAACATAGGAAAGAAGTAATTACCCGCAGAACTAAGTATGAATTAAGATTAGCTTTAGACAGGCTACACATTGTGGAAGGGCTACGTAGGGCTATTGACCACTTAGATGAAATAATAGAAATAATAAGAGGCAGTAAGGATAGAGAAACAGCCAGACAATCCCTAATTGCACAGTTCGATTTCACCGAAATCCAAGCTAATGCGATTTTGGATATGCGCTTAGCCCAATTAACTGGTTTGGAAAGAAGTAAATTAGAAGAGGAATTTAATCAATTATTAGATAGAATAGCCGATTTTAAGGATATTTTAGCTAGGCCAGAGCGGGTTTTGTTTTTGATTAAGGAAGACATAGAAGATATTAGGAAAAGATATGGTGATGAAAGAAGAACCGAAATCAGTTTAGATGATGGGGAATTTAACATAGAAGATTTTATAGATGAACACGAAGTAGTTATTACCCTGAGTAATCGGGGCTATATAAAAAGGCAGCCTTTAGACACTTACCGGGCTCAAAGGCGGGGTGGCAAGGGCATCAGTGCTACAACGACTAGGACAGAAGATTTCGTGACTAACATATTGGTTACTAGTGTATTGGCTGATATTCTGTATTTTACTAATCAAGGTCGGGTTTTCAGTAATCGAGCCTTTAATATTATCGAGGCTTCTAGGCAAGCTAGAGGTCTACCCCTAATTAACTTGTTAGAATTGAGGCCTGAAGAAAAGGTTACTACTATTATTTCGGCTAAAGATTATAAAAAAGGAAACCTAATAATGGTTACCCGTAAGGGGATCATTAAGAAGGTAGCCCTATCGGCTTTTGAGAATATTCGCCGAAATGGGTTAATTGCAGTTGGATTGCGGGAAGACGATGAATTGGTAGAAGTCATTAGGGTGAGGAAAAACGAAGTAATTATGTTAGTTAGCGCTAAAGGCCAGTCTATATCCTTTGCTGAAAGGCAAGTTAGAAGAATGGGGCGGACAGCTACAGGTGTAATAGGTATTTCCTTAGATGACGATGATTATGTTATTGGTATGGATAAATATAGGGAAAATGCAGATGTTTTACTAGTTACTGAAAATGGCTATGGCAAAAGGGTAAATTTAGACGAATTTAAAACCCAAAACCGAGCTGGAAAAGGTCTGAAGTCTATCGTCATAACGAAGAGGAATGGCTATTTAGTGGGGTTTAAGGTAGTTACTCCAGATGATGAAATAGTAATTTTGACTAATGAGGGTCATATTATAAGGCTCTTAGCTGGTGATATATCTGAACAAAAACGTTATTCAAGAGGCGTTTTATTGATGCGTATAGATAAAGAGGACCAAATATCGGCTGTAGCCCGCTTCAAGATAGAAGAAGAAAACGAAGAAGAAGCAGAATAAACAAAGAAAATCAAGAATAACTGTACAAACCCTAGTTAAATATTATACAATCAAGGACATAAATTTATTTAGTTTAATCCTATTGGAGGGACAAAGTTTATGGGACATATGGATACTATAAAAACAAAGACTGATTTGGCTGAAAAGCTTAAAGGTGGAGTAATAATGGATGTTACTACCCCCGAGCAAGCTAAAATAGCTGAAGAAGCTGGTGCTTGTGCAGTTATGGCTTTAGAAAGGGTACCTGCAGATATTAGAGCTGAAGGCGGGATTGCCCGAATGGCTGACCCTACCATAGTTTTAGCCATTAAAGATGCAGTTTCTATTCCAGTTATGGCTAAATGCCGTATAGGACATATAGTAGAAGCCCAAATATTACAGAGCTTGGAAATTGATTTTATAGATGAAAGTGAAGTGCTGACACCAGCAGATGATAAATTTCATATTAATAAAAATGATTTTAGGGTTCCTTTTGTATGTGGGGCTAGGAATTTAGGGGAAGCATTACGCCGTATCGGTGAAGGTGCTGCTATGATTAGAACTAAAGGGGAACCAGGCACAGGTGATATAATTGAAGCAGTAAGACATATTCGTCAAGTCAATGATGAAATAAGATGGCTTGCTAGCCTACCTGCGGAGGAATTGATGTCTGCTGCTAAAAAATTGCAAGCACCCTATGATTTAGTCTTGGCAGTTAAAGAACTAAAAAGCTTACCTAGGGTAAACTTTGCGGCTGGGGGTATTGCTACTCCAGCAGATGCAGCTTTAATGATGCAACTCGGTTGTGATGGCATATTTGTTGGCTCAGGTATCTTTAAATCGGGTGACCCTGTTAAAAGGGCTAAAGCTATCGTAATGGCTACCAAACACTATAAGGATGCGAGGATATTAGCTGAAATATCTAAGGATTTAGGTGAAGCTATGGTGGGTATTAATATTAGTACACTCAAACCAGAAGAAAGAATGCAAGATAGAGGTTGGTAGGAAATTAAATGTATTAATACCTTGGGATTAGGGCATAATCTCAAGGAAACCATTTAAGATATTAACATTTTAAGATAAGACCTTGAAATCTGCTCAATAATATAATATAATTCAGTCAAATTAATTTTTAAAATGCGATGCAAGGGCACAGTAAAAGTAAAATCCTGCTTAAGAGAGCTGATGTTTGGTGCGAGTCAGTGCAGGAGGGCTTTGAATCCACCCCGAAGCAGTCTGTTAAAAGCAGTACCGATAGTAACGTTATAACTTAAAGTGGGTGTTAAACACCAACAAGGGTGGCAACGCGGGAAATAACCTCTCGTCCCTAATTAGGGCGGGGGGTTTTTTGTATATATATTTATTTTAGTAACCAAGGAGGTTTTAATTAATGACAGGGGAACAGTTTCTCTTGCTTCCTGGGCCGACACCTATACCAGATAGGGTTTTAAGGGCTATGAATAAACCTATGATTAACCATAGGGGGCCTGAATTTAAAGATATAATCTTGGAGGTAATTGAGGGAGCAAAAGAAATCTATAAGACTAAACATAATTTGCTGGTCTATCCTTCTTCAGGTACTGGTGCCTTGGAGGCAGCTATAGTCAATTTTCTTTCCCCCGGGGATAAAGTTTTAGCTATTTCGATTGGTGTTTTTGGACAGAGGTTCGCCAAAATTGCCAGGGGTTTTGGTGCCCAAGTAGAGGAAATTAAGGTGGAATGGGGAAAAGCTTTAGATCCCCAGATGTTAAAAGATAGAATAGCTAAGGATCATAAGGCGGAAATTAAAGCTATTTTAATAACTCATAATGAAACTTCAACTGGCGTTTTTAATGAAGTTGATTTGTTAAAAGGTGTCTTAGGTGACCACCCTGCGCTTATTATAGTCGATGCTGTAAGTAGTTTGGCAGCTTTAGATGTAAGGATGGATGAATGGGGACTAGATGTAGTTATTAGCGGTTCGCAAAAGGCTTTCATGGTTCCACCTGGCTTAGGTTTAATTGCCTTTAATGAACGGGCCTTAAAAGCTCATGAGGAGTCAAAAATGCCTAAGTTTTATTGGGATATTAACCTAGGCATGCAATACCTAGAAAAGGGACAGACTCCTTTTACACCTGCTATTTCCATATTTTATGGTTTACAAGAATCAGTACGTATGATGCTAGAGGAAGGTGTAGAAAATATAATAGACCGACATTTAAGATATCGGGAAATGGTACGCTTAAGCATAAAAGAAATGGGACTAGACTTGCTAGCTAGCGACCACAATGCCTCACCTGCAGTAACATCAGTTAAAGCACCCCCAGGGATAGGGGCAGACCAGATAAGGAAGATAATGCTTGATGACTATAATATTGTTTTGGCTGGGGGACAACAATCCCTAGAAAATGTAATTTTCCGTATTGGTCACTTAGGTTATGTTAGGGAACTCGATTTATTGGCAGTTTTAGCTGCCTTAGAAATGACTTTAGTAAAATTAGGCTATGAGCTGGAATTAGGTTGTGGGATAAAAAAAGCCCAATCACTATTATTTAAAAACTTATTAAATCGAAAGGAGAATTAAGGTGGAAAAAAAGAAAGTTATAGTTACTGAACGTATAGCTGAGGAAGGACTAGCTTTATTAAAGGAAGAAGTAGATGTAGATTTTAGGGATGGCATAGCTAGGGAAGAATTACTTAATATAATTCATGAATACGATGCTCTAATCGTAAGAAGTGTAACCAAAGTAAATGAGGAATTAATTGCCAAAGCCACAAAACTCAAGGTAGTAGGTCGGGCTGGGAATGGTATTGATAATATAGATGTTGATACATGTACCCGCTATGGGGTCGTGGTGGCTAATACACCTGATAGTAATACTATTTCTGCAGCTGAACAAACTGTGAGCTTACTTTTGGCCTCTGTACGTAATACAGCTTGGGCCAATGATTTTCTCAAGGGTGGTACTTGGGATCGCAAGCCCTTTAGAGGTATAGAATTATATGATAAAACCGTAGGTATAGTTGGCTTAGGTAGAATAGGCTCTATGGTAGCAACTAGGTTAAAGGCTTTTAACATGAAGGTGCTGGCCTATGATCCCTATATTTCCGATGAGCGTTTTACCAGGTTTGGAGCCGAGAAAAAAGAGACTTTAGAAGAATTAGTAAAGGAATCTGACTTTATTTCGGTCCATACTCCTAGGAATGAAGAGACTATGCATATGCTGGATGAAAAGATGTTTGCTTTAGCTAAAGATGGGGTAGGGGTAGTCAATTGTGCCCGAGGTGGCATAATAAAAGAAGCAGCCTTACTAGAAGGGCTAAAATCTGGAAAGGTTAAATCTGCTGGATTAGACGTTTTCGAAAAGGAACCAGCCATTGATAACCCCTTATTTGAATTTAATAATGTAGTGGTTACTCCCCATCTAGGAGCCGATACTTTTGAAGCCCAGAAAAGGGTGGGGGAAAATATAGCCGAACAGGTTATTAAGGCTCTAAGGGGTGAGATTGTTCCTAATGTAGTCAATCTGCCTACTATGCTGACTGGAGAATTGAATTACTTAAGACCCTATATTAATTTAGCTGAAAAAATGGGCAGCATTTACCACCAATTAGAAAAATCCCCCGTAAGCCGGGTAGAACTGACTTTTAGTGGGCCAATTACTATGAATGAAACAGAGATATTATCGGTTGCCTTTTTAAAGGGGCTATTAGAGAGGGTTGTACGTGACAAGGTTAGTTATGTTAATGCCAAACTCTTAGCAGATGATCGGGGTATTAAAGTTTTTGAAAATAAAGAAGCCCAAAGCAGTAAAAGGTATAAAAATGTCATAACTGCTAAAGTCTTAAACAGTGATAAGAGCTTGGAATTAGTAGGGACCCTATCTAGAGCCAGAAATCCCCTTTTGGTGGAAATTAATGATTTTGAAACCGAAACAGATTTACAAGGATATGTGGTTATGGTGGAAAATGAAGACCGTCCCAGAGTTATTGGACCTTTCGCTACTTTCCTCGGTGATGAAGGGGTAAATATAGCATCCATGAAGGTAGCACGTAAAACTAAAGGAGATACAGCGGTAATGTTAGTCAATGTAGATAATAAGGTGAGTGAAGAAGTTTTAGAAAAACTTAGCCAGGTCGATGGGATTATCAGTAGGCCCCGTTTATTACATTTTTAATCTGCGACTAAGAAAAAATAAGGGGGTTTACTAATGTTAGATTATAAATTAATCAGGGCTAATCCAGAGTTAGTCAAGGACGGTTTATCAAAAAGAAACATTGCAGATGGTCTGGAAAAGTATATAGAGCTAGATGAGGATAGGAGAAAAATCCTTATAGAAGTGGAGGAACTCAAAAAGTTTCGCAATTCCTCCTCCCAAGAAGTAGGTAGGCTAAAAAAAGCTGGTCAAGATCCGACTGAAATTATGGAAAAGGTACGCCAAGTAGGACAAGAGATTAAGGAATATGATGATAAGCTGAAAGTCATGGAAAAGGAGTTAGAGGATATTATTTTAACTCTGCCTAATTTACCCCATGAATCTGTGCCCATCGGTCTAGATGAAGAAAGTAATGAGGAAATTAGGAAATGGGGGGAGCCTCCCCACTTCGATTTTGCACCTCTGCCTCATTGGGATATAGGCACTAATTTGGATATATTAGATTTTGAAAGGGCGGCTAAACTGTCTGGAGCTAGATTTACAGTCTATAAGGGTGCAGGGGCCCGCTTAGAAAGGGCCATAATCAACTTCTATCTAGATATTCATACCGCTGAACATGGCTACCGAGAGATATTAACACCTTTTATGGTAACAGATGATTGCATGATCGGAACGGGGCAACTGCCTAAATTTGCGGAAGATATGTTTAAATTGCAGGATAGGGAAATGTACTTAATCCCGACTGCAGAAGTGCCCTTAACTAACCTTTACCGAGAGGAAATATTAGAGGCTTCCGATTTACCCATGTACTTGACGGCTTACTCTCCCTGTTTCAGAGCTGAAGCGGGTTCACATGGGCGTGATACCAGGGGAATTATTAGACAACACCAGTTCAATAAAGTGGAATTAGTCAAGTTAACGGAACCTGATAAATCATACCAAGAGTTAGAAAAGATGACTCTGGATGCCCAAAGGGTACTACAATTATTAGGGCTGCCTTATCGGGTAATAGTACTATCTACTGGAGATATGGGCTTTTCAGCCGCTAAAACTTATGATATCGAAGTCTGGATGCCAAGTTATGCTGCTTATAGGGAAATTTCCTCTTGTTCCAATTGTGAGGATTTCCAGGCTCGGCGGGCCAATATTAGATACCGCCCTGCCCCTACGGAAAGGCCAAGGTTTGTGCATACATTGAATGGTTCTGGGGTGGCTATTGGACGGACGGTGGCAGCTATTTTAGAAAATTATCAGCAGGAGGATGGTTCAGTTATTATACCTGAAGTTTTACAGCCTTATATGGGTGGTATTAAGCGAATAAAAAAAGCGGGCCAATGATAGCTGTGTGACTTATTGACAAGGAATATTAGCATATGTTATACTTTCATTTGCATTAAAAAAGATAGGTCATATTTTTGGAGGAGTGTCCGAGTGGTTGAAGGAGGCGGTCTTGAAAACCGTTGAATCTTTGCGGGTTCCGTGGGTTCGAATCCTACCTCCTCCGCCATAACTGAAGAATTCTTAATTTTGAATTTTGAATTGTGAATGAAGGAAGGAAAGCATAGCTTTCCTACTATAATTAAAAATTAAGAATATGGAGAGATGGCCGAGTTGGCTGAAGGCGCTCGCCTGCTAAGCGAGTAGATGGGTAATACTGTCTCGCGGGTTCGAATCCCGCTCTCTCCGCCACTTTATAAAGAATTCTTAATTGTGCGCCCGTAGCTCAGCTGGATAGAGTGACAGACTACGAATCTGGAGGTCCGGGGTTCGAATCCCTGCGGGCGCGCCATAACTTAAGAATTTAGAATTTTAAATTATGAATTGTGAATAAAGGAAGGAAAGCATAGCTTTCTTACTATAATTAAAAATTAAGAATTAAGAATTAAAAACTGAAAAGATATGCGCCCGTAGCTCAGGTGGATAGAGCGATGGTTTCCTAAACCATGTGCCAGGGGTTCGAATCCTCTCGGGCGTACCATTTGGCGGTGATGTCCCATTTCTAGGGATGATGAACTATACATGAGGCTGGCTCTTTACTTGGCTATGAAAGCCGCTCAACTTGGGGAAGTGCCGATTGGTGCGATAATTGTCTTAGATGGTGAAATTATTGCCTGGGCCCATAATGAAAAGGAAATGAGACAAGATGCGACTTGCCATGCTGAAATCTTAGCTATGCAAAGGGCAGCTGCTTATTTAGGCAGATGGAGACTAACGAATGCAACTCTGTATACGACCTTAGAACCTTGTGCTATGTGTGCGGGTGCTATGGTTAATGTACGTCTCGAGCGTCTAGTTTTCGGGACTCAGGACTTAAAATCTGGAGCCGCAGGCTCTATTTTAAATATTTTACAAGATAGCCAATTAAACCATCAGGTGGAGATTTGTGCAGGTGTTTTAGACAAGGAATCTGCTAAGCTGCTTAGTAGGTTTTTTACTGATTTGAGGAGAGATGGCCGAGTTGGACGAAGGCGCTCGACTCGAAATCGAGTAGGCGGCTAATCCCCGTCTCGTGAGTTCGAATCTCACTCTCTCCGCCATAACTGAAGAATTCTTAATTTTGAATTGTGAATTATGAATGAAGGAAGGAAAGCATAGCTTTCCTACTATAATTAAAAATTAAGAATTAGGAATTAAAAATTAAAAATTTATTTTATGTGGAGAGGTGGCTGAGTACGGCTGAAGGCGCTCGATTGGAAATCGAGTAACGTTTGAAAGCGTTCGTGGGTTCGAATCCCACCCTCTCCGCCACTTTACTGAAGAATTTTGAATTAAAAATTAAGAATTTATAATTAAAAAACATAGCTAGATATCTAGCTATGTTTTTTTAATGCCTAAGTTTTTTGCTATAATTAAGCTATTGAAATAATAGCATAATTACCCAATCTTGATGAGGAGGAAAAAAGTGACTAATAAAAGGGAAGTAGAAAGAGCCGAACTACACCGTACCATCTGGAATATGGCTAATGATTTAAGGGGGTCTGTAGATGGCTGGGATTTCAAGCAGTATGTCTTAGGTATGCTTTTTTATCGATACATATCAGAGAATATAACCGCTTACATAAATCAAGGTGAACATGAAGCAGGGGACGAAGATTTTGACTATGCAAAATTATCAGATGAAGCTGCAGAAGTTGCTAGGGAGGACCTAGTTGAGACTAAGGGGTTTTTTATCTTACCTAGCCAATTATTTGGAAGCTTGAGGGAAAAGGCCTCGGATGATGAAAACTTAAATGAAACCCTAGAGACCATATTTAAAAACATAGAAGTATCAGCCCAAGGAACTGACAGTGAAGATAATTTCAAGGGCCTTTTCGATGATATAGATGTTAATTCTAATAAGCTAGGCAGCAGTGTGGCCAAAAGAAATGAAAAATTAGTCAAGCTGATAAATTCAGTAGCAGAAATGCAACTTGGTAATTATCAAGATAATAATATAGATGCCTTCGGTGATGCCTATGAATATTTAATGGCCATGTATGCTTCCAATGCTGGGAAATCAGGGGGAGAATATTTTACACCCCAAGAAGTATCGGAATTATTAACTAGGATAGCTTTAGTAGGTAAAATTGAAGTCAATAAGGTCTATGATCCAGCCTGTGGTTCTGGCTCACTGCTTTTGCAATCCGCCAAAATTCTCGGGAAAGACAAGGTTCGGCTAGGATTTTTCGGCCAAGAAATTAATTTAACTACCTATAATCTTTGTAGGATTAACATGTTCCTCCACGATGTAGATTATGATAAATTTGATATTGCTCACGCCAACACTCTCACCGATCCTGTTCACTGGGATGATGAGCCCTTTGAAGTAATTGTTTCCAATCCTCCTTATTCTATTCGATGGGATGGGGATGCCAACCCTCTGCTTATAAATGATCCAAGATTCTCAGCAGCAGGGGTATTAGCCCCTAAGTCTAGGGCAGACCTAGCTTTTGTTATGCATAGTCTGGCTTGGTTGGCTACTAACGGCAGTGCAGCTATTGTATGTTTCCCCGGGGTCATGTATAGGGGAGGGGCCGAAAAAAAGATTCGCCGATACTTAATAGATAATAACTATATAGAGGCCATTATCCAGTTACCAGAAAATCTGTTTTTCGGGACTTCAATCGCTACTTGTATTATGGTCTTAAAAAAATCCAAGCCTGAAAATACTACCCTATTCATTGATGCTTCTAAAGAATTCATAAAAATAACCAACAATAATAAATTGACGGCCGAAAATATAGAAAAAATCGTCAGGACATATGCAAATAAAGAGGAAATACAATACTTTTCTAAGCTAGTAGCCAATAGCGAAATTGCTGAAGAAGATTATAACTTATCCGTTTCTACCTATGTAGAGATAGAAGATACTAGGGAGATAATTGATATAGCAGAGCTCAATAAGGAAATAAAAACAATAGTGGCTAGACAGGAAGTTTTAAGAAATGAGATAGATAAAATCGTGGCTGAAATAGCGTTATCATAATTTAAGTTGGGGGGACTAAAAATGAACAAAAAGATGGAATTTCTAATCTATAACACACCTGAAGGAAATGTTGCTATTAATGCTGTTATAAAAAATGAAACCATCTGGCTAACGCAAAAGCTAATGGCGGAGTTATTTGATGTTGAAGTACCAGCAATATCAAAGCATCTTACAAATATATATGCTGAGGGCGAATTAGACTATCATTCAACTATTTCCAAAATGGAAATAGTTCAAACTGAAGGTACAAGACAAGTAAAAAGAAATTTAGATTTCTATAACCTTGATGCCATTATTTCCGTAGGTTACCGAGTAAATTCCCGCAGAGCAACCCAATTTAGAATTTGGGCCACTAAAATACTCAGAGAGTATATGATAAAAGGTTTTGTTTTGGATGACTGCTTGCTAGAAAAATCAACTATCCGAAAATTCCAGATAGTTCAGACTAGGGACAATATGCAGGTTGTAGACAGATTTTATGAAAGTGATTTTGATAGATTTATCTTAGAAAACGGGGGCAGGGTAGATGAGTAAGCTGGATAGATTGATAGAAGAATTATGTCCAGATGGGGTGGAGTATAGGAAAATAGGGGAAATAGGTCAATTTTATGGTGGTTTATCGGGTAAAAACAAAGACGATTTTATTGATGGAAATGAAAAACTTATTACCTATATGAATATATTCTCTAATATTGAAATCGATTTAAGTATAAATGATAAAGTAACAATAAAAGAGAATGAAAAACAAAATATAATTGAATATGGGGATATTATATTTACTGCTTCTTCAGAATCTTTATTTGAAAGCGGCATGTCATCAGTATTAACAGTAGATACAGATGAAAAACTTTATTTAAATAGTTTCTGTTTTGGACTTAGATTAAATAATCAAAATTTATTATACCCTAGTTTTTCAAAGTATTTATTTAGATCAGAAATGGTAAGAAAACAGATAATAAAAGCTGCGAATGGGGTAACAAGGTTTAATTTATCTAGAAAAAGAATGGGTAACATATCTATCCCTCTACCACCTCTCCCTATTCAAAAAGAAATAGTGCGTATTCTGGATAAATTCACTGAGCTGACAACTGTGTTAACTGAACAACTTATAACCGAGCTTACAGCTAGGAAGAAACAATATGAATATTATCGGGATGAATTATTGACTTTTGGTGATGAGGTGGAATGGAAGGAATTAAGGGAAATAGGTGAACTAATAAGAGGAAGTGGACTATTAAAATCTGATTTTAAGGAAAAGGGTTTTCCTTGTATTCATTATGGACAAATACATACTTATTATGGTACAAGTGCCGATAAAACAATATCATTTGTTTCATATGATTTATCTAAGAAACTGAAAAAGGCTAAAAAGGGAGATGTCCTTATAGCGGGAGTAAGTGAAAATGTTGAGGATATATGTAAACCCTTAGCATGGCAAGGTGGGGATGTAGCTATTGGCGGGGATATGTTTGCCTTTAGACATAAGCAAAACACCAAATATATAGCCTATTTGTTGCAAACAAGTAATTTTAGTAGATACAAAGAAAGATTTGCTCATGGTGCAAAGGTAACAAGATTAAGGCAGGACAAGTTATTGTCTTACAAAATCCCCATCCCACCACTTGCCGAACAAGAACGAATCGTTGCTATTTTAGATAAATTCGATGCACTGGTTAATGATATTTCTATTGGTTTACCTGCTGAAATAGAAGCTAGGCAAAAACAATATGAATATTATCGGGACAAATTATTAACCTTCAATGAAAAACCCTTGTAGGGGCGACCTGTGGTCGCCCGCCTAGGAAGCAATGAAAAGAAAGCGAATCTTAAGATTGCAACTATTTTTTCCTTCTCCCCTAATGAAGAAGAAATCGGGGGGATGTTAGCTGATGAAGATTTGAGTATGGAGAATTTGGACCAGAGTTCTCGGGATTTTCTAGATGCTGCCATTTCGGACTATAATAAAATCTTTAACACTAATTTTGATACTTCTGCGGATAGATTCCAGAATTATTATAAAGACCTATCTTTACGGGTAAAGAATAGGGAAATAGATATTTTAATCGTGGTTAATATGTTTTTAACCGGTTTTGACGCTACTACATTAAATACTCTATGGGTAGATAAAAATTTGAGACAACATGGCTTAATTCAGGCTTTTTCTAGGACTAATAGGATATTAAATAGGGTAAAAACATATGGCAATATTGTTTGTTTTAGGGATTTAAAGGAGGAAACGGATAAGGCCATTGCTTTATTTGGCGATAAGGATGCTGGTGGTATTGTTCTGCTTAAGACTTATGTCCAATACTATAATGGTTATAAGGAAAATGGAGTTTATAGTCCCGGTTATGTAGATTTAATAAGTGAATTGAAGGAAAAATATCCTTTAGGTAAAACCATAATTGGGGAGGAGAATCAGAAAGCCTTTATAAAACTTTTTGGTGGGGTTCTCCGCCTAAGAAACATCCTGACCTCCTTTGACGAATTTGAAAATGATACCCTTATAGCAGATAGGGATTTACAAGATTATCAAAGTATCTATATTGATCTTTATCAGGACTTCAAGGGTAAAAATGAAGGTGATAAAGAAAATATTAACGATGATATTATTTTTGAAATAGAACTGATTCGGCAAATAGAAGTAAATATTGATTATATCCTTATGCTAGTAGCCAAATATAAGGAATCAAATTGCCAGGATAAAACTATTCTAACCACCATAGATAAGGCGATAAATTCTTCTATAGAACTTAGGAGTAAGAAGGAATTGATAGAAAGCTTTATTGAGCAGATTAATGTTTCTAGCCAGGTCGATGAGGACTGGAAAGAATTCTTGAATAAGAATAAGGAAGCAGATATAGCCGAACTTATCGAGGAGGAACAATTGAAGGCAGGGGAAACTAGAAGGTTTATAGATAATGCTTTTAGGGATGGCATCATGAAAACTACAGGCACAGCGCTAGACAGCATAATGCCACCTGTATCAAGGTTTGGTGGTGGAAATAGGGCCCTTAGAAAACAAGGCATTATCGAAAAACTACTTAAATTCTTTGAAAAATATTTTGGACTTATTTAAATACAAAAAGGGGACAGGTTAATGCGATCAAGATTTTCTTTAATAATTTTAATTTTATTTTTGGTCTTTATGGCTGGTTGTGGTCTATTTGATAATATAGATAAAGCTCCTCCAATCACTTCTGACCAGCTTACTGATTACCGAGAAGCTATTAGCGATGGGGGAGTAATTGTCCATTATATTGACGTAGGACAAGGTGATGCTATATTAATCCAATTGTCTACGGGGGAAAACATTTTAATTGATGCAGGTGAAGTTGATAAAGGGCAAGTAGTACTTGATTACTTAATTGCCAACCAAGTGAATACTATTGATTACTTAATTGCTACCCATCCCCATAGCGACCATATTGGGGGTCTGCCCCTTATCGTGGATAATTTTGACATTGGGCAAATCTATATGCCTAGGGTAGTCCATAATACTACTACTTATGAAAACTTGCTTTTAAGTATTAAGAATAAAGGCTTAAAGGTTACCGCTACTAAGGCGGGGATGGCTTTGCCTACCGAGGACTTATTCGAGATTAATTTTCTGGCCCCTAAAGCTGATGAATATGACAACCTTAATGATTATAGTATTGTTACCAGATTAAAATATAAGGAACATGTTTTCTTGTTTACGGGGGATGCTCAGTCTGTTTCGGGTTTAGAGATAATTAACAATAACCATGATATTAAGGCCCATGTCTTAGATGTTGCCCATCATGGGAGTACTAACAGCTTGACAAGTGAGAGTTTTTTACATAGGGTAAACCCCGATATAGCGGTTATTTCGGTAGGTAGGGATAATAGTTATAATCACCCCCATGCGGAAATTTTGGAGATTTTGCAGGAAATGCAGGTAGATATTTTAAGGACTGATTTAGATGGGAATATTATAATTGTTAGTGATGGGGAAAGATTTACGGTTAATAAAAATGTAACTTTTCTTAATGATCTAGCTAGGGAAGCTAAATATATAGGTAATCGGAATAGCAAGGTTTTTCATCTACCTACTTGTGCTAGTTTGCCTAGCGAAAAAAACAGAATTTATTTTACATCCAAAGAGGATGCCATTACCAAGGGATATAGGGCTTGTGGCCAATGCCAGCCATAGGAGGGATGATTTTGTTTATTATCGATAGGATAGAAAATGATATTGTGGTAGTAGAGTACGAAGGACGTACTTATGATTTACCCCGTAAAATAATGCCGCTTTCTATTAAAGAAGGGGATGTCATAAGCTTCGATTTCCATATAGATAGGGAAGCTACTAAGGCTCGCCATAATAAAGTTGAAAAACTAGTTGACGATCTATTTAAATAAAGGATTACATTAAAAGGAAGCTATGAGCTTCTTTTTTTTATGTATAGTATTAAGAAAGCGAAGAATTTTATTAAGAGGGGAGATTAGTCATGAAATTTCGCAGTCAAGATATTTTAAAAGGCAAGGAAAATGGTTTATTTAGGGCATTATACAAGTCAATGGGATATACAGATGAAGAGCTTACTGATCGTCCCATAATTGGTATTGCTAACTCCTGGAACACTTTAGTTCCTGGACACTTTAATCTGAATCAGCTAGCCGAGTTTGTTAAAAAGGGGATTTATAGGGCGGGGGGGACAGCAGTAGAATTTTGTACTATTGCAGCTTGCGATGGTATTGTCCAGGGACACGAAGGGATGCATTATATTCTACCTTCTCGGGAGATCATATGTAACTCCATTGAAATTGCGGTTCAAGCCCATAGGCTGGATGCTATAGTTCTATTGGCCTCTTGTGATAAGATAGTGCCAGGCATGTTGATGGCTGCTGCAAGATTAGATATTCCAGCTATATTAGTTAATGGTGGGCCTGCATTAGGAGGGATGGAATTTGACGGTAGGAAATCAGATTCAACTTCTCTTGATGAGGCTAGGGGAATGTACACCATTGGGGAGATATCCGAAAGGGAACTCTTATCTTTAGAGGATGTAACTTGCCCTAGCTGTGGTTCTTGTTCTTTTTTAGGTACTGCAAATACCATGTCTTGTGTAGCGGAAGCACTAGGCATGAGTCTGCCAGGGAGTGCCTTGGTTCCGGCTACTTATGCTGAAAGGTTAAGGGTGGCTTATTATTCAGGTATGAAAATTAGTGAATTGACCCAGGCAGGTATAAGTGCCCGACAAATTCTAACTGAAGGTGCCCTTAGAAATGCTATAAAAACTTCTATGGCCATTTGTGGTTCCACTAATGCAGTCCTCCATTTGAGCGCTATCGCCTACGAAGCAGAATTAGGGATGAATGTGGTAGAGGAATTTGCTGAACTCAGCCGCAGGACTCCGCAAATCGTTAAAGTTAACCCAGCGGCGATTTGGGATATGGAGGCATTTTATAAAGCGGGTGGAATCCCTAGGGTTATGAGAAATTTAGGGAATATTATAGATAAAAGTGCTTTGACTTGTACAGACAAAACTGTGGGGGAAAATATAAAGGAATTTTCCTTTGTTTATCCAGAAAATACAGAGCTGATAAAATCTGCTGACCAGGCATTTAGCGAAAATGGAGGTATTGCGGTACTTAGGGGTAACCTGGCCCCCGATACAGCAATTTCAAAGCCAGGTGCTTTTGATGAATCATTATACGAATTTACAGGCACAGCCAAAGTTTTCAATAGTGAAGAAGATGCGGAAGAAGCAATATTAGGGGGGAAAATTACTGCGGGTGATGTCGTGGTTATACGCTATGAAGGCCCCAAAGGTGGTCCAGGAATGCGTGAGATGTATAAGGCTATGAAGTATTTGTATGGCTTGGGCCTTAGTAAATCAACAGCACTTATTACTGATGGGAGATTTTCTGGAACCAATAATGGCTGTTTTGTAGGACACATTTCACCCGAAGCTGCAGAAGGCGGCCCCATAGCGATTGTCCATGATGGGGATAAAATAACGATTGATATTAATAAGGGCATACTGCATCTGCATATTAGTGATGCAGAAATGACTAGGCGATATGAAGGGCTTAAACATCCCCAGAAAAACATAGGGCGCGGTTATTTAAGGCTCTATGCCCAGATGGCTTCATCTGCGGATAAAGGGGCAATCATTGAAGTCTAAGTAAATCTGGAAGCTTATAGTTCTTGCATTAGAGTGCAAAAAAAGTTAAAATATATGGGCAATAGTGATATGTGAGCTAACTAGGATTTATAATTTGCCGTGCTAGACGGGGAATTAGCGGTGCCCTATAACCTGCAACCCGCTATAGCAGGGTTGAATTCCTGTTCTAAGGGCATACCTTGTAAGGTCTGGCTTGAATAAGTGACGTTGAAATTTGGGTCCTACGCAATGAGACATCTTGAACCGTGTCAGGTCTGGAAGGAAGCAGCACTAAGGGATTAATCTCATGTGCCGTAGGGTAGCCTGAATGGAGTTAACTGTCCAAGTAACGCTTGGGAGGTATTCTCGAAGGCAGGTGCACGGCTTAAAAATTTGTTATAGAATAATAGCAGGTAAGTTTTAGATAACCTGCTATTTTTGTATTCATTAATATTTAAAAAAACTTCGCAATTATTAATACTATGCAATAAGGCTTAACTATCAGGACAAGGAGGCTAAGAAAATGACATATTTAGCATTATATAGAGCCTGGCGTCCTAGGCAATTTAAAGAAGTTGTGGGGCAGGAACAGACTGTTTCCGCTTTGCGTAATGCAGTCATAGGAAAAAAGATTGTACATGCTTATCTTTTTTCTGGTCCGCGGGGAACTGGGAAAACAAGTATGGCGAAAATAGTTGCCAAAGCGATTAATTGTGAAAACTTAAAAGATGATGGGGAGCCTTGTAATCTTTGCGATAGCTGTCTTGATATTAATAATGGAAATTTTATGGATGTTATAGAAATAGATGCGGCCTCTAACCGAGGTATTGACGAAATCCGAGATTTAAGAGAAAAGGTGCAAATTCTACCAGCCCAAGGTAAATATAAGGTTTATATTATAGATGAAGTCCATATGCTAACCCCAGAGGCTTTTAATGCCTTACTAAAAACTATAGAGGAACCCCCAGAATCAGTTATCTTTATATTGGCTACTACCGAATTACAAAGGATACCAGCTACTATTCAATCACGTT
Organism: uncultured Syntrophomonadaceae bacterium; assembly: GCA_964514235.1. Taxonomy (GTDB): domain Bacteria; phylum Bacillota; class Syntrophomonadia; order Syntrophomonadales; family Syntrophomonadaceae; genus JAAYRQ01. The sequence continues at coordinate 6,615 of CAZEPV010000019.1, read as the reverse complement.
GTCAAATCTATAATTTTAGACGCCTGACTGTCGAAGAAATTATTAAGCGCCTTCAAGAAGTAGCAGCCTCTCAAGATATGGAACTAGAGAATGAGGCAGCAGAGCTAATTGCTAGACGGGCAAATGGTGGATTAAGGGATGCCTTGAGCATATTAGATCAGATTGCTTCTTATAAGGGGCATCATATGCAAAAAGCAGATGTCTTAGATGTTCTAGGGCTAGTTGATCAGGAATTTTTGATTAAATTAATGGAGGCTACAATTGCACAGGATACTGCTAGTATAGTAAGTTTATTGAACATGGCTTTAAATGAAGGCAAAGATGCTAGACAAATAGCCAGAGAAATGTCACTTTATCTTAGGGATTTGCTACTGTATATAAATGTGGGGGATAGGATAGATTTTTTGGTAATCAATCAGGATGATGGATCATTTTTGGATGATCAAAAAGCTAAGGTTAACCAGGAGCAACTTTTGGCGGCTCTACAAATTATGATGGGAACTGTGGAAAGCCTAAAATTTAGTGAAGGGCAGAGATTTTTGTTAGAAATGGGCTTTTTAGAATTAGCCCAAGCCTTTAGACCTATTAGCCAGCCTGAAAAAGCCAGGATGGAGAAAAGGGTGGATGTGCCAGTAGAAAAAATGCCCACTGGCAAACCTAGATCAGAGCAAGCAGAGGCTAGGGAAATATTATGGCAGAAGATCTTGAGTAAGGTTAGGGAAGTAAAGGTTTCCACCCATGCTCTACTAGCCCAGGGTTATTTGTTGGGTGCTAAGGATAATGCAGTCTATATTGGCTTTAGGACTGGTTTTAAATTTCATAAGGAAAGAATGCAAGAACGAGCCAATATGGAGATTTTGGAAAATGTTTTGGAGGAAATCTTTAATCATCATGTGGAAGTAGAAATTATTTTTATTGATGATAATCATTATAATGATATTATTGTAAAAAAGGCTATTGAGTATTTTGGGGAAGATATAGTTGAAGTTAAAGATTAAGACCTGCCATTTGATTTAAAAAATTAATCCCATAAAAATTATATTGTACAAGGAGGAATTCTTATGTTTAACCCAGGTGGTGGCTCTATGAACAAAATGATTAAACAAGCTAAAAAGATGCAAGAGCAGATTGCCAAAATGCAAGCAGAATTAGAAGAAAGGGAACTAGAGGCTTCGGCTGGTGGTGGTGTTGTTAGTGTAGTAGTCAATGGCAAACAAGAAATATCTTCTATTAAAATTAGTCCTGAAGCGGTTGATCCAGATGATATAGAAATGTTAGAGGACCTAGTTATGGCAGCTGTTAATGAGGGAATTAGAAAATCACAGGAAATGGTTTCTTCCGAAATGGCTAAGATTACTGGAGGCTTAAATATTCCTGGATTTTAAACAAAAAGTTAATAAAGTAATAGTGGATATTGGAGGTTCAATAAGATGAGGTTAGTCCGTCCCCTAGAAAATTTAATAGACCAACTAGTTAAATTACCTACTATTGGACCTAAGACAGCCCAAAGGCTAGCCTTGTTTTTATTAAAGGTGCCCGAAAGTGAAGCTAAGGCTTTAGCCCAGGCTATTTTAGAGATGAGATTAAAAGTTTTTCCCTGTTCAGTTTGTGGTTATTTAACCGATATAGATCCCTGCCATATATGCTTAGATGATGAAAGGGATAAAAGCATTATCTGTGTAGCTGAAGAAACTAATGATATTGTTTCCATAGAAAAGACGGGCTATAAGGGGCAATACTACGTACTTAATAAGGAATTTCATGTTATGGAAGGGCATAATCTGGATGAAATAGACCTAAACCCTTTAAAAAAAAGGTTAAGAAGTGGGGAAATAAAGGAGCTTATTCTAGCTTTTAATCCAGATGTAGATGGGGAAATAATGTCCCGTTTTTTAGCCTCGATTGCTGATGAACATGGGGTTAAAGTAACTAAACTGGCATATGGCTTACCAGTAGGGGGGGATATTGAATTCACGGATGAATTAACCCTAAGACGTGCTTTAGAGGGGCGTAAGGAATATATGGAATAAACTAATCTTTTTCCTCATACAGATATTATAAAAGTGCTTATCTGCTAATGTGGGGGAACAAAATGAGGATTAGCGACATGTTAAACCAAGCCCTAGAATACTTGTTAATAAAGGATATTAAAAAAGATATTTTCATGTCGGATGAGGAAATTTTGCAAGACGCCCACCAGAAACTTAAGGAAGCTAGAAACACTTTTGCTAATGTAGATCCAGACTTTATAGATTATGCAATATACAATCTTCGAGCGGCTGAGGAAAGGTATAACCTATTAATTAAACAGACTAAAAATAAATAGTTATGGGGACTATTTAATAAATTCTTAAAGGGGTGGTCCAATGGAGATTGTAAATGTAATTATGGCAGCTTTTTTCCTGCTAGTAATCTTATATATAGTAGCCCAAGTTTTTCTAAAGCCGATTAAGTTGCTTTGGAAGTTAATTTTTAACTCTGCCATCGGATTAATATTATTATTAGTGGTAAACTACTTTGGCGCTTTCTTGTCCTTTAAGATAGGGATCAATATAATAACTGTGCTTATTGCGGGATTTTTAGGTATTCCGGGCTTATTACTTTTAATTTGCTTTCAGTTATTATTAATGTAGGAATAAGAATAAAAAATGACAATTTAATCAGAAAAACCTGCTATTATGGCAGGTTTTTTATTTCATAAGTTAATTTATACTAGGGAAAAGTAAATAAAATAAGCTAGGAAAGAGGATAAAAAGTTACATTAATATAATACTTTTCACATATATTTTTTAAATATGAGTATTATTAGCCTAAATTAAGATAATTATTGACGCACAATTAACACTAATTTATACTAATACAAATGTTACTTTAATTTCCGATGCTTCTATATACATTGTATACAATCAGGAGGTGTTATGTTTACGGAAGAGAAAACAGCTAGGATAGTTGAAGCTTTTGTAGGCGAATATGCTAGTGGAAAAAGTGAAATGGCCATTAATCGAGCTCTGGAGTTAAGGGAATTAGGCCGTAGGGTAACATTAGTAGATTTAGATACAGTAGAGCCATTTTACACTTTAAGACCGCTAAAGGAGTTATTAGAGCAAAAAGGTTTAAACACAATAAGTTTTTCAACTAAGGATTCATTTGGATTAGGTGAAACTGGAGCTATGTTAAATCCTCGGGCAAGATGGGCTTTGATGAATGAAGGGGATATTATATTAGATATAGGCTATGGGGTTTATGGTGCTAAAACCCTTAACCTGGTAGAAGGTGCCTATGAGTCTTTAGAACTTGAAATTATTGCGGTATTTAATTTTACCCGACCCATGACAAATTCATTAGACAAAATCACAGAATATATTAAGGAATTAGGACGGGTAGATGCTATAATAGCCAATACGCACTTAGGAAATCAGACTACCTTAGATGTAATTATAGAAGGGAACCGTGAAATAATTAAGGCAGGGCAGGAATTAAATATACCTATTAAATATATGGCTATAGAAAAATCTATGCAAAAGGAAGCACTTAAATATAATTTTGAAGTTCCAGTTAAATTTATTGAACGTTACATGCCAGATGCCTTGTGGTAGTCTAGTTATAGGTTGATGATTTCCTTCTAATTATAAATTGTCAGGAGGTGCTTTTAATAAATGCGCAATGTTATCGAGGGATCTAAAAAAGCATTTATTACAGGAAATGAAGCGGTTGCTTGGGCTACTTTAGTAGCTGAAGCTGATATTATGTTTGGTTACCCTATTACTCCGCAAAATGAGGTCATGCATTATTGGACCAGATTAGCCCCTAAACATGGCAGGGGTTTTCTACAGACTGAAGACGAAATTTCAGCGGGCTTCACCGTATGTGGGGCTGTCCAAGCTGGGAAAAAGGCTTTTACTGCTACAGCTGGGCCTGGCAATGTGCTAATGCAGGAGCCGTTTGGAATGGCAGAAGCCATGAGACTGCCATTAGTAGCCATAATTCAGCAAAGGGGTGGACCTTCTTCTGGAACCGTTATTTATTCTCAGCAAGAAGTTACGCTTACAACTTTCGGTGGTAATGGAGAGGGACATCGTGTAGTTTATTCTACCGCCACCCACCAAGAAATGTACGATTATACCATCAAGGCTTTTAATACTGCTTGGAAATATAGATTTCCTACCTTTGTTCTAGGTGACGGATATCAAGCTAAAATGCGTGAACCATTGGATATGTATAACCCAGCAGATAAAGGGATTAAGATGGTTAAACCATACCCCTTAGTAGGTTTAGATGGGCAGATTGGAGAAAACAGGGAGCCACAACATTTGAATAACATCTACAGCTTGGAAGAAGAATTATATGATGCTGTACTTGAATTTGTTAAAGATTATGAAGCGATGACTCCTGATGTAACTGAATATAGTGCCGATCAATGCGAAGATGCAGATATAATTATTTTATCTCATGGTGTTGTATCTAGGGCGGCTGATGATGCAGTTAAGATTTTACGTAGCCAAGGTATAAAAGCGGGTTCATTTAGACCGATTACCCTAAGACCATTTCCTAGCCAGGAACTACGTAATGTAATTTCTAATAGTAATGCCAAAACACTACTTATCGCTGAATCCGCTTATGGACAATTAGATAGACTAGTTAAACAAGAGATTTATGGTGAAACAGTTAATATTGAAAACCTTTTTATGCCTGGTGTGGGCATAATAGATTATGATATTGCAAATAAAGTAAAGAGCATTTTATAAATATATTTATTTCGTTTAATAAGGAGGTCTTTTATTATGATGGTAGCACCAGTTACCCCAAAATCATGGTACCTACCAAGTAAGCCACATAAATTTTGCCCTGGCTGCGGCCACGGTATAGTTCTCAAAGCTTTAGGCGAGGCAATCGATGATTTACAAATACAAGATAAAACCGTATTTGGCTGTGATATTGGATGTTCTTTACTATCCTGGGATTTCTTCGCTTGCGACAGTACCCAGACTCATCATGGCAGGACTACTCCTGTTATGGTAGGCATAAAAAGATCACGTCCAGAATTAATTACTATAGGATACATGGGTGATGGTGGGGGATACTCCATAGGATCACAACATTTATTAAATGCAGCGGTAAGGAATGAAAAAGTTACCCTTATTTTAGTCAATAATACGAACTACGGTATGACTGGCGGACAAATGGCACCTACAACCCTACCTGGTCAAAAAACCGAAACTAGCCCATATGGTAGGGATCCCGAAGAAACTGGCTATCCTACTAAGGGACCAGAATTCTTGGCTGAGGTGACACCAGAGGGCGCCTATATTGCCAGAGCTACTGTTTCAAAATATAACCAATTAAGAAGGTTTGTCAGAAATGCTTTGAGAAACCAGATTGATGGCAATGGCTTTTCTTTTGTAGAGGTATTATCTACCTGCCCTACTAATTGGCGGACTAATGCCCAACAAACCTGGAGATTTTTAGAAGATGAAATGGAACAATACTTCCCAGTTGGCGAGCTAAAAAGCCCTTTTGGAAAGGGGGGTGCTAAATAATGTCTTTAGTAAAAATTGCCCTTGCAGGTGAAGGTGGTCAGGGGGTACAATCGGTAGCAGAGATTATCGCTGAAGCTGCCTATAATGAAAAAAAGCAGACTATATATATTCCTAATTTCGGTCTAGAACAAAGGGGTGGCGTTTCTATTGCATTTATTCAGGTTAGTGATGAAAGAATAGGTGCACCCAAATTTAATAAGGCTGACGTTGTTGTAGCCCTTAGTGCTAGAGCTATTGGTCGGACTAATATTTATTCAGATGAAAATACACTATTCGTATATGATCAAGGATTTAAAGTGAATGAAGATGAATTCCCTAAAGAAGCGAAGAAGATTATAGGTATTCCAGCTATTGATAAAGCTAACCAAGAGTTGCACCCTAGAGTTTTTAATGTCATCATAATGGGGGCAGTTATAGGGCTTACTAATGTAGTGAGCTTCGAAGCTGCAAAAGATGCCCTAGAAAACAAACTAGGACATAAGTTCGAGAAAAACCCTAATCTCAGGGAACTTAATTATAAGGCACTAGAAATAGGTCTACAATTAGCAGAGGAGTCATTAAAGGAAGGGGTGGCTAAGTAATGAACAAGAAACCAGAAGCTATCTCAACACCTATGGAAAAAGCTAACTTCCATATCTTCCCCGAATATTGCAAGGGCTGTGGCTTATGTAAGGAAAAATGCCCTAAAGATACCCTTATATGGTCTGAAAAACTTGGGGTTTATGGTACCCCGATTGTAAAGCCCAAAGATATGGATAGTTGTATAGCATGTAATATATGTGAAATGGTTTGCCCCGATTGCGCAATATTTATAGAAGGTTTCAGGAAGAAAAAAGTGACTGCATAAGTCCAAAAAAGAGTTGCCCTAGCAAACTGCAACTCTTTTTTTTACGAAGAAATTTAAATAGATGTTGTCAAAATGTTAAATGGATTATATAATATCATGAGTGCCTATTTGACATAAATCTTATGTCCCCTGTCATGGGAATTATAAAAATAAACCTTGACAGAGGCTTGTAGGCGTGATATTATAATTTTTGCACCGCACGAAGGTGAGGTAGCAAAAGCTCTTGATAAA
>CAZEPV010000018.1:0-39583 GCA_964514235.1 uncultured Syntrophomonadaceae bacterium | reverse complement strand
TAAAGTGTGATAAGTCCAGTTTTTATGCGGATAACTAGATTTTTATGCTATTTTTCGGCTAAAAAAATCATGTCTTCCTTTTTCTTTATATCGGTTAGCAGTCCTACGAATTCGTCACCACCGAGTCTGCTTATATAATCGGTGCTTCTGATTACCCCCTGGACTTTACGGGCTACATGACATAATACTTTATCCCCAGCTTCATGCCCATATTGATCATTAATATATTTGAATTTATCAATATCAAATAACATTACAGCAAACTTAGTCTTGTTGCGTGAGGAGCGCCTGATTTCTTGTTCTAATTGCATTATAAAGCTATTGCGATTAGGCACGCCTGTTAAGGAATCATGCCTGGCTAACCAGACTATCTGTTTTTCTTGTTCTTTACGTTCAGTTATATCCCTAATAATATGGATGCGTAGGGGCTCTTTGCCGACAATAGTACTTTTGGCACTAACTTCTACAGGCAAGGTAGTGCCATCTTTTCGTACATGCAGAGATTCAAATATAATTCCATCGTAGTTTGCATGATACATTTGTTCATCATAATCAAGTGATGTACTAGAATGACGAATATCTGTTATCTTTTTATCTAGAATTTCTTGCTTGGTATATCCGTACTTTTCCAGGGCACGCTGGTTAGAATCTACAATTTCATCATCTAAATTTACATATAAAATAATATCATGGGCATTATCAAAAAGGATTTCATGAACTGCTAAAGTTTCTTCCGCTTTTTTCTGAGTGGTTATTTCGATAAATAAAAGGATAATTATCTCATCAGAGGGATATGTTGCACTTACCCGAAAATATCTATTATTAACTTCCAGTATAAATTCAAATCTAACTACATTCCTTTCCTTTAGTAAAGCATTATGGAGGTTCTGCCATAATTCCGGAAACTTATTAAAGACTTCTTTAATTGTCCTACCTACAACTTCCACTCGTGATAAGTTAGTAAGAGCTTCAAATTGCTGATTTGTTTCCATAAATTGATAATCATAAGGAGTCTTATCCTGGCTTCTTAGAATTCTCAGCATTACATATGCTTCCAGCATAACATCGCTAATACTTTTATCAGGAAAGCTATAATTGTTTTTATCCTGCATTTTTGTCAGTCCCTTCAAAGGATTACAAATAAGAACTTTTTTAAATTATATAATTATTGCTTTTAAAATTCAATTTTATTGTGGCAAGCTAATTGAATAAAAAGGGAAGATCCCTATAATAATGGGATAGGGATTAAGGGATTTATGAGGGAGATTCGTCTTGGCAATTTATGACTGTTCTAACCAATAGGAATTCCCCCTGTATCCCTCAATTAAAAGGCAATTTTATGATTGATAATTTCCTCATAAAGTTCAGCAGTCATAGGCACATAGGTTTCCTGGCGTGGGTCAAGGAAAAACATAGGATCCTTAATTATCGTGGGGTCAAAACCTTCTTTTTGTAAAGCGATTTTTATCTGTTTAAAGCTGTTAGTAGCATCGACCTCTGCCCTAATCCTGACAAAATAGGGGCGGGCATAAACAGGTAGATTTTTTATTACATATTTAGCAAATTCATTCCAGTCTATTTCTCCACCCTCTAAAGGTTTTAAGGCAACCATGCCACAGCGTCCTTCCATTCCCTCAACTGTTACTCCATAAACATTGCTATCCTCTATATGGCCGAATTGGTTTAAGATATCGGCTACTTCATTTGTGGCTACATTTTCCCCTTTCCAGCGGAAAGTATCACCTAGGCGATCGACAAATGATACAAAATCCTTTTCGTGGAGTTTTACTAGATCGCCAGTATCAAAGAAAGTATCCCCTTCTTTAAAGACATTGCGTAAAATCTTGGCTTCGGTTGCAGTGGGATTATTAACATATCCAGCGAAAGGTGCCCTAGGGTTTATATAACAAATAAGTAAGCCAGTTTCACCAGTTTTACAAAAGATGGGTTTCCCATCTGCTCCTTTGAGGATTTCCTCATTTTCTACATCGTATTGGACAACTTCCCCGATTCTTATAGAAATTACGCTTAAGTTGCCCATCATGCCTGGAACTTGTTTGAGATTAATTATGCGGGCTACCCCTTCTGTGGCACCGTAGACTTCAACAATCTTCTTAATGCCGAAGCGTTCTTTAAATTGCATCCAATATTCACCCCGCATCCCATTTCCTAGGATGTACTGTAAAGGATTGTCTTTATCGTCTGGTTTAGGGGGTTGATTATTTAAATAACGGCATAATTCCCCTATGTAAATAAAATGGCTAGCTCCATATTTTTTTATATCGGCCCAAAAGTTTCTGGCGGAGAATTTGCGGCGTAGGGCAAAGGTACTGCCGTGGACGAGGAAACAGGCAAAAGCTATATTAGCCCCACTATTGTGGTAAAGGGGTAGAACATTATATAGGACATCCCCAGGTATCATTTCCAGACCTAGTCCTCCTGAGCCATAGCCTAAAACGAACCAATTTTGATGCTTGCTAGCGGTCGCCTTGGGAAAGCCAGTAGTTCCCGAAGTATAGATATAAAAGAGGGTATCATCGGTAGTAATGGACTTGGTGGTATCGGGATTAGCGGTGGATTGTTCCTTGAGAAGGGGAGTCAAATCTTCTACATCCAAATTAGTATTAATCTGTCTATCATCATCTTCAACAAAAATATAAGCTGGCTCTTCAAGCTTTACTTCACTAGCTATTTCCTCAAAAGCGGCTAAGAGTTCATTACCAATAATAATTGCTTGGGCATTACAGATGTTTGCTACATGGGCTAATACCTGACCACGTACTCCAGTATTTATAAGGGATATTATAATTCCTAGTTTAGCCAATCCTGCGATTATTATCAGATATTCCGGTCGGTTTTCCATTAATAGGGCAACTACATCGCCTTTCTTAAAGCCCCTTTGGCGGAATAGGTTGGCATAGCGATTGGCCTTTTCATTAAATTCTTGGTAGCTTATTACACGATCTTCGAATAAAATAGCTGGTTGCTGGGGCCTTTTCCCGGCTTGTTTCTCCAGCTCTCCTCCTAGGGAGATATTGTGGGGTTTATTGAGGGATAGTGTCATTTTTGCCCCTTCAGCTTTGGAGAGCAGTCTACGGAATGACTTCATTATAAACACCTCCAGATGAATCTAATTGAATTAATTTTACCACATTCTTGCAGGTAATTCATATAAACTAAGGGGCTTTTTCTCATCTCAAACAGATTAAACAAGTCTTGTAAAATAGGCACCAAGTTTAAAATGATGGGGAAAAAATGAAATAGGATATTTTACCCTGCTTGTGTTAATATTTAAGTAATGGTAATTAGGATATTTATCTAGGGGGAAGGTTATGTATAAGCGGGTGTGGGGTCTACTCGTAATATTTATTTTGTTTAGCTTAATAGGCTGTAGCCAAGGAAGCGATCAAGATGAATTACTTAAGCCTACCGTAACGGTGGAAATAACAAAAACTGAACCTTTAATAATAGAGAAGCATTATGAGGCGGTCTTAGAATTAGATGAGGAACAAGTAATTTCCGCCTCGACATCAGGATATCTCCGTCAATTCTTTTGTAATGAAGGTAGCCAAGTAAATCCAGGGGAGAGTCTAGCTTTACTTGAAAATGAAGCAATTTTAGTGACTAATCAACGCTGGGAACACGAAGTTGAATTAGCACAAATTCAACTTGCCAAAAACCAGATGCAAGCAGAGGAAGCTAAGCAGAATAAGGAAAAGAAAGAAATACTTTTTGATAACGGGGCTATTTCCCAGCAAGAATTAGACCAAAGCATTTTGGCTTGGCAACTATCTAATCGTGAAATGGAACAAGCCCAAGAACGTTGGGAACTGTCTATAATTAACCAAAAAGAAAGCCAGGATAATAAAAATAATTGTATAGTAAAAGCGACAGATAAATTGTGGATAGTAGAAGAACTCGTACAAATCGGGCAATTTGTAAATAAAGGGGAAGCAATTTTTAAGGCTGGTAAAAAGGATAAGCTTATTATGCGTCTTGAACTTCCTCGGGATGAAATTCAAGGCCTAGAAATCGGAGACCAGCTAAAGGTTAGCTACCAAGGAGATGTTAAGGTAGCCGAAATCATCAACATTAACCAGCTAGCTCATCCAGGCAGTCAACACCTTGCAGTAGAATTAAAGATTGACAATTCCTCACTAGATTGGCTCCCAGGAACTGTAGCTCAGGCTAAATATACTAGGGATATGGGGGAACAGCTTTTAATTCCCATAGCAGCTATTGCTAAGGGAAAGGAGCCCTATGTATATATAGTCAAAGATGCGAAAGTTTATCGGGAGCCTATCAATTTAGGCCTGGTAGTAGGAAAAAAAGTAAGTGTAACTGGCTTGGAAAATGGCACTATCTTGGTTACAGAAGGTTTGCATCGTTTACGAGATGGGGAAATCGTAAATATCAAGGAAGGGTTATAAATTAAATGCTGAATAAAGTTTTAAAACATCGGTTGGCTTTGGTGCTTATAGTTATTCTAATTTTATTTAGCGGAATTGCCACTTTATTTCAACTTCCCCGTCGGGAAATACCACTTATTGAACATCCCATAGCATTAGTCACTACTGTATATCCAGGGGCTACAGCCAACCAAGTTGAAAAGTATGTAACGGAAAAATTAGAAAGCGAATTTTCCCATATAATTGGGATTGATAATATCACTTCTATTTCACAACCAGGCTTATCCCAAATTACTATAAAAGCCGATCCAAAGATGGATGTAGGTGGGACCTGGGATAAGGTAGACCAAAAAATAGATTTAGCCAAAATGACTTTTCCCTCAGGTGTGCAGGAATCTTCTTTAGAAACTGATTTGCAAATGCAAGGGGTTTCTATTTATCAATTAGTAGCTCTAGCAGAGGAGGACCTATTTGCCCTGGAGGAATTGCTGGGTAAATGGGAACCTGCCTTTAATCAGATGGCCGAGATAGGACAAGTGCAGATACAAGGAATGCCGCGAACTGAACTACTAGTAGAAATTGAACAGAGTAAGATGCTTGCTGCCAAACTTCGCCCGAATGAAATTATGCAGCTTATAAAACAGGAAATTTCACCATCCCCACCGGGTAATTGGGTTTTGGAAAACACTATCTATCAATTAAGGATAAAAGAATTAAACGATATTAGGGAATTATTGCATTTATCCCTCCCAGCCAAAAATGGCCAGGCTGACCTGCGTTTAGGTGATATAGTTGATATTAGAGAAGTTCTAGCACCTAAGCAGGAATTAGTCAGTTATCAAGGTCAACCATCCGTAGCCTTGAGTTTTTTTGCTAGTTCGGGGGTCGATCTAGTTAAAGTGGATCGGGAAGTTAGCCAGCTTATCGGGGAAATGGCTTTGGAACTGCCCGAAAATATTGAATTACATCAAGTTTATACCCAGGCTAATGCCATAAGTAATATGTTTCGTAGTTTAGGCCTAGCTTTTTTAATTGCTTTATTTTTTGTAGTCTTCATTTCCTCTGCAGGTTTAAACCGTTATGCGGCCTTGAGTGTAGTTATTACTATCCCTGTAGCTTTATGTGCGGGGCTATTAGCCCTCCCCTTAGTAAATGTAGATATGAACCAGATCACCCTAATCGCCTTTATTATAGTTTTAGGTATATTGGTTGATGATGCCATTGTAGTCAATGAAAATATAAGTCGTTATCGCCTGGAGCAAAATACGGTTTTAACTTCGGTCTTGGAGGGGACTAAAGATGTCGCAAGTTCAGTAATCATTTCTACCCTAATAATAATTTTCGCCTTTTCCCCCCTATGGTTTTTATCGGGTGGTGCAGGCGATTTTATCCGCCCTTTACCTACAGTCATAATCGCAACTATTTTAGCTTCAACCTTAGCTGCCCTTTTCATTATTCCGATTTATCGCCATTGGCTAGAGGAAAGGTTTAGAGTAAAGGAAAAGCTAGGGAACAATGGTTGGCTAGATAAAGGTTTAGGTCAGTTGCAAGTATCCTATGAAAATAAATTAATCCCCAAAGTACTGAAAAACCCATGGAAATACGTGGCATTTTGCCTGATTTTGAGTATGTTTGCTTACCTACTTGTGCCCATTATACCTAAAGAATTTTTTCCTGATGTGGAAAGAACCGAAATTTTCGTAGAAATTCAGCTGCCCAAGACCTATGCTTTAGCTGCGACTCGGGAAAAAGTCAGTGAAATAGAGGACTATATCCTGGCCCAAAAAGGTATTAGCCAAGTTAATTCCTTTTATGCTACCCCTATGCCCCGTATTTTCGGAATGAGTAATGCTAATGCTGTAGGTGAAAATAGTGCAAATATGCTTATTTTCGTTGATATTAAGGAAGTAAAATCCCGCCATATGAAAGATTATTTAGCCAAAGAACTTAATAAAGAATTTCCCCTAGTTGATTTTACTTTTTCAGTGGTGGAATCGGGACCACCTATTGGGGCCCCTATGTCCATGCGCCTAACGGGTAATTCACTAGAGGAAATGCAAGCCTTGAGTGATGAAATTAAAGATTTACTATTATCCCAGCCTGGGGTTATTGGGGTAAGTGATGATTTCGGGGTACCTTCCCCAACCCTAACTTTCCAAGCTAATGAAACTAATATGCGCTTGCATAAGATTAGTCAAGGGCAGATTGGGGAGGCTCTACGCCTATACGGAGAGGGGATAAAATTCGGAGAATTTGCTACTGCCGAGGAACTACATGATGTCCGCCTAAAGTATAAGGATAGCATTATAGAATCCAACCCCGATTTATCAAAAACAATTCTATTTAATAATTTGGGTCAAGCCATTCCCCTAAATTATGTAGTAGATATTAATACTAACTTGGAATTGATGCACATTACCCATTACAATCATCAGCGTAGCAATACTATTAGGACTTACTTAGATGGAACTACCTCTGCTAATAAATTTGGTCGATTAGTAATCCCTGATATTGACCGTATAGTAGCCCTACATCCTGACATCTATCTGGAATATGGGGGAGAAAGTGTAGCCCGTACAGAAGCCTTTGTAGAAATTAGCCAAATATTCATCATTGTTATTTTCTTGCTTTTATTAGTTATGGTTATTCAATTTAGATCTATTCCCCTCGCCTTAATTATTATGGCCACGGTCTTATTAAGCAGTTCGGGTGCCCTATATAGTCTTTTTATTACCTGGACCCCTTTGGGCTTTATGTCTATGATGGGGGTAGTAAGTTTGGCTGGAGTTGTAGTGCGAAATGGTATTATTTTAGTAGAATTTATGGAGCAAAGACTAAATAATAACATGGATTTATATGAGGCAGTCAAATTAGCAGGAGGACAACGCCTAAGGCCAATTTTGCTTACCACTGGGACTTCATTTTTTGGACTTATGCCCCTGGTACTAGGTAAAAACCTTTTATTTAAACCGCTAGCAATTTGCATCGCTGGTGGCCTACTATATTCGACAATATTTACTTTAATTTTAATTCCTTGTGCTTATTATTTATACCGCCGCAGATTCCCCATAGAATCCCCCCTTTCATAGGCATTTATGGAAATTATTTATTAGCCATAATTACAATAATAAGCTAATATAGTAATTGGTGAGCCCTTTTCGCATCGACAAAAGTCTTGATTATATTCACAGTAAGGGAGGGAGAACTTTGCGGGTGGAAGAAATAATGACAGAAAACCCCTATGTTTTACGGGCAGATGATACTATAAGACATGCAGCCCAATTATTTGTGGAAAAAAAAGTAGCTGGTGCACCAGTAGTGGATGAAAATCATACCATTGTCGGCCTAGTTGGCAAATCTAATTTGTATCGTTTTATTGCTGATGGTGCAGATTTTTCTCGACCTATTGAAGACATAATGACCCAAAATATTTTCACCGTAGATGTCGATGATAAAGTATTGGATATCATTAATTTAGCCTACGGTAGGTTACCCGTATTAAGTAATGGAAGATTGGTCGGTATCGTTACTAGGACCGATATACTATCTGTCTATAATAAAATTCTGCAGGATCTTTCTAATGAACTGCAGACCGTAATAGATTCGGCTTATAATGCCATAATCAGCATCGATAATACAGGGACTATACGCACTTTTAATTCTGCTGCCCAAAAGATTTTTAATTTTTCCAAAGAAGATGTGATTGGTAAATCCTATAAAGAGTTTTTTCCCAATGGTCGCTTAATCTCTATTTTGGAAAAAGGGCAGATCTTGACAGGGCAAAAATATATTCATAATGACAAAAACTTACTCTGTAATTATGCCCCCGTATTTAACGGAAATGAAGTAGTAGGAGCGATTGCGGTTTCCCAGGATATGTCGGAAATTGAGAGCATTAGCAATGAATTAAAACATACTAGGGAATTAAAGGACGAAATGGATGCGGTTATCGAGGCATCCTTTGACAGTTTTTTTGTGACTGATGCCCAAGGGAAGGTCCTAAGTGTTAATGATGCTTATACTAGAATTACAGGGATAAAAGTTGAAGATATCCTAGGCAGAACTATGTATCAATTAGTAAAGGAAGGTTACTATGATCGTTCTGCTACGATAGAGGTTATAGAAAGCAAAAAAACGGTTACCTTTACTCAAAGTATAAAAACGGGTAAAACTATGCTAGTTACGGGTAACCCGATTTTCAATCAGGAGGGCGACTTAGTTAGGGTTCTAACCAATGGACGGGACATAACAGAGCTAAACAAATTAAAACAAGAAGTAGAACAGGCTAATGAATTAAATCTACTTTTCCAAAGGGAACTTGAAAAATACCGTAACCCTGAGGATTATGTAGTCTATTCGGATAAGCTTAAAAATATTTTTGATTTAGTATATAGATTAGGGAAAGTTGATTCCATTGTCTTAATTCAAGGTGAATCTGGGGTGGGCAAAGAAATAATCGCCAATGAATTACATCGCAGTAGTAAACGCGCTAAAAAGCCCATGATAAGGGTTAATTGTGCGGCAATTCCCGAAAGTTTGCTGGAATCCGAACTATTCGGCTATGATCCTGGAGCCTTTACAGGGGCCAAAAAGGAAGGGAAAATGGGTATATTCGAGTTGGCCCACAATGGTACCCTATTTTTGGATGAAATAGGCGAACTGCCCATCGGATTACAGGTTAAATTACTTAGGGTAATTCAGGAAGGGGAAATAACAAGGGTAGGTGGGACCAAGCCAATTAAGGTTGACGTAAGATTAATTACGGCTAGTAATCGTGATCTATGGGATATGGTAGAAAAAAGGGACTTTAGGAAGGATTTATTTTATCGTTTGAATGTGGTACCAATTGTTGTACCACCTTTACGGGAACGCAAGGAGGAAATACCCCATTTAATTAATCATTTTACTAACCTTTTCAACCAAAAATACGGTTTTAATAAACGGATTTCTCCTAGCCTTTCGGATGTATTGATCGACTATGATTGGCCCGGAAATATTAGGGAACTGAAAAATGTTATTGAAAGGGCAATTGTGACTAGTAAAGACGATTTAATCAAGGAAGTCAAAATTTATGATAATCTGCTTCTAGAAAAAGCTGATATTAATTCGACAACTTTTACAGTTGAACACGGTGGGGTTTTAAAGGAGACTTTAGCCCAATTGGAAAAAAAGATATTAGCCAAATCTATATCTGAACATGGCAGCAGTCGAAGGGTGGCAGCGGACTTAGGATTAAGTCAGACTACTGTAGTCCGCAAGGCTTCCCGATATGGATTAGCTTTAAAGGGATAAAAGTCTAGAACAAAAAAAACTCGGTGAACCAAAAAGGGTTCGCTGGGTTTTTTGCTTGTTTAAGGCCAAGATGCCAGGGTAGATTATGAAAATGGCAACGAATGGTCTATCTACATATCGAACCAAAAGGGCATCATTAATTATATCAATACGGCCCTTACAAAGGATTGTTAAGGATTTTTAAAAACCATAAAAATAGGCTTACCAGCATAGATAATGGCATTAGCATAGAAATATCCCAGCTATAATTCTGGCCTTGGCATAATTTTTGCATATTTTAGAATTGAAAGCGAATCATAAGAATAAAAGAAAGGAGGGAATGTAGCGTGGATTGGAGGGATTATTATAATCAACGCTTAGTCTCAGCTAATGAAGCAGTAAAACATATAAAATCAGGTGATAGGGTTGTCCTAGGTCATGCTTGTGGTGAACCCAAATTACTGCCTAGTGCTATGGTAGAAAGGGCTGAAGATCTTACTGATGTGGAAGTAGTCCATATGGTAGCCAAGGGCGAAGCTCTCTATGCCAGACCAGAGATGGAAGGGCATTTTAGGCATAGTGGGTTTTTTGCTGGGCCCACGACTAGACAAGCTATGGCTGAAGGGAGAGCTGATTATATACCTTGTCACATTTCAGAAATTCCAGGCTTGTTTGCAGACAATATTTTACCAGTAGATGTCGCTATGATAACTGTAACACCTCCAGATCAATTTGGTTTTTGTAGTTTAGGAGTCTCAGTGGACTATACATTTCAAGCTGTAAGAGCTGCCCGTATAGTCATAGCCGAGGTAAATCCCAATATGCCCCGAACTTTTGGGCGTACTTTTCTAAAAGTCGAAGAAATCGATTGGTTTGTGCCTTGCGAACTCCCCATTCACGATCAAGAGCCCGCAATTATTGGTGATGTAGAAAAGGAAATAGGTAGAAATGTAGCCTCACTAATCGAGGATGCAGCTACTTTACAAATGGGGATAGGTGCTATTCCAGATGCAGTATTGACTTTTTTAACTGACAAAAATGATTTAGGAATTCATACGGAAATGTTCTCAGATGGGGTTATGCCCTTAGTAAAGGCAGGAAATATTAATTGTCGTAAAAAAACTTTACATCCTGATAAAATGGTAGCTACCTTTTTAATGGGTACCAAGGAATTTTACGAATGGGTTAATGAAAACCCCATGATAGAGCTATACCCAGAAGAATACGTGAATGACCCCTTCATAATAGCACAGAATGAAAAAATGATTTCCATCAATTCGGCCTTGCAGGTGGATGTGCTAGGACAAGTTGTGGCAGATACTCTGGGAGCCTTCCAATTTAGTGGTGTAGGGGGACAAGTAGATTTTATCAGGGGTGCAAGCAGCTCAAAAGATGGCAAATCAATCTTAGCCTTCCCATCTACAGCCGCTAAAGGGAAAATTAGTCGTATAGTTCCTATTATTGATAGAGGGGCCAGCATTACTACAAGCCGTAATGATGTGCAATATATAATTACAGAATACGGTATCGCGGAACTAAAAGGTAAAACAGTAAGGGAGCGCATGTTAGCTTTAATTAATATTGCTCATCCCGATTTTAGAGAGGAAATAAAAGATAAAGCCATGTCAATCTATTTTAAATAAAAACATTAGGAGGGAAAATATGTATTTTAAATTTTCCGATGAACATGAAATGATTAGAAAATCGGTCAGAGATTTTGCCGAAGGCGTTTTAGCTGATGGAGTAGCTGAACGGGATGAATTAGAGAAGTATGATCCAGAGGTATTTAAAGGAATTGCTGATTTGGGCTTAACTGGCTTACCATTTGAGGAGGAATATGGCGGTTCAGGTTTCGATTATTTGGCTTATGCTATTGCAGTTGAAGAATTGGGGCGTATCGACCCCTCCGCGGCTGATACCTTATCTGCCCATGTAAGTCTGGGGGCTATGCCTATTCGCAAATGGGGAAGTGAGGAACAAAAACAGAAGTTTTTGGTGCCCCTAGCTGAGGGAACTAAACATGGTGCTTTTGGTTTAACTGAACCAGGCGCTGGTAGTGATGCAATTGCTATGACTACTAGGGCGGAATTAGTAGGTAATGAGTGGGTACTTAATGGCCGTAAGATTTTTATTACTAATGCAGATTTTGCTGATACCTATATCGTTTTTGCCCGTACAGGTGAAAAAGAGTTAAGAAGCAGGGCTTTTAGTGCCTTTATAGTAGAAAAGGGTTCACCTGGCTTTAGTTTTGGTAAGCCTGAGAAAAAAATGGGACTAAGGGGCACCCATAATTGTGATTTAGTTTTTGAAGATTGCAAAATACCCCAAGAAAATCTATTAGGTGAAATAGGAGAGGGATTTAAAATTGCCATGCAGACCTTAGATGGTGGTAGAATCGGTATTGCTGCCCAATCCGTTGGTATAGCTCAAGGTGCCTTTGAGGCTGCTCGGGATTATGCTAAAGAGAGGGTTCAATTTGGCAAACCTATTTCCACATTACAAGCTATCCAATTCAAGTTAGCAGATATGGCTAAAGATATTCAGGCTTCGAGATTATTAACCTATGAGGCAGCTTGGAAAGCTAGTATGGGTGAACCATATGGAATGGCAGCAGCTATGGCAAAATTAAAAGCTTCCGAAACTGCAAATTGGACTGCCAACCAAGCAGTACAGATATTTGGAGGATACGGTTATACTCGGGAATACCCAGTCGAAAGAATGATGAGGGATGCAAAAATAACCGAACTTTACGAAGGAACAAGTGAAATCCAAAGGGTGGTCATTGCAAATTACGTTTTGAGATAAGCTAGGAGGCAACAGATATGAATTACAGTGATAGGATTAAAAAGTGGGATGACATTAATTTAGATGATACAGTATCCTTTACTAAAACCATGACAGAAACGGATGTAATTACCTGGGTAGGTTTAACTGGGGATCTTAACCCAATTCATATTGATCGGGAATATTCCAAAAATACACAGTTTGGCGATATTTTAGTACCAGGTGTTTTGGTATTAGGTTTAATCTCTACTATTATGACCCAATTAACCTTCGGTAACGTATATGCTAACCAAAAGATTAAATTTACTAAACCCGTATTTATAGGGGATACCATAACCGCAACTGGGACAGTTATCGAAAAGAATGCTGAGCGCCGTTTAGTAAAAATTGAAACAAAATGTACCAATCAAAAAGGTGAGATAGTTATGATCGGCGATGGTACGATATATATCATGAAAGAAGAATAATTTAAGAAGAAAGGGCAACCTGCAAGGGTTGCCCTTTCGCATAATAAGTCCTTGCTAACACTTTCTGTGGGGAATGAATATAATAAGGTGAATATAAAAGAGGTAGACCCCTATTGCAAAGGAAGTAGGTAATATCATGAATACTATCTTAGCCGAAAAAAGGGCTAGAGCACTTTTGTTACCTGTCTGTGCCATTTGTGGAGAAGTCCCCGAGCATGGAATAAGTGGGGGCTATATGCTAAATAAGTCATTTATCTGTAACAAATGCGAACAAAGGATTATAAATACCGAAATAGGCACTAGCCAGTATCAGGAGATTTTACAGTTAATAAAAAAGATTATCAGATAGCATCTTAATATAGATGCTAATTTTTTTCCCATATTTCTTTAAATATCATATACAATATTAATGGATAAAGAAGATAAAAAGTGATATGGGGAGAAATATGGAAAATAAATTTAAAACTTTATGCATAGTCAACCCAGTTTCGGCTAATGGGCGGACTAGAAAAAGATGGGTTCAATTAGAAGGATATTTAACCAGTAAAGGTGTTAAATTTACGGTTGAATATACCGACTATCCCAAGGAAGCAATAGAAATCACGCGAGAAGCAATTAGGCAAGGTTATAATCGCTTAGTAGCTGTGGGTGGTGATGGCACTTTAAATGAAGTCCTTAATGGTTTTTATAATGAGGACAAGCAAAAACTAAATGAAGATGTTTTTCTTTCCTTTATTCCTATGGGTACAGGTGGGGATTTTGCTTGTATGTTTGATTTATCTTCTAATCCCCAAAAGGTATATGAAATCCTGGCTTTGGCCCAAGAACATGTAATTGATATTGTTTTGGCTACCTATACTAATTGGGAAGGAAAGCAGGAATCAAGGTTTTTTATTAATGTAGCCGATGTTGGTTTGGGGAGCAATACGGTACACCATGTCAACCGTAATAGTAAATTATTAGGAGGGTTTTTCTCCTTTTTAATGGGGGGTATATATAGCCTCTTAACCTTTAGGAATCAAGATTTAATAGTTGAAGTAGATGAAGAAGAAGTGTATCGGGGTAAATCGAGTATGATAGCAGTAGGCAATGGTTCTTACTTTGGTGGAGGTATGAAAATCGCCCCCTATGCTAAACTAGATGATGGTTTATTAGATATAATTATAGTGAAAGATTTAAATAAGCTTAGACTATTAAGAAATCTGCCTCGGATATATTCTGGAAAACATTTAGATGAACCAGAAATAGACTTTCTATTAGGTAGAAAAATAGAAATTATATCTGAGGAAGAATTATTATTGGAGTTTGATGGGGAGACTCCAGGAATAGGGAATATAAGGCTAGAAATAAGGCCCAAGGCCTTGAAACTGCTTCTTTAGAAAGGATTGTTAATGACAGAGACACCCATTTATTCGAGTCTGATTAATTATGTATCGGAAAATAATATACGTTTACATATGCCTGGCCATATAGGTAAAGTGGAAAACTTAGTGGAAGAATTGCAATCGGTAGCTGCACTTGACATAACTGAAGTACCAGGCATTGATGATCTGCATCTACCAGATGGGGCCATTAAAAAAGGCCTGCACTTATTAGCAAAAGCTTATGGAGCCAACGAAAGCTTATTTCTAGTAAATGGGGCTTCTTCTGGGGTACAAGCTATCTTTTTAGCTTTGGCTACTGCGGGCCAAAGAATATTAATTCCCCGCAATTCACACCGCTCTTTTTATACGGGATTTGTTTTGTCAGGTTTATGGCCGGAATATTTAAGTGGTGAAATTGAGCCTATTACGGGCTTAACTGTAAGTGTAGACCCCTACGAAGTTGAACAAGCTTTAAATCAGTTCCCAGATATTACAGGGGTATTTTTAACTAGTCCCTCTTATTATGGAACTACTGTAGAAGTTAAGGAAATAGTTGAGTCATGCAGACAAAAAAAAGTACCCTTATTTGTTGATGAAGCTCATGGGAGCCATTTTCCTTTTCACCCAGATTATCCAACCCCAGCTCTAAAAGCTGGTGCTGATGCAGTTGTTAATGGTCTCCATAAAAGCCTACCTGTATTTAATCAAGGGGCCTCTTTACATATGGCTGATACTTGTAAATTAACCGAGGAAATAAAAAGGGCGGTTAGCTTGGTTACAACGACTAGCCCCTCCTTTCCTATTTTGGCCTCCATTGATTTAGCCAGGGCTTTGATGGAGCGAGAAGGTAGTAGCCTACTAGACCAAGCACTTAATCTATCTAGCAAATATAAAAACAAAATAAATACAATTAAAGGACTAAAGTGTCTTACAGGAGAATTTAAAGATATTAAGGGAGTTAGTGAAGTAGATCCACTTAAGGTCTTAGTAGTTATAGATAAATTAAGTATAAACGGGTTTGAACTAGCTGACATATTACGCTACCACCATAATATCCAGGTGGAACTAGCAGAACAAGCGGCAATTTTAGCTATGTTTTCTATTTTCCATACCGAAGCTGATTGGGCTGGGTTTTACCAAGCCTTAGAAAAAGTAGCCATAAGGTATTATACTGGTCGGGCTAGGTCTTATAGTAAATATGTCTTACCTTTGCCCCCAGTAGTTCTTTCACCTCGCCAAGCTTATTTTAGCCGCAAGCGTACTATTAAACTGCAGGAAAGTTTGGGCCTGATTGCTGGTGAAATGGTGGCTGCCTATCCCCCTGGTATTCCAGCTTTGCTAGCAGGTGAATTAATTACCCGAGAAGTTTTAGAATACCTGCTTTATTTGAGAACTAGTGATGTCTCCTTCCAAGGTCCTAGGGATAAAGCTTTAATCAATATAGATATTATCGAACAGCCAGAAGTGGAGAGATTAACTTGAAAACTAGTCTTTTTATAAGTATAGAAGGAATAGATGGGGCGGGTAAATCAACTTTAAAGGATAATTTGGTTGATTATTTAAACCATGATAAAATTATATTTGTAAGAGAACCAGGGGGTACAGATATTTCAGAGAAAATTAGGCAGTTATTATTAGATGTTAGGAATGACAAAATTTTGCCTAAAACTGAAGCTATCTTATATGCAGCGGCACGTGCCCAGCTAGTTGAAGAAGTTATAGGCCCAGCCCTATCAGCTGGCCATTTAGTTATAGCAGATAGATATATCGATTCGACTATAGCTTATCAGGGTTTTGCTCGGGGTTTAGATTTGGATTTTTTGCAGGAACTAAACGACCTATCTACTAATGGTCTAAAACCAGATTTAACCCTCCTTTTGGATCTTGACCCCCTAATAGGTCAAAAAAGAAAACAAGTCGGAAAATTAGATAGGTTAGAAAAGGAAGGTATTTTATTTCAGGAAAAGGTACGTCAAGGTTACTTAGAAATGGCTCGTCTAGAGCCCCAGCGTATTAAATTATTAGATGCTAACTTACCCCCAGTTAAGCTGGCTCGTAAGGCTCTTAAGCTGATTGAGGACTCTTGGAAATAGGAGGTTAGGGGATGAAAATTGATCGGGATAAAAAAGGCTTGAGCAATTATTCCACACTCAAGAAAGCTGAAATACAAGGGGTAAGACGGGGGGCATCGACCAACTTTGGACAGGAACTAAGTCAGAAGCAGGAAGAAAAAAGACAGTATATTATGCAAGAACTGCTCAGCAAAATTGATAAGATTAGTGTGAGACTTAACCGTACCCTTAATATCAATGATCTAATGACTTATCGCATGTTGGTTAAGAATTTTCTTAAGGAAGCTTCTGAACAGGCCTATTACTTAGACAGGCAGAGGGGAAGAAGCAGGAGGGGACGTTCAATATTAATAACAATCAGGACTATTGATATGGAAGTAGAAGAATTAGTAGAAAGTTTTTTGCAAAATGAGACTGAACCTACCCATATTTTAGAACAGATAGATAAGATTAGGGGCATGTTAGTAGATTTAATGGTATAAAAATGTATAAAAGTGGTGAATGAAATTGAACCATTTTTCTGAGATAATAGGACAAGATAGAGCCATATCTTTATTAGAGAATTCTTTGGCCAAAAACCAAGTAAACCATGCTTATTTATTTTTAGGTCCCGAAGGAATCGGCAAAATGCTGACTGCAGTTACCTTTGCTCATCGCTTAATAGCTGCTGCTGATAAGGATGCCCCTATATTTTTTAGGGAAAATGTCCATCCTGATTTAATGCTTATAGAAATCAGGGAAAGCAGGACAGTAATTTTAAAGGAACAGGTTACTGATGAACTAGAGCCTTGGCTGGCTCTAAAACCCTATCGCTCTAAACACCGAATAGCGATAATTAGGGATAGCCACTTGATAAGTGATGAGGCTGCTAATGCCTTATTAAAAACCTTGGAGGAACCGCCTTCTTACGCGGTCATTATTTTAGTAGCTGATCGGGATAGCTTATTGGAAACTATTATTTCTAGGTGTCAGATAGTAAGGTTTTTTCCAGTCGTGGCATCTATTTTAGAAAAACATTTAATTTCTTTGGATGTCCCAGTTGATTTAGCGGCGAATATTTCTAATCTAGCCCAAGGTAATGTGGCTTTAGCACAAAGGTTAGTAACCGAGGAAGATCTACTAGATAAATGGCAGGAAGCTCGGGCAATGCTGAAGAACTTAGCTAGTTCGGATATTAGTCAGGTCTTTGCCTTAGCAGAATTTATAGAGATAGCCCCAGATTTATTTATAAATATGTTAGAAATAATCCTAAGAGATATACTAATCTATAAAACTACGTCTAATAAAGATTTAGTTATTATTGCTGAAAACATTGAGCTGGCTTTAGGGCTAGAGATTAGGGATATTAATAGCTTAAAGGAAACAATAAATTATATGGGGCAATTAAAGGGCTATTACCGCCGCTATATTAATTCTAAGCTAATTTGCATAAATATAGCTAGGAGTATATGGGAGGCTTTGCATTAGAAGAACTAAGGAGGTCATTATATTGGCATGGGTAGTAGGAGTAAGATTTAAACCCGCCGGTAAGATATATCACTTTGACGGTGAAGACCTAGCATTAAACGCTGGGGATGCCGTTATAGTTGAAACTATAAGAGGGATTGAATATGGAGAAATTGTAGTAGGCAAAAGGGAAATAAGCGAAAGTGAATTAGTTTTACCTCTCAAAAAGGTTATTCGTGTCGCTACTGAGGTAGATAAGGCATCTTATGAAAAAAACAAGGAAAAAGAAGAAGAGGCTTTAGGTTTATGTAAAAATAAAGTTAAGGAACATAAGTTGCCTATGAGATTAATTGATGTAGAGTATACCTTTGATATGGGTAAAATTATATTCTATTTTACTGCGGAGGGGCGCGTAGACTTTAGGGAACTAGTAAAAGATCTAGCTGCGATTTTCAAAACCCGAATTGAATTAAGACAAATTGGGGTCAGAGATGAAGCCAAAATGCTAGGTGGCATAGGATCCTGTGGGCGTATTTTATGTTGTAATAAGTTTTTAGGGGAATTTGAGCCAGTCTCAATTCGCATGGCCAAAGAACAGAACCTGTCCCTTAATCCTACTAAAATTTCGGGTATATGTGGACGTTTGATGTGTTGTTTAAAATATGAATCTGAACAGTACGAGTGTAATGCAGGCTCTGGAGGGGGCAATAATGGAAAGAACTGTCCAAGAGTTAAAGACGATAATTCGAGAATTGATTCTTGAGGTGGGAGACCTCAAGGAGCGAATTACCATTTTAGAAAAGGATTTATTAAGTTATAAAGAGCCCGTAGCGGTTACCCCAATACCCCAAAATGAGAGTCTGGAGGGTGAGAGTTACGAAAATCTAAGTAGATTATATAAAGAAGGCTATCACGTATGTCATATGGCCTATGGCCAAGTCAGGCAAGGTGATTGTCTTTTCTGTATTGCCTTTATCGAAAAGGAGTAAAAGTGCTAGAAGATACAATATTAAAAAATGGGGAAAGCTTAGATGATTTAATTTTAGGTGATTTAAAAATTATCCAAGCTAGAAAAGGGTATAGATTTTCTCTAGATGCTTTATTATTAGCCCATTTTTGTTCTACAGATGGGGTGCGAGATGTTTTTGACTTTGGGACTGGTAGTGGAATAATTCCCATTATATTAACTTTTAGGGCCCCTGAGCTCAAAATAACTGGGATAGATCTGCAAGCGCAAATGGTAGAACGGGCTAGGAGGAGTGTAAAACTTAATAATTTACAGGATAAAATAGGAATACTTGAACAAGATATCAAAAAACTAGAAGAAGTTTTTTCTAAGGGGCTTGCAGACTTAGTAGTATGTAATCCCCCTTTTTATAAAAAAGGTGAAGGTCAGCTATCCTCCAATTCCGAGGCTGCTATAGCTAGGCATGAATTAGAACTGACTCTGGGGGAAATTATAAAGCAAGCTAGTTATATCCTAAAGGATCGGGGCAAAATTGCCTTAATCCAGAGGGCTTCTCGCTTAACCGAAGTTATAAGCCTATTTACCGATTATAAAATTAAAACTAGCCGAATACGGATGGTACATACTAAGCTGGATAGTGAGGCAAAATTATGTCTAATTGAAGGCCAAAAACATGGTCGACTTCCACTAGAAATACTAGCACCATTAATAATATATCAAGCAGATGGCCAATATAGTGAGGAAATAAAAAAATGGTATCAGAAAACATAAACCACATGGATAAAATATCAGCCCAGGGCAAATTATTTATTTGTGCTACACCTATAGGCAATTTGGAAGATGTAAGCATTAGGTTATTAAAAACCCTAAATTATGTAGATTTAATAGCTTGTGAGGATACTAGACATACAATTAAACTCTTAAATCATTATGGAATAAAAAAACCTTTGGTTAGTTACCATGAACATAGCTCTAGCAATCGGGAAGCCTATTTAATTGACAAACTTTTGGCAGGTGAAAATATTGCTTTGGTATCTGATGCTGGTATGCCCACCATATCTGACCCCGGGGAAAATTTAATTAAAAGTGCTATTCTTCATGATATTGGGCTAGAAGTAATACCCGGCCCATCAGCGCTTACAGCTGCTTTGGCTATTTCGGGTTTAGATACTAGTAGTTTTACCTTCCTAGGCTTTTTACCGTCTAAATCAAAAAGACGCCGGGAATTGTTAAGAGATTTGGCTCAGGAAAATCGGACTATAGTAATATATGAATCACCATATCGGCTTTTAGATACCCTAAATGAAATGTCGATTATTATGGGGAAAGATAGGCCCGTAGCCATAGCTCGGGAATTAACCAAAATATATGAAGAAGTTAAACGGGGCAGCCTAGAGGAAGTATTAGCCCATTATGAAGAAAACCCAGTGAAAGGGGAAATATGTATCCTGATTGGGGTTGGTGATAGACCTCAGGAGGTGGACTTTGCTCAGGTTATAGAGGAAGTCAGACAACTAATTGATTCGGGTGTTAGTAAAAAAGAAGCCTTCAAGATGAAGGCTCGCGAGTATTCTATAAAAAAATCATCGATATATAATTATTTTGTAAAAAATGATGACTAAAAGTTTAGCCGACTTGCTTAGATAATTCGGTTAAACAGGATCTGCATAGGTTTTTGCCCTTGTAATTTATTACATCTTCAGCATTGCTGCAGAAAATACAAGCTGGTTCATACTTTTTAAGGATAATCTTTTCACTATCGACATAAATTTCTAAAGCATCTTTTTCTTCGATTCCCATAGTACGTCTTAATTCAATGGGAATTACTATGCGCCCTAGTTCATCCACTTTCCTAACTACACCAGTTGATTTTAACATCTTTTTCTACCTCCCTAAATTTTACATAAAGCATCTACATGTCAAATATACCAACATTGGTAGAAACAGTCAAGTTATATTTCAACATTTATGGACAAAGATTAGTAACTAAAGCAAAGTTTTCTAAATAAAAGGGCTAAAAACTCGAAATTGCCTCTAATTACTTGGCCTTGTAGTATTAAATGGTAAGTAAAGCTAGGATATTACAAGAATAGTAAATAGT
Source organism: uncultured Syntrophomonadaceae bacterium (assembly GCA_964514235.1). Lineage (GTDB taxonomy): Bacteria > Bacillota > Syntrophomonadia > Syntrophomonadales > Syntrophomonadaceae > JAAYRQ01. The sequence continues at coordinate 18,702 of CAZEPV010000018.1, read as the reverse complement.
TCTATGTGGGAAACTTCTAAATAGAAATCTTTAATAATGCTGGGCTAGATTAAACTAGAAAGCTAGCCAGATGACTAGAAATGCACAAAAATATTAAAATTATTAATAAAGTTGTAAATGCTTATTTTTTTGCTTAATATTATAAAGGTAGTTTATTCTATATTTTAGCATAATAGGAGGGACAAATTTTGTCACAAGAAAAGACTTTTTATATTACTACACCTATATATTATCCAAGTGATAATCTACATATTGGACATGCCTATACTACGGTTGCTGCTGATTGTATGTCGAGATTTAAAAGATTGCAAGGTTACCAAGTTTTTTATTTAACTGGTACCGATGAACATGGACAAAAAATAGAAAACGTAGCCCGAGATAATCAGCAAGAACCTATAGTTTATATAGATAATATCGTTAAAAATATCAAAAACTTATGGGATAAGCTTTTAATAACTCACAATGATTTTATTCGGACTACGGAAACGAGGCATAAGGAAGTCGTAAAAGCTTTATTCCAAAAAGTCTATCAACAAGGTGATATCTATTTATCGGAATATGAGGGCTGGTACTGTACACCTTGTGAAACCTTTTTTACCGAAAGGCAGTTAGTGGATGGTAAATGCCCTGATTGCCAAAGGGAAGTAGAGCTAATCAAAGAGGAAAGTTACTTTTTTAAGATGGGGAAATATGCACAAAGATTGTTAGAACACATCGCGGCAAACCCTGATTTTATCCAGCCAAATTCCCGACGTAATGAGGTAGTCAATTTTATTAAAAGTGGTCTGGATGACCTATGTGTATCTAGGACTACTTTTAAATGGGGGATTGAAGTCCCTTTTAATCAAGACCATGTAATTTATGTCTGGTTCGATGCCTTAATTAATTATTTAAGTGGTATAGGTTATGGTGATACTAATTCTGAATTATACGAAAAGTATTGGCCTGCAGATGTTCATCTAATGGCTAAGGATATATTAAGATTCCACGCTATTATCTGGCCGACAATGTTGATGGCAGCAGGTGTGGAGTTACCAAAAAAGGTTTTTGCTCATGGCTGGATTCTGCTCGAGGGGGGCAAAATGTCTAAATCAAAGGGTAATGTAGTAGATCCCCTAATTCTAGTAGACAAGTATGGGGTAGATGCAGTTAGGTACTACCTTTTAAAGGAATTATCTTATGGGCAAGATGGGCAATATGCGGAAGAAATGCTAGTCGGTCGGATTAACTCCGATTTAGCCAATGACTTGGGTAATTTAGTCAGTCGTACCGCAGCTATGATTATAAGATTTTTTGCAGGCAAATTACCTGCGGCGAAAATCGAAGCCCAAGTTGACCATGACTTAATAAATACTGCACAGGAGGCCTATTTACAAGCTACTGAAAAACTAGAGAAACTCGATTTTGCTAATTATATATTATCGGTATTAAGGTTAGTATCCCGAGCTAATAAGTATATTGATGAAACCGAGCCCTGGTTATTGGCTAAGGATGAAGGGAAAAAGGATCGTTTGGCTACGGTTATGTACAATTTAGTGGAGAGTATACGCATTGCCACTATTTTATTAACCCCAGCCATGCCTACTCTTGCTGGGAGGCTAAATGAACAAATACCCTTATTTAAAGAACTAGATTCAATAAGATGGGATGAAGCGGGCAAGTGGGGTTTGGCTCCAGCTAACGTGAAAGTTACTAAGGGTGAAGCCCTTTATCCCCGTATAGACATAAAAGATTTGGAGGAGAATTCTGTGAACCAACCAGGTAAAACCGAGGCCGCTAAAGAAATCGCGGAAAAAATGGATGACTTTATTACCATAGACGATTTTGCCAAAGTCGAATTAAAAGTAGCTGAAATAATTGCTTGTGAAAAGATGGAAAAGGCAGACAAGTTATTAATTCTAAAAGTCAGAATAGCTGAAGAAGAAAGGACCATAGTTTCCGGTATAGCTGAGCATTACCGCCCTGAGGATTTACTGGGAAAAAAGGTAGTAGTCGTAACTAATTTGAAACCAGTTAAGCTACGAGGTGTTTTATCAGAAGGCATGATTCTGGCTGCTTCTGATAAAGGGGATTCTATTATTGAAGTTCTGACCGTAGACAATGTTCCATCGGGCAATGTTGTAAGGTAAGTTATGGAATAGGGGTAGAAAAAATGTTTATTGATACACATGCTCATTTACAAGATGGTAAATTCAAAAAAGATTTAACCGAGGTATTAGAAAGGGCTAGCCAAGCCCAAATAGAAAGAATCGTATGTGTCGGTTATGATTATGAAACATCAGTTGAGGCAGTAGAGTTGGCTAGAAAGCACCCCCAAATATATGCGGTGATAGGTATACACCCCCATGCTGCTAAGACCTACACTAGTGAAATAGCTAGCAAATTATTTGAATTAGGTAAGGAAGCTAAGGTAGTAGCTATAGGTGAAATGGGACTCGATTTCTACCGTGATTTATCACCACGGGACGTGCAAGCGGAGGTATTCAGGGAGCAGATTAAGATAGCCCGAGAATTATACAAACCTATTGTTATCCATGATCGGGACGCCCATCAAGATGTCTTTGATATTATAAAAGATGAAAAAGCGGGAAAAAATGAAGGCATCATGCACTGTTATTCAGGTCATGTACCCTTAGCTATCGACTTAATGAAAGAGGGCTTTTACATATCTTTTGCGGGACCGATTACATATAAAAATGCTCGTAAAACTCACGAGGTGGCAGCCAAAATCCCTTTAGAAAAGATAGTAATCGAAACAGATTGTCCTTATCTTACCCCCGAACCTTATCGGGGTAAACGTAACGAGCCAGCTTATGTAGTAGAAGTGGCCCGTAAATTAGCCGAACTTAGAAGGAAGGATATTGAGGAAATTGGCTACTTGACAAGCCTGAATGCCAAAAGAGTATTTCGGATTGCCGATTAGGGATGGGTATGCTTAGGGGCTTTGGCCCCTTTTGTTTTTTTCTGATATTGATTAAAGTAGACTCCTCTGGTGGGCTTTACCATTCCAGCAAACTTTTTATTAATTGAGGAATAAAATAGTTAAAAAAGGATAATAATTATAGCAAGAGTCTATAAGACTATATGTGCAAGTATATGTGCAATTGATAGGAATATTTAGATAAAGGAAGTAAATTTGACTTTAGTTTTTTTTTGAATAGAATAGGGTTAAGGTAATATCTCATATGGTTTTACCTAGCAAAGGAGGAGAGATATGGGTATTGTGTGGTCTAAGAGGAGCACTTACCTAATCGCCCTAACTTTAGGGTTAATTATTTTAATGGTAAGTCTATTCTTTGCCCTACAAAAACCTGTTACTGTAGTCGCTGATGGAAAGGTTATCGAGAGCAGTATATTTTTTTCTAGTACAGTTGGTGATGTATTAGCCAAAAATCAAATTGACTTGGGAGAAAAGGATGAAGTTACCCCATCCTTACAGACACTAGTAAAAAAAGATACTGAAATAACAGTTGTCAGGGCCTTCAAGGTAAAAGTGGTAGCTGAAGGGAAGACAAGGGAGATAATTTCCATTCCCATTCCAATCAAAGAGGCTATTGATATAGCTGGAGTTGAATTAGGGGAAAAGGATATAGTAAAAACTATACCGACCGAGCTGACTACACCTAATCAGGAAATCGAAGTAATAAGGGTAACAGAGGAGGAAGTTATATTAGAGGAAAGTATACCGTATGAAACCGAAAAAACCGTGGATAATTCTTTGGAAAAAGGTTTAACGAAAACTATAAATAAAGGCCAAGATGGTCTAGCCTTGAATACCGTTAAAGTAATATATCATAATGGTGAAGAAGTTAAACGGGAAGTTATAAAAAGCGAAATAAAAAGTGAACCGAAAAACCAGGTAATCGCTTTAGGTAACATTACTTCTGCTTCACGTGGTGGACAAAGTTTTGACTTCAATCAGGCTATGATGGTGCAGGCTTCGGCTTACACTTATACGGGAAACCGTACTGCAACTGGCAAAAATCCAGCGGTAGGCATGGTAGCAGTTGATCCCTCGGTAATTCCATTAGGAAGCCAACTCTATATCGAAGGCTATGGTTATGCTGTGGCTGCAGATACAGGTGGCTCGATTAAAGGTGCCAGGGTTGACTTATTTATGGAGGACCGCGCCCAGTGTCTAGGCTGGGGACGGCGAAATGTAAAATTGTATATTTTACAATAATTAAAGTGATGCGAACTTGGCCCCTAGTAAAAAGGGGCCTTTATTTTTTTAAAAAAACAAATAATACTAAACAGCCGCAGTTATGGCGATATACTGCGGTTTTTGATTTTTTCTATCTTTTCCCTCGGTTTAAAAGTTAAAAATAAGAAAAAATTATAGTAGATAAGAAAAGGAGGTGAAAAGATGAGGAAAAATTTTGTATTAATATTTACTATAATTTTTGCACTGTCAATTTTCGCTTTTGGTTGCCAAAATACAGCGAAACGTCCACTCGAACCTAACCAACCCAATAATGTTAGACCGAACGATAACATGGGTTCACCCAATACTGCTACTAGCTTATCTGATAATGAAGCCCGTACAATGGCTAAGAACTTGACTAGGGTAGCCGAAAATGTACAAGGGGTTAAAAGGGCTTCTGTAGTCGTAAGTGATGGAGATAGGTCGAATAGTAACAACAATGGCAATATGGGTAACGCTGGTAATGTAGGTGATACAGGTAATGTGGGTGGTATTGTTCCCCGAATAAATAATAATTCTAATATGGGAACAAATCGGAACCAGGGCAATGGTGCGGGGATAACTGGTAGCACTGTTCCGAATACGGATAATGTAGGTGCCCCTATTGCTGGATTACCTAATAATACCAATAGAACTGGTAATTCCAATCTTCCCGGGGGAACAAACAATATGAACAATTTTCCTAATACCGGGAATGTCAATCAGATAACAGTAATGGTAGGAATAGAATTAGATAATAACACTAGAAGTATGAACAATATTGAGGAAACTGTAGCTAACAAAATTAAAGCAAGTGATAGCCGAATTAATCAGGTATTTGTTACTACAGATAAAGGCATGATGCAACGTATAGACGATGTAGCCCAAGATGTAGCCACAAAACCCTTTAGCACACTTACTAATGATATAGATAAGCTGTGGCGAAATTTAACAGCACAGGGACCTGCATTTTAATAATTAAACAATATTGGCCCAGGTACTCATAACCTGGGTTTTTTTTAATAATTCTTCTTGCCATCTTTTCCCTCGGTTTATTTAAGTCATTTAAGAAGAAATTATAAATATAAAGTAAAAAAAGGGTGATATGATGCGAAGATGGACTAAGTTATTGCTAGTAATACTAATTTTGAGCCTAGCCCTAGGGGCTTGTCAAAACAAGGCTGCTAAAAAGTTAAACGAATCCACCCCAAATAAAATGTACCAAGAAGACAGCCTAACCGACAGCGAACACCGAGTTATGGCCAGTAATTTCTCCAGCATGGCTCAAGAAATATCAGGAGTTAATCGGGCTACGGTAATTGTGGTAAGCAAGAAAGTAGATATACTTGATTTGGCCAAGCTACCTCGGCAATCAAATTCCACAGGTGATAAAAAGGGAACTAAAGCAAGGGGGAGTTTGACGGTGATTGTAGGGGTTGACCTAGAGGAAAAAGCTAAAAATAATAGTGAGGGAATAAGGCAAGAAATAAAAGAAAAAATAATGGCGAAAGAGAAGAAGGTTTACGAGGTATTTGTAGTATTCGAAGCCGAGACGGTAGGACAAATTGATGATGTGGCTGCCGCTAATATGCAGGGTGAATCAATTGCCGAACAGGATGAAAAAGTTAAAAATATATTAGATAAAATAAAAAAGTAATCATAGCCATATAAGAAATAAGTTCCATATCTTTTATCTAGTAACTTTCTAATGTAGTATAATTAGAAAAAATAAAAAGGAATTAAATATGTTTAAGACTTCTTCTGTATCTAACTTGCGCAGCATTTTAAAACTATATAATTTGTATCCTAAAAAAAGATGGGGACAGAATTTTTTAATAGACTATAATATAATAAAAAAAATTATTGATACCGCAGCTATTAATCAGGAAGATTATATTGTGGAAATCGGTCCTGGGTTAGGGGCATTAACCCAGGAGTTAGCCGCAACAGCCAAAGGTGTTTTGGCTATTGACATTGATCAAAATTTAGCTGAACCTTTGCATGAAATATTAAAAACCCATAAAAACAGTAGATTATTATTTGCCGATATATTAAAAATTGATATCGAAAAGGAATTAAAAGATGCTTTTTCTTTAACTGAAATTCCTAGTTACAAGGTGTGTGCCAATATTCCCTATAATATAACTACACCTATAATTTTCAATTTGTTGGAAAAGTCATCCCGTTTAAAATCAGCGACCTTAATGATGCAAAAAGAGGTAGCCTCAAGAATTTTAGCAAATCCGGGGACCAAAGACTATGGGTTATTAACCATAATGGTGGGCTACTATGCCCGAGCTGAATTAGGACTTAATGTTTCTAGGAATTGTTTTTATCCTAAGCCTGAAGTAGATTCTACAGTAATTAAGCTCATTCCATATGACCTTCCACCAGTAAATATAGTCAATGAAACCATATTTAAAGACTTTACTAAAAATGCTTTTCAAAAAAGACGTAAAACCTTATTAAACATAAGCAGTAGTTTTTTTAAAATAGAAAAAAATATAGCCGGAAGCTTACTAGAGGAGATAGGAATAAATCCGCTTCATAGACCAGAGAATCTAAGTCTGGATGACTTGGCAAAACTAGTAAATGCTTTTTTATAGGCTGGGGGTAATACAAATGGATATATTTATTAGTCCTACAAAGGGTGAGCTTACTTTACTAGAGGTGATAGAAGACATTAAGGCCTACATAAGCGAAGATACTAGTCGGACCTACAAATTGATAGTTGGTAGTGATTCCCATCCCCACTATCATAGAACTTGTTTCGTTAGTGCTATTATAATTCATCGGGAAAGTAAAGGGGGCAGGTATTTTTATAAAAAGCATTATGAACCGAAAATGAAAAGTATAAGACAAAGGATTTTTTATGAAGCATCTTTGAGTTTAGCCTTGGCGGATGAGATATCTACCCTATTGAAAAAAACTCTTTATGATGAATTACCTGTAGAAGTACATCTAGATGTAGGGACTAAAGGGGAAACCAAGGACTTGGTCAGGGAAGTTACTGGAATGATTATAGGCAGTGGATTTCAAGCCAAAATAAAGCCAGATGCGTCTGCAGCCAGTAAAGTAGCGGATAAACATACAAAATAAATTTTGACGGGAAAAATAAAAAATTTTGCATAAAATTAGTTGACAGAGTCCTTTATTTTTTATATACTATTTATTTCATACTTGACATGTCTTGAAATTTACGCTAAAATATATCTGATAAATGGAAAAGAAGGTGGTAGCGTGAGTTCTCCTAGGGCTATATCGGATATTAAAAAGGATTTAGAATCTTTTGTGGGGAGTAAGATCAGATTAAAGGCGAACCGAGGGAGGAACCGTATCATAGAAAGGGAAGGCGTTCTCGAATCAACTTATCCCAATATATTCGTAGTTAAGCTGAATGAAAGAAAGATTGAGAGAAGGGTTTCCTACACTTATGCCGATGTCCTTACCGAAACAGTGGAACTTTTTGTTTATGATAAACAAGATTCTGAAATACGCATAGCTTCGGCTAATAGCTAATTTTTCTAAAATATAAAAAAGACTGTATGATAAGTTATACAGTCTTTTTTATATTTCTGCCTATCATACTTGGACTACTCTTTTAATATGATTAAATAAGATTTTATAGTAGTAGGTGATGGTATAATGGCTGAAAAATACTCTATTTGGACCCCGGTTATAGTAGGAAGGCTTAAAAACCCTTGTAGGATACAGGTGGAAAACTCCTATAGTATTAATAAGGTTTATAAAGCCATTGAAGACCTCAAAATCAAGGTAAAAGACCATATTATCACGGCACAGGGACGCTTAGTCGAGTTAGAGATAAAGGTAGATATCTTATGCTTGCTAGAAGATTTTTTGGGTAGTATGCACCTGATTGTCCAAGAGGAAATAATACGAGAAAAGATTAAATTAGAGGATTTTGATGTATACATAGAGCACAATAGGGAGACCAAGTATATTATCGATACTTTAAAATTAAGGCCCTTTGGAGAATTAAATGGGGAAGTAATAAAAGTAGCTTGTTTTATTGATCTAACTATAATTGCTACAAACGAACAAATAATAAGCCTAGCTTTATCTGATGAATTAAGGTCCGAAAATGATAGTTTGCAAGAAATTTTGCAAAAGTTAAGGGTAGAAGTAACAGAAATAGAAGCAGAAAAAACTGAATTACGACGGAAAATATTTTTTTATGAACGTGATATTTCCAGTCTGAAAAAAGGCATCGTAAAGGCGGAAAACAAGAATGCCAGGCTAAATAAAGAATTGAAAAAATTTCAGGATCTAGTAGGACAATTGCGGGATACTGTCAATGCAAAGGAAGAAAAGCTAAACCGCTATGAAAACCCCTATTATAATTATGGTTATGCAAGTGGGATAGAACCCTATCATAAAGAGGACATTAGCAATCTAGGTAGCCGAATTAAAAGGATGTTTGCACAGAATTAGTTTTAGAACCTTTAGTATCCAAACTGCATATATTTTAATAATAAAATTGTAGATAAGGGTATGAGGTTTTATGAAAATTTTGTTTGTCAACACGGCCCCAATTATTAAATATGGCATAGGGCAAGCTTTTTCAGATTTGGGGCATGAAGTACTGTTTACCTTTTTAGATCAGGAGGAATCAATACTATATTTTTTGCAAAATTTTAGACCGGATTATGTCTTTAATGATGGGGGAATTAATCGCTTTAATAAAATTTTTCCTTATGTAGATGAATGTCAAGTACCCCATGTTTATTGGGCTATTGAGGATCCAGTTTCCTTTGCAGGTTTATCCCTGAATTACGCCTCGAAATCCTCCCATGTTTTTACCCCTTGTCAGGAATCAATTAATGATTATAATAGCTACGGTTATAATGCTTATTTACTTATGTTCGCTTGCCATCCACATTTTCACCGTAGTGTTTTGCCAGATGCCCGTTTTAATCACGATATTATTTTTGTAGGCAATAATTACAATAATCACCCTGCTCGCATGCGGGGGGTAAATGATATTCTAAGGGCTTTAGTAGATAATAATTATGATATTAAAATCTATGGTAATGATTGGTGGTTAGATACTAGCCAGGCTTATTTTATCCCCGCCAATTTTTATGGGGGTATTTTGGCTAATGAGGACTTACCTGCTGCTTGTGCCTCGGCGAAAATTGTCTTGGGGCTACACTCCGTAGATAATTCCCTAACTATGATGAGTATGAGAACTTTCGAAATACTGGGTTCAGGAGGATTTTATTTAACCCAATGGACACCAGCGATAGAGCACCATTTTAGAAACCATTATCATCTAGTCTGGACCAAATCATCTGCCGAAACTTTCGAATTAGTTAATTGGTATTTAAGCCATCCCGAGGAGAGGGCCCGTATCGCTAGACAAGGCCAAGAAGAAGTTTACGCCAAGCATACCTATCATCATCGTATAAGAAGTATTCAGCATCTACTTCCCCAAACACCAGCCCGATTATTTAACATCCCCTATTCACCCCTAACTTTAACTGAATCTACATTTATACCGCTTCCTAGACAGCTTCCAGCCACACAAGGTGTAGTTCGGACAGGGGTTAATAGCTTTAGGATTAATCTGTAATTATGCACGGTTTGTGGATATTTTTCATAGCTTATTAAGGGAATAAACTTTTAACTGGAGGTGTTGGTAATGAATCCTGGAAAAGCGGAAAAACACATGGAGCCACTACTAAGAATAAACACGAAAAAATACCAAGCTATACCTATGCAAAATACTAAGGCGAATCTATTAACCATATCGACAGCCAAAAGAAGTAGAATCAAGGCTAAAGTAAAATGCCATGAATGTGGCATTTTGATAAATCGCCTTGATATAAAGGAATGTGATAAATGTTCTAAAAATATATGTTTGCAATGTGCACAGGCAAAGGAAGATAAATACTATTGTAAGAGCTGCTATTAATTGCATATTTCCTAGCCGATGGGATTAGGCTCTTAGTTACTTGATTATTTTTCATATAATAAGAAATCTTTATTTAGAAGTTATTAGTCAATAAAATAGGCACCTAACCATACTAAAGGGCATACCATATAAAAGCAGTTAGTTTAAATAATAGTGTTAGGGGGATACCTTAATGTCGAATATTTCTTGTATTCTATACCCACCCACCCTAGATTATCATTATTTAGTACAAAGGCCCCAGCAATTGATGAAAAACTTTTCTGAGCTTAATATTCCAACTTACTACCTTAATAATCCTAGTCCCCACAGTCTTACAGGTCACGGGGTAGAAAAACTAAACGAGTATTTTTATCTGTTTAACCAAGTAGATCCTGCACCTTATTTACAAGGACTTAACCCTGTTGTCTATTACACTTCTGCTGCCCAAGCCGATTCTATAGGAAAATATAATCCCAGTTTAGTTGTTTTTGATAGTGTGGATGAACCCAGTGGTGAATTTGAAGCGTGGAGGCCCTATTACGATAATGCTGTACGCAGTGCAGATGTAGTTTTGACTACCTCGGGTAAATTATTCAATCTGGCTTCAACCATTAACCCTAATGTATATTTGGTACCAAACGGTTGCGATTATGATCATTTTGCTAACTTTATTCATGGCAGACCTGCCGAAATCGCTCACCTAACTGGCCCGATAATCGGCTATATCGGGGTAGTAGCTACATGGGTAGATGTAGAGTTAATTGCCAGGGTGGCAGATAGTTACCCTGATTGCAATATAGTTGTAGTAGGACCTTTATACAATGTAAGCGAAGTGCCGGATAGACCAAATATTCATTGGCTAGGTTTTAAACCCTATGAACAATTACCCGCATTTGCCCAAAGCTTCGATGTAGGGCTTATACCATTTAAGGCTAGCAGCATGACAGAGGCAGTAAACCCCATTAAAATGTGGGAGTATATGGCGACTGGTATGCCCATAGTTACTACTAACTTGCCAGAGGCACGTAAATATAGTGATTATGTCTTTATTGCAGCAACTGATGAAGAATTTATTTTCCAGGTGGGGCAAGCAATTGCAGAAGATGCACCTGAAAAGCGTCAAAATCGTATGGCATTAGCCTTCGAAAATTCCTGGCGGGTTCGGGCAAGTATAATAATCGGGATAATTGAGGAACAGCTGGCTCTAAAAGGCATTCAGACATCTGTGCCCATTCCTGCGGTAGGTGATGGCTTAGCTGCTTTACCCGCCCAGGAAGTTTCTAGTAGTGACGGTTATATATATAGTGGGGGTAGATCTAGTAAGGCCTTGGTTAGAATATATGGGGCCCATCGGGTGCTAAAAATAGGGCGCAGAAATGTCCTGAAGATTTCCCGCAGGAGTATTGGCAAAGGGTCGGTTAGAAGCAAAACAGTCAGAGGCAGGGTCCCCACACATCCACAAATAAGGATAGTAGGGGGAGCTAAATTTAGGTTCGATACGGGCCGCAAGTTCGGACGATGTGTTTGCTGATGATAAAATTAGGGAAAGTTTTTATAGGTTGTCCAGTGAGAAATCGGGGCTGGATATTACCTCATTATTTAGAAGCTTTAAAAGGCTTGGATTATAATCACAAAAAGATAGAATATTGTTTTATAGTTAACAACTCCACTGATGATACTTTAGATATCTTGCAAAACTTTTGCCACAGAACCTCAAGCCCAGTCAAAATAGTTAGTCATGATTTACCTGGCCATAATAAATGTCGGCGTGGTTACTATAACCTGGCTCATCTAGCTATATTGAGGAATATCTTATTAAATGAATTCTTAAAAAGTAATGCAGACTATCTATTTTCAGTCGATAGCGATATCATTCTTCCTTCCCATGCCTTAAGGGCCCTACAAGAAACTGATTGCGATATAGTTTCCGCTTTAGTCTGTAATGGGCATGAAATAGGGGACACGAGTTTCTATAATATACTAAATCGCAGACTTGATGGGAGATATGAATATGTTAGGAATTTTCCTGCTGAGGAAATATTCGAAGTAGATTGTACTGGGGCAGCCTACCTGATAAAGCGGGAAGTAATTGAAAAACATCAAGTAAGATATTCGGCTGCATACGGTTCAGAGGATATTGGTTTTTGTAAAGAAGCCAAAGCTAAAGGACTACGGATATGTTGCAATCCAGGCGTAAGGGCTAGGCATGAAATGATAGAGGGGGGCTAAAGCCCCCCCCTTTTCTTGCATTTTTTTCGGTTTCTTGGTAGAAGGAATAAATACTTAGAGATGGCCCTTTTTCCACCATAGAAAATGTTAGTAATCGAAATAATCAAAATCTATATCAAGAACAGATGTGTCGCCACTCTTGAGCAATTCTGCAACCCAAGCTACATTAGGCACGACATTATTTAGGTAGTAGCGGGCTGACTGGACCCTACCCGAGTAGAATGTGTAATCATGGTGCCCAGGCCCAACTTCTTTAGCTTTGCCATTAGCTAATAGTGCTTGCTCGAGAAGTAGTTGACCCCCATATAGTTGGGCAGTTGCCATTAAAATCCGCTTAGAATAGACTGGGATCATATTCATTTGTTTGTTTTGAATAAATCCTACAATTGCCATCTGTATTTCTTGGTAAGCTTTAATAGCCCTATCTAATTGCTTAAATTCCCTTTCAAAATCTGCTGCATCTTTATTCTCTTCGTAAAAATCGGTTATATTTTGTAGCCAACGGGCAAATACTGCACCATTTTCCATCCTCCACTTACGCCCGATTAAATCCATAGATTGGATATAATTGGTACCTTCCCAAATTGAATATACTTTGGAATCCCGGGCCATTTTAGCTACTGGATAGTCTTCACAATATCCATAACCGCCATAAATTTGTATGGCTTCAGCTATTAAACCCCAACATTCCTCACTAGCATATGCTTTGCATATAGGAATATTAACTTCGAATTCATCAGCAGCCGCTTTCCTGACTTCCCCATCAGGAGAGAAATATTTTTTATCAAAATCCAAGTAGGTTTTATAAATCATAGCTCTCATGGCGTCTACGTGGGATTGGCCTGCCAAAATAGCTCTTTTAATATCTTCCTGCTTGTCAAGGGTTGTTCTTCCTTCTGGTTTATGAAAACCCTGTACCCTTTCTCGGGCATAATCTGCTGCATTTAAAAAAGAATTAGCAACTAATCCAGTAGCCATAAGGCCAGTACCAAGACGTTCTTGGTTCATCATTAAGAACATTTGCGCCATACCTTTGCCCCGACCTTCATGCTCCAAGGGGTTTTGTCCCATTAGCCAGCCACGGCAATTATCGTTGTCACCAAAGCTTAGGGATACAGTAGCATTACCATGCTGACCCATTTTTTCCTCAACCCCAGTGGGCACTACATCATTAAATTCAGTAGTTCCATCTTCATTAATCCAATATTTTGGCACGACAAAAAGGGATATTCCCTTAGTGCCAGGTAGAGCCCCTTCAACGCGTGCTAAGTATAGGTGGACAATATTCTCCGAATAGTTATTATCACCATTAGTAATGAAAATCTTTTGGCCTTTAATTTTAAATATACGGGGGTTATCTGTTGGGTAGGCTTTGGAAAGAATATCACCAACATCAGAACCTGCGCTAGGTTCGGTTAGACACATGGTGCCGGTATAAGTACCATCGAACATTTTGGGTAAGAACATTTCTTTGACATTTTCATCAGCAAATGCTTGGATAAGGTCAGCAGAACCTGCACACATGCCATAATAGCAGGGAAGTTGTGGATTAGCTGCAGTAACCATTTCCCATAACATCCAGTGAATTACGTTGGGAAGCACCATTGCGCCTGGTGTTCTATCAATATTGCTAGTTCCCCAGCCATCTTGTTGCAATTTTTGTAAGGTGGGTCCAATGGTTGGGGGCAGGATAACTTCTCCATTTTCAAATCTAACTGGGTTAATTTCACCATCATCACAAGTCGGTTCAATAACTTCCTTACACATTTTCATAAATGTATTCAAAATCGGTTCTACATCATCAATAGAGTAGTAGTCCTTAAATTGTGGGTAAGTTAAAACTTCTTCCAGAGGGAGCCATTCTTTAAGGATAAACTGATAATCTCTGGTGTTCTTATAAGCAAAATTAGCAGACATATTATAAAACCTCCTATTATAATAAAGCCGTTTTATTAGTACGTGTCCATATTTTCATTTCTTGAGCTTCCCTAATCAGTTCATCACGGAATTCTGGTGCAGCCAAATTGATTAATTGTTCAGTTCGGCTCCAAACAGAGCGTCCTTTAAGAAGAGCTATGCCATGTTCAGTAGCAACATAATGTACACAAGTTCTAGGTACAGTTACCGCTGACCCAGGTGTTAACATCGGTTTTATACGAGATACTACTGTTCCATCTTTTTTGGTAAAAGTCGATTCAAAAGCTAGAATCCCTTTACCACCTTTTGATTCATATGCTCCGATGGTAAAGTCTAACTGTCCGCCAGTTCCCGATATCTGGCGAAGTCCATTAGTTTCAGAGGCCACTTGGCTTAAAAGGTCTATTTCTACAATATTATTAACTGCAACGACCTTATCTTCCATTTGGACATATTTTGGATCATTAGTGTATTTTGCGTTATATGACGCTAGTAAAGGGTTATTAGCCATAAAATCATATGTCTTTTGAGTGGCAAAACAGAAAGTATATGTACTACGTCCTTTATCCCTAGTTTTATATTTGTTAGTTATTCTGCCTGCTTCATACATGTCCACGAACGAATCAACAAACATTTCACTATTAATACCTAGGTCTTTTAAATCCGATTGGGCAATCATTAGACCAATGGCGTTGGGTATACCACCTATACCTAGCTGTATGCAAGAGCCATCTTCAATAAAGGGCATTATATTTTTGGCTATTTGTTTTTCTGTCTCGGAAGGTTCTGGGGATTCGGGCATGGCGAAGACAGGCTCATTGGAACCTTCTATAATGTAGTCGACATCCTTAATGTTAATGGATTTTTCGGCACCTCCGAGGCAATAGGGCATATTTTCATTAATTTCGACAATACAGATATCAGTCGTACGCATATCGGCATAATTGAAAGAATTAGCAATACCGAAATTAAAATTACCAGCCTTATCCATAGGACAAACTTGCATTACACCAATATTACGTTCACAAGATTCATGCCATGCTGGTGCTGACCGGTAATCAACCGTTTCATGATAGCTAAAGGGTATAAAATTCACTGCCCCCATGTCAGCCAACTTACGCTCAACCACAGTATAATAACCAGAATAATATTGGAAGTGTTTTTGCTCCATATCTTTAAGGATAACTTGTGGGACTGGTGGGATGGTTCCAGCAGAGGAAATGGCAATATCGGTGAGACCTTCAGCAATAGCCCGATCAGCTAAAGCAGCATCAAAATCAATTGGTTTGGCTAAAAAAGTACCATATGCTACTTTACTACCCGATTTTACCAGCTGTGCAGCCTTTTCAGCTGTAATAAGTTTACTTTTATATTCCTCCATTAATGTTGACATATTATCGCTTCCTTTCATATTTTATTATTGTTAATTAAATAAAAGGGAAAGTTGGGAAAGTTCTATGTTGGCATACCTCCTTATCTGAACGTTTACATACTATAAAGGGGGAGCCCAAGAATACTTGGGCGTAGATTATGGATAAAAGTAATCGTAATTATTATATTCCGTGTAAAGAAATTAAAGAGGGGTAGTAGGTTTATGGCCAGTTGAGATGTTTTGTTGGCCACATTATTGCGTATTTTTCTAAAAATTGTAGCCCATACAATCACACTTTAGTTGTATCTTTCATAGTATATCCTAGAAATTTGCCTAACAAGTTTCTACAAAACCTGTTAGAAAACAGGCAAAAGATTAGAGAAAAAGGAGGGAAAGTGCGTGAATCAGGTTGGACTAAAATGTGAATTTCCGGAAGGTTGCATGTTGGACCTGTGGGCAAAAGTTATAAAAGCAAAGTATATTGCGAGACAAGTAAATGTGCTGGATACGGTGTTTTGTGTGCCTGATGAGCAGGTAGGTGGTAAGGTTTCTTGTGTCGAGGATATTAAAGTCAAAGTAATCCAGGCCTTTGAAGACTTATGTTTCAATAAGGTTAAAATCTTTATCGATTATGAGGTAATACTTTTCGTTATTGTAGATGGTGAATTCCAGATTATTACCATTTCCGACCGTTATGAGCAGAGCATTGAATTAGATGAATTTGATCCGCCATTAACAGTTGATGAGTTCAGAGATGAGATTGAACAATCCGAAATAATCCTTAGAAATTGGGCCTTTGATTTTGAAATCAAAGGGAACTGTGAAGATCCATCTAATCCTTGTAACTTGACTAGCCCCGTAACTGGTACTTGTATAGGGCTTAGAGTCTATGTTGATATTACGGATAAATTAGGGAAGATGCATGATGTATTGGTATATGGAGAAATAGAACCAGAAGAATATCTAATTAAATAAATCACCGCTAACATAATGCCTGGCCATAATTTGCTGGGCATTTTATTTTTATAAGGGGGCAAAGAATAATGGCTAAAAAGAATAATCTTCATTTTGTAAAAAACCATAGTCCATCTAAAACAAGCCCGATACAACCTAGTAAACGGGTTAATCTGGCTTATCAGAGTAGACACAATAGGAATCAAGAGATGTGTAAAATCGGCACACAATATACTAAGGCTTCATGTAACCGCTGAGTTTAGTTCCGTAGGGGGGTCCCCCTACTAATTTTTAAAAAGACGGAAATAAAAGTCACCAAAGATGAGGCTACCTAATAAGGTAAATATAGAAGTGTCTTCACAAAAGAGGAGAAAAAATGAAAAAGCTTGGTGTTGCCCTAGGTGGCGGGGGATTAAAGGGCTTGGCCCATATAGGGGTATTACAAGTATTACAAGAAAACAAAGTACCTATCCAACAAATTTCAGGAACCAGTATTGGCAGTATCATCGCCAGTCTTTATGCAACAGGGATGTCCCCCTACCAGATGGAAAAAATAGCCCTGAACCTCAATACTTCCGAATATATAGATTACAATTTAAAAGGCATATTAAAATATATCTCTTCCCTTTATATACCTAGGGTTAATATCCCCTTTGACGGTTTCATTAAAGGGGATAAATTAGAAAAGTTAATGTGCAAATTAACCAGGAATCGAACCTTAGAAGATGTGAAAATTCCCCTTGCCATAATTTCTTGTGATATTGATACGGGTAAAGAAGTAATATTTTCTAATCGGGATTTGGACTTGACAGATACCCAAGTTTTGATAAAGGAGGCCAAATTAAGTCAGGCTACCAGGGCTAGCAGTTCTATACCCGTTACTTTTGTTCCTTATAAATATGATCATATGCAACTAGTTGACGGGGGTATTCGTGAAATAGTACCCGTTAAAACCCCCTTATTGATGGGGGCTGACTATGTATTGGCTGTCAACTTGGGCCAAGAAGTTTATAGAGAGAAGGTTAAGGGAATTCTGCAGATAATCAATCGTACCCTAAGTATTTTAATTTTTGAAACCTCTAAGGAAAGTCAAGAAATATTAGCTGATATGGTTATATTCCCAGGTATTACGGGAGTTGATATAACAGATGTCAAAAAAGCTGGTGAAATAATCCGCGCTGGTAGACGGGCTATGAAGCAAGAGATTGCAGAATTAAAGGAAGCTCTAAAAGGATAAATTGTAACAGAAACAATATGAATTACATATAATATCCACAAAGCACTACATCGCCTGAATTTATTTTTGGCGGGGAGGGGGTAAGAATGGCTACCGATAAATTTGAACACGCCACATTTTACTTGACCCGTAACCAGGTTGAAGAAATAAAGAAACTAGCTAGGGAAGAACAAATATCCCGTAGTGCATTAGTTAGAATGATTATAAGGGAATACCTAGCTCGCGTAGAGGAAGGGAATAAATAGGGAAGTTGAATAAATGGAAGTTAATCAGGAAAAGGCCACCTTTGGTGTGAAGGGTGGTCTTTTTGGTGGGGAAAAATCAGCCTTTCTATGTGAAAGCATATAATGCCTACTGTAAAATATGATAATATTGTCCTAGGTGAGATTGTTATGGAAAAACTAAAAAGCAACTATGTGAAATATCCAGCCATACCAGCAAGGAAGAAAACTGGAAAAGAATCATTTATTAACGGTGATACTATTTTGCCAAGAAAATTGCAAGATTTTTGGTCATGGGCATTTTCAGACCTTATAGGTAATACAGAACGAGGAAAACTAGCTGAATACATTGTTGCCATGGCCCTTGGCTCTGAAGACGATATTAGTTGTTCGTGGGAAAGCTTCGATTTGAAAACCTCAGATAATAAAAAGATTGAAGTAAAGGCTTCCGCATATCTACAATCCTGGGAACAAGATAAACTATCACAAATCCGTTTTAATGTTCGTCCAACGATTGCTTGGGATAAAATTGCTAATAAATATGATGATACAGCAAGGCGACAATCGGATGTTTATGTTTTTTGCTTATTAAAGCATAAGGAACAGGAAACATTGAATCCGCTTGATTTCCTTAGAACCCAATTCTTTTTTATGGCGTCATATTTATATTGTGTG
>CAZEPV010000017.1:0-44849 GCA_964514235.1 uncultured Syntrophomonadaceae bacterium | reverse complement strand
ATTAATTTGGATGGAGATGGAGGTGTAGTCAAGTGAGAGTAGGAATAACACTTGCATGTACCGAATGTAAACAAAGGAATTATCAAACCACAAAAGATAAAAGGAAGCAGACTGAAAGATTAGAGCTTCGAAAATATTGTAAATTCTGTAATGCACATACTGTCCACCGAGAGATTAAGTAGATCAGGGGTGTGAATAATATTGGCTAAAAATAAGGTACCCGCCAAAAAACAGAAGGAAGTAACTTTGGCAACCCGCTGGGAAAATACTAAGAACTATTTTATTAGTATCTATAATGAATTAAAAAAGGTGCATTGGCCAGGTAGGGCACAATTAATTGCCTACACTGGTGTTGTCTTATTCGCTGTAACTTTGGTAGCATTAATTATTTGGGTATTTGATAAAGGGCTATCATTTTTACTAGAAGCTATTTTTAATGTCTTTGCATAACATGGAGGAGGTGGTTCCAATTACTTCTAATCGAGAATTGGGCCAAGAACAAGAAAATGAAATAGTTTTCGACGAAAACAGAGGCGAATGGTATGTAGTACATACTTATTCTGGTTACGAAAATAAAATAAAAGTCGACTTGACCAAAAGAGTAGAGTCCATGAATATGCAGGATAAGATATTCGATATTCTCATTCCTGAAGAACAGGAAGTGGAATTTAAAGGTGGCAAAAGAAAAGTTGTTACTAAAAGGGTATTTCCTGGTTATGTGATTGTAAACATGATTATGGATGAAGATTCATGGTATGTTGTCCGTCATACTCCTGGAGTTACTGGATTCGTGGGCAGCGGGACTAAACCCCTACCTTTGCAGGTTGATGAAGTTAAAAAGATATTAAGACAAATGGGCTTAGTTGATAGTAAACCAGTTATTATTGATGTCATAGTAGGTGAAACTATCAGGGTTAAGACAGGTCCTTTTGCTAATTTTGAGGGCATTGTACAAGAGTTACTGCCTGACCGCGGTAAAGTTAGGGTAAACATTTCTATGTTTGGCAGGGAAACGCCTGTGGAATTAGATTATAAACAAATAGAAAAGTTGTAAGGAGGTGTAAGGATGGCTAAAAGGGTAATGGGGAAAATATCTCTGCAAATTCCGGCAGGAAAAGCCACCCCAGCTCCACCAGTTGGCCCTGCTTTAGGTCAATATGGTGTTAACATAATGGGCTTTTGTAAAGATTACAATGCTAAGACTGCCCACCAAGCGGGTTTTATTGTTCCAGTTGAAATTACGGTTTATGAAGACCGTTCATTTTCATTTGAATTGAAATCTCCACCTGCCTCTGATTTACTCAAGAAGGCTATAAATATCCCTAAGGGTTCAGGTGAACCTAATCAAAATAAAG
The DNA here is from genome assembly GCA_964514235.1 of uncultured Syntrophomonadaceae bacterium. Classification (GTDB taxonomy): domain Bacteria; phylum Bacillota; class Syntrophomonadia; order Syntrophomonadales; family Syntrophomonadaceae; genus JAAYRQ01. The sequence goes on along the minus strand of CAZEPV010000017.1, from coordinate 43,494 downwards.
TGGGACAGGTTACTCGAGCGCAATTAATAGAAATTGCCGAAGCGAAAAAACAGGATTTAAATGCAGCCGATGTAGATGCTGCAATCAGAATGATTGAAGGAACTGCCCGAAGTATGGGCATAGAGGTAGTTGATTAAGAATGTTTGAAATAGTGGGAGGATATAATCCGTTAACCACAAGGAGGTAAAGAGATGAAAAGAGGTAAAGCTTACCGAGAGGCAATTAGCAAAATAGACAGAACCAAGCTATATGAGCCTTTAGAAGCCATCGAATTGTTAAAAGAAGTTTCCGCAGCTAAATTTGATGAAACTGTGGAAATGCATATTAAACTAGGAGTCGATCCTAGACATGCTGATCAACAAGTAAGGGGAACTGTTAGTCTCCCGCATGGGACAGGAAAAACGGTTAAGGTCTTGGTTTTTGCTAAGGGTGAAAAGGCCAAAGAAGCTGAAGATGCTGGTGCTGACTATGTTGGAGCAGAAGAATTAGCCGAAAAAATCCAAGGTGGCTGGTTTGATTTCGATATAGCTGTAGCTACCCCAGACATGATGTCTGTTGTAGGTAGATTAGGAAAGCTATTGGGGCCTAGAGGAATGATGCCTAACCCTAGGGCTGGGACAGTCACACCCGATATCGAGCGTACTGTAACTGAATTAAAAGCTGGTAGAATTGAATATCGTACAGATAGATATTCTATAGTCCATGTGCCTATTGGGAAAGTATCTTTTACTGCTGAACAATTAAAAGATAATTTAGATGTTATAGCAGATGTCTTAATAAAAGCTAGACCAGCAGCTGCCAAGGGGCAATACATGAGGACAGCTACTATATGTTCGACCATGGGGCCAGGCATAAAAATTAATCCACTTGTATTAATGGCCGTTAAAAAGTAATATATAATACGGTATATCAAAATTGAAAATCTTAACTGTAGACAGTCGGTGGCTTAGGCCTTAAAGAATTTAATTCACCTGCCGAGGTTTTAAAATAATAACACAATAACGATTATTAATGTGTATTATAACCTCTGCCTTGTCTGCGGAGGTTTTTTAATTTATATTATTACATGTTTTAAAAGGGGGTGAAAAGATGCCCAAACTTGAGAAGAAAAAACAAGTTGTTAAAGAAATAGAAGAAAAATTGCAAGCTGCCTCTTTGGTTGTATTTACTGATTATCGGGGTATTACAGTTAGTGAAATGAACGAATTAAGAAATACGCTCAGGGCCCCAGGGGTAGAATTCAAGGTACTTAAGAATACCATGCTGGAATTCGCTCTGCGGAATACGGGCTTTGCAGAAGTTATTGAACATATTGAAGGGCCTAATGCAGTCCTTTTTAGTAATGAAGATCCGGTTACACCAGCTAAGTCAATCCACGACTTTATTAAAAAAACCAAGAAATTAGAAGTGAAGGTTGGTTTAGTAGAAGGAAAGGTCATAAATAAAGACCAAGTGAAGGAACTGGCAGAGCTTCCTCCAAGAGAAGCTTTATTAGCACAAGTAGTTGGTACTATGCAGGCACCTATTACTGGCTTTGTGACGGTGCTTGATGCCAATATTAGTGGACTAGCTAGGGCATTAGAACAAATTAGGGTGCAAAAAGAGGCCAGTTAAGACTAATTAAATTTTTAATTTTTAAATGATATTGGGAGGTATAAATAATGAGTAAAATACAAGAAGTTATTGATATTGTAAAAGAACTAACCGTTTTAGAGTTATCTGAATTAGTAAAGGCATTGGAAGAGGAATTTGGCGTAAGTGCAGCGGCTCCAGTAGCGGCAGTGGCTGCAGCTCCAGCTGCTGCTGAAGCTCAGGAAGAACAGACTGATTTCGATGTTATTCTTACATCTTCTGGAGAGAAAAAGATTAATGTTATCAAGGCAGTTCGTGAAATAACTGGCCTAGGTCTAAAAGAAGCTAAAGCTTTAGTAGACGAAGCTCCAAATCCAGTCAAGGAAAAGGTTTCTAAGGAAGAAGCAGAAGAAATTAAAGCTAAAATCGAAGAAGCTGGCGGTAGTGTTGAACTAAAATAGTATGAGACTAGAATGCGGTAAGGGAAAACCCCTACCGCATTTTTTTGTCCCCTAAAAAGTTGTCAAGCATTTTTCGTCCAACTTAGACATAAATTATCTATCTTTTAAAGTATAATGTAAGAATGACAACTATTATTATAATTAAAAATTCAAGGGTATTTAATTAAGAATTCAAAATTAAAAATTATAATGATAGTAGTTTAAAATTCACAAAGAAGGGTAATGATGTGAATAATGAAAAAATTACAGATGATGTTAATGTTAACCTTTGTCTTAGTTTTGGTTTTGACAGTTGAGACTAAAGCCGATACTACCCAGTGGCAAATTGAATGGGATGAGGATTTTGCCATAGTTGAAACCGTACATACTTATGACCAGGGATTAGTAACCAAGCTGGTGGATGCTGGCTTTTCTAGGGGTGGGGATGAGGACTCTTACTATCGACAAGTTCAAGATTGGGAAAGCTATAATAACTTGGCAGCAAAATTTCCGATTTTATCTAAAACACGTAATTTCATTATATTGTCTGTAACTACGATTAACCTTGATAAAAACCATAAGACGAATATATTACAAAATCACAAAGGAGCGGTTGATTTTGAATTTTCTACCCTAGGTATTTTCCTAAAAAATAGTGGACAAAAGATAGGGGAATCTACTTACCAATGGAGACTTGGGACAGATGGGCAAAAGGATCTTGCTAAACCTTATTTTACAAAATGTGTAACCTTTAATGGATTTGTTTTGGGATTATCAATTTTCCTAATCGGTGTGACTTGTATTTCTATTTTTTATTCCAGAAAAGTTAGATATATTAATCGACTAATTACCGAGGAATATTCCATCGAAAACTACCTAGCTAAGCAAGCAGAATTGCAAAAGGGAACCGAGGAAGAAAAAGCAAATGAAAATTAATAAAAAAATAAAATTATCCCCTTGACTCACGATTAGCCATGTGCTAACATTAATAATTGCCATTTGTAATATCTAATGGCAAAATTTGATTTAAGACTTGTTATTTATTAAAAGAGGCGAGGTTGTTTATTAACCTTGCTTTTCACTCGTTTAGGAATATTTTAAAGGGGTGATTAGGAGTTGGCCCACATTCAGGAATATGGCAAAGTAAAAAGGCTAAGTTACTCTCAAATCGATGAACCTATCGAACTGCCGAATCTAATACAGATACAATTGAGTTCATACGAGTGGTTTTTGAAATATGGTTTAAGGGAAGCCCTAAGTGAGGTTTTTCCAATATCAGATTTTACTGGTAATCTGGACTTGGCTTTTCTAGATTACTCTATTGGTGAACCTAAATATTCGGTTAATGAATGTAAGGAGAGGGATGTAAGTTATCAGGCTCCTTTAAAGTTAAAGGTAAGATTGACTGAAAAAGAAACTGGGGAAATTAAGGAATCGGAAGTATATATGGGGGATTTGCCCCTCATGACGGATAAAGGTACTTTTATTATTAATGGTGCCGAAAGGGTAGTAGTCAGTCAATTAGTAAAGTCACCGGGAGTTTATTTTAGTGATAGAGTTGATGTAGCTGGAAATACGCTTTATGGTGCTACTGTTATCCCCAACCGTGGTGCATGGTTTGAGCTGGAAATGGATAGTGCTGGTCTTATTTATACTAGAATTGATAAGACAAGAAAGATTACAGTTACGGTTTTACTTAGAGCTTTAGGCTATGAAACTAATGAAGAAATATTAGAATTATACGATAATCATGAAACCATCCAAAAAACTTTGGAAAAGGATACGACTACTAATAAGAAAGAGGCCCTAATTGAATTTTATCGTCGACTTAGGCCAGGTGAAATGGCGACTGAGGATGCAGCGGAAACACTTATTAATAATCTGTTTTTCGATTCCCGTCGTTATGATATGGCCAATGTGGGACGCTATAAGGTTAATAAAAAATTAGGATTAAATGTTGATTTAAAAACACGCCATCTAACCCTGGAGGATATAACTAGTACCATTGGATACTTATTAAAATTAATTGATGGTACAGGTAAAGTCGATGTAATCGACCATCTAGGTAACAGAAGGCTTAGATCTATTGGGGAGCTTTTGCAAAACCAATTTAGAACGGGTCTAGTTAGAATGGAAAGGGTAGTTAGGGAAAGAATGAGTATCCACGATGTAGAGACTCTGACTCCCCAGGTCTTAATTAATATAAGACCTATTACTGCCGCAGTTAAGGAGTTCTTTGGCAGCTCACAACTGTCCCAATTTATGGACCAGACTAATCCCTTAGCTGAACTTACTCATAAAAGAAAGCTTAGTGCTTTGGGACCTGGTGGACTTACTCGTGAAAGGGCTGGTTTCCAAGTTCGAGATGTTCACCATTCTCACTATGGAAGGATATGTCCGATTGAAACCCCAGAGGGGCCTAATATTGGACTAATTGGTTCACTAGCTACTTACGGACGGGTTAATGATTTCGGTTTTATTGAAACTCCTTACCGTAAAGTAGACAAAAAAACGGGACGAGTATTAAATGAGATCGTTTATCTATCGGCTGACGAGGAAGATGAATATGTAATTGCCCAAGCCAATGCTCCCTTAGATGAGGGTGGCTACTTTATTGATGATAGAGTTGAGGCCCGATGGTTTGAAGAAATTTTAGAAGTACCTGTTGAAAGATTGGATTTTATGGATGTATCCCCCAAACAAGTATTTAGTGTGGCAACTTCTTTAATTCCTTTTTTGGAAAATGATGATGCCAACCGAGCTTTAATGGGGGCCAATATGCAAAGGCAAGCGGTTCCATTAATCAGTGTAGAGTCACCCGTAGTGGGGACTGGACTTGAATATAAAGCAGCTAAAGATTCTGGAGCTGTTGTTATAAGCCAAAAAGCAGGTATGGTTAGGAAGATTACTGCAGATAAGATAGTAATCCAAAATGATGATGGTACATTTGAAAATTATGAGATATTAAAGTTTATACGCTCTAATCAGGGTACTTGCTATAATCAAAGACCTATAGTCGAAGTAGGGGAAAGGGTAGATGCCCATCAAATCATAGCTGATGGTCCGAGTACTGATAAGGGCGAATTAGCTCTGGGTAAAAATGTTCTAGTAGCATTTATGCCTTGGGAAGGATATAACTATGAAGATGCTATATTAATATCGGAGAAATTAGTCAAGGAAGATGTTTTTACTTCAATCCATATAGAGGAATATGAATGTGAAGCTCGTGATACTAAACTAGGCCCCGAAGAAATTACTCGGGATATTCCGAATGTATCTGAAGATATGCTTAAGAATTTGGATGAATTTGGGGTAATTAGAGTGGGTGCTGAAGTAAGGCCAGACGATATTCTAGTCGGTAAAGTTACCCCTAAAGGTGAAACTGAACTTACCCCAGAGGAAAGATTACTCAGAGCTATATTCGGTGAAAAGGCTCGTGAAGTTAGAGATTCCTCCTTAAGGGTTCCCCACGGAGAGGCTGGAAAGGTCGTGGCAGTAAAACGTTTTTCTCGTGAGAATGGTGATGAACTGCCACCTGGGGTCAATCAGCTAGTTAGAGTCTATATTGCCCAAAAAAGAAAGATATCCGAAGGGGATAAAATGGCGGGACGCCACGGTAACAAGGGGGTAATATCCAGGATATTACCTGAGGAAGATATGCCCTTTTTATCTGATGGGACTCCCATTCAGATTGTTTTAAATCCTCTAGGGGTTCCATCCCGTATGAATATCGGACAAATACTAGAATGTCATTTAGGCTGGGCAGCTATGACAATGGGTATGAAGGTTGCTACATCAGTATTTGATGGAGCTGATGAGGAAGATATTTTTATAAAGTTAAGGGAAGCGGGTTTACCCGAAAATGGTAAAGCTGTATTATACGATGGACGTACTGGAGAACCATTTGATAATGAAATTACAGTAGGCTATGTTTATATGCTGAAATTGGCCCATTTAGTAGATGATAAAATCCATGCTAGGTCAATAGGACCTTATTCTTTAGTAACTCAACAGCCACTTGGTGGTAAGGCCCAATTCGGTGGACAAAGATTTGGAGAAATGGAAGTTTGGGCATTAGAAGCCTATGGGGCTGCCTATACCCTGCAAGAGATTCTTACGGTCAAGTCTGATGATGTGGTAGGAAGACTTAAAACTTATGAATCTATCGTCAAAGGTGAAAATATCCCTGAACCAGGAGTGCCAGAAGGTTTTAAAGTCCTAATTAAAGAACTCCAGAGTCTAGCTCTTGATGTTCGGCTCTTATCTGATAATGATGAAGAAGTACAGATTAAGGATCCAGATATAGAAGTAAATGAGAGAGAAAAGGCCAAGGAATTAGGAGTCGAATTGCCCGAATTGATAGGTAAGCCTGAAGAAATAGAATCTAATGATATAGAGGAAGACGAAGATGATGACATTTTAGATTAAAATGACCAGAAGCCATAGGTAAATTAGTAGACTACTATTCTTCTGGAAGGGAGAGAATGCTTTGTTAGATGTCAATAATTTTGAACGGATTAAGATATCTTTAGCTTCCCCAGAACAAATTAGATCTTGGAGTAGCGGAGAAGTTAAAAAACCTGAAACTATTAATTACCGAACTTTAAGGCCAGAAAAAGAAGGACTTTTTTGTGAAAAGATTTTCGGCCCTGTTAAAGACTGGGAATGCCATTGTGGTAAATATAAAAGAGTTAGACATAGGGGTATAGTTTGTGATCGTTGTGGAGTAGAAGTCACCACTTCGAAAGTAAGACGTGAAAGAATGGGACATATTGAACTAGCTGCTCCTGTCTGCCACATCTGGTATTTAAAAGGAATACCTAGCAGAATGGGACTCCTATTAGATATGTCACCTAAAGTTTTAGAAAAAGTTATATATTTTGTAAATTATATTGTGGTTGATCCAGGGGATACCCCCTTACTAAAAAAACAATTATTAAATGAATCCGAGTATCGCGAAAATCGAGAAAGGTATGGGGATGCTTTTGCAGCGGCTATCGGTGCCGAGGCTGTAAAAATCTTGTTATCCGAAATTGATTTGCAAAAGGAATCGGTAGATTTAAAGGAAGAAATTGCTACCACTACTGGCCAAAGGAAAAGTAGGGCTATTAGAAGACTAGAAGTAATAGAATCCTTGCGCTTATCTACCAATAAACCCGAATGGACGATTATGGAAGTACTACCTGTCATTCCACCCGAACTTAGACCTATGGTTCAATTGGATGGTGGTAGGTTTGCTACCTCTGATTTGAATGATTTATATCGTAGGGTTATAAACCGTAACAATCGTCTGAAAAGATTATTAGACTTGGGTGCACCAGATATAATTGTCCGTAATGAAAAACGGATGTTACAAGAAGCGGTAGATGCTTTAGTAGATAATGGACGTCGGGGCAGACCTGTAACAGGTCCAGGTAATCGTGCCCTAAAATCACTCAGTGATATGTTAAAAGGAAAGCAAGGACGTTTCAGACAGAACCTACTAGGTAAACGGGTCGACTACTCAGGTAGATCAGTGATAGTTGTAGGCCCATCGCTTAAAATGCATCAATGCGGTTTACCCAAGGAAATGGCTTTGGAGCTTTTCAAACCATTTGTTATGAAGAAATTAGTAGATCGGGGTATATCCTCCAATATAAAAAGCGCTAAAAAGATGGTAGAAAGGGGTCGGGAAGAGGTATGGGATATCTTGGAAGATGTAATCAAGGAACATCCAGTACTACTTAATCGGGCTCCGACTTTGCACCGTCTGGGTATTCAGGCATTTGAACCTGTATTAGTTGAAGGACGTGCTTTGCAATTACATCCATTAGTATGTACTGCCTATAATGCAGACTTCGATGGTGACCAAATGGCAGTTCACGTACCGCTTTCAGCCGAGGCCCAGACTGAAGCCAGATTATTAATGTTGGCCAGTAACAATATTCTTAATCCAAAAGATGGCAAGCCTGTGGTTACGCCTACCCAGGATATGGTTATGGGTCTATATTATTTGACTTACATGAGTCAAGAAGATTTGGCCAAAGAAAGACCTAAGGCTTATAGTTCCCCAGAGGAAGCTAGAATGGCTTTCGGCTTAGGTCATATTAAATTGCATGAAAAAATTAAGGTTAAGATAACCATAATGGAAGATAAAAAATCAGAACCAGTTGAAAAAATCATAGAAACTTCAGTAGGGCGTATTATCATAAATGAAATAATCCCTGATAGTTTAGGTTATTTCAACGAAGTTATAGATAAAGGAAAACTAGGCCATATAGTATATGAATGTTATAGATTAGAAAGTAATGCTATAACAGCTGAAATGTTAGATGGTCTCAAGAGCTTAGGCTTTAAGTATGCGACTCAAGCTGGGGTAAGTGTTGGTGTAACTGATTTCCAAACCCCAGAAGCTAAAGACACCATTATAAAAAGTACAGATGAAATCGTTAAAGCTATAGAGCAGGATTATATGGTAGGCTTGATTACAGATGATGAAAGACATAGACAAGTAGTAGAAATATGGAATCAGGCTACTGATGATATTACGGAATCCTTAAAGAACACCTTGAATGAAAACAATCCAGTTTATATGATGGCAATATCTGGTGCCAGGGGCAACTTCCAGCAGATTCGCCAACTTGCGGGGATGCGGGGACTAATGGCTGACCCCTCTGGAAAAATCATAGACTTACCTATTAAAGCTAACTTTAGGGAAGGCTTAACCGTTCTAGAATATTTTATATCAACTCATGGTGCTCGGAAAGGTCTAGCTGACACAGCCCTAAGAACAGCAGATTCAGGATATTTGACTCGCCGTTTAGTGGATGTCTCACAAGATGTAATAGTGCGTGAACAGGATTGTGAATCAGCTGAAGGAATCTGGGTGGAGCAGATAACCGAAGGCTCACAATTAATAGAGCCTTTAAAACAGCGGATTATTGGTAGGGTATCAGTAGATACAATACTTCATCCCCAAACAGGGGAAGTATTAATCAACGAAAACCAAATGATAGGTGATGAAGAAGGTCAGGCCATTGAGAAAGCTGGTATTGAAAAGGTGAAAATCAGGTCTGTATTAACCTGTAAAACTAAGCATGGAGTATGCAAACAGTGCTATGGGAGGAATCTAGCTACTGGCTACGATGTAGAAATTGGGGAGGCCGTTGGAACTTTGGCTGCCCAATCAATAGGGGAACCTGGAACCCAGTTAACCATGCGTACTTTCCATACGGGTGGTGTAGCCGGTGAGGATATTACTAGAGGATTACCCCGTGTAGAAGAACTCTTTGAAGTACGTAAACCAAAAGGCCAGGCAGTTGTAACAGAAATCAATGGCAGGGTTAAGTTCGGTGAAAACAAAGGCAGAAGACAGATAGAAATTTTAGGAGAAAATGAGGAAGAATTAGGTGCCTACCTAGTCCACTATGGTTCGAGGTTAAAGGTACAAGAAGGGGACTCTGTAGAAACAGGGGATGCTTTAACCGAGGGGCCTTTAAACCCCCACGATATTCTTAAAACTAAAGGCTTGCAGGAAGTACAAAGATACCTATTGCAAGAAGTACAAAAAGTCTATCGTTCCCAAGGTGTGGATATAAGTGATAAGCATATAGAAATAATTATTCGCCAGATGCTCAAAAAAGTCAAAATCGAAAATGCTGGTGAAACTACCTTGTTACCAGGGGCTTTTGTGGATATAGTTACTTTTGAGGAAGAAAACCTAAAAGCGATAGAAAATGGTTTGCTACCAGCTGTATGTTCACCTATGTTACTCGGGATTACGAAGGCCTCACTTAATACTGAATCCTTCTTATCCGCAGCTTCTTTCCAAGAGACAACTAAAGTCTTGACCGAAGCAGCCATAAAAGGCAAAGTCGATAATTTAATCGGCTTAAAGGAAAATGTGATAATAGGTAAATTGATTCCGGCTGGAACGGGATACTCAGTTTATCGCAAAACTAAGACTACTAATGTTATTGTAGATGAAAACGAAATAGCTGCGGCTGAAGAATAATTAATAATTCTTCTTGCAAAGAAATTAAAACATTTGACTGCATCTTTGCTAGGTGCTACAATATTTAGGTGCGTGGCAAGGATGCTACTTTTTATTTGTGTTTAAATATAAGCTTTCATACATTAGGGGGTCAACTTTTGCCACTTCAAGAATTAAAGAATGCGCCTAAAGTAATAGGTTTAAAGCAGGTTAAAAAGGCTATTGATAAAAGCCAAGTAAAAAGAGTTTATATAGCTAGTGATGCAGAACCCCACGTAATAGCACCTATAAAGAACGCTTGTACTGATAAGCAAATTGAAATTACCATGGTGGAGAGTATGGGCTTACTAGGTAAAGCTTGTGGGATAGAAGTAGGTTCTGCAACAGTAGCATTACTTATTGATTAAACGGGGAAGGAGGTGCATGTATGCCGACGATTAACCAACTAGTCCGTAAGGGACGTAAAAAAGGAGTAACTAAATCAGCAGCACCAGCCCTTAAAAGCTGTCCGCAAAAAAGAGGGGTATGTACCCGTGTTTATACTACTACACCTAAAAAACCTAACTCTGCTTTGCGTAAAATTGCTAGGGTAAGGTTAACTAATGGTATAGAAGTTACTGCTTATATCCCTGGTATAGGTCACAACTTGCAAGAACACTCAGTCGTTTTGATTAGAGGGGGAAGGGTTAAAGACTTGCCAGGTGTTAGATATCATATTGTTAGAGGGGCTCTTGATGCAGCAGGGGTTCAAAACCGTAATCAAAGTAGATCTAAATATGGTACAAAAAGACCTAAAAAATAGAAGAAGGGAGGCACGATATGCCTAGAAAAGGGCCAGTCCCCAAACGACAAGTACTACCAGACCCAGTATATAATAGTACACTCATAACAAAATTAATTAACCAAATAATGTGGGATGGTAAAAAAAGCACAGCTGAAAGAATATGCTATGGTGCTTTTGACATGATAGAACAAAGACTTAACAAGGATCCTATGGAAGTTTTTGAAGAGGCTATGAAAAACATTACCCCTATTGTTGAAGTTAGGGCCAGACGTGTAGGTGGTGCCAACTACCAGGTGCCGATCGAAGTTAGACCTGAAAGAAGGCAAACACTAGCTATTAGGTGGCTAATCGGCTATGCACGTAAAAGAGGAGAAAAGACCATGGCTGAAAGACTAGCAGGGGAAATTATGGATGCCGCTAATTCTGCTGGTGGGGCAGTCAAGAAAAGGGAAGACACCCACAAAATGGCTGAAGCAAATAAAGCTTTTGCCCACTACCGTTGGTAGGTTTATATTAGGAGTGCTTATGAATGACCGAAACAACTGAATTAACTGCAATTAGAAATATTGGCATTATGGCTCATATTGATGCTGGTAAAACGACTACAACCGAGAGAATGCTATATTATTCAGGTAGGGTTCATAGAATGGGTGAAGTCGATAAAGGTACAGCAACCATGGATTGGATGAGCCAAGAACAAGAGCGGGGTATAACCATTACTTCCGCTGCTACCACATGCAAATGGGAAAATGTCGTAATTAACATTATTGACACGCCTGGCCATGTGGACTTTACGGTTGAGGTGGAACGGTCATTGCGAATATTAGATGGGGCTATAGGCATATTTTGTGCAGTAGCAGGTGTACAGCCCCAGTCAGAGACGGTTTGGAGACAAGCTGATAGGTATCGAATTCCGCGTATAATTTACGTAAATAAAATGGACAGAATCGGGGCAGATTTTCATCAAGCAGTACAAATGATTAATGATATGTTAGGTTGCAATGCTATACCCATTCAATTGCCAATCGGTGTTGAAGATGATTTTACAGGAATTATAGATGTTATAGCTAAAAAGGCTTATATATATGAAGATGAATTAGGTGAAAAGATTCTTGTGAGGGAATTGCATGAAGATGAAGCTGAGCAAGCTATGTATTATTACAATATGCTCTTGGAAAATCTATCCGAATATAATGACGACATTCTTATGAAATATCTGGAGGGTGAAGAAATTTCCCCAAGGGAAATAAAATCTTCCCTAAGAAATGAAGTCATAAACAATCATATTGTGCCCGTTTTATGTGGTTCATCTTTTAAGAATAAGGGTGTACAGATGCTCTTGGATGCAATAATTGATTATTTACCATCACCGCTTGATGTTCCTTCTGTAGAGGGGACCAACCCCTTATCGGGGGAAGCTATAGTATGTGACACTGACTATGATGAAGATATGTGTGCCTTAGCTTTTAAGATGATTTCTGATCCCTATGTAGGCAAACTAACCTATTTTAGAATTTATTCTGGTAGTTTGCAGGTAGGACAATACGTTTACAACAGCACTAAAAAAGAAAAAGAACGCATAACAAAGATTTTGAAAATGCATGCTAATCATAGGGAAGAAGTGAAAAACGCGGGTGCTGGTGACATAGTTGCTGGAGTTGGTCTTAGGTTTACTGTTACTGGAGATACTTTATGTGATGAGAAAAAGCCTATTATTTTGGAAACTATCGATTTTCCTGATCCAGTAATAGATATAGCAATTGAGCCTAAAACTAAGGCCGACCAAGATAGAATAGGGGAAAGTTTACAAAGACTAGCAGAGGAAGACCCGACATTTAGGACTAAAATAAATGAAGAGACCGGCCAGACCATAATTTCTGGGATGGGTGAATTACACTTAGAAGTAATTATAGATCGGCTCTTGCGGGAATTCAAAGTCAATGCTAATGTAGGTAAACCACAAGTTGCCTATAAGGAAACTGTGACTGTCACAGCTAAAGCAGAGGCAGTTTTTGAAAGGGAAACTGGAGGGCGTGGGTTATTTGCTCATGTGCTCCTGGAAATAAAACCTTTATCTGAAGGAGAAGGTAAAAAGTTTATTGATAAATCTTCTGCGGAAAATATACCTAAAGAATTTGTGACTGCGGTAAAAGATGGAGTTTTAGAAGCTCTGCAAGCAGGGAATTTAGCCGGTTATATGGTGGATGATTTGGAAGTAACTTTGCTAGGTGGTTCTTTCCACGAAGTTGATTCGTCAGAGCAGGCATTCAAGGTAGCAGCTAGCATGGCGATTAAAGAAGGACTAGATAAAGCCCAGCCCTGCCTCCTAGAACCTATTATGGAATTGGAGATAATTTCACCTGAAGAATATGTAGGTGATATTATAGCTGACCTTAATTCAAGGCGAGGTAGAGTTTTGGCTATGGAAGAAAATCGCGAAAGCAAAGTCATTAAAGGAACGGTACCCTTAGCAGAGAGCTTTGGGTATGCAACTAGCTTGAGATCAGCTAGTCAAGGTCGGGCTACTTTCTCAATGCGACTGATTAATTATGCCGAAGTACCTGAATCTCGCAGTAAGGAGATAATAGCCAGAAGATATGGGTTGCCAGTCTAATTATCTTTTTAGAAAGACTTGCTTTATGCTAAATCCCTAAGGAAAAGCGAGAAGTTGAGTTTTTCATATACTATCATCAAAGAATACGCTGGTAGTGTAAAAATAAAAAAATGGAAAGGAAAGGTGAAAGACGAATGGCAAAGGCAAAATTTGAGAGGACAAAACCTCACTTAAACATTGGAACAATAGGACACGTTGACCATGGTAAGACCACATTAACAGCTGCAATTACCACGACATTATCTACAGTAGGTGGAGCTGTAGCTTCATCATATGAAGCAATAGACAAGGCTCCTGAGGAAAGAGAAAGAGGAATAACCATTAGTACGTCCCATGTGGAATATGAAACTGAAACTAGGCATTATGCCCACGTAGACTGCCCTGGTCATGCTGACTACATAAAAAACATGATCACTGGTGCAGCTCAAATGGATGGTTCGATTTTGGTAGTTTCATCTGCCGATGGACCCATGCCACAAACTAGGGAACATATATTGCTTTCAAGACAAGTTGGAGTTCCTTATATCGTGGTTTTCATGAATAAAACTGATATGGTTGATGATGATGAATTATTAGAATTAGTCGAAATGGAAGTTAGAGAACTTCTAAGCGAATATGAATTCCCTGGTGATGACATTCCAGTAGTACAAGGTTCTGCTTTAAAAGCCTTAGAATGTGGATGTGGAACTAGAGAATGTGAATGGTGTGGACATATTTGGGAACTAATGGATGCTGTAGATAGTTATATTCCATTACCAGAGAGGGCTACAGATAAGCCATTCCTAATGCCTATTGAAGACGTATTTACTATTACTGGTAGGGGTACTGTTACTACTGGTAGGGTAGAAAGAGGCCAAGTAAAAGTTGGAGACGAAGTCGAAATAGTAGGCATGAGAGAAGAAACTCGTAAAACTGTTTGTACTGGGGTGGAAATGTTTAGAAAACTTCTCGATTATGCAGAAGCTGGAGACAATATCGGTGCACTGCTAAGAGGTGTGGAAAGAACTGAAGTAGAAAGAGGTATGGTTTTATCTAAGCCTGGTAGTATTAAACCTTTAACTAGTTTTTCCGCGGAAGTTTATGTTCTGTCCAAAGATGAAGGTGGAAGACATACTCCATTTTTCGCAGGTTATAGGCCACAATTCTATTTCCGTACAACTGATGTAACTGGAGTTATTCAATTACCTGAAGGGGTAGAAATGGTAATGCCAGGTGATAATATCCAAATGAAAATAGAATTAATTACTCCAATTGCTGTAGAGGAAGGCTTAAGATTTGCTATTAGAGAAGGCGGCAGAACAGTTGGTGCTGGTGTTGTTACTTCCTTATAAACAATAATAAGTTTGTGAATAAATGCTAGCGAGGGACGATTAGGTCCTTCGCTACTATACACCAGGCAACGTGAACAATTATATACCGCGACTAAGGAGGTTAAGTCAAAGGTGAGTGGGCAACAGAAAGTAAGGATAAGGTTAAAAGCATTTGACCATAAATTATTGGACCAATCATCGCAAAAAATTGTGGAAACTGTTAGAAAAAATGGTTCTAACGTACACGGTCCTATTCCTTTACCAACAGAACGAAATATATTTACTATATTAAGATCACCACACGTAGATAAAGATGCTCGTGAGCAATTTGAAATGCGCACACATAAACGCCTAATAGATATACTAGACCCAAATCCCAAAACTATAGATGCGTTAATGCATTTGGATCTACCTTCTGGAGTAGATATAGAAATTAAGCTATAGGTGAGGAACGGTGCTTAAAGACTAGTGGGGCATTATAAGTCTTAAGGCGTAAATTCCGGGAAATAGAAGTGAAGTTGGAAAACCCGCTTCCAACCAATCGCAAAGAAAAACTCAGGCTAGGAGGTAGTGTTAAAAGATGGCTAAAACAACAATTGATAAAGCTATCATGGGTATAAAAGTTGGCATGACTCAGATTTTTACCGAGGAAGGCAGAGCTATTCCTGTAACCGTAGTAGAAGCTGGGCCATGTACTGTTTTGCAAAAGAAGAAACTAGAAACAGATGGTTATAATGCGATTCAGGTAGGCTTTTACAACCTAAAAGAAAAATTAGCTAATAAACCGACAAAAGGACATGTGAAAAAGGCTAATGTAGGGCCTTTACGTTATATTAGGGAGTTTCGAGTAAGTAATGTCGATGACTATGAAATAGGCCAAGGAATAAGTGTAGATGTATTTACTGAAGGTGACATAGTAGATGTAACCGGGACTTCTAAAGGTAAAGGTTTTGCAGGAGTAGTAAAAAGGCATAATTTTTCCCGTGGTTTAATGGGGCATGGTTCCCGTTATCATAGGGGGACAGGGGCATTAGGTGCCAAAGGACCAGCCCGTGTTTTCAAGGGGAAAAAGCTGCCAGGTAGAATGGGCGGAGAAAGAGTTACTGTTCAGCGCTTGAAGGTAGTAAAAGTCTATTCGGACAGAAACCTTATCTTAATAAAGGGTGCCATCCCTGGGCCCAAAAAAGGTCTTGTTATCATAAAAAGTTCAGTCAAGGCTTAAGTAGCAAATTTGTTTGCATACTACTTAATCTATACTGAAAAAGAGGAGGTTTAAAAATGCCTAAAACAACATTATATGATATGAGCGGGGCCCAAATTGGTGAGCTAGAATTAAATGAAGATATTTTTGGAATAGAACCAAATGAAGCTGTTATGGCCGATTTTGTTAAAATGCAATTAGCAAATAAACGCCAAGGGTCCAGCTCTACTAAAACTAGAGCAGAAGTCAGAGGTGGCGGCAGAAAACCTTGGAGACAAAAAGGAACTGGCCGTGCCAGAGTAGGTAGTACTAGAAATCCAATTTGGGTAGGTGGAGGAGTTACTTTCGGACCAAGACCTAGGGATTATTCATACAGACTACCTAAAAAAGTTAGAAGATTAGCACTTAAATCAGCTTTATCTACAAAAGTAAAAGAAAATAGTATTGTAGTAGTTGATAAATTAAGCTTTGAAGAGCCTAAAACAAAATTAATGTTAGAAATTTTAGATGCTTTAAATATTTTTGACAAAGTTTTAATAGTGACTCTTGATGGCGATGTAAATGTTACAAAATCAGCCCGTAATATCCCTGGTGTTAAGCCAATGAGGGTTGATTATGTTAATGTATATGATCTTTTAAAATATGATACTCTGCTCATTACGAAAGATGCGGTAGAAAGAGTGGAGGAGGTGTTTGCCTAAAATGAAAGATTATAGAGATATTATTATAAAACCAGTAATTACGGAAAAATCTATGGATTTGTTAGCTGATAATAAATATACCTTTATTGTGGATAGAAGAGCTAATAAGACCGAAATTAAAAACGCGATTGAAAATATATTTAGGGTAAAGGTTGCAAACGTAGCTACAATGACAACTGAAGGTAAGTTGAAGCGCGTAGGGAAATTTGCAGGCAAAACGCCTAAACGTAAAAAAGCTATTGTAACCCTAAAACCAGGACATAAAATACGTATATTTGAGGGTATGTAGTCAATTGGCTTTAAGGAGGGAATTTTAGAATGTCTATTAAAAAATACAAACCGACCACACCTAGTAGAAGACATATGACGGTTATTTCTTTTGACCAGTTGACTAAAAAGGAACCGGAAAAATCATTGACTATTCCTTTGAAAAAAACTGGAGGTAGAAATGTTAAAGGCCGCATAACTGTAAGGCACCGTGGAGGGGGACATAAGAGACTTTATCGTTTAGTTGATTTTAAACGAACTAAGGAAGGGGTCCCCGCCAAAGTAGCGGCAATTGAATATGACCCCAATAGGTCTGCAAATATTGCCCTTTTACATTATGCAGATGGGCATAAAGCTTATATAATTGCACCTAACAACGTGAAAGTTGGAGATGTAATAGAAGCAGGGCCAAATGCTGATATTAAACCAGGCAATTCACTATTGCTAAAAGATATACCAATAGGTTCTCTTATTCACAATATTGAACTAAGACCTGGCAAAGGTGGACAGTTAGTTCGCTCAGCGGGTGCAGTTGCTCAATTAATGGCTAAAGAAGGTGCCTATGCACATGTAAGATTACCTTCTGCTGAAGTCCGCTTAATCCATTTGAACTGTCGGGCTACTATAGGTCAAGTGGGTAATCTAGACCATGAAAATATAACTGTAGGTAAAGCAGGCAGATCCCGTTGGATGGGCAAAAGACCAACAGTTAGAGGTTCAGCGATGAACCCAGTCGATCATCCTCACGGTGGTGGGGAAGGGCGAGCCCCTATTGGTAGAATATATCCAGTATCACCATGGGGTAAGATTGCTATAGGTGGTAAGACTCGTAAGAAAAAGCCATCTGATAATATGATTATTAGGAAACGTAAGTAAAGGAGGTCTTTAGATGGGCAGGTCACTAAAAAAAGGACCTTACTGCGAGGAAAAATTATTAAAAAGAATTGATGACATGAATGATGCCAATCAAAAAAGAGTAATAAAAACTTGGTCAAGACGTTCCACTATTATGCCCCAAATGATAGGACACACTATAGCTGTTCATGATGGGCGTAAACATATCCCAGTTTATATTACGGAAGATATGGTAGGAATGAAGCTTGGGGAGTTTGCATCAACTAGATTATATCGTGGTCATGCAGGTAGAAGCGAAAAAACAAGTAGAGCCAAGTAGAAAGGAGGCAAACTATTATGGAAGCTAGAGCGGTTGCTCGCTATTTAAGGATATCTCCTTTTAAAGCTCGTCAGGTAGCTGATTTAGTTAGAGGTAAAAACGTTGATGAAGCAATCGGTATATTAAGATATACCAACAAGAGGTCAGCTCCCCTAATTAGTAAGATAGTACAATCTGCAATAGCCAACGCCGAACATAATTTTGATATGGACTCTGATGATTTATTTATATCAGAAATTATGGTAAACGAAGGTCCAACCATGAAAAGGATGCGTCCTAGAGCGTATGGGAGAGCAGATATTAGACGACATAGAACTAGCCATATAACTGTAGTGCTCAGAGAAAGGGAGGTTAAATAGTGGGTCAAAAGGTACATCCTAAAGGTTTTAGAATTGGAGTCATAAAGGATTGGGATTCCAATTGGTATGCTGACCGAGATTATGCTGATCTTTTACATGAAGATTATAAAGTAAGAAAAATAATCAAAGATCGTTTTTATATAGCTGGAATAGCTAGAATTGAAATCCATCGTACTGGAAATAGGATGAGAATTACTATTCATACTGCAAAGCCTGGAATCGTAATAGGTCGAGGCGGTGCAGAAGTAGAACAATTAAGAGCAGATCTAGCCAAGTTAACTAATAAAAATGTCAATATAAATATTCAGGAAATTAAAAAACCCGAAATAGATGCCCAAATTGTGGCCGAAAATGTGGCCCAGCAGTTGGAAAAAAGAATTTCCTTCAGAAGGGCTATGAAACAGACCGTAAGCAGAACAATGCGTGCGGGAGGAGACGGGATAAGAATTGCTATTTCAGGGCGTTTAGGTGGTGCTGAAATAGCTAGGACAGAATGGTATGCAGAAGGTAAAGTGCCCCTACACACATTGAGGGCGGATATTGATTATGGTTTTGCCGAAGCAAATACCACCTATGGTAAATTAGGGGTTAAGGTCTGGATAAATCGGGGAGAAATTTTACCCGAGGCTAAAAAGAGACCTGAACAGAACAAAGTGGAGGAGGCAGGTAAATAATGCTTACCCCAAAAAGAGTAAAGCGTAGAAAACAACATCGTCCAAGTTTGGCGGGCAAGGCTAACAAGGGCAATACTATAACTTATGGTGAATATGGACTGCAAGCGCTAGAACCTGCATGGATTACTAATAGACAGATTGAAGCAGCCCGTATTGCAATTAACAGATATATCAGAAGAGGCGGTAAGTTATGGATTAAAATATTCCCTGATAGACCCTTAACTACTAAACCAGCTGAAACCCGTATGGGTAAAGGGAAAGGAACCCCTGAGCATTGGGTAGCAGTGGTTAAGCCAGGGCGAATTATGTTTGAACTTTCTGGAGTTAATGAAGAAACAGCTCGGGAAGCTATGAGACTTGCAGCACACAAACTACCAATAAAATGTAAGTTTGTGAAAAGAGAAGAAATGGGTGGTGAGGTTAGTGAAAGCTAGCAAAATAAGGGAACTAACCGACGAGGAGTTAAACAAAAAAGTATCGGATTACAAAGAGGAACTATTTAACTTAAGGTTCCAACTTGCTACCGGACAATTAGATAATCCTATGAGAATTAGGGAAGTTAGAAAAAATATAGCTAGATGTAAAACGGTTATCAGGCAAAGGGAGATTGCCCAAAACTAATAGCTTAAAGGAGGTTAAATGGTGGCAGAGAACCATACAAATAGAAAAGTAAGGCTAGGAACAGTTACTAGTGACAAAATGGAAAAAACTATTACAGTTAGCGTAGAAACTGTTAAACGCCATCCTTTATATAAAAAGACTATAAAAACAAGTAAAAAATTTAAGGCTCATGATGAAAAAAATGAAGCTAAAACTGGCGATGTGGTTAGAATAATTGAAACTCGCCCCCTTAGCAAAGACAAAAGATTTAGACTCCTGGAAATAGTACAAAAAGCCAAGACATTACAGTAAGGCTACATTTGGAGGGAGACTCGTAAGATGATTCAACAGGAAAGCATGCTCCATGTAGGGGATAATACGGGAGCGAAAAAAGTATTATGCATAAAAGTACTTGGTGGTTCAATGAAAAGATATGCAACAGTCGGTGATGTAATTGTGGCATCTGTCAAGGAAGCTACTCCTGGTGGAGTGGTAAAAAAGGGTGAAATAGTTAAAGCTGTTGTAGTGAGAACCAAAAAAGAAGTAAGAAGAAATGATGGTTCGTATATAACATTTTCAGAAAATGCAGCTGTCATTATAGACGATAATCAAAATCCAAGAGGTACCCGTATTTTTGGACCAGTAGCCAGGGAGTTAAGGGAAAAGAACTTCATGAAAATCATATCTTTGGCTCCTGAAGTCCTTTAGGCGATGGAGGTGTAGCAATTGCGGATTAAAAAGGGTGATAACGTACAAATTATAGCAGGCAAAGACTTGGGGAAAAGCGGAAAAGTGCTCCGAGTATTGCCCAAAGAAGGTAGGGTTGTGGTGGAAGGTGTTAATAGAGTAAAGAAGCACCAAAAGCCAACTCGCGCATTACCTCAAGGTGGAATTAACAGAATAGAAACACCTCTTAATGTGTCTAATGTTATGTTAGTATGCGAAAGATGCAAGAAACCGACTCGAGTAGGTGTCAAATTATTAGAAAACCAAGAAAAAGTAAGATTTTGCAAAAAGTGCGGAGAAATATTAGACTAAAATCTCCATGAAGGGAGGCTAAATGCTGAATGTCCAGGTTGTATGAACATTATAAAACCGAGGTTACTCCGAAATTAAAGGAGAAATTTCAATATAAGAATGTTATGCAAGTACCTAGAGTAGATAAAGTAGTTTTAAATATAGGTGTAGGTGAAGCTGTACAGAACCCTAAAGCATTAGATGGGGCTGTAAATGACTTGACTATTATAAGCGGACAAAAACCGATTATTACCAAAGCCAAGAAATCAATAGCTACTTATAAACTTAGGGAAGGCATGCCTATTGGCTGTAAGGTAACTCTACGTGGTCAAAGAATGTATGATTTTTTAGATAGGTTTATTAACTTTTCACTACCTAGAGTCCGTGATTTCAGAGGAGTATCAGCCAATGCTTTTGATGGCAGGGGTAATTATTCCATAGGCATCAAAGAGCAAACTATATTTCCAGAAATAGATTATGATCAAATTGATAAAATCAGAGGTTTGGAAGTTGTAATAGTAACAACCGCCAAAACAGATGAAGAAGCTAGAGGATTATTAAAAGAAATGGGAATGCCATTTAGATAGGGGGTAATATTATGGCTAAAAAAGCAATGATTGCTAAACAAAAAAGGCCACAAAAATACGAAGTTAGAAATTATAATCGTTGTAGAATTTGTGGGAGACCTAGAGCATATATGAGAAAGTTTGGTATGTGCAGGATTTGCTTTAGAGAGCTCGCCCATAAGGGGGAACTCCCTGGCGTAACCAAATCAAGTTGGTAGGTTGTTAGATAAAGGAGGTATAAGCATGGTCATGACTGATCCAGTAGCCGATTTTCTAACTCGAATTAGAAACGGCAATATGGTAATGCATGAAACCGTTGAGGTACCCAGTTCCAAAATGAAATTAGGTTTGGCTGGAATTCTAAAAGAAGAAGGGTACATCAAGGATTATGAATATATAGCAGATGGTAGACAGGGGATTGTCAGGATATACCTCAAGTATGGCCAGGACAAGGGACGGGTCATAACTGGCCTTAAAAGAATAAGTAAACCTGGTCTACGGGTATATGTAAAGAAAGATGAAGTCCCCAAGGTTTTAGGTGGATTAGGAGTTGCGATTATATCTACTTCCCAAGGTCTGATGGCTGATAAAAATGCTCGTAAAGCAGGTCTTGGTGGAGAAGTAATATGTTATATCTGGTAGCTGAAGGAGGAGTGAAAGGTGTCACGAATAGGTAAAAAGCCTATCAGTCTACCCAAGGGTGTAGAAGTGAAAAAGGAAGGCAATCAAATTATAGTAAAAGGGCCTAAGGGAACCTTAAGCCAGAACTTGCCTGAGGAAATAAATTTCAGTCAAGAGGAAAATGAATTAATCTTAGAAAGACCTAATGATGATAAAAAATATCGTGCACTTCATGGTTTAAGCCGTTCATTAGTTGCCAATATGGTTGAAGGCGTTACAAATGGCTATGAAAAAAAGCTGGAACTAGTAGGTGTAGGGTATAGGGCACAATTGCAAGGTAAAAAATTAGTAATAAATATTGGGTTTTCACAGCCAGTAGAAGTAGACCCCCCAGAAGGTATTGAGTTTGAAGTGCCAGCTGTTACTAAAATAACGGTAAAAGGTATAGATAAACAACTTGTTGGAAACACTGCGGCTCATATTCGTGCGATTAGAAAACCCGAGCCTTATAAAGGTAAAGGCATCAAGTATGAAAATGAGACTATCAGGCGTAAAGCTGGAAAAGCGGGTGCTAAATAGCATTGGGAAGGAGTGACCAAGTTGTTTAATAAACCTAGTAGGAATTTAATTAGAAAAAACAAACATAAAAGAGTCCGTAGAAAAGTTGCGGGGACTGCTGAAGTTCCCAGACTATGTGTCTTTAAAAGTTTAAATCATATTTATGCTCAAATAATTGACGATCAAAAAGGAATTACCATAGTTGCTGCATCTACTTTAGATGAGGAATTAAAGGACTTAGCTAATAAGAAAAATATTGAAGCAGCCAAGCAAGTTGGAGCACAGATAGCTAAAAAAGCACAAGAACAGGGTGTTACTAAGGTAGTCTTTGATCGTGGAGGGTATAAATACCATGGTAAGGTGGCTGCTTTAGCTGATGCAGCTAGAGAAGGCGGACTACAATTCTAATAAAAAGCTAGGAGGGAAACGATGAATAATAGAGAACAGGCAGCTCCAGAGTTTGTTGAAAAGGTTGTTAATATAAGAAGAGTTGCTAAAGTTGTAAAAGGTGGACGTAGATTTAGCTTCAGTGCCCTCGTAGTTGTAGGAGATGAAGAGGGTCGGGTAGGAGTTGGCCAAGGAAAAGCTGTAGAAGTACCCGAGGCTATAAGAAAGGCCGTTGAGGATGCTAAGAAAAATTTAGTCAGCATTCCACTAATCGAAGAAAGAACTATTCCACATTCATTAATAGGGAAGTTCGGGGCTGGCCAAGTATTACTCAAACCTGCAGGGCCTGGTACTGGCGTTATCGCTGGTGGTCCAGTAAGGGCAGTTTTGGAAGCAGCAGGAGTTAAAGATATTTTAACTAAATCACTAGGCTCACCTAACCCTTTAAGTATGGTTAATGCAACTATGGAAGGTTTAAAGAATCTGAAAAGAGTAGAAGAAGTTGCTAAACAAAGGGGTAAAACCGTAGACGAGATTCTAGGCTAAGGAGGGATACACTTGGTTAAAAAGATTAAAATTACTTGGGCCAAGAGTACTATAGGTTGCCCCGCAACCCAAAGAGCAACCATCAAGAGCTTAGGCTTAAAGAAATTAAATCATAGTGTAATTAAAGAAGATCGTCCTGAAATTAGGGGACAAGTAAATAAAGTGAAACATCTTGTAAAAGTAGAAGAATTAGATTAACAGTAGGGAGGTTTCAAAGTGAAACTGCATGAAATAAAACCTTCACCTGGTGCCAATAAAAAAGCTAAAAGGGTGGGCAGAGGGCCAGGTTCTGGACGTGGCAAGACTTCTACCCGTGGGCATAAAGGGCAAAAAGCCCGCTCAGGCGGAGGAACTAGGCTAGGTTTTGAAGGTGGTCAAATGCCACTATATAGAAGAATTCCTAAACGGGGTTTTACTAATATATTCAAGAAAGAATATATCATAGTTAATGTAAAGGACCTCAATGTTTTCGCAGATGGAACTGAAGTAACTCCAGAATTATTAAAAGAAAAGGGTTTGATTAAATCCCTTAAAACTGAAGTTAAGATATTAGGCGATGGAGAATTAGAAAAAGTACTAACTGTAAAAACCCATAAAATTAGTAAACAGGCTACAGAAAAAATTACTGCTCAAGGTGGTAAAGTAGAGGTGATTTAATGCTTGGATCATTCGGGCAGGCCTTTAAAGTCGGAGACTTGAGGAGAAAATTATTTTACACTTTGATGATGTTATTAGTTTTCAGAGTGGGAGCACATATTCCTGTCCCTGGAATAAATCCTGAGGCGATACAACAATTATTAAGTGGACAGTTATTTGGTTTTTTTGACATAATATCTGGTGGTGCTTTTAAGAGATTTAGTATATTTGCTATGAGTATCACCCCATATATTAATGCTTCGATTATTATGCAGTTATTACAAGTCATAGTACCTCGCATAGAACAACTTTCCAAGGAAGGCGAGGAAGGCAGAAAAGTTATTGCCCAATATATTCGCTATGGAACAGTAGTACTTGCATTTATCCAAGCATTAGGAATGTCCTTTGCTTTAGGGAAAAATGGCGCAATTGCTAATCCTGGTATAGCATCCTATTTAATTATTGCTATTTCACTAACAGCTGGAACTGCATTCTTGATGTGGATCGGTGAAATGATTACCGAAAATGGTATTGGTAATGGAATATCCCTAATTATTTTCGCTGGTATTGTATCTAGGTTACCTAGTCAAATATCTGGGGTCGGCCAAGAACTAGCTGGTGGAATAATCGGTGCTTTTAATATTTTATTATTTATAATTTTAGCACTAGCGATAATTGTGGCCATTATTGCAGTTAATGAAGGACAACGTAGAATTTCGGTACAATATGCTAAACGGGTAGTAGGAAGAAGATTATATGGCGGACAAAGCACCTTTCTACCTATTAAGGTGAATGCGGCTGGGGTTATTCCCATAATTTTTGCTATGGCTTTGATGATGTTCCCAGCAACTATTGCCTCTTTCACTAATCCCGGTTCAGCCGTCAATCGGTTTTTGGAAACGTATTTTCATTTTGGTAGTGTAGCGTATAATTTATTTTATTTTGTATTAATCGTATTTTTTACTTATTTTTATGTAGCTATAATCTTTAATCCTATGGATGTAGCTGATAATATTAAGAAATATGGTGGATTTGTTCCAGGCATAAGGCCAGGTAGACCAACTGCTGAATATATAGATAGAATTTTATCTAGACTTACTTTAGCAGGAGGTGTATTCTTAGGATTTATAGCCATATTGCCTAACTTCATTATTGCGCTAACTGGTGTTACAAGTTTGTGGTTTGGTGGTACTGCACTATTAATCGTAGTCGGTGTTGCCCTAGATACCATGAAACAGATAGAGTCACATTTACTTTTGAGAAGCTATGAAGGTTTTGTTAAATAATAGGAGATGATTTTGTGAACATTATTCTAATGGGACCTCCTGGTGCTGGGAAAGGGACACAAGCTGAATTTATTAAAGCTAAATATCCCATTCCACATATCTCTACTGGGGATATGTTCCGGGAAGCCGTGAGTAATGGTACGGAGCTTGGTTTGATAGCGAAAAACTATATGGACGAAGGTAAACTTGTACCAGATGAAGTAACTATAGGTATTGTAAAAGATAGGTTAGCTCAGGATGATTGTAAAGACGGATTTTTATTAGATGGATTTCCCCGCACAACGGTGCAAGCAGAAGCTTTAGATGAAGTCTTGTCTGAACTCGGGAAAAAGCTGGATCTAGTTATTAATATATCTGTTGCTGATGATATATTAATTGAGCGTATCTCTAATCGGATAAGCTGTCCAGATTGCAAGGCGGTTTATAATTTAAAGTTTAATCCACCCCAAAAGGTTGGACTTTGCGATAAATGTGGGGGAAAATTAGTACAGCGTAGTGATGATAGTGCCAAGACAATGACTAATAGATTAAGAGTATATCAAGAGCAAACTAACCCGCTACTAAATTATTATGAAGGACAAGGAAGATTGCATGGTTTGGATGGTGCTAGGGATTCATCAGAAATCTTTTCTGATATAGCTCAGATATTGGAGAGTTATTAATGATAATTATAAAAAATTCAGCCGAGATAGCTAAAATGAGGGTAGCAGGCCGCATAGTGGCTGAAATATTGGATATTCTCAGGCAAAAAGTAAAGCCTGGGACTACTACGGCCAATTTAAACGCCATTGCTGAATATGAAGCAAAAAAAAGAAATGCTCGTCCAGTATTTAAAAATTATCCCAACCCTAAAGGAGGCAGACCATTCCCAGGTGTTATATGTGCTTCAATTAATGAGGAGGTAGTTCATGGAATACCTAGCCACCGTGAGCTTAAAGAAGGCGATATTATTAGTATTGACTTTGGTGTTATAGCTAATGGTTTTGCAGGTGATTCTGCTATAACTGTCCCAGTTGGGGAAATTAGTGATAAGGTAGCTAAACTACTAAAAGTCACCGAAGAGGCTCTTATGGCAGGTATTAAAAAGGCACTTATAGGTAATAGATTGGGGGCAATTTCTAATGCCGTCCAAACTCATGCCGAAAAACATGGATTTTCGGTAGTACGTGATTTTGTAGGTCATGGCATAGGGAGAGATATGCACGAAGATCCCCCCGTTCCTAATTATGGTAGAATTAATAGTGGACCTATATTAAAAAAGGGCATGACTTTGGCTATTGAACCTATGGTGAATGTAGGTACTTACAAAGTACTTACTAAAGAGGATGAATGGACTGTTGTTACGCAAGATGGAGGTTATTCAGCGCATTTTGAACATTCAATAGCTATAACCGAAAAGGGGCCAGAAATTCTGACTCTATTATAGTTGGGGGTGGCTAATTATGGATGAAAGAATAGGCAAAATTGCTTACTCCAAAGCAGGGCGGGATAAAGGTAGGCCTTTTGTAATTATTAGTATTGTTAATGAAGATTTTGTAATGCTAGCTGATGGAGATTTAAGAAAAATTGAAAATCCTAAGCTTAAAAACATTAAACATATTAAAGTTACGAATTTAATTGCTGAGGATGTTAAGTTGTGTCTTATCGGCGGGAAAATGCCTGAAAACCATCTTATCCGTAAGAACATTAAAAAGATTCAGGAGGATAAATAATAGATGGGAAGGAGGTCTGGTAAATGGCTAAGGATGATGTCATAGAAGTCGAGGGTATTGTTCTTGAACCACTGCCTAATGCTATGTTTACGGTGGAATTAGAAAATGGCCATAAAGTCCTCGCCCATATTTCTGGCAAAATGCGTATGAACTTCATTAGAATCTTATCGGGTGATAAGGTTATGGTAGAATTATCACCTTATGATTTAAATCGCGGTAGAATAACCTATCGTTTTAAGTAGGCTAATTTGCTCTAATTAAGGAGGTACTAATTTGAAAGTCAAGCCATCAGTAAAACCCATGTGTGAAAAATGTAAAATAATTAGGCGTAGGGGTAAAGTCATGGTGATTTGTGAAAACCCTAAGCATAAACAAGTACAAGGATAATATAATTGGAGGTGAATTTTTTTGGCAAGAATAGCAGGTGTTGATTTACCGCGCGATAAAAGGGTTGAAGTTTCTCTTACCTATATTTTTGGGATAGGCAGATCTTCTTCCTTGAAAATTCTAACCGAAGCAGGTATAAACCCAGACACAAGAGTGAAAGATTTAACTGAGGATGAAGTTTCCAGATTAAGGGATATAATAGATAGAAGCTATAGTGTTGAAGGTGACAGGCGTAGACAAGTTAATATGGATGTTAAAAGATTAATGGATTTGGGTTGTTATAGGGGAATCCGCCATCGCCGTAGTTTACCAGTAAGAGGACAAAAAACCAAGACTAATGCAAGAACCCGTAAAGGGCCAAAAAGAGTATCAGGTGTTAAAAGAAAATAGCCTTAGAAAGGGGACAATTAAGTGGCAAAAAGACCAACAACCAGGGTTAGAAAACGTGAGAAAAAGAATGTCGAACAAGGAATTGCTCACATTAAATCTACCTTTAACAATACAGTTATTTCTATAACTGATAAACATGGCAATGCAATTTCTTGGGCTAGTGCGGGGAGTTCCGGTTTTAAAGGATCTAGAAAAAGCACACCATTTGCGGCCCAACAAGCTGCTGAAAATGCAGCTAAAGCTGCCATGGAACATGGGCTTAAGGAAGTAGAATGTTATGTGAAAGGACCAGGTGCAGGTCGTGAAGCGGCTATAAGATCGCTACAAGCAGCTGGACTTGAAGTAAGTGCAATTAAGGATGTTACACCAATTCCTCATAATGGTTGTAGACCACCTAAAAGAAGAAGAGTATAAGGAGGGAATAAGATAAAGTGGGAAGATATACAGATGCTGTTTGCCGCCAATGCCGCCGGGAAGGGGAAAAACTATTTCTTAAAGGGGATAGATGCTATTCAGAAAAATGCTCCATAGAAAGAAGGCCCTATGCTCCTGGCGTTCATGGGCAAAGTCGTAGACAAAAGGTTAGTGAATATGGTCTACAATTAAGGGAAAAGCAAAAAATGAGAAGGACTTATGGAATTTTAGAAAAACAATTCCGCAGGTATTTTGAAAAAGCTGATCGGCAAAAAGGAGTTACTGGTGAAAATCTATTTATTCTAGTCGAGAGAAGATTAGATAATGTTGTATATAGATTAGGTTTTGCCTCCTCCAGAAAAGAGGCAAGACAATTAGTAAGCCATGGCCACTTTACAATTAACGGTAGAAAGGCTAATATTCCATCAATGTTGCTAAAAGTAGGCGATGTAGTACAAGTAAGAGAAAAGAGTACCTCATCAGTAAAATTCCAAGAGCTAAAAGAGCAAGCTGCCTATAAAACTCCACCGGAGTGGTTAAGT
The DNA here is from genome assembly GCA_964514235.1 of uncultured Syntrophomonadaceae bacterium. Taxonomy (GTDB): domain Bacteria; phylum Bacillota; class Syntrophomonadia; order Syntrophomonadales; family Syntrophomonadaceae; genus JAAYRQ01. The sequence goes on along the minus strand of CAZEPV010000017.1, from coordinate 14,764 downwards.
GTTAATGTAGAGACCTTAACAGGTACTGTTCTAGCTTATCCAATTAGGGAGCAAATTGATACTCCAGTTAGGGAACAATTAATTGTTGAGCTCTACTCTAGATAAAAAACCTCTTAATTATGAAGGAGGGGATAGCCTAGATGTTAGAAATGGAAAAACCTAGGATTGATTGTGTAGAAAAGATAGCTGAAGCTAACTATGGTAAATTCGTTATTGAGCCATTAGAAAGAGGTTATGGTACTACTTTAGGCAACTCATTGCGTAGGGTACTTTTATCGTCTTTACCAGGTGCGGCAGTGACTTCTATCAAGATTGATGGAGTCTTACATGAGTTTTCAATTTTACCCGACATAGTTGAAGATACTACGGAAATGATTTTAAATATCAAAAGAATGATTTTACGTTATGATAGTAATGAACGTAAAACTATTAGAATTGAACAAGTTGGTCCTAAAAAAGTTACAGCTGGGGATATTGAACCCGATGCTGAAATAGAAGTCTTAAACCCAGATTTGCATATAGCTACCCTAGGTGAGGGGGCTAAATTGGAAATGGAGTTAACTGTGGAAAGAGGTCGTGGCTACGTAGTAGCAGACCAACAACCTATAAAAGATGATGAAATAATAGGTTTAATTCCTATTGATTCTATTTATACTCCAGTAAATCGGGTTAATTATACTGTAGATAATGCTCGAGTAGGGAAAAGGACAGACTATGATAGTCTAACTTTAGAAATATGGACAGACGGTAGCATTACTCCAGAAGAGTCTATTAGTTTGTCAGCTCAGATTTTAATTGAGTATCTAAAATTATTTACCGAAATTGATGATACTTATGCAGAAGTCGAGATACTTGTAGAAAAAGAGGAAGAAAAGAAAGACAAAGTTCTAGAAATGTCTATCGAGGAATTAGAATTATCAGTTAGGGCTTCAAACGGTCTTAAGAGAGCTAATATTAATACCGTTGGTGAACTAATTGAAAAAACTAGGGAAGAAATGAGCAAAATTAGGAATCTAGGCCAAAAATCTTTAGAGGAAATAGAAAGAAAGCTTGGCGAACTAGATTTAGCATTAAAGCAACCTGAAGATTAGAAAGGAGGGGCCCTTTTTGAGTCAACGTAAATTAGGCTTAGCAAGTAGTCAAAGAAAAGCTGTGCTAAAAAATTCGGTTATCTCTTTAATTGAAGCTGAGAAAATAACTACTACTGAAGCAAGGGCGAAAGAAATAAGGAAAGTTACTGATAAAATGATTACTTTAGGCAAAAAGGGTGATTTACATTCGAGAAGGCAAGCCTTATCTTATATTACCAACGATTCTGCGGTAGAAAAACTATTTTCAGATATCGCTAGTCGTTATGCTGACCGTCAAGGCGGCTATACTCGTATAATTAAAACTGGCTATCGTAAGGGAGATGGCGCTCCTATGGTAATATTAGAACTGGTTGACTAATTAAGATGATTAGTTTACGGAATGTATCTTATACTTATCCCCATAGCAACCAAGCAGCTTTAGTAAACATAACCTTAGATATAGCGGTAGGGGAATTTATAGCAGTTGTAGGGAAAAATGCTTCTGGAAAATCAACCCTAGCTCGTTTGCTCAACGGTATGCTTATTCCTAGTAGCGGGCTAATAACGGTAGATGGGCTAAAAATTACAGATAAGCAAGATTTAGTTAAGATACGAAAAAAGGTAGGCTTATTATTACCTTCGCCAGATAACCAAATAATCTTTAATTTAGTAGAGGAAGATGTGGCATTTGGCCCTGGAAACTTAGGGCTACCCACTCAAGAGATAAGGGATAGAGTTGATACAGCTCTTAGAATGGTATCAATGGAGGAGTTTAAAAAACATCCTCCTTATCTTTTATCTGGGGGACAAAAACAAAAAGTTGCTTTGGCTGGCTTGTTGGCAATGAACCCCGAGTATTTAGTTTTAGATGAACCTACTGTTATGCTAGATAGCCAAAGCAAACAGAGCATAATCCAGAATATTATCAAAATTAACCGCAATCTTAAAACGACTGTAATAATGATTACCCATGATTTAGAAGAGGTTATTCATGCAGATAGGATTGTATTACTAGATGAGGGAACAATAAAAGGGATTCTACAGCCATCTGACTTATCCATGAATACAGAAAAGTTAGAAAAACTGGGCATTGAACAAATAGAAGTAATAAAACTCATAGATAAGCTAAAGGCTAAGGCCCAAGGAAAACTACAACTATCTAGTAACTCTTTAACCGTTGAAGAATTGGTGGAAGAAATATGTCAATTAAGCTAGAAAATATTAGCTATACTTATCAAATAGGGAGACCCTTTGAAAAGCTAGTACTTGAAAACATATCACTAGAAATACGGGAAAATACCATTGTAGGAATAATGGGTGCTACTAGCTCGGGTAAAACCACATTATTACAAATATTGGCTGGTTTATTAACAGTTCAAAAAGGCCAAGTAATTATTGATAATGACATAAAAGTAAATACCCAGAATACATTTGTAAATAGTGTGGGTTTAGTATTTCAATTTCCGGAAATGCAGTTTATTTTAGATAGGGTATTTGATGAAATTGCTTATAGCTTAACCTTTCTGAAATTAAAGCAGGCTGAAATTAAAAACCGAGTTTTAGAAAGTATGGAAATAGTGGGTTTACCAGGTGCAAAGTACAAAGATAGAAGAATAGAAAACCTTAGTAGTGGAGAAAAAAGAAGGGTAGCCATTGCGACTATATTGGCTCTAGATAGAAAATATATTTTACTAGACGAACCTACCGCAGCTTTAGATTATCCTGGACGTCAAGACTTACAGAAGCTTATATTAAGGCTTAGGGACAGCAACAAAACCGTAGTCATTGTTTCCCATGACCTTAGCTATCTACTAGAAATGTGTGACGAAATCTATATAATATCTAAGGGTCGGGTAGCCATGGTTTTGTCCTCAGATTTGCGACCCGAAAAACTTGACAGCCTAAAAACTCTTTCACATCCTTTACCAGCCTATATGGAAACAGCTATTAAATTAAAGAAAAAAGGCTTTGATCTTAGACTTGAAAATTGGACTGAAGATGCACTCATAGAGGAAATCATCGCTACACTCGTTAGCGGCCATCTAGCAGATTAACTGGGGAGAATACAAATGTATAAAGGAATGAAATTTGGTCAATATATACCATTGGATTCCATTTTACACAATTTAGATGCCAGAACTAAAATAATTATAAGTGCAGTTTTATTAATTCTAATTGTCTTGGCAACATTCCCCTATAAATTACTATTTATCCTTATACCAACTTTTTATCTTGTATGGGTAAGTAAGGTGAAAATCAAGGTTTATTTGGAAGCCATAAGGACTTTCGCTTGGCTTATATTTATAACCGTATTTTTACAACTGCTATTAGTAAAGGGGCCTCCATTTTTCGAAGTTTATAAATTTAGTGTAAGCACCCTTGCAGTCCAAATGGCTCTATCCTTGAGTATAAGGATATGCTTATTATTAATAATAATTAGGGTTTTAACCTCTACTACTAGTCCTTCTGCCCTAATGAATGGAATAGAAAAGCTACTTAAACCTTTTGGTCGTCTCGGTTTACCTATAGAAGAATTAGTTATGATTATGACTATAAGTTTAAGATTCATACCCTTGTTTATGGAGGAAGCCCAAAGAATACATTTGGCTCAGAAAAGTCGGGGCATCAACTTTCAAAAGGGTAATATTAAAGATAAGCTCCAAGGTATGTTTTCCTTGTTAATACCCTTGTTCAGAATATCCTTTAATCGAGCAAGTGATATCGCCACAGCTATGGAAGTACGCTGCTATGATAGTAGCCAAAAAAGAAGTTATTTATATAGTCTAGAAATTGAAAAAATGGATTATCTTTATCTATTTGCTTTATTACCTATTATCATATTTACTTTTGTTTAGATAAAAATCTGGCCTTATAAGGAGAAAAAATGCACAGAATAAAATTAATTATTGAATATGATGGCAGCAATTATCATGGATTCCAAAGACAGAAAAACGCCCCTACCATTCAAGCAGAAATTGAAAAGGGTATATTAAAACTGATTGGTACCGAACAGCCGATTATAAGTGCTGGCCGTACTGATACTGGGGTACATGCCTTAGGCCAGGTAGTAACATTCGATACCAAGAGTAGTATACCCCCAGAGAAATGGCCTTTTGCATTAAATAGTGTCTTACCTAGTGATATCAGAGTCTTAGCAAGCCTACTAGTGCCATCCACATTTCACCCTAGGTATGATGCAGTATCTAAATTATATAAATATAGAATCTATCGTCATAAAGTAGGGCGGACCTTTGTAAGAAATTATGCCCTATCTTATAGCAAACCCCTGGACATGTTAGCTATGCAGGCTGCTTGTGATTATATAAAAGGTGAACATGACTTCAAATCCTTCTGTGCTAGTGGTTCATCGGTTAAAAGTTATGTACGAAATGTTATGGATTGCTATTTTATCGAGGAAGATGATTATATAGATTATTTTATTGAAGCAAATGGATTCCTATATAATATGATACGAATTATTATGGGGGTATTATTAGAGGTAGGTCAAAACCAGATGCCCCCTGCCCGAGTCAAGGAAATAATATTGGCCAAAGATCGGAGACTAGCAAGTGCTACCGCCCCGCCACAAGGCTTGTATTTGGTGGAAGTTAAATATTAGGAAGTAAAAGAAAGGACAGTTGCAGGGGGAATATAAGGGAAATTTGCAACTTATCTTGACAAGGGTATTTGATTTTCGGTAATATGATATGGTAGTCTAAAAATGCCCCTTGGTTCAGCCCCGTTCCCAGGAAGCATTATAGGCTTCATTTGAGACACAGGAGGGACAAATGTGAAAACATATATGGCGAAGCCATTAGAGGTTGAACGTAAATGGTACCTTATAGATGCTAGTGGCCAGACATTGGGACGACTTGCATCAGAAGTTGCCACTCTTTTAAGAGGCAAACATAAGCCAGAATACACCCCACACGTTGATACGGGGGATTTCGTAATAATAATTAATGCTGAAGAGATTGTATTAACTGGCAATAAACTAGACCAAAAGAAATATCGCCACCATAGTGGATACCCAGGTGGTTTAAAAGAAACGTCTTATAGGGAATTACTAAATAAAAAACCTGAAAAGGCGATTGAAGTTGCGGTTATGGGTATGTTACCCAAAAACCGTTTAGGTAGAAAATTATTCACTAAATTAAAAGTATACCGAGGTAGCGAACATCCACATCAAGCACAAAAGCCTGAAGTTCGTGAACTCAGAGGGTAAGGAGGATAGATTATGGCGAAGGTACAATACTGGGGAACTGGGAGAAGAAAAAAAGCTATTGCTAGGGTTAGATTAGTACCAGGCAATGGCACTATCGTAATAAATGATAGACAGTTCGAAGATTTTTTCCCTAATAAAACTAGTCGCCTTATTGTCCAACAACCACTAGAACTTACAAGCACAATAGGCAGATATGATGTAATATGTAGGGTTAATGGTGGCGGAGTCACTGGACAAGCTGGCTCAGTACAATTAGGTATTGCAAGGGCCTTAATAAAAGCTAATCCTGATCTAAGACCAGAATTAAAAAGAGCAGGATTCTTAACTCGTGACCCTCGCATGAAAGAACGTAAAAAGTATGGCTTACATAAAGCCAGAAAAGCACCACAATATTCCAAGAGATAATAATCAAGATTTCAGGAACCCTGAAGGCCAAGTGCTTTCGGGGTTTTTTGTTCATATAATATAGCCACTTCAAGCATCTATGGGCAATTCAGCTTGCTCTTCTTCAACTTCGGCAGAGTAGGTTTCTGTAGCTTTTTCTATAACTTTTTTAATCAATGATAAAAAGATTATTATTACAAAAACAAAAAGACTTCCTGCTAGGAGTGCGAATTGAAATCTAAGAGAAGTTTGATTGAAAATATTGCTAAACATATCTAGCAATACGGGTGACAAAAACTGTCCAGTAAATATGAAAGTCGTTAAGACAGCTATGGCCCTATCTGTCTGGTGCAATTTTACATGATTTAAGGCATTCATGGTTAGTACTGGAAATAGTGTCCCTTGGGCAAAGCCAATGATACACGCACCAAGCATAATTATAAATATATGTTTTGCCAGGGTTAGCATTAAAAAAGAGCCACCCATAGCTAGCAACATTACTGGAATAAGAAATACTTTGAAAAAACCCATTATCGGCACCAAGAAAAAGCTAGTAATCATTCCTCCCACAGCTGCAAAAGAAACGGCCATGCCAGCGAGAGCTGGGCCGCCTAAGTTGGCTTCTTCCAAAAAGAGGGCCATGTTAGTCGACAAAGCATAATAGGCCAAAATTACCCCACCCATTGCTAAAGCATATCCATAAACAGAAAAAGGAATCCTCAAATTCCTTTCGTGTGCCGGAGGTATACGTACTTTTTCTTTGGGTAGGAAAAAATAGACTAGCAGGAAAATAACAATTCCCAAGAGATAAACGTTAAATGGTTGTTTCCACCCTAGGGTTGCCAGCCAACCTGCTGCTAACATAGTGATAATACTACCAAAGTTACTAAAAGAAGTGTTATAGCCCATCATCTGTGCCCGTTCTTGGCCCGTATAATAGTCGTAAATTAAGGATTCCGATAAGGGCATTAAAATTCCCACACTAGCCCCCAAAAGTAAGCGGAAAAATAGCACAAGCTCAATTGTCGGCATAAATTGAGGTCCTAAACCACCTATTAAGTATGTGCATAAGCCTATTAGTAGGATAGTACGCTTGGATATCTTTTTAGTTAAAAAGCTGGTTATAAATGTGAAGGGTATTATTGTCAAAGATGGTATGGTCAGTATCATCTTTATGGTGGTTGTACTTGCATCAGGGAAAGCCTGGGCAATTACCCCTAGTGCAGGTGCAATAGCAGCCCCAGCCATAACAGTTGCCATAGAAATAGAAATGATGGTCGGCTTCAGCATCTTCTTCTTAATTTAAATTACTTCCCTTCAAATGTCAGATATTAGTCCAGTCTTTAAACTATTTGGGATAATCCTGGAAAATACCCAAAAATAAATTATAGTATCCCTTTACTTAACGTGTAAATTTATCATATTTTTTATTTAATATCAATAGTTTTATATTCTTCCTGGACTTAGGTAAAAGTAGAAAAGCAGGTTGCTAGTTCAAAAGACAACATAATTACCTACACAAGCCCTCTCATTATATTGAGCTGGCTTTTTTGTTTCTTTTATTAATTAAGTTAGAAGGTATTTAAATAATTCTTGTAGTATATATATTTCATATGTAAAATGGCCACGAGGAAAGGATGTAATGCCAAGTAATGGAAGGATATAGCTCAACAATTAAGACTAGATCTTTTCTTTTCCTAGAATTAAAAAAGGCAGCTGACCTCTATGCTAAGGGGATTAGTCTAGATGAAATTAATGAGAAAGCCTTAAGAGAAAATATCTATTTGCTCAATACTGAAAATAGAATTAAAGAAATTGCTGCAACTATTTCAGAAAGATTAGCAGTTTTAGATGAAAAATTACTTAGCAAATTAATATCAAAACGATTGGAAACCAGTAAACAGATGGCTCTATACACTATTTTAAAGACGGATAGGTTGTTTCTAGAATTTATGCTAGAAGTTTACCAAGAGAACTATCTAATGGGGAATTTTATAATTCTGGATAGGGATTTTGATATGTTTTTCCAGAGAAAAGCGGAACAAAGCGAAAGGATAGCTAAATGGCAGGATTACACTTTATACAAATTGAAACAGGTTTACAAAAGAATTTTAATCGAAGCTGGTTTGGCCAAAAAAAGCAAGAAAGGTATCGAAATAATAAAACCTTTGATAGAAGATGAAATAATATATTATCTGCATGATAAAGGTGAGGACATATACCTACGGGCTATGTTAGGGGGGCTATAAATGGCAACTATTAACGAAAGGCTGGATAAATTATTTTATATTCTAACCAGCAATAAACTTAAAGAAAACCAGGGATTAGGCAATGAAATCAACTTCCATATCTTTGATTATGCCCCCCAAGACGAATTAGTAGTTCGGGGACATATAAATTTTCTAAAGCATAAAATTAATGGGGAAAGCTGGGGTATAAATATCAAGGAATTTGATTTGTATGAAATAATGTTAGGCATACTCGAAAGCAAAGGTTACCTTAAAAAGGTATTTGATATGGAAAGGGAGAAAGGGACAGAAGGCTTAATCAATCCCATCAAAAGCACCCTAAGGATTACCCTGAAAAATGATTTAATTGTGGAATATATTAAAAATGGTGTAGATGATAGTGATATCGTTTTTTTAACTGGTGTAGGAAAAGTTTGGCCTATTATCCGTTCCCATACTATTTTGAGTAATTTACATCCCGTATTAAGCCATTTACCTTTAATTGTGTTTTATCCAGGTATCTATGTGGATGGAGACCTGCATCTCTTCGATGAAATTTCGGATAATAATTATTATCGGGCCTTCAGGCTAGTAGAGCGGTAAGGGGGATAATTGCTGTGAAAATAAAGGATATGTTTGCCAAGGAAATTGACAGAAGAATTCAGGGGGTTATTGTTGTAGGGCAAGATGATCAAGCAAACCTGCAACAGGAATTAGAGGAATATGTAATCACCCGTGAACTAGGAGGTCATTTCAGCACCTTTTTTGGTGTTTTTATAGAGGGAATTAACAGAAGTACCGATAAAATTGGGGTCTGGATTTCGGGCTTTTTCGGTTCGGGTAAATCGCACTTTTTAAAAATATTATCTTATTTACTGGAAAATAAAAGGGTGGATGGTAAACAAGCCGTAGACTATTTTGATGAAAAAATAAATGACCCCCTAGTATTAGCCAATATGAAAGCGGCTGGGAATATTAAGGCAGATGTTATATTGTTTAATATTGATTCAAAGGCAGATATAGAATCCACTGCCAATAAAGCTGCTATAGTAAAAGTCTTTAATAAGGTATTTGACGAAATGCAAGGTTATTGTGCTACCCTGCCATGGTTGGCAGATTTGGAAAGGTATTTAGTTAAAGAAGGTGACTATGATAAGTTCAAAAGGAGATTTGTAGAAATATCTGGCAAGGAGTGGGAGGCTGCCAGGGAGGACTTTTATTTTGAGGAAGACAATATTGTTCAAACTTTAGCAGATACTAGAAAAATGAGCATTGAAGCAGCCCGCAATTGGTATCAAAAAGCAGAGGCTAATTATGCGGTAAGTATTGATTCATTTTCCTATAAGGTACGAGAGTATATAGAAAGTCAAGGGGAAGATCACTATGTAATATTTTTAGTAGATGAAATGGGGCAATACATTAGCCAAGATAGTGATTTAATGCTCAGTCTACAAACGATTGTAGAAGATTTAGGTACATATTGTGGGGGAAAAGCTTGGGTTATAGTCACTTCACAAGAAGAACTCGATACCATAACTAGAATCAGAGAAAGTGATTATTTTTCTAAAATACAAGGCAGATTTAATACTAGGCTCAACTTATCTAGTGCTAATGTAGATGAGGTAATAGAAAAAAGATTGCTGGAAAAAAACGATGTGGCCCAGGATACCTTAAAACTTCTTTATGATGAAAAGGAAGCCATATTAAAAAATCTTATAACATTTCAATCTGAACCCGAAATGAAATGCTATAACTCCCCCGATGATTTTATAAAAGTATATCCTTTTATTCCCTATCAATTAAGATTGTTGCAATTAGTTTTTACAACTATCAGACAATTTGGGGCTACGGGCAAACATCTTTCCGAAGGTGAAAGATCTATATTAGGTGCAGTCCAAGAAGTGGCCAAGGAGCATATGGAGAAAGAATTAGGGGTCTTAATACCCTTTTCCTTATTTTATAAAACAGTAGAAAGTTTTCTAGATCATAATATCAGTACGGTAGTTGAAAATGCCCAAAAAAACACCAGATTATTAGCCCAAGACATAGAAGTGCTTAAACTGTTATTTATGCTTAAATGGGTTAAGGAAATGCCCAAAACCCTAGAAAATATTACCACATTGATGCTCTCCCATATTGATGAGGATAAATTAGAACTAAAAAAAGAGATAGAAGCATCTTTGGATAGATTAGCCCAACAAACTCTAATTCAAAAAGAAGGTGACCAATTCATATTCTTAACCCATGAAGAACAAGATGTGAATAGGGAGATAAAGAATATGGCAATTGATATAGATGAGATTATTTTAAGAGTAGGAAATGAAATATTTGCCGGTATTTTAAAGGATAAAAAAGTGCTCTACAATTCAAAATATCTCTTCGATTTTAACACCATAATAGATGATAGGTACATTTCAAGCCAAAAGCATGATATGGGAATAAGGGTAATAACCCCTTATTTTGATGCGGGAGTTGAACTAACGGAAAGTGAATTAAAAAGAATATCCGCCAATGAACCGAACTTAATTATTAACCTACCGCCTGGAGGAATCTTTTTAGAAGAAGTTGAGGCTATTCTAAAAATCCAGAGATACTTAAGTCGAGAAACAATAACTTCGGCCACTGAAGAAATTAGAGCCAGGAAATCCAAGGAAGCTATTGACCGCGGGAAAAACGTGAGGACCTTGCTAGAGGAGGCTCTAAGGGAAGCAGATTTCTATATTAACATGCAAAAGGTGGATATAGGGTCTCAAGAACCGAGTGAGCGGCTTAAAAAGGGTTTAAAAGTATTAGTCGAAGATACTTACAATAAATTAGCGTATATTACCGAACATATAGGGGATTCCCACAATCTGGAGGATTTATTACAGACTGGGGATGATATTAATTTATTTGGGGAAGAAAACATCCCTAATAGATTAGCCCTAAGGGAGTTAATTGATTATGTTGATAGGGAAGTACAAAGACATGCCCCTATAACCATGAAAGGCATTTTAGACAGATATTCCAGGCCCCCATATGGCTGGCTCTTGGATGATATTAGGGGGCTAATTTTGAGGCTTTTTAAGGCCCAGGAAATAACCATGCAACTTAGGGGAGAATATTTGATCCCATCTGATGAAGCACTTATAGAATATCTTAGCAAAAGGGAACATATTGACCAGCTATTGATAAATAGGAGAATTAAAACCCCAGTAGAACATATTAATAGTGCCAAAAGCTTGATAAAGGACATCTTCAATTATGCTGCTGTCCCTGGGGATGAAGATGGCTTGATGGCTCGGTTTAAGGGATTAGCCAATACGGAGCTAGAAACAATTGGGAGCTTATTGGCTAATTATAGTTACCAGGTATATCCCGAAAAAAATATCCTAGAAAAGGGTGAAAGGCTTTTTGGTGACCTAGTTCAGCTCCAGGAGTCTATCCTTTTCTTTGCCAAATTATATGAACTTAAAGACGACCTTTTAGATTATGAAGATGAAGTTTTCGATCTAAAAAAGTTTTTTATAAACCAGAGGGAACAATTCGATAAGGCTGTGGAACAGCTTGATATTTACGAAAAAAACAAAACCTATATAGTAGATGAAGAAATGATTATGCCAATAAAGGGAATAAAGGCTATAATCGGGGCAGATAAGCCCTATCCAGACATACCTAAACTCCCTAATTTGATAAATAAATTCTCCACCAGACTAACAGAGGCTCTTATCCAGGAACGCCAACCAGTCAAGGAAATTATAGAAAATGATTGGCATAAAGTTGAGACTGAATTGGCCCTATATGATTTTCAAGCTGAATTATATGATAAATTTAAGGATAAATTCCAAGACCTTCTAACTAGACTTAAAGCTGCACAAAACTTTTACGAAATTATCGCCATGAAGGAAGAATCAGACCGACTGAAATTACGCCAATTCAAGGAAATTAAGCAGGCTGCTGAATTGAATAAAGCAGATGATACAAGTGCAGAAATTACAAATAATCAGGAAGGCGAGGAAATCTATGTGGCCAGGGAGATTGTCAATATCAGTATAACTAATATGTTTCCAGATACTAAAACTATTGAAAATGAAGCTGACATAGATAGACTGTTGGACTATTTAAGGGAAAAGTTAAAAGCCCAGTTGCGGGAAAATACTACACTTAGGTTAATTTAGGGGGATATAAGGAGCAGGTAGCTATGATTGAAAGCGGTAGGATTGAATTTAAAAAGGAACTGAACAGTAAATTTGAAAAAGAAGTAGTGGGTTTTCTCAACAACCAGGAAGGTGGCATAATCTATATTGGTGTAGATGATCAAGGAAAAGCCCTAGATATTAAAGACATAGACCAAACCCAATTACAAGTAATAGATAGGATTAAGGATGGTATATTACCTTCTACATTAGGACTCTTTGATGTTGGGATTGAAGGAATACAGGGAAAAAAAGTAATTAAAATTATCCTTTCAAGTGGTACAGAAAAACCATATTATATAAAAAAGCATGGTATGTCACCTAAGGGTTGTTTCATAAGATTAGGTAATTCCACCCACCCTATGACAGTAGATATGATAGATGATTTATATTCAAGTAGAATTAGAAATTCCCTATATAAAATAAAATCACCGCGGCAAGATTTAACCTTTGCCCAGTTAAAGATCTATTATGAGGAAATAGATATAATATTAAAAGATAATTTCGCTAAAAGTCTGGAATTATTAACAGATGATGGAGATTATAATTATAATGCGTATTTGTTTGCCGATGATAATGGCCTATCAATGAAAATAGCAAAATATTCAGGTAAAGATAAAATTGATTTAATTGAAAATCAAGAATATGGATACTGTTCTATTATTAAGGCGACTCATAGCATTTTGAATAAGCTGGAAATAGAAAACAAGACAAGTACTAAAATTACTAGTAGACAAAGAATTGAAAAAAGGCTTGTGGACAATATTGCATTACGAGAGGCGGTAATTAATGCCATAGTCCATAATGATTATTCTAAAGAAATACCACCTTTAGTAGAAATATTTTCAGATCGAATGGTGATAACCTCAACGGGAAGCCTCCCCCAGTCTTTAACTAGGAAAGAATTTTTATCGGGAATATCAGCACCTAGAAATAAAGAAATTATGCGTATTTTTAAAGATTTAAAATTAGTCGAACAACTAGGTTCGGGTGTAAAAAGAATATTAGAGAAATATGATGAATCAATTTTTGATATTTCATCTAATTATATGAGGGTTACATTTAAGTTTACGGAGGAAAATGTCGGTACAAATGTCGGTACAAATGTCGGTACAAATGTCGGTGGTGATAGAAGATTAAATAAAAACCAGGAAAAGATACTAGCGGAAATTTCAAAAGACAAGAGGGTTACCCAAAGGGAAATTGCGGAGATATTGGGTGTTTCACTTAGAACTGTAGAAAGAAATACAAGCATATTGCAAAAAAAAGGCTTTATAAAAAGGGTAGGTCCAAGCAAAAGTGGCTACTGGGCAGTATTAAATAAAAAATGATTGGGTTTACTTAGGTTAATTTAGGGGGATATAAGTGGATAAGACAGCTATTAAGAATTTTGCAGTTAAAGCTAGGAAAAAACTTATAAAGGAAATAACTTATAAGGCTTATGAAGTCGGGATACAAGCAGATGAAATTATGGAAATAGAAAGTTTTGCGGGGGGCTTTAGGGTAAAAGGCAGGGAAAAGGGTAAAACCTTCAAAAAATATGAATTGCAGCAAAGAGAAAAACTGGTTGAAAAGGTCCTAAGCAAAGGCTTTGGCCAGGTGATTGAAGAAGTTGCTTATACCTGGTTTAATCGCTTTATTGCCCTACGATTCATGGAAATTAACAATTATCTGCCTACAGGGGTTAGGGTCCTATCCTCTATGGAGGAAGGACGAGTCGAGCCAGATATTATGCGGGAAGCCCTCAATATTGACCTGGAAGTGGAACGGGAAATAATATTTAGATTGCAAGATGAAGATGATAATGAAGATTTATATAAATACTTATTAATCAGGCAGTGTAACCAACTAGGTAAAATCATGCCTTCTGTATTCGAAGAAATAGCAGATTACACCGAACTGCTATTACCGGATAAATTGCTGGCTGATGATTCTGTAATTAGAAACTTAGTAGAAGAAATAGAGGAATATGATTGGAAAGTAGAAGTAGATGATGATGCAGAAAAACTCGAAGCGGAAAAAGGGGAACATGGTATTGAGATAATTGGCTGGCTTTATCAATATTACGTTTCAGAGAAAAAGGATGAAGTGTTTGCTGGCTTGAGGGAAAACCAGAAGATTACTAAGGAAAACATACCTGCAGCTACCCAACTTTTTACCCCTAAGTGGATAGTCAAGTATATGGTGGAAAACTCCCTAGGCAGGTTATGGCTTGAATCCCATCCTAATGAAGAACTGCAAGCCAAGTGGAAGTATTATCTGGAAGAAGCGGAACAGGAGCCTGAAGTAGAAAAGCAACTAGATGAACTGAAAAACCCTAACCTGTCCCCAGAAGATATAAAAATCCTAGATCCAGCTATGGGGAGTGGACATATCCTGACTTATGCCTTTGATCTTTTGTATGAAATATATTTAAGTCTGGGCTATTCCGAACGGGAAATCTCTACTTTGATCTTAGAAAAGAATCTCTATGGCTTAGATATAGATGATAGGGCTGGGCAACTAGCCTCTTTTGCCCTTTTGATGAAAGCTAGAAGTAAAAACCGCAGGATATTCAGAAGTAAACCTAAGTTAAATTTGTATGCAATTCAGGAAAGTAACGATATTCCCCAAGAGGCCATAGAATACCTGGTTAATCCTAAAGAAACTGGCTTATGGCTGGATAAGCATAAAAGGGATGTC
>CAZEPV010000016.1:0-46986 GCA_964514235.1 uncultured Syntrophomonadaceae bacterium | reverse complement strand
TTTATAGGAGGAGCTGTCCATGTTTAACTTGTTCTTTTTATATGCTAGCATGCATAAGCCCGAAAGAAGAAAGTTCCTAGGGTTCTCCTTCTACCGTACAAGAGGGCAATATGAGATAAGGATACACCCTAAATCCATTAAAAGATTCAGAGACAAAGTCAAACAAATCACATCAAGAAAATACAGCATAAGCATAGAAGAAAGAATTAGAAGACTTAACCTTATAATCAATGGGTGGGTCAACTACTTTAGTCTGGCAAAAGCTAAAAGCATTATGCAGAAACTTGATGAATGGATTAGAAGAAGGTTAAGAATGTGCATCTGGAAACAGTGGAAAAAGCCTAGAACCAAAATAAAGAACCTAATAAAACTAGGAATCCCCAAACAAAGAGCATACGAATGGGGTAATACTAGGAAAGGCTACTGGCGAATAGCCAATAGTCCAATACTTCACAGAACTCTTACTAACGAATACTTTAACTCAATTTCTTACCAGAGTCTTTCGGTTAGATATCTGAAACTACAAGTAACTTAATGAACCGCCGTATACTGATCGGTACGTACGGTGGTGTGAGGGGACGCTAAATAAAATAATTATTTAGCTCCTACTCGATTGTTGGTGGCGGGCGGTAGCCTCGTGCTGCGTACCCGGTCCCCTGTTGCGTAGTTTCATGTTAATTTAAAGGAGTTTACCAGATAATGTAGAATTTCAGTAATAGAACTAATATCTGGAAAGAAATGTGTTTTTAAGGAGGGGGAATATGGCTTTAAGAAAGCTTTGTACACTTTTGCTTTTAACATTATTTATGTGTACTAATGTTGTTGGGCTAACATATGCCGGTGAGGAAAATATGGTGAAAAGTAGCATGAGCAGGGACTTTACCTATCAGCCTGCGGCATTAGGTGAAGGAGTAGAGGCAACCGGATATAAAGGAATAGGAATAAGTACAGCTAAAGAAATCCCTGAAATAGCATATGGCAATGATACAGATGCTGTTCAAATTAATAGTACGACTGGTGAGTTTAGGTACCAGCTGATGGCATCAGGTGATGGAGTAGAGATAACTGGGTATACGGGGACAAGTACCGTTATAGAAATCCCTGCGGAAATTGAGGGATTGCCTGTAGTAAGTATTGGGCTTAGGGCGTTTACGGGAAAAGGCTTAACCGAGGTAGTTATACCAGATAGTGTGACCTGGATTAGTGATGAGGCTTTTAATAATAATCGTCTAACATCAGTATCTATGGGGAATAGTGTAACAAGCATCGGAAGTTCAGCTTTTAATCGTAACCAACTAACAACAGTAGATATTCCAGATAGTGTGACTAATATCGGCAGTTCAGCTTTTAGCGGTAATCAGTTAACAACAGTTACAATACCAGATGGAGTAACAAATATAGGTAATGAAGCGTTTTATAACAACCAATTAACGACAGTAACTATCCCAGATAGTGTGACTAATATCGGCAGTTCAGCTTTTAGCGGTAATCAGTTAACAACAGTTACAATACCAGATGGAGTAACAAATATAGGTAATGAAGCGTTTTATAACAACCAATTAACGACAGTAACTATCCCAGATAGTGTGACTAATATCGGCAGTTCAGCTTTTAGCGGCAACCAACTAACAGCAGTTACTATACCAGATAGTGTAACCACTATCGGTAATTCAGCTTTTAATGGTAACCAATTAACAACCATAACCTTGCCAAGTAGTATCACAACAATAAGCGGTGGGGCTTTTAGCAATAATAAACTTACTTCTATAACTATTTCCGATAATGTTACCAGTATTGGCTGGAACGCTTTCGCCAATAACCAGCTTAAATCTATAATAATTCCCGATAGTGTAAGAAGTATTGGGAGTCAGGCATTTTATGGCAACCAACTGACGTCTGTAACTATACCAATAACGGTAACTTATATTGATGAAACGGCCTTTAATGATAACCAAGGGCATCCAGCTAATTTAATTATTAAAGGTGAGAAAGGCTCGGAAGCACATAGAATAGCCCAAGAAAAGGATTATACTTTCGAAGCAATTAATGGGAATGATGATGACGGAGAATTTACATACCAGCTGATGGCATCAGGTGATGGAGTAGAGATAACTGGGTATACGGGGACAAGTACCGTTATAGAAATCCCTGCGGAAATTGAGGGATTGCCTGTAGTAAGTATTGGGCTTAGGGCGTTTACGGGAAAAGGCTTAACCGAGGTAGTTATACCAGATAGTGTGACCTGGATTAGTGATGAGGCTTTTAATAATAATCGTCTAACATCAGTATCTATGGGGAATAGTGTAACAAGCATCGGAAGTTCAGCTTTTAATCGTAACCAACTAACAACAGTAGATATTCCAGATAGTGTGACTAATATCGGCAGTTCAGCTTTTAGCGGTAATCAGTTAACAACAGTTACAATACCAGATGGAGTAACAAATATAGGTAATGAAGCGTTTTATAACAACCAATTAACGACAGTAACTATCCCAGATAGTGTGACTAATATCGGCAGTTCAGCTTTTAGCGGCAACCAACTAACAGCAGTTACTATACCAGATAGTGTAACCACTATCGGTAATTCAGCTTTTAATGGTAACCAATTAACAACCATAACCTTGCCAAGTAGTATCACAACAATAAGCGGTGGGGCTTT
The DNA here is from genome assembly GCA_964514235.1 of uncultured Syntrophomonadaceae bacterium. Classification (GTDB taxonomy): domain Bacteria; phylum Bacillota; class Syntrophomonadia; order Syntrophomonadales; family Syntrophomonadaceae; genus JAAYRQ01. Next base: position 44,327 of record CAZEPV010000016.1, on the reverse strand, counting down.
TAGCAATAATAAACTTACTTCTATAACTATTTCCGATAATGTTACCAGTATTGGCTGGAACGCTTTCGCCAATAACCAGCTTAAATCTGTAATAATTCCCGATAGTGTAAGAAGTATTGAGAGTCAGGCATTTTATGGCAACCAACTGACTTCTGTAACTATACCAATAACGGTAACTTATATTGATGAAACGGCCTTTAATAATAACCAAGGACATCCAGCTAATTTAATTATTAAAGGTGAGAAAGGCTCTACCGCGGATAGATTTGCCAAGCAAAAGGGGTACACCTTTAAAGAAATCGATGTAAATAGTATTAAAAAAGTGACTGCCATAAAAGATATAAATGTTGCTTTGGGGACAACAAAGACTGAATTGAACTTACCCAATGAGGTAGAAGTAATCCTATTTAATAACATTAAGCTCAATTTGGAAATAGTGTGGAATGAAGGATCACCTGAATATGATGCCAATATATCGGGGGAATATCTCTTTACCGGTACATTAGTATTAGAAGAAGGTGTTATTAATACTAATAATCTTGCCGCTCAGGTAAAGGTGATTGTAGCTCCAGAAGGTGCTAAAAACATTAGTATATCTGTTGATCCTTTTGAGGGGGGCATAGTAAGTGGTGGTGGATTATATATTCCAGATAGCACTATAACTATAAAGGCTATTCCTAACGAAGAGTATGTTTTTAGCCACTGGGAAGAGAATGGGGAAGAAATTAGTGAAGATAGGAATTATACATTTACAGTTACAATAGATAGAGATTTAATAGCAAAATTCGCTAGAGTAGAAGTACCTATTGAAGAACCAGATAAAATAAGCCCAAGAATAATTAATTTGAATAAAAATCATCCTAGCGATTTCACGGTAAATATCACTTGGGGAACAGCTAGTAAAATAGTAAGAATAACTGGTAGTGCTTTAGGTGGCGCAATTTCCATTTCACCACAAGAACATCTGCATTACACTGTAACAGACCATGGTGATGGAACAGCGAGTCTTTGTATTAGGCAAGCATTAACCAGTTTATTACCAGTTCCCATTGCTATGGTTCCGGCTGGAACAGAATTGGCATTAACCGTCGAATTTGATAATGGAGAAAAAGAAAATTTAATCATTAGGGTAGTACAAGGAATTGAGTTTGTTAATTCAACAGTTAGTATACCGATAGACAACCATCCTAATGCTAGGCCACAATGGGGCTTAAACGAAGCAGAAATGGTATATGAAACAGCAGTGGCTCCGGGGATTACTAGATTTCTAGCTGTGTTTGATTTAGCTAAACAAATAGATCAGATAGGACCAGTTCGAAGTGCTAGAAGTCATTTAGTCGAATTAATGGCAGGTCATGGGGGAGCATTCGCCCATTGTGGTGGTAGTCCTGATTCTCTTAATATGATTCGTTATTCTTCAATATTAGATTTTGATGAAATATATAATTCTAGCCCATATTTTTATCGTAACAATTCTGGTCAAATACCACCTCACAATTTATATACGAGTACCGAACTAATAAATCAGGGTATTGCAGATCGAGGTAGTACTATTGGCGGGTCAATAGATTATACTAGGGGGGATATGCTAGGTGGACACCCTGCACCCTTAATTAACGTCCAATTTACTGGGCAAGATTACGAAGTTGAATACACTTGGAGTGAGCAAAACAAAAATTATTCAAGAAAAGAAAAAGGTAACGTGGTAGTAGCGGGTGACGGCTTAGCAGTAACAGCAAATAACGTAGTAGTAGTTTATGCCCCCCATGAACAAATATATAGAGATGATATAAAGGAGTGGGTTATTAATCCTGATATTACTGGGTCTGGGACAGCCTCTTTCTATCGAGACGGCAAATCCTGGCAAGGGCAATGGGAAAAACAAAATATGAATTCTTCAATGTCCTTCACTGTAGATAATCAACAGTTCAAGTTTGCACCGGGCAATATCTGGGTTTTAGTTGTACCTAAAAATTACTACGAAATAGAATTAACTTCAGGTTGGAATACTCTCTCAGTACCTTTAAGGCTAGAAGAGGATACAGTCAGCGAAATTGTTGATGTAAATAACATTGATATTATTTATGCTTATGATTCTATTAATAAAAAATGGATTGAAGTTGACGCAAAAACACAATTACACCCTATGGATGCCTTGTATGTTAAGGTAAAGGAAAATAATTCTTCATCGGCAAAGCTTATTCCTTATAATAACTTATCCATCGGGTATACGAAAGCAATAAAAAAAGGCTGGAACTTAGTAGGCCCGGCATTAGATGTAGGTTCTGTTAATGGTTATCGAATGGATACTAATCGGGTCTTAGCATCTTTAGACGGTAGATATAGCCAAGTTATTAGTCAAAAAGTAGGTGACCAATATGGATGGATTTATGTTAGGGGTGATAATAGGGTACCGTTTATGTTTGCTGGCTTAGGCTACTGGGTTTATGCATTAGAAGATAATGAATTAGCAGGCTTTAGTAGTACCCCAGTTGATGCTATTTACGAAGGAAGTAATTTTTATCCTTATCCCATTGCTGGTGGTGGCGGTGGTGGTAGTCCGGGTGCTGGGGGAGGCGGTTTAAGCCAGAGCCCAATCTCGGAAGAAATGCTTTTTAATAATAATGAAAATGCAAGCACAATACCCGAATTGCCGTTAGCACTATTCGGACTAGTTAATTATGAAAATGGGGCTGTTGTTTCTGAAGGAACTATTGATGTTGTAGTTGATGGGAAAGTTATTGCTAGTAAGAGTTTTACAAATGGTCAGTATGGTCTTTCATTAGGTGATCGACTTATCATTGAACAAATCCATTTTCAACATGGGGAAAAGATACAGTTTCGGGTAAACGGAATGAATGCATTTCATGAAACAAAAATAGATTGGACTACGGTTAGTGGAGAGATTAAGGAATTAAATTTAATGGTAAATCGAGATTCTGAAGAGCCTATTTATAAAGAAGTTGTTCTAGATAAAACTCCGGCAAATATTACGCTTTCACAAGGTGAACCAGTTGCAGTGATTAGTTTTAGCCCTGGGACTGAACCTGCTGATGCAACTATTAATATAGTTACTAATACACCTGAGCCTAAGGTTATACTGCCTCAGACTAATGGCCAATACTTAACACCTCAGATGAACATAACTGGAAATAATGGAGTACAAGTTAATATTCCTGCCGGAACTATTATTACAGGTCCTTCGGGATGGAATGGAACTATTAATCTTCCAGTAGTTATCAGCACTCCTAGTCAAAACTTTGGGGATAATCAGTTTGTTATAAAAGCAGGGGTAGACAATGGTTCACTAAATTTCTCTGAACCGGTTAAACTCTTTGCCCTTGGCCAAGGAAAAAAGGAAGTCAAAGTAATTAGAAATGGAACAATTTATAATGTTACTCATGTATTATCTAACAATACCTTAGCTGCTGCTAAAGAAGCATTAACTAATGGTAGGGTAGATGCCAAGTATGTTGATGGTGAAGATTTATTTATATGGACAACCCGATTCAGTGAATTTATAGCTTATATCCCTGTTTCTATTTCGCCAGGCGGTGGCGGTGGCGGTGGAGGTGGAGGGGCTACCACTCCAAAAGGCCAACGCATAAGCACAGATGGGGGAACAGTTAGTGATATGGGTGTAAGTATTTATGTTCCGGCTAATGCTATAGCTAAAGAAATTTATGTATTAATAGAAAAGCTGGGTGAGCTATCACATCATATACCTGAACAATGTGAGCTAGTCAGTGAAGTATATAATATAACAAGAGATGGAAAAGATGACTTTAAATATCCGGTAACTATTACACTATCTTTTGATAAGAAAAAAGCTAATGAAGACGAACATACTGTAAATATTTACTGGTATGATGAGCAAAATAAGGTGTGGGAACAGCTAGATAATATTATTGTAGATTGGGTAAAAGGTAGAGTAACAGGTCAAGTTAATCATTTTACTAAATTTGCTGTATTCTCAGAGAAGAATGAACAAGTTATTTTACCAGAAAAACCGGAAGTCATAATCAAAGACATAAAGGGGCACTGGGCTGAGAAGGACATTACTAAGCTTGTAAATAAACAGGCTATTTCAGGTTATCCTGATGGAAATTTCTTGCCTGAACGACCAATAACTAGAGCCGAGTTTGCAGTAACCTTGGTTAAGGCTTATGGTCTACCTTTAAGTGGGGGTAAAATCTTTAAAGACAGCGGCAATCATTGGGCTAGGGATTATATAGCAGCTGCTAATGCTTACAATATAATTAATGGTTATAATGACGATAGCTTTGGGCCTGATGACCAAATTACACGGGAACAGATGGCAGTCATGATTAATAATGCGGCTAAGTTTGATGCAGACGGGATGTCGGTTATCTTTACGGACAAAAATGATATTTCGGAGTGGGCTAAAAATGCTGTAGAGAGAGTAGCTAGCAATAAAGTAATTAATGGCTATCCTGATGGAAGTTTTAAGCCTAAACAGTCTACTACAAGGGCTGAGGCAGTAACCGTAATAGTGAAGTCATTAGAATTTTAAGTATTCAAGAGGTGGAGCGGATTAGAAAATTCGCTCCACTTTTACATTTCTGGCCGTTAGGTACTGATCTTTTACCCAGTCGTAAAAGGGGATTGGTGGATAAGCGGGGGGCATTGTTGTCTAAGGCTTGCCACGCTTCTTCTGGGCTGAAATAATCATCAGTTAGTTCAGTTACCATAAGATGGTTGCCATTCATATAAGCGATAAGGGGAACACATCTATTCTTTTCGATGTTATCGGCAAATACTACTATTTCAAGTCTTTTCTGATTTATCCGCACTTCGCAATTAGTATTAGTTTTTATCCAATCCGCAAATTTGGGTAATGTTATGTTTTTAGGTATTTTAATTTTCATTATTTAATCCTCCTAGTTTTTCAAGTATGTTTAAACCTACTGCGAGAACGAACCATTTGGAAGCTAGGTCTTGGGGATGGTGATATTCTGTTATTAGGCCATTTTTAAGTGCTTCATTTATAATATCTTCTTGCCAGTTTATACATGGTTTCAGTCTTTCCTTAAGTTCACTCCACGGGAATAGTTTGCCAGGGCATAGGGTAGGGGTTATGTCTTTATGGGGCACGACTGCAAGTTCGGTCTGGTAGTAGTTTTTCAAGTAATTTATTAAGTTGATTAAGGAATTAATTTGTTTAGGATCAGGGTTATAATTTTCAAAGTTGCCAGTTAAGCAAATTCCTACACTGTCATGATTTCCTTCAGTTCCGGCATGTGCCCCTATAGTTTCTATTGGCCGACCTTCTTCTATAGATCCATCCTGTCTAATTATGTAGTGGTAGCCGATACCGCTAAAGCCTCTTTCTAAGTGCCATCTATGTATTTCTGAGGCTGGCACATCAAAACTAGCGGAATGATGAATTATAATCCTGCTAGTTTTGGACCGGTTGTTTAAGTTTTTGAATGTTAGATTAGTTTTAGTTGCTTGCATAAGTTTGTACCTGCCTGTAGTTATCCCTAGAAGTATTTAAACCATCTGCGGAGGATATAATTCTATCCCGAGGCAGGGTAATTATGGCCTCTCTAAGTTCGCAAATGGCCATAGTGAGGTGGTTTAGTTTTCCTTCGATTCGGATTAATAAGTAGACTGCTATCGCGATAGGGAAGCCTACGTTAGCAATAAGGTTTATTAAATCCTCCATTTTTATCCCTCCTTTTAGAAAAACTGGACTTACGCCAAGTCCTTAGACGCAGGCGGAGGTCTAAGTTTTCTTATACTATCATCATTAGAAATGTAATAAGCTTGATAGTGTTTAAAAAGGCGGGTACTAGCCCCGCCCGTTCTATTAGTCTAAATAAACTCAAAGTCAGTAATTTCTCTGATTACCATGCGAGCTCCCACTTTGCCAGTAAGTTCTCCACCACTTCCGGAGAAGATATTTCTAGTTATAATTTCATCCATTACAGCTGATATTTCTAAGGAAGTAAGATCATCTTTGGCATTATACACTCTCATGCGATGGGTTTTGTTAAGCTGGCTCATAAAGTCCAACTCCAAAGTCTTTTGAATAGCCATCTTATTAGCCTCCTTTCCTAATTATTAATGGTTGCTTTTTAAGCCTGCTCAAGCTCTAAAATGTCTCTACGTTGAATAGCTAAGTTAGCTTTTCCCTGCAGGGAAATAAGACTCTCACCTACATTGTAGATGTCTTCATTATTAGCATTTGGTTTTACATCTTTGTAGGTTCGATTGATACTAAGTTGTTGGCCAGCTGCTCCTATTCCATTGTCCATTACTAAAATAAGGTCAGTAGCTAACTGAATTGCGTTAACTGCCATTGGTTACACCTCCTTTGTAGTTGGTTTATAAAGCTAGTTTTTTCGTTAGCTTTATTAATTGGAGTATAAGGGGAGGATGAGGATAGCGGAAATGTGGGGGATTGGGGAGTAGGGGGGTGAATTATTCGCGGAAAAGGTTTTTAATTTAACAAAATGGTAGGAATTTGTATTGTTGGTGTGGAATAGGGAGGGGGAGTATTACTATTTGCATTAATTAAAGCCCATGGAAATTACAGATGGGTCTTATTTTATAGATACAATTAGAACATTTTTTATATTTGTTTTCTTGCGGTGGATTAAATAAATATAGAAATGGTTTTTCTTCCTTTATATACCTAGAAATAACCTTTTTTGTTTCATAATTGCCTGATTTAAACAGTTCTATTGTTTTGATATAATTATTAAATAGTTTTTGGAATTTAATGTCGTTTAACTCGATTGAAGTTAATGTTCTATGATCGTATCGGGGAGAACCAAAAGATTTTACGTTAGGATCTTCGAAATATCTTAAAAGATGAAATTGACTTATTGGTATTTCCGTTATTTTTGTATAGCACCATACCTGTGCGTGAACTGAATCGAACTCAGGTAATTTTAAACTGTGCTGTTGTTTAACTGATTTAAATTCAAAAAGAAGGTTTTTTGTGTTCTTGGATATAATTAAATCTGGCTTACATTTGATAATAGTACCTGCTGGTTCAACCTCTGCTGATAAGGATTTCTTCTTATTATTAATGCCTGTACCATTAAATATAATATCGTCTTTGGTAACATCAAATTCCTTTAAAACCCAGTTTATACAACCTTCCTCATTCTTATCTTTCCCTGGCATCCGATTTGATTCTTCTGTATGATTATAAAACCATTGTGCACCACAATAAACATAATCAGCAAAATCACTAGCGGTAGGCTTAAAAGATTCATTAATAACCATTAAATTACTCCATTCTAATATCTTTTTATAATGTAAATATAACATAGTATGGGAATTTATAACACCTTTTGCAACAACTGCTCAATGTTATATATCTTTTTAACTATAATGTTGACCGCTTCTAACACTCTAGCTTCCTCTGTATCTTCCTTATTACAAATGGTACTAGCAATTTCTTTACCTATATTAATGTTATTACGGGCTACAGTAGCAGAAGTATAAAGGGGTATTTTTAGGCCAGAAGCTAAGGTTAGATTAACAGCCTTACCTTGTTGGTTTACGGTTTGGATATGGTTAATATCTACATAGCCATAGGTGCTATCGCCTACAATGCGAGCTTTACGCATTTTAAGTGGAATAAATACCCGATTATCAGGGAGATAAAAGGGCAGGGGAAAGTGACGGTTAAATTTTTCTTTTAGAATTTGGCCTTGAGCAGATAAATCAAGGGCAAATGAGCGGGCAAAGGCTGGGCGGACACTAGTTATGTTTCTATAATCAATAGATGTAGCTATTTGGCCATTAGAATTAATAAATAGCTCGGTTACATTACCTTCATCGGTATAGATGGGACGAAATAATATAACTTTGTCCTTAACATTTTCAATGCGATTATTAATAGGAACACCTCCCACATGTGGAATAACAGGCTGAAGAACACTTGTTCTAAGTATACCATAGGGGCAAAGACGGGGTGAAGTAAATTTGGGTGTTAAACCCACCCAGCTTATATCGAGGAGCTGGTACTAAACTTACGGTATTGGTGGACATTACTAGGTTAGCAGGTAATGTTATTACATGAAATAAAGTTAAATCCGGTACGAGTGACCGAACACCGAGCGGAAGGGGAACTGGTTAAATAACGATGAACACTTTATAAGGAGATAAAGATGACCGATTTATCTAAGGAAGATAATTATATAAAAGATAATTCAGAAGTTTTTGAGTTAAACGAAGATGATAGATATGCAATTAATCTCGCTATAAAAACAGCTCGTCAATTCTTAAAACATCCAGAGATTAAGCCATTGCAGGTAGTCGGATTAGGTAATGCAATATATGCGCTTGAAAGGCTACCGCTTGCAACCCCACGAGCCTGTACTGAATTTGGCATAGTTTATCGTGACGAGGAAGAGGATTATGTGAATATGCGGTATATCCAAATTAGAATATCCTATTCTAATTTTGAAATTTCTGTTGGTGGGAGTGTTTACGATTCATCTGTTGGGAGTGACACATTCACTGACCCCGGCTGGTAAGTTGAAATCGGTGGTTATAGAGAAACAGACTGTGATTTATTTACTATTTCGGAAGATATTATGGACTATCTAGAAATGGGAGCGAAGATATCCGTCTGCGATGATTTCTTAATTGAGTATGAATGTGACGATGAAGGTAACAAAGAAGATTAATTAAAAATGAAAGATTGAAAAAGTTATCATAAGTAAAAATGAGTGAATTATATAGTTCACGATGGAGTAGTTGTGATGAGCTGTGGGCGGAATGGTTGTGTTTAAATATATTAGCAAAAAATTATGGCGACGATTTGGCGACGATTTGAAAAAGGGTAGGAATCTTAAAAACTTCCTACCCTTTAATAATGCCTATGTATCAAGTTTTTCAATGGTGGGCCATACAGGAATCGAACCTGTAACCTTCTGATTAAGAGCTATCTGGCAAGGTAAAAAACCTGTATTTGGGCCGAATTGATTTTCTGAAAAACCTGGCCACAAGAGCCCAAGATAATGGTGAATTTAATGTGGCTTTTGATAGCACTAATTTAGCTGACGTCATAATAGGTCTTTTTAAAGCTATTTGTTTGAGATGGAGGTTTTTAGACAAGGGTTTTTCCTTAAGTGATGAGACAAGTAAAACTCTGAATATGGTTTTGGATTCCTTTAGTAAATAATAAACTTTCATAAAAGAATGGGGGGATAAAAAAATGACTAGGGTGTTGATAGTGGATGATGCAGCCTTTATGAGGGCAGCACTTCGCAAAATCCTGGATAACAATGGTTATGAAATAGTAGGGGAAGCTGAAAATGGGGCAGTCGGGGTCAAAAAATATCAAGAATTACAACCTGATATCGTCACAATGGATATAACTATGCCGGAAATGGATGGCTTGGAAGCCCTAAAAAACATTAGGCAATTTGACCCGAGGGCCAAGGTAATCATGATATCAGCCATGGGACAAGAATCCCTAGTAAAGGAATCTGTAATGTACGGGGCTCAGACCTTTATCGTAAAGCCCTTTAATGAAAAATATGTTGTAGAGACTTTAGCCAAGATTATTAAGAAATGACCAAGGGGGAGGTGAATAATTTGTCATCACAGTTTAACCTCGAACCGATGTTGGAGCTATTTTGTTATGAAACAAGCCAATGTCTAAGCGAACTAGAACAATTAATACTAAACTACGAAAAAGCAGCCTCATATAATGACCAAACCATAGATGAGATTTTTCGAGTTATGCATAATATTAAAAGTTCTGCAGCCATGATGTTGTTTAACCATATCTCCACTTTGGCCCATAATATGGAGGATTTATTCTTCTTTATTCGGGAACAAGATCCGGAAATTATAGATTATGCAGCTCTATCAGATCTGGTATTGGAAGCAGCAGATTTTATTAAATTAGAGATTGAAAAAATAAAAAATGAAGATGAAGCAGATGGGAACAACTCCCTTTTAATTAGTAATATACAAGATTTCCTAGCATATCTACAAAAAAACAATCTGATTCCAGATTTACCAGCTGCTAGGCCTTGGAGCACTAGTCCAGAGCAATATTACATAAGTAGAGATCGGGGCAGCATCCTTTCTGAACTAAATGTATTTAAAGCCAAACTCTTTTTTGAGGATGGTTGCGAGATGGAAAATATCAGGGCCTATGCGCTTGTACACCATCTGAAGGAACTAGCAGAGGTATTTAAATATTTTCCCGCAGATATTATGGAAAATGACGATAGTGCCATGATTATCAAGGATCAGGGTTTTGAATTATGGTTCCAAAGCGAACATGAAAACCGTGTGATACAAGATTTTTTCGATAATACTGCTTTTGTGAGAGATCTGGACCTAATTTTAATTAAAAATCCCGAAGAACTTATGCAATTAGAAAAAGAGATAGAGGTTGAAGTAGTTACAAGTCCAGATAGTTTAGCACTTAGTCCCGAGGAGATATTAATACCGGACACTAGCTGCGGACAAATGGCTTTAAGTAGTGGCAAACAAAGCATTATTAGTGTTAATGTCGATAAACTTGATCAATTAATGGATTTAGTCGGGGAAATGGTGATTGCAGAAGCCATGGTAATTCAAAATCCTGATTTAAAGGAATTAGAGTTAGACAACTTTAAGAAGGCAGCTCTTCAGCTACGGAAAATTACTAGCGAAGTACAGGACGTAGTCATGTCGATACGCATGGTTCCACTTACCATTTCCCTGCAAAAAATGAATCGTATAGTTCGGGATATGGCTAGAAAGCTTAATAAAGAGGTGGTTTTAGAAATTATCGGGGCTGAAACAGAAGTGGATAAAAATATTATTGAACATATTTCAGAACCCTTGATGCACCTAGTAAGAAATGCAATCGACCACGGTATCGAAGATCCCCAAGCAAGGAAAGAAAAAGGCAAATCCCTACCTGCCAAAGTCATAATAGAAGCTAAAAGTGCAGGGAATGATGTCCTTATAATGGTCAAGGACAATGGTAGGGGGCTAGAAAAGGAGAAAATCCTAAAGCGGGCTCGGGACAACGGTTTACTGTCCAAGCCAGAAACCGAAATGAGCGAAAGGGAAATATTTAACCTCATTTTTGCCCCTGGATTTTCCACAGAAGCCCAAGTCACTGAATACTCTGGACGTGGCGTAGGCATGGATGTGGTTACGAAAAATATTGAAAAACTGGGTGGTACAGTCTTAATTGATAGTATTCCTGATGAAGGAACTATTATAACTCTAAAAATCCCTCTAACTTTAGCAATTATTAGTGGTATGAATGTTAAAGTCGGCTCATCTTTTTACACTATTCCTATAACCTCCATCAGAGAATCCTTTAGACCAGTAGCAAAGGAAATAATCCACGACCCAGAGGGTTATGGAATGGTAATGGTCAGGGGGGAATGTTACCCCATTATTCGTCTGCATGAAAAATTCCAAGTACAAACCCAGGTTACTGACTTTACGGAAGGAATAATCATGATGGCGGAAAACGGGGAAAAAACATATGGGATTTTTGTAGATGAACTATTAGGTGAACAACAAGTAGTTGTTAAAGCCCTGCCTAATTATATTCGGAAAATAAAAGGGCTAGCGGGTTGTACCCTGTTGGGTGATGGCTGCATTAGCTTAAGACTGGATATAGCAGGATTAAGTGATGACATATAAATAAGATAGAAAGGAGTGTAAACTATGGAAGAAACCTTGGCTTGGTTGGAAGAGGAGGATACCCAAAAAGGGAAGTTTCTTACTTTTTCACTAGGTTCAGAGTTTTACGGTATTGAAATCAAATATGTAACCGAAATTATTGGCATACAACCTATTACCGAAGTACCAGAACTTCCCGACTATGTCAAAGGAATTATAAATTTAAGGGGTAAGATCATCCCTGTAATGGATGTAAGGTTGAGATTTAAAAAACCACCCCAGGACTATAATGATCGGACTTGTATAATAATTATCGATGTAAAGGAGACAGATATTGGCTTGATTGTGGATAGTGTATCCGAAGTCTTGGAAATACCCGAGGAGGAAATAGTATCACCCCCCGAAGTCAACAAGAATCAAAATAGGTACATAAAAGCTATCGGCAAAGTAGGGGAAGATGTCAAACTAATTTTAGATTGTTTCAAATTGCTAAATGATGAGGAAATTGAAGCATTAGAGGATATTCAATAATGAAAGGAGTGGTATTAGTATGAAATGGTTTTATAATATGAAAATATCAGCTAAGCTGATAACTGGATTTATAATAGTAGCTCTAATTGCAGCTTTGGTAGGTGTTGTAGGAATTAATAATATTAATGAAATAAGTAAATCAGATACTATGCTTTATGAGGAAAACACCCTAGGTGTTGATTATGCAGGCCAGGCTTCTACGTATTTCCAAAGAATTAGATTTAATGTAGTGAAAATGTTGCTTGTGGACGAAGTAGAAGTTTTTAACGATTGCATAAATAATATTGAGAATTATACGGCGGAAACAGAAGCATATTTTAAGCTATATGAAGACGGAATTATTAATACTGAAGATCGGAAAATTTCGATAAAATGCTTCCACATTGGGAGGGTTACATAGCCTTGGTGCGAGAGGCAGTTGGATTGGCCCAAAGTGGCTACAAAGAAGAAGCTGAACATGTGATTTTGAATCAAGCACAATCGGTGGTGGGGATGTCAGAGAGGGCTTAGATGTATTAGTAGAATTTAACTCTGATGCTGGGGCAAACCGAGCAGCTTCTAATCAGGCCTTAGCAGATAGATCTGCTTTGATAATGCTTGGCGCCATAATTCTTGGAGTATTAATTGCCCTTTTATTAGGTATATTTATTGCCCGTAGTATTAGTAGACCAGTTAATGCTATGGTAGATGTGGCTAATAAACTAGCCGAAGGGGACATAAATGTAGATGTACATGCTACTACTAAGGATGAAATAGGTATACTAATGCAATCTTTTAATAGGATGATAAATAATATTCGTGCCCAAGTCCAAGCTGCGGAGAGAATCGCTAATGGCGATTTAACTGTAGATATTAATGTGAGGTCTGATGTAGATTTATTGAATATGAAGCTAAGTGAAATGACTAATGTGCTAAGAAGTTTAATTGATGAGGTATTAAGTTTAGCCGAGGGGGCTGTACAAGGAAGATTAGACATTCGGGGGCAGACTGCTAGATATGCTGGGGATTATGGACGGATAGTTGCTGGAATCAATGACACCTTAGAAGCGATTACTCAACCGATTAATGAATCTATTGAGGTATTGGCGGAATTGGCCCAAGGGGATCTACAGGTAGCAGTAACAGGCGATTATAAAGGTGACCATGCCTTTATGAAAGAAGCTATCAATAATACTATCAATGCTTTTAATGAAGTAATGAACAATATTAATGCGGCGGCAGAGCAAGTAGCTTCAGGTGCTGAGCAACTATCCCAATCTAGTATCGCCCTTTCCCAAGGAGCCGCTGAGCAGGCTAGCTCTGTGGAAGAACTTACCGCTTCCATAGAACAGATAGCTGCCCAAACCCAAGTAAATTCCAACAATGCTGACCAAGCTAACCAATTAGCGGAGACGGCTAAAACTCATGCTATGCAAGGTAATAGTCAAATGCAAGAAATGCTAGTAGCAATGGAGGAAATAAACATAGCCTCGGGTAACATATCCAAAATCATTAAAGTTATAGACGATATAGCTTTCCAAACCAATATCCTCGCCTTAAATGCGGCTGTGGAAGCTGCTCGGGCAGGTCAACATGGGAAGGGATTTGCCGTAGTTGCTGAGGAAGTCAGGAATTTAGCAGCCCGTTCGGCGAATGCTGCAAATGAGACTACAGATATGATCGAGGGTTCGATTAAAAAAGTCGAAGATGGCACCAAAATAGCTAACGATACTGCTGAAGCCCTAAATGAAATAGTAGAAGAAGTAGCTATGGCAGCAGAATTAGTGAGTGATATTGCCGTAGCTTCTAACGAACAGGCTATCGGAGTCGAACAAATCAATCAAGGAATAATGCAAGTATCACAAGTGGTGCAGACTAACTCCGCTACTTCTGAAGAGAGTGCTGCAGCAAGTGAAGAACTTTCTTCCCAGGCTGAACTATTACAAGAACAAGTAGAAAGGTTTAAATTAAAGCCAGTATCCTATAATATCAACGAAGAAAGGTTCAGCTATAAGAATTCACAAGTTAATAACACCGATAAGGAAGATGCCAACGCCATCAGGTCGGCTCGACTTACTAGCGAGGAGGCTAGCAAAACAAATATGGGCCTAGACGATGAAGATTTCGGTAAATACTAGATAAAATTTGGGAGGATATTAACCCCCTCCTATGTATAGGGTGGTGACTTCATGATTACAATAACTGATAAGGAATTTCGACATTTAGCGAAATATATCAAAGGCAATTATGGTATAAATCTGAGGGAAGAAAAAAGGGCTTTAGTAATGGGAAGATTACAAAACACCCTACTTTCCCAGAACTTCGATAACTTTACAGATTATTTCGCTTATATAGCAGCAGATAAAACAGGTAAAGCAGCTAGGACCCTAATTGATAAACTTACTACTAATCATACTTATTTTATGCGAGAAGCAGGACATTTTGATTTTTTTAAAAATGAAGTACTACCCTATTTAACTAATCATGTAGCAAATCGGGATTTAAGGATATGGAGTGCAGGTTGCTCAACTGGTGAGGAACCTGCAACTCTAGCTATGATTATGGATGAGTACTTTGGTACGGAAAAATCCATGTGGGATACGCGAATATTGGCTACAGACATCTCCAGCAAGGTATTAGATAAGGCTAGTAAAGGCATCTATAAAAGTAATAATTTAGCTCTTTTGCCACCTATGTGGAAAATGAACTATTTTAACAAAATTAACCCAGAACAATCTGTCCTAACTAAAAAAATAAGAAATGAAATAATATATCGGAAATTTAACTTGATGGAAGCAGAATTTCCTTTTGGGAGGAAATTCCATGTAATATTTTGTCGTAATGTCATGATATATTTTGACCATAAAACTAAGCTGGAATTAGTTAGTAAGCTATATGATTTAACCGAACCAGGTGGCTATTTATTTGTTGGACATTCAGAATCATTACATAGGGACGAGACTAAGTATAAATATATTTTGCCCGCAGTATATAGAAAGGAATAGAGGCATGAATAAAAAAAATATAATTGCCATAGGTGCTTCTACTGGTGGGACAGAAGCAATTTATACAATATTAAAGGGCCTTCCAGTTAATATGCCTGGTATAGTAGTCGTGCAACATATTCCCCCTATGTTTTCGAAAATGTTTGCCGATAGGCTAAATGATACAACTAATTTTAGGGTTAAGGAAGCCGAAACTGGGGATTTACTAGTGTCTGGCACCGTCTTAGTAGCGCCTGGGGATAAACATATGAAAGTTAAAAGGTTAGGGGACACTTACAAGGTTGAATGTTATTCAGGGGCCAAACATAATGGGCATTGTCCTTCGATTGATATATTATTCGAATCGGTAGCCATAGAAGCAGGGGACAAAGGAATTGGGATTATCCTAACTGGGATGGGGCAAGATGGGGCCAGGGGCTTACTCATGATGAAAAAAAGTGGGGCCTTAACTATCGGACAGGATGCTAAGTCTTCGGTCGTATATGGGATGCCCAAAGTAGCTTATGAAATGGGGGCTGTACACACCCAAGCCTCCTTAGCAAGAATAATGCAGATAATAATGTTAAATATTAAGGAAACGAGTATACCAAAATCTAGGGGGAGAAAAAGCAATGGTTTTTAATAAAATTGGTCAAAATGATCTAAAATCAGAAATTGATATGCTCAAACGTTATAAAATTCTATTTGAAAAAGTACGCGACATAATCATATTTGTTGATTATGAAAATGGCAAGATTATTGATGCTAACTGGGCCGCTGTCGCTGCTTATGATTATAGTATAAAAGAATTAAAAAGTATGACTATTTTTGATTTGCGTAAAAATGATCCTATTGCCAAGACCAAAGCTAATATGGATAAGGCTAATAGGGATGGTATATTCATGGAAACCGAGCATATGAAAAAGGATGGTAGCCTATTCCCTGTAGAAGTAAGCTCAAGTGGAATCAATCTAAGTGGTAAACGGGTTTTAGTCAGTATAATCCGAGATGTTAGTGAGCGCAAAATACGGGAAGAAATGGTACAAATCAATTATCTTAGGTTTCAAGAGCTTTTTATGAATTTAAAAGATGGTCTAACCTATAATCGTATTATATTAGATGAAGGTAATAACCCTGTAGATTATGAAGTTTTAGCAGTTAATAATGCTTATGCGGCGCTATCAGGCAAACCTAAGAAGGAACTCGAGGGAAAATATTATTCAGAAATAATTAATAAGCAGTTGGATCCCGAATTGCTAAAAATATATGCTGAGACTGCCTTAAAAGGGGTAAGTAATCACATCCAAGAATATTATGCACCATTTCTAAATAAATGGGTAGAAGTAACGATTTATTGTCCAGAACAGTTCCACTTTGCTACTATAATTCAGGATATTACTGAAAAACGCATACAGGAGCAGGAACTTAAAAGGGCTAAAGAGGAGGCAGAAGCTGCTAACAAAGCAAAAAGTGAATTTCTAGCTAATATGAGCCATGAAATAAGAACCCCCTTAAATGGCATATTTGGCATGGTGGACCTATCGCTAAACGCAGAGCTAGATCCCGATGTAGAAGACAATCTGAGGATTGCCCAATTATGTGCCAAAAGGCTCCTAAATATTATTGATGATATTCTAGATTTCTCTAAATTAGAGGCAGGCAAAATGCTCCTTCATAGTGAGAATTTTGCCTTTAAGAAATTAATCGAAGAAACGGTTAAAATACATACTAATGAAGCCGAGAATAAAGGCCTAGACTTGAAGTATCAATTTTCTTCCTTAATTCCGGACTATATAATTAGCGATCCCAACCGCTTGGTACAGATTTTAAATAACTTATTGAGCAATGCCATAAAATTTACTAACCAAGGGGAGGTAATACTTTCCATTACTAAGATATCGGATGAAAACGATGAATTAGTGTTAAAATTTACGATTACCGATACAGGGATTGGTATAGCTCCAGATAAAAAAGAAGTGCTTTTTGAAAGCTTTGCCCAAGGAAATGATACCTTTACCCGAGGACATAAAGGGACTGGCTTAGGTTTAGCTATAACTAAACAACTAGTGGAAATGATGGAAGGAAAGATATGGTTTGAAAGCGAACTAAATAGGGGTTCAGTCTTTTATTTTACCCTGCCTTGTCGCCAGGGAATAAAGGTAGGTTCTTCTATTAATGCTAATATTAAGCCGTTAACTACTAAACCATTGCGTATTTTATTGGTAGAGGATGATTTAGTAAACCAAAGGGTTATCAAATTAATGTTAAAGCAAAAAGGCCATAATATAACTACGGCTAATAATGGGCTGGAGGCTGTAAAAATATATGAGAGTGGTAAATTCGATGTAATTTTAATGGATATCCAAATGCCCCAGATGGATGGGATTGAAGCCACTAGACTTATTAGGGACAAGAATCCTAAGGAGCATATTCCCATAGTGGCTGTAAGTGCCTATGCCTTACCCGGGGATAGGGAACGATTTTTAGCTATGGGCATGGATGAATATATCCCCAAACCAATTGACATAGGGCTTCTATATGAAACCCTGGATCAAATCACCTTTAGCCAACCAAAAGATATATTTAATAAAATTAGGGTCGGGCAAGATGGGGACATATATTTAAGCGAAGAAAATGAATATGTTTTAACTCAAGATGATTTACCTACTCTTGCGGGTATAAGCATCAAGATCAAAAGGTTAATCCAGCTACTTACCGAGAATAATTTTACGCCTATTGAGCAAATGGCTAATGAAATTAAAATAGATGCCAATAATATATACGCAGATGATTTAAAGGATATCGCTTTCAAAATAGAGCTAGCAGCAAGAAGAAGTAATTTTAAAGAAGTGATAAATCAAGTAGTAGTACTTGATGATATGGTGGAGACATTATATAAAACGATAGCGAAAAAGGGGGAAGTAAAAGATGAAGATACTTATCGCCGAAGATGATTTTGCTAGCCGCAAGTTTTTGCAAAAATTCTTATCTAGCTATGGACAGTGTGACGTCGTGATAGATGGCTTGGAAGCTATTGATGCAGTCTTGCTAGCTTTAAAAGAGGATGAGCCTTACAAGCTTATTTGCCTTGATATTATGATGCCCAAAGTCGATGGGGTTAAGGCCTTGAAAACTATTCGCCAGCTAGAGGAGCAAAAGGGGCTCTTACCAGAAAAGCGGGCAAAAATTATAATGACTACTGCCTTGGCCCAGACAGAATATGTAAAAAGTGCTTTTGATTATGAATGTGATGGCTATGCAGCCAAACCAATTGATATTGGAAAATTTACCGAAGTACTTGAAAAGCTAAACTTAATCGAATGATGACAGGGGTGTAGCGGACATATGTTGAAAAGAAGGTTATTAACCGAAGATAGTAAAATTGGGGATATTATTGCAGAGGATACCTGGAATGATTCAGGGATAAAGTTAATTGCTAGAAATTCCATAATTACGCCCTACATAAAAAGCCAGCTTTTAGAAATGGGTATTTGTGAAATAGCTGTATATAAGGCTGGATTAGTTAAGAATGAATCTTATATAACCTTAAAAGAAAACTATCTAGAAAGTGTCGCCACCATAAAGGATATACTTAACCAGTTAACTGCAGGAAAAGGGCTTAACTATGATAATGTTCTGCAATTAGCAGATAAGATTTATGGGGGAATTGATTTATCTGCTAATTTAATCAATTGCATAAATGAACTTAAAGATATAGATGAGTACACTTATACCCATTCGATCAATACTGCTTTTTATGTTATGTTGATAGCTAAATGGCTTAATTTCCGAGAAAAGGACATTAAAAAAGCCATCCTTTGTGGACTCTTACATGATGTAGGAAAATCATTAATTCCTACAGAAATATTAAATAAAAATGGGCCTTTAACTGCAAATGAATATAATTTAATAAAACAACATACAACTTATGGTTATGAACTGCTAGAAGCTATCGATGAACTTGATGAAGAAATTAGGCTTGTGGCCCTGCAACACCATGAAAGGGTGGATGGCTCAGGTTATCCCTCCAAGGTACAAGCCAATAAAACTGTAATTTATTCTCGCATGGTTGCCGTAGCAGATGTTTTTGATGCTATGACTTCCGATAGGATATACAAAAAACGGGTTCCACCTTTCGATGTTTTTAGGATGTTTCTGGCAGAGGGAATAGGCTTATTCGATACTACAATCCTACATAAATTTATAAATAATATTGCCCCCTTTTATACAGGTATGTGGGTGGAATTAAATAATGGGCAAGTGGCCCAAATTGCCTATATTCCACCCCATAACATTATAAATCCCATAATATACCTTGATAATGAATATATTGACTTAAGGGAAAAAGATGAACTTCAAATTGCTACTATGTTGCCATAACTTTCCCCATTGGTTATTTATACTAAGGAAATACCCCCGATTATATTTTCTATGGCGGACAAAAGAAAATTATAAGCATCTGTGATGTGAAAAGCACCAAGAAAGGTGTAATCAAAAGAATATCTGGCTAGCTGGACCTTTACAAAAGAAATAATTCCATCTTCGGCTAATACATACAATAGCTAAACAAGGGTCGTTTCCTTTACAGCAATTTACCCGACTTTTTCCAGACTTTACGACTATTTTCTACATAAAAATTGATTTAAAAAACACTATATGTAATACTTAATTAAGAATACTTATTCTAAAAATTTCATCACAATTTCGTAAATGAGAGTGGTGTTTGTTCTTGGTAAATGGCACACAAAAAGAAATACGAAATATCATTGAAAAAGCAACCCTACATGCTGAAACTATAAATCTAGAAAAAGATCTACTTTGTAAACACATAGTTTCAGAAAATATTATTGCAGAAAAATTACAAGAACGTATTGATCTTGCTTATGTAATTAATTCAGTAAAGGAAATGTTTTATTTACATGGGGAACTTCCCCATGGTTTTTTTATTACTGATGAGGTGGGCTATGTTTTATTTACTAAGGGAATTGAAGGGTCAATAAAGCCTGGTATGTGCTTGAATAATGATTATATTGGACCTAATGGTGTTGGTTTTGCACTACAAAATCGAATACCAGTAAAGGTTAAAACTCTTGATAATTATCAACAAGAATTCAAAAATAGCATTACTTATGGAGCACCAATTATATATGACGATAAAACAATCGGTGTTGTGGGGTTTGAAATAGCTTTCGAAGACCGCCATAAACTTCATATTGGAATTATGGAAAACATTGTGGCTATGGTAATAACTATGGCCAAAAAGATGTTGGATACGAAAAATAAAATTGACGGACTTAATATTTTAAACGAATATTCTAAGCAAGCCCATCGACAGATTGCTATTTTGGCGATAAATTATCAAAATACAATTTTGCATCTTAACAATAAAGCTGAACAGGTTTTCCAAATATCGTCTAGCAATTTACTCAACGAATCATTGGATTTATTTATATATAAATTGCCCCAGAAATTGAAAATTTCGCCTCAGATAAAAGGTGAAAGATTTAAGATACAGACAGAATTTAATTCAACTGATGTTATTATCAATACAAAACCGATAATTTCACCCCTAGAGGAATTAATTGGCTGGATTGTGGAACTGCATCCTATAGAAAAAAAGGAAAGTAGCAGCAAATTAACTGGCTATACTTTTGATCAAATAATTGGAAACAATCACAAATTTAATAGAATAATAAAATTAGCACGCATAGTTTCCAATAGCACTTCAAGTGTTTTAATTAATGGGGAAAGTGGAACTGGCAAGGAGCTGTTAGCCCAAGCTATCCACAATGCAAGTCCAAATGCAAAAGGACAATTTGTCGCAATTAATAGTTCGGCTATTCCACGTGACCTGATGGAAAGTGAACTTTTTGGTTATGTTGAAGGGGCTTTTACTGGTGCCAAAAAGGGAGGTATGCAAGGCAAATTATTACAGGCCAATAATGGTACCCTTTTTTTAGATGAGATCGGAGATATGCCTTTGGAGCTTCAACCTAAGCTCCTAAGAGTTATTCAAGAACAGCAGGTTACACCTATTGGAGGAAGGCAATTGCTTTCATTAAATGTCCGCTTTATTGCTGCAACAAATCAAAATCTAGAACTTATGATTAATGAAAAGACTTTTAGGGCTGATTTATATTATCGTTTAAATGTAATAGAAATCAGAATCCCTCCTTTACGTGAAAGACAAGAAGATATTCCACTTCTTGTAGACCATTTTATTCAGAAACATAGCATAAGATCTTACAAAAATATAATAGGTGTAGCAAAAGATGTTATTAACTTATTTAAACAATATAATTGGCCTGGAAACATCCGTGAGCTCGAGAATGCGATTGAAATGGCGGTTCTTCTTGCTGATGGTGAAGAGATATTGCTGGAACATTTACCAGAGCGTCTATTAATGTTTAATAAAATTGATATGGAAAACGAAAAACCATCTAATAGTGATTATTATAAATTATTACATAAAATAAGGGGTAGAGCAGAGGGTAACAATTTGCCTTATAATAACTCCCAAGAACCTATAACTCCATGGGAAATTGATGAAAAAGACCAAATAATAAAAGCACTTAATTTTAACAAGGGAAATGTAGCAAAAGCTGCGAGGAAACTTGGTATAAGCAGGGCTACTATGTATAGAAGATTGGAAACATATAAACTTATGGAATACGTAAAATCAAGTAGAAGACACGAATAGAATTTGAAAGGATAGATATGGTTATGTTAAAAACTATTCAAAAACGAATTTTATTTTATATTTTATTTTCAACAATTTTATTCATAGCATTTATTGGCATATTCAATTATATATATGTACAAAAAATAATCGTAATAAAAGATGAGCAAAGGGTATCCATGATGGCTAAATCTACTGCTGATAATTTGAGTCATTATCTTTCCGTACGGGGCCAGCTTGCATGGAGCATAGCACAAAATTCTACAGTCAAATCATTTGCCAATAATGAACATTATCGTAATGAAAATCTATATCAGAATAAGGATTATTTGGATTTAAGGTCTACATTTAGGAATATTACTTCTTATTATCCTGATATAAACTCCTTTTATATCGCAGTTCCATCCCACGACCGTTTGTATGCTAATATTGAAAGGGAAGAATACCCAAAGGATTATGATATTGAAAAAAGGCCTTACTTTCAGGCAGCAGTAAATAAAAATAATCTTGTTTATACTTTACCTTACTGGGATCCTTTTACAGAGGAAGAGGTAATTACTGCAGTAATGCCTTTTTATAATGATTCGGGTGATGTATTGGGAATTGCTGCTGTTGATATTAACGAATCTAATATAAAAAGGTTTCTAAGGGATATTCCCTATCTTGATGGGGGTTACTCCTTTATAATAAATGACGATCATATATTTCTGGAACATCCTAATAATGATTATTATTTAAAATCCTTGGATGAACTTAGTATAGATAATACAAAAACTATTAAACAAATTATAAATGAAAAAAAATCAGGAATTAGCAAAATCAAGATGGATAATGAATATAGATATATTTGCTACCATCCAATAGATGGAACGGAATGGATTTTAGGGATTGTATTGCCAGCTAAGACTGTTACCGATCCGATGAATACTATTGGGAAGGCATCACTTACAACAATATTATTAGCCATATTATTATTATCGTATTTGATTTCTTTGTTAATGTCTAAAATTACCAATCCTATTCAATACATTATCGAGTTAATTAAAAAGGTAGAAAAAGGTGATTATACAGTACGAGCAGAAGTAAATAGTCTTGATGAATTTGGCGGGCTAGCCCAAAGTCTCAATAATTCATTAGATAAACAACAACAACTATTGAATAGGACGATTGATTCTGCCTTTAAAATTGGTCTTGTTGGGAATGAAATTGAAATGTTGATAGGAGCCGCCAAATCAACACTATCAATCCTATCGTTTAATACGGAAAATAAAGCAGAAGTAGATAAGGTTAAGCTAGAACCTATTAATATTAATAATACAATTGATGATATTATTAACCAAATAACATTAATTAGTTTTAATAATCAAATCATTAATAACTGCATGAATGATCAGAACTGGGAAGAAGCATATAAAAATGTGGTAAAAAATGATGAGATTCTTCAATACTTACAGGGACAGTTCATTAAAATTGTTCCTAAAATGAAAGATTATTCATTAAGTAGCAAGGTGAATACACATTATTTGGATAGAATAGATCAGCAACTAATCAGTCTAAAAAATAACCAACTAGACTATTTGAACAAAACCCAAGAAATGTCTGGAGAATTGTTAACACTCTCTAATGAATTAATTGATATGGCTTCCGGATTTAAAATTAATTTAGGGATGAAGGAGAATCCCTAGTAATCAAGGGGTATTTATTATAATACTTAATACTGTTAATTGTTAATAATTATGTTGGAAAAAGGCACTTTCTGCCGTGGACTTGAAAGTGCCTTTATAAATAATGTTTTTTCCTTTAAATTATTTCTTTATTTTTATACTGGGCGATAGTTCCAGAATCCAAGCCTAATAAGTTGCTGAATACTTCTTCATTATCTTCTCCCAATGTAGGGGCTGGCTTGTCAACTGAACCAGGGGTCTCACTAAAAATAATAGGAATACCTTGCATCTTTACTTTGCCAAAGATAGGATCTTCAATATCAAGTACCATTTTTCTATGAACAATCTGGGGGTGTTTTATTGCTTCATCAATTGTTAGAACAGGCGCATAAACTAACTGATAGGAGGCAACTATTTCCTCTACCTCAGCCCTAGTTTTATTTGCAGACCAAGCATTAATAATTTCATATATCTCATCGGCACGTTGAAGCCGCTTGTGATTTTCATCGTAGCGTGGGTCATGAACTAACTCGGGCCTATTAATCATTTCACATACAATATCCCAATCGGTAATTTTAGTAACTGAAAATACGTAATATCCGTCTTTGGCAATAAAAACATCGTATGGATATGCTGCAGTATCGCGGTTTCCAATTCTTTCTGGTATTTCACCCGAATAGGTATAATTTATGATATGCCCTTCGGTTACACCTAACATGCTATCTAACATAGAAACATCAATATATTGTCCTTGGCCAGTCTTTTCACGGTAAAGTAAAGCCATGACAATACCTAAGGCCGTGTTCAGTCCTGCCACCATATCACCCCCCGAATAACCTGTGCAGACAGGTGCTGTTTCAGGGTGTCCAGTTACAGACATTGCTCCGCTCATTGCCTCGGCCATTGTTGCATATGCTGCCATTGACTTCCAGGGACCAGTTTGTCCAAATCCAGACAAAGAAGCATATATAATACGGGGATTGCGTGCCTTAACCCGTTTATAGTCGAGACCTACCTTTTCCATAAATCCGCCTCTAAAATTCTCCACAATGACATCGCATTTTTCTGCAAGTCTGAAAAAAAGCTCCTTACCTTCATCCGATTTAAGATTCAAGGTAATTCCTTTTTTATTACGATTTACGAATGCA
Organism: uncultured Syntrophomonadaceae bacterium; assembly: GCA_964514235.1. GTDB lineage: Bacteria > Bacillota > Syntrophomonadia > Syntrophomonadales > Syntrophomonadaceae > JAAYRQ01. The sequence goes on along the minus strand of CAZEPV010000016.1, from coordinate 19,711 downwards.
AAGCGTGTACTAGCTCCATCCTTATGGTAAGTCCATAAACGGCTATGGTCGCCCCCATCATTTCTTTCAACTTTTATTACTTCGGCCCCATGATCTGCTAGGTGCATAGTACAAAAGGGGCCAGAATAGGCTGTAGTCATATCTAATACTCTTACACCTTCTAAAATTTTCATTCAAAACACCTTCCTTTAATAATAATATTATTATGTCTCCTTAAATAAGTGCTGCTTATGTTTGCTAAAAAGTAAAGTATTATTTTTCCTGCAGAGTATAAAGGATTTTTGTAAGCAATATTTGTAAATCTATTCAAGTCCTAAAATTCTAGCAGCATTGCCATATAGGGCAAGTTGTAAAACTTCATCTTTTAATGGTAATGTCTTAAATTCTTCCAATGATTGCACACAATCAATAACTGGCCAATCAGTAGCCCACAAAAGCTGTTTTTTTATTTGGGAATTTCCATAGATGAGCATAGGCTCCCAACCAGTGCCGGGCTTGCCAATGTATTTCGGCGAAACTCCACCAAAATCAATATAAACTTGGGGATGTTTCCAAGCAACAGCAACCATTTCCATTATCCAAGGAAATCCTCCGTGGTTGGCAACTAATTTTAATTTTGGATACTTGCAAGCTATGTAATCGAGGAAACGGGGGTGGCTATGATCAATTTTATGATACACAGAAAAATTCATAGAAGAATGAGAAGTAACTATTAAATTGTGGGCCTCACAATATTCATATACCCTCATATAATAAGGATCAATTGGATCAAGGTCATATGACCAAGACTCAATGTTTACACCTCGGCATCCCCAAGCAAGCGCATCTTCAATCAATTCTATAGGATCTTCCCCGGATTTCGGATTAACGGTAATAAAGCCAAAAAAACGGTGGGGATATTCTGTACATATTTTTTTAACGGCATTATTCACATCAAGATAATCACCAAATTCTATTTCAGATTGAAGCACACCGAATGGCATATTGCATTTGTCCATAACCCCCAAAAGATCCTCTATACCAAGTTCAAACTTCTCCTTAAATCCATATTTCTCAATATAATTTGCCATGTCATCGGGTATTACTTGGCCTTCAAATTGGATTTTGGGTGGGGTTCTTAAACGAAAATCAATTACTGGATAACTTTGCATCTTAATTCCTCCTTATTTAATATCTTGTTCTTATTAAATAGCAAGAATGATGCCATCTTTTCAGTAGTGCGTTCAATCCCTACTTTAATGGCTTCAGGGCCTATTATTTCCTATTTTTTTCACGAAACATTAAATCTGGAATCTTAAGCTGAGACACTTCGGGGACATATTAGATAATTCTTTTTGTTGATTATAAGCCAAAGATTGGCATACAGAACTCTTGCGTGACATGTCTCAAGTCTAGCCCCCGCTGAGACAGTATTTAGACACAAATAATGAAATATAAACAAACATTATTTACCATCTCAAGAGAAAGCATGTTAAATAGCATCTTTGGAGTTTTGGCATGATTGTTGCGTTTATAAATAGTTATCGGAAATTAATAGATTAATTCATTTGTATAGGGGGGGGTAGAAAGAGACTTATGTGTTTAAGGAGATAGATTTACATTTAAAGGAGGTAAAAAAGAATTATTTTATACCGCAAATAGGAAAAGGTCTAGATTTAATAGCTATGGATTAACTGTAAATTTTCATAATAGTGCTTGGTTTTTTAAAAATAAAGGAGGTATTAGTTGATGAACACAGAAACTACACCAAAAATTGGGTTAATAGGTGCAATATCTATAATAGTAGGTTGTGTAGTAGGATCATCTATATTTATATTACTGGGGCCGATTGCTGCTAAAACAGGGCCTTCAATATGGCTGGCTTATTTAATTGCATCATTACCAGCTTTTGTGGGAGCATTATATTTTTGCCAATTAGGTTCTGCAATGCCTAGTAAAGGTGCAGTTTTCACATATACATATGAGTTGTTGGGAGCAAAAGCGGCTGCTGTAAGTACATGGATGTTTATAATGGCAGGAATAGCCGCAACTGCTGCTATGGGGGTTGGATTTGGACAGTATTTACATTTTTATATTCCCTCAATACCTGTAATGCCGACCGCAATAGGTATTATTGTCATTTTGTATTTAATTAATCTGGGGGGTCTGAAATCTGCTACAACTAGTCAGATAATAATGACCTTCATCATCGTAGCTACACTTCTAATGTTTGCCCTGCCAGGATTGGGGCATATTACGGAATACTCAAAAGCGGAGCCCATGTTCCCCTTCGGGCAAAGTGGCTTGCTCTTTGCTGCTGTGACAGCATTCTTTTCTTTTACAGGCTACCAAATTATCTCGGAAATGGGCTCGGAAGTAGAAAATCCTGGTAAGAATCTACCTAAAGCAATTATTATTGGATTACTCATAGTAACCTGTTTGTATGTATTGGTTTCCTATGTTACGACTGGTGTCCTAAATTGGCAAGATGTGGTTATCGCTGATGCTTCTGTTCCAGCAGCAGCTGCATTATTTCTCCCGAACTGGTCTTTGGGAATACTTGGCATTGGTGCCCTTTTGGGGGTAGCAACTACCATTAACGCATGCTTGTTATCTTTCCCACGAGATTTTTCTGTTCTTTCAAGTATTGGGCTATTACCCGAAAAATTTAATGCCCAATCGAAAAATGGTTCCTATCACTTTTCATTAACAGTTATGGCCATATTAGCACTTTTATTAATTGTCTTGGGATTTAATGTAGATTATTTAGCATTAATGACTGTATTTGGATTTCTTGGAAGTGGAATCATGGTTGGGTTTGCAGCCTGGCAGCTACCTAAGAAGAAACCAGAAGCTTATGCTAGTGCTCCCTTTAAGCTTTCCCCAATAATATTGAAGTTGGCGGTAATTTTTGGGATATTCTTTAATACAATTTTTATTATATTAGCTTGCATTGATGTGCCAATTATTTTCGCCTTAGTGTTTGCTATTATTTTAATTACCACATTGTATAGTTATTATAGGGTTGCAAAGGGTTACCTCAAAGAATAAAGAAGTATTATAGCCTTATAGGCCGAGTTAGTTGATCTACCCTATAGCAGTTGATACGTTTCCTATAGTTAGGAAATGGAAAAGTCAACTTATAGGAATAGTGGCATGTGTCGGGAAGTAAAGTTAGCTAGGTCTTTACCTTATGGTTGGTCTTTTGTAAGCCCCTCATAATAAGGAGATAATACCAATATCTGCAGGGATGAAAGCCTATTTTTCATTTGGTAGTCTTTGGGGTAATCTCCTTATTTTTAAGGTTATAAACAAAAGCAACAAACCGCTTATAAAATATAAAGTGGTTTGTTGCTTTTAATCTAAACATTGATTGAAAATAGTCTCTACCTAGCAATTATAAATTCAATTTAATTTTATGAAAAATAAGCACCATGGCTAATAATCTCTAAATTTAATAGGCCTTCTCTAGTATAGTCAATACATCTTCTGTTTCCAAACTTTTAAATCTGCCTAGGGGGCCACTAAGGGTAGCATTTTCGGCTATCTTGGCTAGTGAATCTTCTTTAACCCCCATTTCCTTTAAGCTAGAAGGCAGTCCTATCGAGCTAAAGAATTTAGCCGTTTCCTTAATTCCTGCACGGGCGGCCGCAAAATCATTTTCCTGGGAAATATTCCAGACATTGCGTGCATAGGTGCTTAGTTTATTTACGGTATTATCGTCTAAAACATATTCCATCCAATGTGGTGCTAAGACAGCCAGCCCCGCCCCATGAGTAGTATCATACATAGCACTAACTTCATGTTCAATCATGTGTGTGGCCCAGTCGGTTAGTTTCCCAGTTGAAAGCAGGCCATTTAATGCCAAAGTACTAGCCCACATTATATTAGCCCTAGCTTCGTAATTTTCAGGTTCTTTTATAGCAATAGGCGCGTATTTTATACAAGTTTTGAGGATGCTTTCGCCCATACTATCTTGTAAAAATGTACCTGGAGTAGGGCTAAAATATTGTTCATATATGTGGCTCATAATATCGGCTACACCAGCAGCAGTTTGAAAAGGGGGCACGGTATAAGTAAGGGTAGGATCTAAAATAGAAAACTTAGGGATCAGGTGACGGCTTCCCGAGCCTTTTTTTTCTAGGGTTTCTTCATTACTTATAACTGTATTTACATTCATTTCGGTACCAGTAGCCGCTATAGTTAAAATGCAACCAATCGGTAATGCAGCATTTATTCTCGCCTTACGAATAAAAAAGTCCCAGGGGTCATTTTCATAGAAGAAGCCAGCAGCTATAGCTTTGGAGCAGTCTATAGTGCTACCCCCGCCGACTCCCAAAACAAATTGTAGACTATTTTCTCGGCATAATTTTACTCCTTCCCTTACTGTACCGATACGGGGGTTAGACTGAACCCCAGGTAAATCCACAAAAAATATATCATTTTCATTTAAGATACTTACTATTTTATGGTATAGCCCACTTCTTTTAATACTACCTCCACCGTAAACCAATAAAACTCTATCACCATAAGCCTTAATTTCATGGGCCAATTTATCTAGTTGATTCTGGCCGAAAAGTATTTTACCTGGGTTTTGAAAAGTAAAATCTAACATATTAAATTTCCTCCTAAATATTTTCTAAATATCTTCCTGCAACTCTTAGTTTAACACAGCTATTTTAAATTATCCCCGCCAAACATGGGGACGGACCTTCGTTTGAAATAGTGGAGGGGAGCAGTATACGATCAAAAATCAAGTAATTATTTTTTCAAATAATTTACTTATATTTTCAATAGCTTCTCGGAAGGATAGTTCATTTTCTAATAAAAATGTAGGGTTTAATACAGCTTGAATAATAGCAACAAATACGGTAATAAGTATTTGCTCATCTAACTCTTGGATAAAATTGGTCTGGTCAAGAATTATAAGGTGTTTTATGAATTCGGTTAATCTTTCGGTGCGGAAATTATCAATCTTTTGCCATAGATGTGGATAAGAGTTTTTCAAATCAGTTAAACTTTTATTATTCATAATAAAAGGGGTGTTGTTGTAAATTTCATGAATCAAAGCAGCTAGAATTTCTGCAGGGGAATAACCTTGGGTAGCAATATTCCCAAATTTAGTCTGCATTTCTAGCATGAAATTGTCTAGGGTGATTTCTATTATTTCATCTTTACTAGAAAAATATCTATATATAGTACGTTTACTCACCGCAGCCTTTTGGGCAAGATCGTCAACTGTCCAATTCACTATGCCCCTATCATTAATTAATTCGCGGCTGGCTGTTAATATTTTAGTAGGAATATCCATCTTGATCACCTTTACTATTCTATCTTTTTACTAAATTTCAGGGTACTGAAAACTAAAAAGAATACAGAAAATATTAATAAGGCCGAAACTTGGCCTACTAGGTAGGTAAAGCCGATACCCTTTAGGATTATGCCCCGAATAATATCTAAATAATAAGTTAAGGGGATAAGAAAACTTATGTAATAAATAATTTTGGGCATGGCTGCGCGGGGAAACAAGAAACCCGATAACAAAATACTAGGCAGCATAACAAAAAAGGACATTTGAAAGGCCTGCATTTGGTTTTGGGCAATATTAGAAATCATCAGACCTAAGCCTAGGGAAGCTGTTATAAAAACAATAGTCAAAAGATATAACTGCAAAAGACTACCCCGAATGGGCACCTGGAAAATAAAAACTGCTACTAATAAGGCTACGGTTATTTGCAAATAACCTAAAGCTATGTAGGGGATTATTTTGCCTACCATTAACTCCCATGATTTAATTGGAGTTACTATTAATTGTTCTAGGGTGCCCCTTTCCCTTTCACGTACTATGGCTACCGAGGTTACTATTACCATGGTCATGGTAACAATTATGCCCAGAATAGCTGGCACCATATAGTAGGCTGTAATCCCATCTGGATTATACCAGGGGCGGATTTGCACATCATATGGAAGTTCGCTGGTACCCATTTTCCCTATAATTAGTTTTTGTGATTTCAATAAGCCAATGGAATTAGCAGTAGCAATAGCCTGATTAGATAACATACTATCGCTGGCATCTACTATTACTTGAATGGGAGCAGTTTCTCCCCGATTTACTTTGAGTTCAAAATCAGGGGGAAAGATTATACCTACTTGGGCTTGGCCACTGTCTATTAAATCAGATATATCTTGGTATGAAGTGGCGACAAATGAAGGGTCAAAATAACCCGAGGAGGTAAAGGAATCTAACATATCCCGACTAGAAGCAGAAAGGGATTGGTCGAAAATGGCCGTGGGTATATGCTTTACTTCTGTTTGTATAGCGTAACCAAACAGTAGTAGTTGCACCAAGGGGAGCATGAATATTAGTCCTAGTGTCATGCGATCCCGTCTCATTTGCAAAAATTCCTTTTTAAGAACCGATATAATTCTGTGCATAAATTACCAACTTTCTGTTTGTGGCTCCTTAGCAAGGGTGATGAATACATCCTCTAAGGTTGGTTTTACAATTTTGAGCGGTTTATTTATTTCCTGGGCAAATTCCTTTAAAGCCTCATTATTAGTCAATAAGACATGGAGCAAGGCCCCATGCAAAAAGCAGTCTTTAACATAAGGAAGTTTCAAAAGTTTTTCCATATGGAGCAATGGTTCGGGAAGTTCTATTTCTACTAAAATCCCTTTTATACTATCTTTTTTCAGTCTTTCGGGATTATCAAAAGCCAAAAGCTTGCCTTGGGATAGAAAGGCAAGCTTGTTACAGCGTTCAGCTTCATCCATGAAATGTGTAGTAACAATTACCGTAGTGCCTTCATTAGCCAAGCCTTGTATAATATCAAAGAAATTCCTTCTACTTGCTGGGCTTACCCCGCTAGTGGGTTCATCTAAAAACAAGACCCGAGGTTTAGCCACTATCGCACTAGCTAGGGCCAGTCTTTGTTTATGGCCCACACTTAAATTGCTTACCAAGTGGTTCTTATCAGTTTCTAGTTCCATCAGGGCTATTAGTTGGTTTATTCGCTTGCTTCTTTGGTTAATGGGGATATCATAAATGCCTGCAAAAAAGTCTAAGTTTTCATAAACGGTTAAGTCATCATATAAACTAAATTTCTGCGACATGTAACCGATATGCTTTTTTATCTGCTCACTTTCACTATTGATATTGTAACCGATGACATAGCCTTGACCAGAGCTGGGGGCTAATATACCGCACAACATTCGGATTGCGGTAGATTTGCCTGCTCCATTTGGGCCTAAAAAACCACATATTTCACCGGAGCTTATTTGCACATTCAGGCGGTCAACTGCGGTAAAGTCTCCAAATTTTTTGCTTAAGTCATGGGTAACAATAATATATTCCATTTCTTAATACTCCTGCTCGGCCAAAATAATAAAGAGGTCCTCCATAGTGGGGTCAACTTCCGCGACTAAGGTGGATTTATAAATTAATTCTTTTTCAATCTTTTCTAAAAGGTCTGCGGATTTTTCCGCAATAAGGCGATATTTATAGCCAAAAAAGGCTTGGTCGATAATGCCTGGAGCCTGCTTAAATAATGAAATGTCTGTGCTATCGGTGTGGATTTCAATTACTTGGTAGGGAAATTGCTTTTTCAAGCTTGCTGGTGTATCAACGACCTTTAATATTCCACTATGAATAAATCCTACTTTTGTGCATAGTTCGGCTTCATCCATATAGGCTGTTGTAACTAGTATAGTCATGCCCTCGTGATTTAAATTGTAAAGTATTTTCCAGAATTCCCGTCTTGATTCAGGGTCCACCCCGAAGGTAGGTTCATCTAGGATTAATAGGGGGGGTCTGGTTACCAAGGCGGTACATAAAGCGAGTTTTTGTTTCATGCCTCCAGATAATTTATCCGCTCGGCGATTAATAAAGGGCAGCAGCCCAGTAACAGACAAGGTTTCTGCAGCTCGTTTTTTAATGGTAGCCCTATCCAAACTATACAAAGAACCGAAAAAGTTGATATTTTCCCCAATGGTTAAATCTCCGTATAGGCTAAACTTTTGGGGCATGTAACCGAAGTAATTTCTAATTTTATCTACATTACTCAAAGGGTGACCTAGTAATCTTATTTCTCCTGCATCAGGTTCGATTAAACCACAAATCATACGGAGCAAGGTGGTTTTGCCTGCACCGTCTGGGCCTACTAAGCCAAAGATATCCTGTTTTTCGACATCGAGTGAGACATTATCTACAGCAGTTAAGGTGTCAAAGGCTTTGGTCACATTAATTGCACTAATCATTTATTCACCCCGCTTAAAAAGAACATCAGCAGGCATACCAGGTTTAAGCCGCATATTATCATTAGTTATAGCAACTTTCACCGCAAAAACAATGTTAGCCCGTTCCTTTTTAGTCTGAATCATTTTGGGGGTAAACTCACCTTGGTCAGCCACATGTACTACCTTTCCTTTATAAGCTTGATCATCACCGCTAATAAAACACTCTACTTCTTGACCTAAACTTATCTGGCTTAATTCATCTGAGGGAATATATACGGTAAGCCATAAATCCTTTAAATTAGCTATGGTAAATAATTTAGCCCCTGCCGCAATAAATTCCCCTATTTCATAATTACTGTTTAATATAGTTCCATTCAAAGGGGATTTTATAATTAGGTCTTCCCTTAGGGTATCGGTAGCTTGCAAAATAGATTCCATCCTAGCTAGCTCTAAAGCAGCGGCTTCAATAGTCCCCAACCTAGGACCTAGATCGAGTAATTCTATTTTCGCCTCTGCTATCAAAAGTTGATTTTGGGCCAGTTCCACCTTCAATTTGGCCGCTTCCAATTCCTGTGAGGAAAGGGCCCCGTTAGTATACAATTTCTCTAGACGTTCATAATTTGTTTTAGCTTGGATTAGGTTTTCCTGGGCGATATTTAGGTTTCCTTGGGTCTCCTGAAGCTCTTGGGGTCGTGCCCCAGCCCGTAAATCCCTAATTTTGGCCTGGGCAAGTTCAATATTCAGTAAATCGCGTTCTCGCTGTAATTCTATATCGGGGCGAGAAAGTATAGCTAAGACTTCATTTATCTCTACTTCTTCTCCTTGTGCGGCAAATATAGATTCCAAAGTACCATTAATTTTGGCAGTCACATTTACTTGGGAGGCCTCTATAGTGCCAGAGGCTTCAATTACATCTGGGGAAGATTTTAAAAAAAAAAGGTATCCGCCATAAGCACATAAAGAAAGGATTAGTAAGCCAGCTATGATTGGGGCTGGTTTGATTTTCCCCATAAACAAGTCCCCCTTAGATTAATAGGTAAACTATAAAGGTAAATTTAGTTTACCTGATATTATAATAGCACTATTAATTCTTATAAGACAAGCAAAAAAGGTGGCAAAAACGGGTCTGCCACCTTTAATATCAGCTAAATTTACATAATATACCGTACGCCCCATTTTATCTGGGCATATCTAATCATAACAACCTTTTCTTTAATATCTCACGTTGTTTGCGGAATATATAGCTGACTATCTTTTCCCGTTCTTTTTCCTTGATATCTACAAATTCGACAGCTGTACGGAAATCGTTATCTATGGGGGCACTCCTTACTACCCTACTATTGGCCGTAATTAAACAATCATCTAGGTTGAATTCGACGTATAGCATGGTGCCTGCATCCAGAGTCTGCTTGGTATGCAAAAGCATACCACCCCCACTTATATCTATACTGTATTCTTGATATGTAGGGGATTCTGTGTCTTGGCCACCCTTCCCATTGTCAATTATTTTAAATTCAACTAGGGTATGACAAGGATGCCTAACCCAATTTCTTAATTGAATCCGCACGAATTTTTCGGGTTTAGTAGTTTTCAATAGTATTATGGGCGAGGTGAGTGAGGCTAGGGCCTTAACTGTACATTCGTAAAGATCGTCTTTATATAGGAACTTGAGTGTAACTATCTCATTATTGCGAACTGGGAAAGGAGCCCCGTTTTTTAAAGGGTAAGCTAAATAAAGATGTTTACGATCGATATCCTCAATGCGACTAGCGAAAGTCTCCTGCACTAGCTTCCCCGAAGGTGTTTCCCTTTCAACAGTTATATCTACTAATTTATTAATTTTTAATAACTTCTTATCCATTTGAATTCCCCCGATTAAGATAAATAGAATAAATTCTCGTCCTGCTGGACTTGACCTAACTTAATTAAGCGTTTTAAATGGTGGGTTATAGCTATTTTTTCCATGGCCATATATAATGGATCTAGGGTTAAACTTGGGCCGTAGAATATTTGTTTGGCGGTTAATTCATCTAAAGTATGGGGAATGGCCAAATTTTCTATAATTAATTCCTCCCTTATATATATAGTATCTAAAAAATCTTTTAGACGCCCTATAATATTATCGGTAATAATACCCCTATGGCTCGTTACGACTAGGGATGGGTTAATAGAGATGCACTTATTAATAGATTCTATAAAATCATCAATATTGCTACAAGCGTGTCCATACCACGGGCCAAAACGGTTTAAATCAATATCGCCCAAAAAAAGCAAATGATTTTTTTCTTCATAAAAACAGCAATGCCCTGGGGTGTGGCCTGGGGTATGTATTACCTGCAATTGTATTTTTCCCAAGTCTATTATTTCATTTGCGCTTAGTTTGCGAGCTACTTTAGATGGCTTTAAATCAATCATTTTAAGGGAATCTAGGCCCAATTGTATAGTTGCGGGCTCCTTAAATCCATAATAATCCGAAAAGGCATCAAGGGATTCAACTGCTGGTGCATCATCTTCATGCACTAAGATTTGGGCATGGGGAAATAAATTATTGTTAAGTATATGGTCCTCATGAAAATGGGAATTAATAACTATGTCTATGCCTTCTTGGTTTAATTTATCTATCATCTTAGGACCAAAACTAGTATCAATTATTGCATTTAGTTTATCTTGAATGAATAAGCCATTACAGTAAGGAAACTTTGCAGAATTAGGGGCTTGGATAAAGAAAATATTAGGGGTAATAGGTAGAAACATCTTTTTATCACTACTCCTGAAAATTAATCCTAGAAAAATTCTACCAATAAACCTATAAAATCACAACCAATAGTCCCGAGTAACAAGAACTTTCCATATTAATAGTATAATTAAAGATTACTAACTATACTTTTATTAATCTTTTTGCTTATAATTACAAGAAAGGCATTTTCCAGAATATTCACCTTATTTATTTTTCTTCAGGAGGAATTTATGGTTTAAGAGAGGGGGAGCTTTAAATGCAAGTTTCGTTGTTTATCCCATGTTCTGTAGATGCTTTACTGGTAGAAGTGGGGCGGGACATGGTAAACCTCATGGCAGATTTAGGTTTTAAATTACATTACCATAGTGAACAAACTTGTTGTGGTCAGCCATTCTTTACGGGTGGATATATGAAGGAAGCTAAAAACAGTGCTAAAAAGTTTATAGAGATATTTGAAAATGATGAATATGTAGTTAGTCTTTCCGGGTCCTGTATAGATACGGTTAAAAATGAATACTGTAAGGTCTTAGCGGATGAGCCAGATTGGTTAGAAAGGGCTAGGGGGCTTTCCGATAAGGTTTTTGAGTTCTCCCAGTTTATGGTTGATGTAGCTGGTCTTATAGATGTATCAGCCCGTTTTGCAGGGAAAGTTGCTTGTCATGATAGTTGCCGTCTGTTGAGGGGACTGGGGATTTATGAACAACCCAGGAAAATGTTGAATGCGGTTAAGGATATAGAATTGGTAAGTCTGAATAGGAGTACAGAATGCTGCGGCTTTGGTGGCCAGTTTGCCCTAAAATACCCTTATCTTTCGGAAGCTATTGTAAGGGATAAGGTAGAGGATTTCATTGCCAGCGATGCTGAAGTTTTGATTGTTTCTGATCCCGGTTGCTTGCTTAATATTAATGGTTATTTGCGCAGGTTTCATCCTGGACGACATGCCCAGCATTTAGTGTCATTTCTGGCTCAACATAGGGAAGGGGGGACTGTTTAATGAAAACAAGTCCTAAAAACTTCAGAAAAGCTGCCCGACAAGAAGTTGCCAAACGGGAACAAATTAATTATTTAGTAGGTGTTAGTAAAGACCTAAATGATAAGTATGACAAGGCTATGAGTTATTATGGTGATATAGATAGCCAAATAAAAGCTAGGGATTTAGGGCGGGAAATACGGGATAATTCCCTAGGTAATTTGGTTGAATTACTGGAAAGATTCGAGGTAAATGCCTCTTTAAATGGTGCGAAAGTTTTATGGGCCAAGGATAGTGACGAGGCTTGTAGGATAATAGGAACTATTATAGAGCAACGTAAAGTTAGGACTATTACCCGTAGTAAATCTACCATTGCTGAAGAAATTAAACTCGATGAATATATTAAAAGCAAAACTAGGGCTAGGATTTATCATAGTGACTTAGGTGGTTTTATCATGCAGCAATATGATGCTTCACCAAGCCATATGTTAAATCCAGCCATTAATGTAAAGAAAGAAGAAGTGGTAGAAATATTACATAGGTCTATCGGCATGCCTAAAACAGATGATATAAATGAAATTGCTGGTTTTGTAGCTGACTACCTAAAAGATAAATTCCAAAAAGCCGATATGGGTATAACTGGGGTTAACCAAGCAGTAGCTTCAACAGGCAGTTTGCTATTTGTCGAAAATGAAGGGGATATTCGTTGGTCTACTTCTGCCCCTAGGATTCATGTGGCCTTAATGAGCATTGAAAAAGTATGCGATAATTTTGCTGATGCTTTTTATCTTATGGAGCTTTTGAACCGTAATAGCATAGGTCAGCCCATATCAAGTTATCTGTCAATTGTTAATGGACCTAAAGCCACTAAAGAAAAGGATGCACCTGAGGAAAGCTATATTATTCTTTTAGACAATGGTAGGTCAAAGGCTTATGTTAATGATGAATTCAGGGATCTACTACGCTGTATTAATTGTGGCAGGTGTGCCTTTAGGTGTCCAGTTTATTTGAGAATCGGGGGTTATCCATATGGCAATCCATACCCAGGTCCCAAGGGAACTGTACTAATGCCTTTTATATTAGGCCTAGATGAAACTAAACATCTTTACCAAGCCTGCACCCTTTGTGGAGCTTGTGAGGAAACATGTCCGGTAGGTGTACCTCATCTTAACCTGATTAAAAAACATAGGGAATTAAAGGTCGATGGGGATAAGACGATGGATGGCACGACTAATGTCTGGAACAAGATGCTAGCTCAATCTTATGCTAGGGCCATTAGTATGCGGCCATATTATGAAAGGGGCTTAATAGGCTTAAGAGCATATTTCAATAGTTATGCCACAGGTAATTATATTAGCAATTTACCAGGGCCTATGCAGAGTTGGTTTTTATCTAGGGATTTCCCCGAAATGCCAGCCGAGACTTTCCGAGACTACTGGGAAAAAGAGGGTTCAAAAGTCGATAAGGAGGGTGAGCAAGATGGATAGCAGAGAAGAAATTTTAGATATTTTGAAAATACGCTTAATTAAGTCACATAGCCAAAGAACCATCAGGAAATCCGAAGTAATCAAGGGTGATGCCCGAATATTTGCTAAGAATGCCCAGGAGGCAGGGGCTAATGTAATAATAGTGGAGGAAATGGAAGCAGCTAAAAATGAAATAATTAAAATTATATCTGAATTAAAGGGTGATATAGTTTATTCAAGTGAAGAATTGATAAAGGGGATTGATGTAGCTGCTTTAGCTAAGGAAGCTAAAAGAACTATCATAGAAGCGGAACCCGAAAGCATAAAAACTTACAAAGAAAAAGTGATGACTAGTAAAATAGGTATAACTTCTTGTCTTTTTGCGATTCAGGAAACAGGTTCAATTGTAATTTCCCATGATAAATACAATGAAAGCCTAATATCTTTGGCCCCCGAAAATCATATTTGTCTGCTAAAGGCAGAACAAATATTAGTAAACCAATATATGCTAGCCAGCAAATTAGAAGAAAAAACCAGGCTTCCTTCTTCTTACACCATTATTACTGGGGCAAGTTATGCAAATGCTATTGAATTGCAAGAGGTATCTGGGATGTATGGGCCCAAAAGCCTTTTTATAATTATAATAAAATAATAACAACATTTTCTGTTATAATCTAAACTGCACATAATATAGAAATAGCAATGAACGGAGGTTTTAACCATTATTGAACAAATACGACCAGAACTCTTTAGACTAGAAATACCCTTACCTAACAACCCCTTAAAAGCTTTAAATTCTTATGTAATAAAATCCCCAGATAGGAACCTTATAATTGATACTGGAATGAATAGACCAGAGTGCCTCAATGCCATCTTGTCTTATGTAGAAAAATTAGATATAGATTTAAATAAAACTGATTTTTTTATTACCCATATGCATGCTGACCATTCTGGCAATATTTCTAATTTGGCAACTGAAAATAGTAAAGTCTATTGCCATAAAATTGATGCAGAAATTATTAGTAATAGCGAAAACTGGGATAGACTACTGAAAAGTGCAGTAAGACACGGCTTCCCCCTTAATGAAGATGCAATTAAATTGCATCCTGGTTTTAAGTATCGTGATTTAGGCTGGCAGGATTTTGTTTATGTAAAGGACCAGGATGTGATTACAATAGGAGATTATAATTTTACCTGTATTCATACCCCAGGTCATACCAAGGGACATATGTGCCTTTATGAAAAAGATAAAAAAATATTAATATCGGGGGACCATATTTTGTTTAAAATAACCCCCAATATTTCCATCTGGACTGATGAATATGATGCCTTAGCAGATTATCTAAATAATCTGGATAAGGTAGGGGAACTCGAGGTTAATCTCGTCTTACCAGCCCATCGCATAATATTTACCGATTTAAAAGGTCGGATTAAGGAATTAAAACAACACCATGATAGGAGATTAAATGAAGTCTTGGAAATATTGGCTAGGGGTTCGCAAAATGCTTATGAGATTGCTGCACAAATGAAGTGGGATTTGACTTATAGAGAGTTTGAAGATTTTCCCATCCCGCAGAAATGGTTTGCTACTGGCGAGGCCTTAGCACATATAAAGTATTTGACTAGTCAAGGCTTGGTGAAGGTACATCAGTCGCCAGATAAAGTACTTTATAGTTTAGTATAAATAGGGATTTGAAAACGGCTATCCATTGAAATAGGTAGCCGTTTTTGTTCTTAGTTAATCAATTAATTTATTCACTAATTTTATCTTTTTTATCGTCTTGGGCCACTTCCTTCAAGGCAGCAAATACCCCGCCCAAACCAGCTAAATCACTAGGTATTATGAGCTTAGTGGCTTGACCATCACCGATTTCTTTTAATGTTTCTAGGGCTTTAAGGGCCAATACCTTCTCATCAGCATATGCTTCTTTTATCATTACTAGACTATCAGCAAATGATTTCTGTACAGTTAGTATAGCTTCCGCTTCACCCTGGGCTTCTAAAATTTTAGCTTGTCTAACACCTTCAGCTTCCCTTATATTAGCTTCCCGAACTGCTTCAGCGTTTAATATGGCTGCCTGTTTACTTCCTTCCGCTTCTAGGATAGCAGCAGTTTTTTGACCTTCAGCACGTAAAATGGCTTCTCTTTTTTCCCTTTCAGCCCGCATTTGTTTTTCCATGGCACTTTGAATATCTGCAGGTGGTAGTATATTTTTCAGTTCTACGCGATTGACTTTAATGCCCCATTTATCGGTAGCTTCATCCAGAATAGTTCTTAAACTAGTATTAACTAAATCACGGGAAGTCAGAGTTTCATCTAATTCTAAATCCCCTACAATATTTCTTAGGGTAGTAGCAGTCAAGTTTTCAATAGCCATTACGGGGTTGGCAATTTCGTAAGAATAGCTAAATGGCTCCGTAACTTGATAATAAACTACGGTGTCAATCATCATTGTCACATTATCCTTAGTAATTACGGGTTGGGGTGGAAAATCTACGACTTGTTCCCGTAAATCAATGATATAACGGAAACTATCTATAAAAGGTATGATAACATTAATGCCTTGTTCCGCAGTTTTATGATATTTTCCTAACCTTTCGACTATACCTACCGTAGCTTGTTGAATAATGCGTATAGATGAGAAAACAATAAATAATACTAATATAACTAATAATAGATTGGCAATAATTCCTAGCATTTAACCAACTCCTTAAAAATTTATGCTTTTTTTACCTTGAGTTTTACACCTTCGATAGCTTCTACAACTACACGACTATCTATGTCTATGGCTTCTTCGCTGATGGCAGTCCATACTTCACCATTGAGTTTTACCTGGCCGAACTCGAGTGGCCTAAGTTCAGTTAATGTTATCCCGAACTGGCCAACTAAGGCTTTGACATTACTATCGCGTTCGTTAGTTTTGGCAAATTTCATCACTAAGGGGCGGGCAAAGATAATGAACAATATAGTTGTTAATGCGAAAATTAGTAACTGGCTTTCCAGGCTATTTAAAATGGAAAACTTGGCTCCTACTGCAATAATAAGGGCTGATAATGCTAACCAAACGAACCAAAAACCAGCACTAAAAATTTCAATAGCACCACAAATTATGGCTATAATTACCCATTTTATAGCTAACATTACAATCTCATCTCCTCTAGATAGCTATAGTTTCTATCCTATAATACCATAAGACCTACGTAATTATAACTTAAATTCATCTACCTTTTACAGGATTAAAATCTATATCGGTAAAGTTAGCCTAGAATATTATTATACTGCTGGACCCAGTTGTAATAAAAATGCAATATATAGGGAGATAAGGAAAACAGAATATTGTAACTAGTTTTAATTTTAATTTACTAATTGTATAACTTTTCTACATAATATATAATTAATACTAAGTTAAAAGTAAAATTTAATATTTATCTCCGATTCATGTAACCTAAGGGGCCAACTATGGTTATATGAACGATAGGGTATATAAGGGAAACCTTCGTACCTCCCATATTAGGAAAGGAGTAATTACCACAGGTATAATAAAATACACCTTTCTAGGTGTATATTTTTTTTTATTAGGAGGGTTTAAATATGGAGGAGAAGGACAAAGTAGTGGACAAGTTAAAGGAAGTTGCCGCAGAGGGCAAGATTAGTTGTACCCAGGCACGCGAGGTTGCAAAGGACTTAGAGATTGAACTAGCTGAAATTGGCAAGTTATGTGATGACAATGATATTAAAATTTATGGTTGTGAATTGGGCTGTTTTTAACTACCTGAGTTAAAATCCTGGGGAGGGAGATTAGTATGGTAGATAGCTATGGGAGAGAAATTAATTATCTGCGTATTTCTGTAATTGATAGGTGCAATCTTAGGTGTCTATATTGTATGCCTGAAGAAGGCATTGATGATAAGCTTAGACATACAAGTATTCTGAGCTTAGAGGATATAGCCCGTTTAGTTGAAATATCTACTAGTGTTGGTGTAAGGAAGATAAGGCTAACTGGGGGAGAACCTTTAGTAAGAAGGAATATTGCCCAGCTAATTGAATATATTGCAGATTTGGGTTTAATTGACGACATTGCCATAACCACTAATGGCATACTATTCGACAAAATGGCCAAAGACTTAAAAAAAGCTGGCTTAAATCGGGCAAATTTTAGTCTAGATAGTCTAGAACCAGAAAAGTTTAAATATATTACCCGAGTGGGTGATGTGAACTTAGTCAAAAAAGCAATTTTCAAAGCTTTGGAATTGAATATGAAACCTGTCAAAATTAATACCGTAGTAATTAAGGGTTTTAACGATAATGAAATTTTATCCCTGGCAAAATTAGCCTATGATTACCCTATCCATGTAAGATTTATCGAATTTATGCCAATCGGTAACCTACTATATTGGAAAAAAGAGCGTATGTTGTCCAGTGCGGCTGTTAAAAATATTGTAGAAGCAGAATACCAATTAGAAGCCCCTGGTTACATACCTGGGAACGGTCCAGCCAAGTATTTTAATTTACAGGGTGGACAAGGTTCAGTTGGTTTTATTAGTCCGATGAGCAACCATTTTTGCCATGAATGTAATCGTATTCGCATGACGGCCGATGGTAAACTCAGGGGCTGCCTATACGATAAAAAAGAAATTGATCTTAGATATCCTTTAGAAAGTGGGGCTAATGATGAGGAATTGAGGCAGCTATTTCTCAAAACCATTGCAGAAAAACCTAGTCGCCATCACATGAATTCTGGTTGGGGTACGGCTAACAAACGGAAAATGTATCAAATAGGAGGTTAATATGTCTGATTTTACCCATATTAATGAGCAAGGTCGGGCTAAAATGGTGGATATAACCACCAAAGAGGATACCGCCAGGATAGCTCTTGCGAAAGCCACCATAAAAATGGAATTGGAAACCCTGCAAATGATAAAAACTGGGGGAGTAAAAAAAGGTGATGTCTTAGGAGTTGCCCAGGTGGGAGGAATAATGGGGGCCAAGCAGACGGCTAACCTTATTCCTATGTGTCATCCCTTAATTTTGAGCGGGGTGGATATCAATTTCGAATTTGATGAGGAAGGTAGTCAAATAATTATAAAAGGAACAGTTAAAACAACTGGAAAAACTGGGGTAGAAATGGAAGCCCTTACAGGTGTAAGCATAGCAGCCTTAACTATTTATGATATGTGCAAGGCTATTGATCGCTGGATGGTAATCAAGGAAATAAAGCTTTTGGAAAAAAGCGGGGGTAAAAGCGGTCATCTAATCCGAGAATTTGAAAACAAATAATACTGAGGTGAAATTATGGAAAAAGGACGAATTTATTCTATTTGTATAAGTCCCGAGAAGGGCCAATTAAAGCAAGAAGTCACAAGGGCTAAGGTAATTGAAGATTTTGGGATAGAAAATGATGGACATGCAGGCAAATGGGACCGCCAAGTTACTTGTCTTGACTATGCTAGAGCCCTTAAATCTAATCAGGTACATAATATTGATATGGGGCCAGGGGATTTTGCGGAAAATATTTTAATTGAGGGCATAGATTTAGCTAAGGTAGGAGTTGGCGGTAAGTTAAGGCTTGGTTCAGATGTAGTTTTACAAGTTTCCCAAGTCGGCAAGGAAGACCATCCAAGTGTGGTTACCCGCACTTTTGGAGTGTCGCTTTTACCCTATGAAGGTCTTTTTTGTAAGGTATTAAAAGGTGGCATAATTCATAAAGGCGATTTAGTTGAGGTGATGGACAATGAGTTATAAAACAGGTCTTTTGGTATTAAGTGATAAAGGCTTTCGTGGGGAAAGGGAAGATTTAAGTAGCCAGGAAATAAAAAGGGTTCTAGGCGATGAGTATCATATTGAATTTTATGAGATATTGCCCGATGAGGCAGAACTATTAAAAGATAAGTTAATTTATTTAGCCGATGAACTGAAATTAGATTTAGTTCTAACTTCAGGTGGGACTGGTTTTTCAGCTAGAGACATTACCCCCGAAGCTACAATAGCTGTAATAGAAAAGCCAACTCCGGGAATTGCCGAAGCCATAAGATTATACGGCATGAAAAATACCCCTAAAGCTATGTTATCTAGGGCTAGCGCTGGTATAAGAGGAAAAACATTAATCATCAATTTGCCTGGTAGTATTAAAGGAGTTAGAGAATCCTTAGAAGCAATACTACCCGCCTTAGATCACGGCTTAGACATCTTAATCGGTTCAGCTAGTGAATGTGGGCAGGGTTAGGGCTTATTAATCGTCAAACATGGGTCAAACATGGGGACGGCAGAATGTGTGAAAAAAAATTTCCCTCGACAAGTAACTAGTTAAATAAATCGTAATTTTA
>CAZEPV010000015.1:0-49027 GCA_964514235.1 uncultured Syntrophomonadaceae bacterium | reverse complement strand
AGTAACCTTTCCTCAATCCCCATAACATGGGGTTCGGGCATGTGTTTGAATCTAGTAAATAGGGTGCCTTTTTGGTAATCTTCAATTATTTCCCCTAAAAAGCCATGGGGGGAGAAGAGGCGCATTAATTTGTTGTAATCGGATATATACTTTATGACTTCTAGGCCCTGAATTTGTAATGTTAATAATTCCTTATCTGGTATTTCGGCTTTTCTATTTGGGGAGCTTTTCTTGTAATTAGGGGTGGGTTCGGGGATGGTTGGAGGGTTTATAATAATGCCCAGGCTAGTTGTAAAGCCTTCGTAAGAAACCGTGATTATATCCTTACCAGGATTATGGGCATAGTATATTCCATCCTTGATTTCGTTAATCTGACTTTGCCAGGTTGAAAGTTCGCTTATGTCTTCATAGCTTCCATCCGAGTATTTTAAAAATGCTTGCATCTTTATGTTTTCACCCAGATCTACTTCCAGATTGTCATAGGCAAGTTCTAAACCCAGCTTTTCCTTGACTGTTAATGCGAATGAGGTCTTTTCACCTTTATATTCCCAGCTTATTGTAGAAACCCCAGCAGATACTGCCAGAAGGTCATGACCTTCAATTTTAGCCACGCTGGAATTAGAGCTGGTCCATTTCCCAGCTTGGCTTACATCTTCGGAAAATTTATTGCTATAGGTGGCCCGGCCTTTAATTGGGAGTTTGCTGCCTTTTAACATTATTTGCTTGGCTCCCAGGATTTCTAAGTTGGATATACCAGCTAACCAATAAGCAGCTTTTTGGTTATTGAATACTATGTCCTTGCCATTGCTAGCTATTCTGGTAGGGGGAGAATCTATACCAGGATTTTCGAAGTTAAATAGGATTTCAATCTCTTTGTTGGCGATATTATATCTGCAAATATTAGGTCCATCTACATAGTAAATGAATTTATCATATAAGCTGTAGACATTCCCCTTAATGTCCGACAAGGGGGTTGGATTGCTGCCTTCTTCCAGAGCTTGTATGAATACTGCCTTTTCGCTAATAATTGATTTTTCATCTAATTCAGCATAGTAAATTACTTGGTTGCCGTAGGCACTGACTTCATTTGGAAGGCACTCCTGACTACTTAGTTGATTTACAATATAATTATTATTACCATCACGGGTATCTAAATTGCAATAAGATAGTTTTGCCTCCTCCTGCCATAGGACCAGGGTCTCTCCATCGTGGACAGTTAATTGCAATCTGGAAACCCATGATCCCCTGGTAATTATCGTTTTAAAATTATCTACAGTGTCCTTACCACTTATCAGATAAATATTTTTGTTACCCGCATCCAAAAATACAATTTTATCACCCTTTATGGCAAATAAGCCAACTGTCACATTATTTATTTTGTGACTTTTCCCAGGGCTTAGGCCGAATTTTGTCTTATCAGATATGTTGGTGATGCATAAATAGCCATTTTTATTCTTGTAGACTAGAATTCCATTGCTCGTCTTTATATCCACATTTCCAATAGAATCTGAGACGGTATAAGTTTTATTCTCACCAATTTTTATAAAAGAAGGATTGTGGTCTTGACCTTGCACAGCATTCCAGGCAATTATATTTTCATCAATATATGGTTTACTATTTGATGTGCATAGTGTGGTAAGTGGGCTTGTAGGCAAGTCTATCATGGTTGCGCTAATGCCTAGATCATCTTTGTACAAATATATATTGTTAGAAAGTTCTGCTTCACTAATATTCGCCGTAGCATATACTTCCTCTACAACTGAGCTTGGAATAGCCCAGGCCTCTTCCCCACCCAGGCAAGTAGCTATTATTATGAAATAAAACGGGACACTAATAAGTAGGCTGATATGCCTTTTTAATTCCATTTTCCCCACCCCATAAACAAACATTATTTTTCGTTTTAATCTATAATTATCTATTAATACGAAAAAACCTTTTATTTATGGGGATATTCTCAAAATGGATAATCAAGTTACGGGGAAAGACCTACCTTCCCCGCATGTATTCGTCTATACCCTCTGCAATGGCTTGGGCAGCCAGGGTTCGTATCTGACCTTGCTTTAGGAGTGCTTCTTCGGTTTCGTTATTTATGAACATGACTTCGGTTAATATTGAAGGCATATTGCTATTTCTCAATACGGCATAATTACCTGGTTTGGCTCCCCGATCGGGTCTTTTGAGTTTAGAAATTAATTTTGTCTGGACACATCTGGCTAATTTCTCTCGTTCTTCCCTTTGCAAGAATAAATCTGGATTAGTTTCTGGAGCGTAATAATAGGTTTCTATTCCCATAGCGGTATTTACTAGGGCTGAATTAATATGGATAGATACAAATATAGCTGGATTTATTCTATTAGCTATTAGGGGCCTTTCTTCTGGAGCAATATATGTATCTTCTGTCCTTATATAATCGACCTCGTAACCTTTTTGTTTGAGTAAATTCCCTACCTGGAGAGTTATGTCTAGGGTTACATCTTTTTCGTTAATAGTTTTGCCCCTAGCCCCAGTATCTTTACCCCCATGACCTGCATCAAGTAGAACCAGATTCTCCCGCACCTGTCTTACTTCACTTTTACCTCGTAACATGATGTTTAGGGCACCATCTGTCCCTATGCCAGCACTCGACTGTCCTAAATCGTTAGCGTTAATGGTCATAATGACCTTAGGGGTTTTGCCGTCTATCTCTTGTAAGCTTATGTTTTCTATAATACTGCTACTATATTTGTACTCGGTTCTGGCCTGGCCTAGGTACATGTTGTCCAATTCTATTATTACCTTAGCCCCTTCCTGCTTCTTGGTGTAAGCAGCTTCGCTCATAGTGGAAATTAATAATCTTTCACCAGTTTTACCGAATGGTTTTCTATCGATACTCATAATAAAGTTGGGGATGATAATAGCTTCAGTCTTACCATTGTCTAGAGTTTCCAGGCTAAATTCTAAGCCTCGTGGTATTTCGACACTTATAATAGCATTACCATTCTCGTTGATACCCCGCATTTTTACTTCATCGCTACCGACTTTTTGTTTTATGAAATTAAGTCCTTCTAGGCTTAGGCCTTCATATGTATAGGTTATGGCAGTTGAAGTTTTTTCTATCTCTGGTGCAAGCCTAGCACCTGAAGACATTTTTAGTATTATGCCTTCGGTATCATTTGTATAGGAAATTTTTAATTCGTCTTTCTTGACTTCCTCTGGTTTAGGAGTCGGTGGTTTTGGTTCTGGTTCGGGAGTAGGGTCAGGAATAGGAGGCGATTCACCTTCAACCCAGGCTACATCTACTACCCAGCCTGCTACCCAAGCAGGTACTCCACCTCGACTTACTTGATACCAACCATCTTTTTCATCCAATATGGCTAATTTTTCCCCAGGCAAGGCCTGGTCTATGTCTTTATATGATAAATCGGGGCCAGTTCTCAAATTAACCTTACTGGCCACTATTACTGTATTGGCTTTTTTCCCTGTACTTTCATTATTAGTCGGGGAAGTCATACTAATTGTACGGGTAGCTTCATTCCAATCGACTTTGCCTCCAAATGCTTCACCAACAAAACGGAGTGGTGCTAGGGTGCGATCTTGCACGATTTTCGCAGGTACGTCTATTTCCACTTCATTTCCATTTACAATAGGACGATTAGAACCGATTGTAAGTACGACCGAATCATTGCCCCTGGTGGCTATGACTGTTTTCGTCGCATCATTCCAGCTCACGGTAGCCCCCATAGCTTCAAATATGGCCCTTAGGGGTACTAGGGTACGGCCATTTTCTATCATCGGGGCCACTTCAAATTCCAATTTAGCCGTATCTAGGTAGACTATCGGTGCATCCGTATTATTAATAGACGGTGGAGTCGGGGTTGGTGTAGGTGGTGTAGGTGTCGCTGTACTAGCCGCAACCTTTTCTACTAGCCAAGCCGCTACATAACCCGTTGTATTATTAAATTGTATCTTATACCAATCATTTTCCTCTGCTACTAGTTTATAAGGTGTATTGTTTTGAGCTTTCCCTAAGATAGCTGAGGATGTATTCGGCTGTTCCCGAACATTAATCGGGCCATTTGTGACTTTAACTTGTCCTAAATCTGGGCTTGTAGGGGCATTAGCTTTTACAAAAGTAGCAGATACCCAACCTGTAATTTGGCCAAATTGAATCTTATACCAGCCATTTTCTTCATCTAAGATGTTTACGGCTGTGTCCTGGAGGACTGTGCCAGTTTGTGCGTTATTAGTGCCTGGACCTGATCTGATATTAACTACACTACCCGTAATGGTAGCTGTCTGGGCTAGAGCGGTTAAGGTTAAGCTTAGGAGGAATATTATGGTTAAAGTAAGGGTTAATATATAAGGTAAAGTTTTGTTTTTTATCTTTATGTATGTCATTTCGGTATTCATCCTTTCTTGAAGGGTTCTATCTATTATTTTTGACGCTTATTTAGCTTTAAAGTTGTCCATTTCCATGAGTTACCTTTCACGTCCCATATTTATCTGGTAATTGTTCGACAATAAATATTTTTAATCCTGCATTATTTGGCAGGTAATTTAAGGGTGTCCTATAATATTACGATTTCCGAAAGGCTTTCTTACAGATTATTTATGAAAATATTTTAAAATTCGCCTTAACTTGAGTTCATGTTGCAAGGACAAACTGCCTCATATATTGTCCCGAGATGACAGGTGGAGAGGCTCAGGATGGCATTCTTTCAGCGTTAAAGCGGGGTTCAAACGGAGAACCGTCCCCGTGTTTGACGGATGGCATTCTTTCAGCGTTAAAGCGGGGTTCAAACGGAGAACCGTCCCCGTGTTTGATTAGCCTGCCGAAGTCGGTGGGAGGGGTTGTGGATATGTCCTTGATTTTTCGGGCTATTAGTCGGCCTATTTCCGGGTAGAAATGGCTGCCATCAAAGTAGTTGCTATCATCGGTGGTTACGCTATTTGGGTAATTAAAATCGTAGACATGTCCGAATACTTCCACAGCATCTGTTAACAGTTGTTGATAGTGTGTGGATAAGTCCAGTTCTACCATGAGATTGTATAAGTTATGATTTACGGGAGTTGTAAAAATTATGAACTCAGTATGGGGATTATTCTCCTTAATCTCCTGGAACATTTCCCGAACATTGGTGTATTCATAATTAGCATATATTTTAGTCCGATAGGTCTCTAGGGTAGTTTGGATATTGCTGGCCCTTTCCTCCTCACTTACCTGGAGCAGGCTTTTGACATTTTCCCGATTGTAGGCAAAGTTTATCGGTTGGCCTTTTACGGAAGCCTCGTAATTTTGCTGTGAATATTTTAGGGTATCGGTCGACATTAGGGTACTAGCCCGATAGCCGAATTGATTGGTTGTTTCGATATAATGCGCAGGTGATTCGAATTCCCGTGGGATATTTTTATTTGTAGACATGAAATCCAGACCGATAATAATGTAGTCGAATTCTCCCCCTCGCATTTTTTTGGCGTATTCGATGTAATCCTTGTATTCATCAATGAGCATATTGCTAACCGCATAGTTGTATGCCTTATGCCCCGTAAAATCATTTTGATCCATATAGGTAACTCTACTGCTGCCCAGAATTAGGGTATCGTAATCAAACTTATGAAAAGTAATGTAGTTAGTTTTTTGCTGTCTTTCGTTAAAAGGCATCTGAATCTGGTTATATTCGTTATCGCTATGGAAATTCCACAAGGGATCAATATAGTAGTTAAAACTGCCTATAGTAAGTAGTGGTATGAGAATTGTAGTAACTGTAGCGAAAAACCAATTCTTATATTTCACTGCCTTTATCCCTCCTAAAAATTGAAGTATAGAAATTCGCTTACCCCCGTAAGCTGAGTTAAAGCAGCTATGGCCATTAAGGCTGCCCAGATTAAATAAATTAAGTTGGGCTTAAATTTATCCCGCAGTTCGATGGAATTTTTCAAGGTTAAGGTGATTACAAAGCCTATTATAATGAAGATAAAAGCGTTTTTCACATCTATTATCTGGTAGCTGCCGAATTTATCGGGTGAAAACATGGTCAAGCTATTGGACCAATTGCTTGGTAATATTATACCATTTAATCCGAACATACCCCGTAAAACCTTGATAGCATCTGCCCAGGTTTCGGCTCGAAAAAACACCCAGGCCATGTTTACGAAGTTGAAAGTTAAGAACCAAGCTAGTATTTTGGGCATGTGAATTTTTAGTTTGCTCCAATAGCGATGTACCACCATGGCTGCACCATGCAAAAATCCCCAAAAGATAAAATTCCAACCTGCCCCATGCCACAAACCTCCGATTAAAAAGGTCAACATTAGGTTGCGGTAAGTCGGATATTTCCCCAAGCGGTTGCCCCCTAAAGGAATGTAGATGTAATTTCCTAAAAAACGACTTAAGGTCATGTGCCACCTACGCCAGAACTCTTGGATATTAAGGGATTTGTAGGGTGAAAAGAAGTTGGGCGGTAATTTTATATTTAAGATTAGGGCAGCACCGATGGCCATATCAGTATATCCGCTAAAATCAAAATATAATTGGAATGTATAGGAAAGCGATACCAACCACGCCTCAATAAAGGTCAGACTCGGCGCAATATCAAAACCAAAACTAGCCCATAGGGCAAAGGTATCGGCTAGGACTATTTTTTTAAATAGACCGATTAGGAATATGAAAAGTCCTGTGGATATGTTCCTATAATTTAGGCCCTTATTGTCTGCTGCTAAAAATTGGGGCATCATTTCTTTATGGTGGACTATGGGGCCAGCAATAAGTTGGGGGAAAAAGCTAACAAACAAGGCGTAATTGAGAAAATCGTATTCTTGGGTTTCCTTGCGATAGGCATCTACTAAGTAGGCTATTTGTTGAAAAGTAAAAAAGCTGATGGCAAGTGGTAGAACGATGTTCAGTATTTTTATATTGCTGGAAAGAACAAAATTAAGGTTATTTATGAAAAAGTCGGCATATTTGTAGTAACCTAGTAAGCCGATATTACCAGCTAAGCCCAGGATTAATGTCAGTTTGCGGTTCAGCTTATAATTGGGGTTGCTTAGAAATCTGCCGATGGTGTAGTTGAAAGTTATTGATATTAAAATAAGGGGAAGATAGCTTATATTCCACCAGCTGTAGAAAAATAGGGAGACTGATACCAGCCATAATTTTGCTAAACGGTCGGTATAACGATTTATAAGAAAATACCCGCCGATGCTTATGGGCAGGAATAGGAATATGAATTCAAATGAATTAAATAGCAAAAGCAATCATTCTCCATTAGGGAATTTTTAAATGTACCCTTCGGGGCCTGAGGGGTTAGTGGGGGTGCTGATTTGTTTTCCATCAGGCTCATTATTTTCGATAATGGGCAATTCTGTATCTTTTTTATCTGATTCGGTTTTCTTGTTTTCTTGAATGTAGCCTGAAATAGATGAAGAAGGCCCATCTCCATGTCCTGGGCTAGGCAACTTGGAGCGGTCTATATTTTTGTTGTCTTTATCATCAAGATCCTTATCTTCATCCTGCTTATTCTTGGAACCTGGAATGGATTCCTCAACTACTCCTTGAATAACAGCAATAGTTTTCCCAGCTAACATATCATCTATTAAGTTATTGAGAGAGGATTTATCAGCTACCCAATAACTATTAATTAAGACACCATTTTCATCTCTAACATCATAGAATGAACCAGGCAAGGTCTGGGTGGTTATAGAATCTGCAGTAAAGCCTGGTGCCCAGCTGACCATACGCAACATATCAGCTACCCCCATATTAGTGCTAACATACTTGTTAACTTGACTGACTAATTTGGGTAGTTTGGTTATGGTTTTGGCTTGCAAGAGTTCCCCTGCTAGTGCCTTCATAAAATCCTGCTGCATAGCTGTCCTATCAATATCTCCATTGATATAATCCCTGTATCTGACAAAGGCTAAGGCATCGCGCCCATTTAGCTTTCTGGTGCCTGGGTATAGGTCAATGTCTTCGGATGGTTTATACATGCGCTCTGGTACAGTAACCGTTACCCCACCTAGGGTATCAATTACATCTTTAAAACCATTAAAATCTAAATGTACATAGTAGTCTATTTTAGTCTGCATTAATTCCTCGACAGTTTTTACTGCATAAGATGGGCCGCCTACTACATTGGCAATACAGATTTTATCATATCTAGTCCCCTTCATATCAACCTTAGTATCACGGGGGATGGAAATTATAGCGGCTTTATCTAATTTGGGATCAACGGAAACCAGCATCATGGTATCAGAACGCGATTCCTTTTCCCCTGGTCTAGCATCTACTCCTAGAACTAATATGTTGGTACGGTTGCCATCTTGTTTTATTATAGTTCCATCTTCTTCGGTTTCTATTTCGCTGGTATCTACTTGGGTAAAAACCGAAGTTATCCCCGCACCGATACCGAAGAATAGTCCGAATACTAGGCCTGACGCTAGGGCTAGTTTTAAAAATGTAATTGCTTTATTCATTAACACAACACCTTATTTCTTAGAATTATGAGGTCTTCTTTTTTTGACGCAACCTGGGTCGCACCCTATATTCCCTACGGTCACTATTATGGTTGCACCCTCTGGGCACCACTAATGTTTACATCTCCCGTTTTACGGTGCGGTTTTTCTGGACGGTGATGGATTTTCCACCAGTCAACAGTCCTATTTTGTCCGCACCCAAAATCACCGAAAACAATAGCAGAGCCAAGATTAACATGGCCTTGGGATTAGTTGTCATACTTAAAAATATGGCTACCAAAGCGAATACGGAACTTATGGCATATATAGTCAAGACACACTGAGTATGCCCCATTCCTAAGGCTAACAAACGGTGGTGCAAATGGTCTTTATCGGGTTTGAATATAGGGACTTTATTGTTTATCCGCCTGATAATAGCGAAAAATGTATCAAATATCGGAATACCCAATATAACTATCGGTATGAACAAGGATATAAGAGCCACACTTTTGGCGGTACCCATTATAGCTAAACAGCCTAATATAAAACCTAAAAAATTAGAACCCGAATCACCCATGAAGGTTCGCGCTGGGTGGAAATTATAGGGTAGAAAACCCAGGATAGCTGCCACTAAAAGGAAGGCTATAAGAGCTACCTCGAGCTGCCCGTTTAACAAAGCAATTATACCCATTGTAGCGGCAGCTATTATCGAAACTCCTCCTGCTAATCCATCCAAACCATCTATTAAATTAATGGCATTTGTGACACCTACTATCCATAATAGGGTAACTGGAATACTCAAAAAGCCTAAACTGACTAGACCATCAAAGGGGTTAGTCAAAAACTGAACTACCACACCGAAATAAATAGCTATACTAGCAGCTATTATTTGCCCCACGAATTTGGTTTTGGCTGATAGTTGATAAATATCATCTAATATTCCTATTAAAAATATAATTATGGCCCCTAGTATAACCCCCAAAAAAGGGCCTGGTTTTTTATCGACTATGAATATGAATGGTATGATAAAAGCGATAAATATAGCTAAACCGCCTAAACGCGGCATATCTAGTTCATGTACTTTGCGTGCATTAGGTTCATCAATAGCCCCTATTCTATGGGCTATTTTTATAGCTACTGGTACCATAAAATAGGCTATGACAAATGCTGACAATAAAGTGATTATATATATATATGCGGGCATTATAAAACAAACCCCCAAACCCATTTGCTAGACTAATTTTATCATTATGAGTAGTTGCTTGTCCATATAGCAAGTTACGGTATTTACTACAAATAAAGTATAGACTTTTCTAAGTATAACAAATAATACGCGGGGAGGTTCTGTGACTTACAGTTTTGGGGGGGAATTTTATTTTTTTTGACGCGGATTTTTTTATATTGAAAGGGGCGACCACAGGTCGCCCCTACAGTTCACGTTTTACGTCTCACGCCTTACGACGTATCCGTACAATTTCTCCAAGATAATCACACCCACTAGGGCTAGCAGGGCTATAATTACCCCAGTTATGAGCCCAGCGATGGTTCGATTTATGGAGATGGTTACGGCGGTAAAGACGTGGGCGAAGCTGTTAACCATGGAAATGCTGCCCATCATTACCCCTAAACCAAAAATCAGGGTTATTAATTCAGCCCTATACTTCCGATAGAGATATACCATCATTAATAAGGAAGGATAACCGATTAATATTTCTTTAAATCGAGGCCGAGCCACAAATATACTTTCTAAGACTTCCCTTAACCTCAATTCATACGCGGATACTCCCACCCCAGCAGTATGTCCGCTGCGGCCGATGTAATAATACATGGCCAAGAGGCCCATGCCCAATAAAATTAGGATAAAATAATTGGGTTTTTTCCTCAGGTTTTCGTCTAAATAGTTGACTAGGCCAGCTTCCCCGCTAAATACAGCGAAGTAGTTAATAATAAACATTAGCAGTGGAATTAGAAAGGCTAATTTTACCCCTCTAAAGTATTCGATATTCATGATAAAACGTATATCAGCTAAACTAGTCACAATGGTATACATACCCAGGGCGTTAATTCCTAGGATTATAGCTAAGGAAGTCAGAATTTGCCTAAATAGGCTGTGGGCTTCATTATCCCGCAAGTAGATAAGCAAAAGTAGACTCGATAATATGGGGTATAAAACTGCTGCCCCTAAGGCATATAATTTACTGAAATCAGAGCCTAAGCCTAGGCTTAGCCCTATAAGCCCGATTCCACCTAGACCGAGCAAGGCGAAAATCATCCTCCGATTAATTTTAAATAAATAGGCCAAATACAAAGTAAAGGCGAAAAGTAGACTAAGTCCCACCATCAACTGATGAAGTCGTCCAGGTTTTTCCGCAGAAAGTGAATTAAGTGGAGCATTTATCTGATAACCCTTGGCTTGGATGGTTTCGTGGAAACGCCCGATTACTTCAATGGTATCTTCCAGGTTCTCGCTATAATTTAATTTGGCATTTTGAAAGGGAACCACATGAACTATGCGAATCCCGCGATCGACTACCCCCCGTACCCATCTGTAATACCTTTCATCCACTTGTTTTAGATATTCATCATTGCGAGACGAGTAAACCCGATTAACGGGGTAATCAGTATTTTCGATTAGTTGGGTTAGACCCTTTTGTTCCAGAAAACCTAGTTGAACTGGCATTTCAATCAGACCCACAATTAAATCATACTTTTGGACTAGTTCTTCCATACGGTCTAAGTTATCTGGGTAGCCACTGACTTCCCCATTTATAACCAAATATTTAATCCCATAGTCCTCTATGAGTTGGGCATAATCATCTATATATTGTAAATTGCTACCTGTACTATTTCCAGGGGATAGGATTATTTCGAATCCCTTTTCTTTTAGGCTATCCATTAAGCGGGTGTCAAAACCGATTAAAACATCCTGGGGCAGTTCCTCATCTTTAGTTTTGACTGGAGGCAATATCTGGGTATTTATTATGAAATACTGATGATTGTCTAAGCTAAAATTTATGATTTCACCCTCCTGATAACGGCGGCTGAGATTTTCTTGTAAAAAAGCTATGGTTTCCTTATCGCTAGTTACCATGGTCAGATTAGCTGGACTGATGGGGCTACTCCCGATTTGACCTAGGACGAGCTTCCAATCCCGTATATTTTCATTCATTATACTGGCCTGCACTTGGGCAAAGGTCTGAACTTCTATTTGACCAGCAAATTCTAAGTCCCTAAGACTGGTCTCCTTTACCGATACCCAGTTGAGTTTACTATCCTGTAAATCCTGCAAAACTTCATCCAAATCAAAGTTAGCTTGGGCTGCAGTTTGCACGAATTCCCGATAATCAATAGTTAGGGCCACAGATTTATTTCGGGCTTCATTGGCCATCCTCAAGCTTACTCCTGTCACAGAAGCGATTAAGGTAATTATTAATAATAGCCATAGTATTTTATGTTTTTTGAACATTAACGGTTAGATACCTCCCTTAAATTAAATTCCCTAGTCAAGCGGGTTATATGGGCTACGGCCAAATAAATAAGGCCACTAAGAGCTAGGGGCAGCAAAAAGCCCATCATAATTCCCGATAGGTTAAGGTATTTGAACCCCCCAATAATAGCCAACATAAATAGGAGGGGAATTGACAGTCTAGCCAAGTATATGAAAAAATCCTGCCTAAAGAAATTACCGATTTCCTTGATAACCATATACCCCATTATAATAGCATAAAGTAGGAGGACTAGGGCAGTCCCACCTGTAATGGCGATTATGCCATAATTTAGAAAGGCTACATTTAGACTGATATTCACCGTTAGACAAATGATGCTAACTATCATGGGAATACTGAATTTTTTTAAGGCGTAGAATACGCGGTTGAAGATTTCTTGACTAGCATAACCTATTACGGCAAAACTATAGAGCAAGAAGGCGTAAGCGGTGATTATCGTTGATTCCCGCGTAAATGCCCCCCTTTCATAGACTAGGGAGATGATTTCTTGATGGTAGGCTACCACATATATTAAGTAGGGTATCAGGATAAAAAGTAGTATTTTCAATATATTGCTTAACATCAACCTTAATTCTGCAAAATCGCCTTCTAAGCAGTATTTCGATATGCGGGGGAAGACCACGCTGGACATGGCCACGATAAATACGCTGGTAATGGTGACGAAAAGATTGCCCCCAAAGCCTAGGGCAGCCGTAGTCCCTTCATCTAAATGGGTCCCAAAGGATCGGTCAATAATTAAGCATAATTGTAATAAGGAGTTACCCAATAGTACAGGGATGAGCTGCTTTAACATGGCAGCGGTATAATTGCTTTGCAAGTTAAAGGGGAAAAAGCTGTACTTCTCCTTAATGATTACGGGCAATTGCATAAGAAATTGGAGTAACCAACCTGCAGTAGTTACATAACTAACGAAAATTATGTCATCGCCTTTTAGGATTAAGGCTAAAATAATTAAAATGTTAAATGGAATACTAATAGCCGCAGCCCTAATGAAGTGGCTATGAACCTGTAATATCCCCGTGGCCACAAAAGTTAAGTTGACAAATAAAAAGGTAGGCATCATTATCCGCGTAATGATTACGGCCATCTGAGCGGCTTCCCCCTGAATCCCAGGGACGATTAAGCGGGCTAGGGTTGGGGCAAAAATAATCCCGATGACAGATATGACGCTACCCCAAAAGGTTATTTGGGTAAAAAGCCTAGAAATATAGGCAAATCTTTCTTCTGGTGTTTTGCTAGACAAATAGTAAGTTAAGTTAGGAATATTAACTGAAGATATGGCTGTGCCAATGCTGGAAAATAGCAAACTAGGCAGACTGAATATAGCCTGAAATAAATCGGTTAAAATAGTAGTCCCGAAAACAAAGGCGAAAAATATATCCCGAGCAAAGCCTAGCAATTTGGCAATAAATATTACAATTGTGACCCCGATGAAGTTTTTACCAGTTGTCTCTTGTTTTTTCATTCTGCTCTACTCTCCTGATTTCCGACTTATAAGTGACAAAGCGAGTTTAGCGTTTTCGTCTGATTTTTCCCTTAGCTTTTGGGCTTGGACTTTTATATTTTCCTTAAATTCAGCCTTATTCAAAAGCCCATCTAATTCTGTTTTCATTTCTGCATAAGTAAGTGATAAAGGTTTTTGGCCGAATATTTCTAGGAAAGCCCTTACTTTTGGATCATAGGATATTCCTGCAAAAGGAGTCCCAGCTTGGGCCGCAAATACTAAAGAGTGAAGTCTAATCCCAATTAAAAATGAAAGTTTAGAGATTAAGGCAATATGCTCGGTACTGCTCAAGCCTTCCTTTATGATATGGGCCTGATTCTGCATATGTCCGGCTACTTTTTGGGCTTCCTCGATATCTTGGGGATAAGCTAGGGGAATAAATAATATCCTATAGCCCTGGTCAGTCAGTTCATCTAGTAATGGAGCTAAATCAAGGTGGTAATCTGCCAATCCCTCCCATTTGCGGACTGATACCCCGATAAGTGGTAGGTTCTCGGGATTTACCTCTTGCATTATTTGGCTTGCTTTACTTATATCCTGCGGTCCCGCTTGCAGGGCAAAAACTGGATCAGCCGTAATTTTACGCGGGGGTTTAGTAACTCCGAGGTTAGTTAATAGCTCACCCGATTCTTCATCCCTAAGGGTAATAAAATCTACCCGATTAGCGATAAAACGCATAAGGGTTTTGCTGCTATTTTTATTAATGGGCCCCACACCCTGGGCATAGAAGATGACTGGTTTTTTTAGGAGCTTAGCCAAGGCTACTACGGCTATATAATAGAATAAGGACCTAGAGCTAGTTACATCCTGGAAAATGCTTCCCCCACCGCTTATGAGTAAATCGGCGGATTTTAGTTCCTTAAGCAGTTTAAAGGGGTTCATATAGTAGACAGCCTTTATTTGGTGCACTTGCATAGTCTTAGCAGGCGAACCCGAAAAGACTACAAACTGGGCCTGGGGGGCTAGTTCTTTAATTGATGAAGTTATGGCTGACAGCAAGGCCTCATCACCTGCATTATCAAAGCCGTAATAACCAGATAAAGCTATTTTCATTTACTCCAAAACCCCCTCGTATTAGGATGATATAAAATATATTAGCCATACCCTTTGGGCACTACTGATGTCTCGGCTACCGCCTCACTTTTTTGGAACTGGCAACCACAGGTCGCCCCTACGGTTCACATCCCGTGTCTCACGTTTCACGTCTCTCGTTTTTCCCGCCTACACTTTATTAGTATAGGGAGAATTAGGCCTAACAAAGCTAGGGCTAACTTTATTACTTTACCTTTAAAATCATATGTATGTAAAGCTGAATCAAAACTAAAGTAGAAAAAAACAGCTATACCAAATAAGCCAATTAAACTAATTCTGGGCCTTGGTTTTTGCATGAATGTAAGCCCCCCTTATTCGGAAAAAACAGGCCACTATTTATCCTAGATTATTATTTTTTCTCTAATTTTCTTTTATTTCTGCTATACTTTCTAGTATACCCATATTTTAGTACCAGTTTAAATACTTTCCTAACATTAATCAGTATTAATAAGTGAGGTGATGTACTTGAAAGGTACAGTTGTAGATACATGGTTTAACAGCATTGCAGAATTTTATGGACAAGAAGTACTAGATGCAGCTCTACAAGAATATGGTTGGCCAACCCACCGTATTATTACACCCGCAGAAAATATACCCGATCACGAGCCATTTAAAATAGTGGAAATCGTAGCGGGAAAAGTGGGTAAAAGTACGGCTGAGGTTTGGAAAGCTATAGGTAAAAGTAATGTATATTCATTCCACGCTGCCTATCCTTCCTATTTTGAACGGCACAATTTAAGAGATTTTTTGCTCATGATGGATGAAGTGCATGCCCAACTCACTAAAAAAATCGAAGGGGCTAATCCACCCCGTTTAATCCCAACTCGTCTGGAAGCCAGAAAAATTGAACTCCACTATATTTCTACCCGAGGATTATTCGATTATTTTTTAGGATTACTAGAAGGTTGTTCCGTATTTTTTGAAGAAAAATTAAATGTTGAAGTAGTCGATAAAGGTAAGGATGGAGATAAGCATTTTATTAGAGTCCGACTTACTTTGGAAAAGGGCGAAGAATACAGCCGCAGGTATAGATTGGCTAGTATCCTATCATTAGGTTTTATTAAAAGCCTCCCTATGAAAATTTCCTTAGGGATTACCATATTAAGTTTGCTTCTTTTCCTTCTAGTCCAGGGGCCAAGTTTAGGCACCGTTTTTTCGACTTTGGGGGTTATGGTCTTTAGTTATGCTATAAGCAGTATTGCTCTGCGGCCTTTAGGGGGACTAAAAGAGCAGGCTACTAACTTTAAAGACTTTTCTTTTGCTACTGCTACCCCCATCGTTTCAGATGATAAATTGGAGGAAATAAGTAGTGAACTAGAGGGTTTTAAAGAAAACATAACCAAGGATTTCCTTTATTTAAAAGGAGGAACTGATGATTTATACGCTTTTAGCCGTAAATTCAGCCAAATAGCTGGGGAAATGAGTGAAGTATCCGATATTATAGCTAATGTAGTTCATCAAGTATCTGAAGGGGCCGTCTATCAAGCAGTAGAAACGGAAAAATCCGTTACCGTTTTGACTGGAAATATTGATAAACTTAACGAACTTGCGGAGCGGGAGTTAGAAGCCAAATCTGGCTTAGAATTAGCTGTAGCTAATATAAAGAATTCTTTTGGGGAAGTGCAAAATGTAGCTGGACTTTTGCTAGAAACCAAAGAACAGTTTGGCAATGTTAACCAGCAAGGGGATAACCTAGCTAGGCGGGTTGAAAATATTATGGAAATCGTAACTACTGTTGAAGGTATTGCGGAACAAACTAACCTCCTAGCCCTCAATGCTGCTATCGAAGCCGCGCGGGCTGGTGAACAAGGGCGAGGCTTTGCGGTCGTAGCAGAAGAAATCCGTAAGTTGGCTGATGATGTCAAACAAGCAGTAAGAACGGTTAATGAAAATTTAGAATACTTTGTAGGCCAAGTTAATATCTTGGTAAGCGATATAGGAAAACAATTCATCCAATTAGATGATGGCAACAAAAGTTTAGAAGCTGCGGTAACCGATAATATGGAAGCTACAGAAGAAATTAATAGTGTAGCTAATACGATTGTGAGCCTAGTAGAAGAATTATCCAATGAAACTAAACATATTAGTGAAGTCTTCCAGAATCTACATACCCTAGCTGCAATTGCCCAGGAAAACTCAGCTTCCAGCCAAGAAATGAGTGCTAATGTATCTGAATACTCGGATAAAATAAAAGATTTAACTTCCTATGTCCAGCAATTAGAACAAGTAACCGCTGGCTTCCAGGAGGAACTCAGGAAGTATACGATATAGTGGTTGGGATGTGGGGAGTGGGAAGCTGGAGATGGGTTTTTAGCCACTGGACTTTTTTTGACGCAACCTGGGTCGCTCCCTATAATGTTTTAAAAAAAGGAATCAGCGGTAATCAGCGTAAATCAGCGTCTAAATAAAATTTCAGTGCCTTCAGTGTCTTCAGTGGCAGAAAAAATCTGCGTCTATTTAAAAACTCCCCTTTTTCGGGGAGTTTTGCTTTCTATTCCCTCGGTCTTAAGGTAGGAAATAGGATTACATCCCTAATAGATGGGGAATCGGTTAGGAGCATTACTAGCCTATCTATGCCTATACCTAAACCTCCCGCAGGTGGCATACCATAAGATAGGGCATTTAGGTAATCCTCATCCATCATGTGGGCTTCGGCATCCCCACCAGCTCTTTTTTCCACTTGGCTTAAAAATCTTTCCCTTTGATCTAGGGGATCATTAAGTTCGGAAAAGGCGTTGGCAATTTCCCTTTGCATGATGAAG
This sequence comes from uncultured Syntrophomonadaceae bacterium, assembly GCA_964514235.1. GTDB lineage: Bacteria > Bacillota > Syntrophomonadia > Syntrophomonadales > Syntrophomonadaceae > JAAYRQ01. Next base: position 31,733 of record CAZEPV010000015.1, on the reverse strand, counting down.
ACTTCGAATCTATCTGTATAATCTGGATTGTCCACATTCTTTTTAGCTAGAGGCGATATTTCCACAGGATGTCCATAAACAAAAGTCGGTTGGATTAATTTATCTTCTACAAATGTTTCAAAAACCTCATTTATTATTTCACCCCTGGAATAGCCTTTTTCCACTTTCATTTTCAAATCTTTGACCGCTAGGTGGGCTTCTTCTGTAGTTTTAATCTGGTCAAAGTCCAACCCAGTGTGTTCTTTAATCACATCCACCATGGTAACTCTACGCCAGGGCGGGGTAAAGTCTATTTCTTGTCCTTCAACTTCTCCCATCATACTGCCATTAACCTTATACATAACCGTAGAAATTAAATCCTCGGTCAATTCCATCATCACTTGGTAATCGGCATAAGCTTGGTAGACCTCCAGCATAGTAAACTCGGGGTTATGCTTAGTGGAAATACCTTCATTTCTAAAATTCCGATTAATTTCGTAGACCTTCTCTAAACCACCTACAATTAGCCTTTTTAAATACAATTCAGGCGCAATACGCAAAAACAGTTCCATATTCAGGGCATTGTGATGGGTTATAAAAGGCCGAGCAGTAGCACCACCCGGAATGGGCTGCATCATAGGCGTCTCTACCTCTAGGAAACCTATATTATCTAAGTAATTACGTATTTCCTTAATTATTTGGCTCCTTTTCACAAAGAGGTCTTTCACATCGGGATTAACTATCAGATCCACATAACGCTGGCGATACCTTAGCTCTATATCCTTCAAGCCGTGCCATTTTTCTGGCAAGGGGTTTAGGGATTTGGATAAATAAGTGAGACTATCTACATGGATACTTATCTCACCCTTTTTAGTCCGAAAGACCTGACCCGTAATACCTAGAATATCGCCTATATCTAGTTTTTTGAATAAGTCGTAATTTTCTTCCCCTAAATCATCTTTGCGCATATAAAGCTGGATGATACCAGAGAAATCCTGCAAATTAGCAAATCCCGCTTTACCATGCCTTCTTTTGGACATAATCCTTCCCGCCACTTTAACGGTTTGTCCCTCTAGGCTGGCAAAATTATCGTGAATATCTTGAGCCATAGTATCCCGATCAAATCTAGTTCCAAATGGCTCAACATTCATATCCTTTAATTCCTGCAATTTTTCCAAACGAACCCTTCTAAGTTCATTTAAATCTTGCATTTCATGTTCTGACATAACTCACACTTCCTTAAAATACCTGTAAACTATCATCTTTCCACTTTTATAATTTTATATTTAATAAGTCCTGCTGGGGCTTCGACTTCTACCTCATCCTTTACTTTTTTACCCATAACCGCTTTTCCTACTGGGGATTCATCTGAGATTTTTCCATCTTTTAATTTGGATTCAACTGAGGCAACTAAAGTGACTATTACTTCGCGCCCTGATTTCAATTCTTTTAAGGTAATTTTCGAGCCTAAGGATACCACATCAGTCCTTATATCATGGTCTTCCATAAGCCGAGCATTTTTCAAAGTCTTTTCTAGGCTAGATATTCGCCCTTCGACAAATGCTTGCTCATTTTTGGCATCCTCGTATTCGGAGTTCTCGGAAATATCCCCGAAGGCAATCGCCTGTTTTATGCGTTCAGCTACCTCTTGCCGTTTAATCGACTTCAGGTGTTCTAGTTCTGACTCTAATTTGTGCAGACCTTCTTTAGTTAAGATAACCTCTTTGCTTACCGCCATGAAATCGCTCCCATCATATAAACTTATAAAAGCGAGAATATATCCCGCTCAATTTAAAGTATTCCAGCAATTACTTCTATACCCCGTCAGATGTCTTGAAGGTATTATATAGACCTCAAATTATGTTGTCAAGAAACAAGTCCCATATCCCCAACTTATCCCCCAACTCTTGTAATTTCAGAAAACTCTGGCCGTCAAATAATTCCAACGACTTTTCTTTTTCTCCATCGAACTCCAGAAACCCTCTTTTACTCCAAATACTTGTTTCAAAAATAGGGGCCAAACTGTTAATCCCTAATTCAACTCCGCTTTCTAATAAGCTGCTAGCTAATTCGGGAATTATATTAACCTTATTATTAGTAAATTCCACACTATATAATCCTAGAGCTAAGATACTTAAGCCACCTAAATCGGGGGCAAAAGCTAGAACGATATCGCCCCTATTCCAATTTTCAGGTGCTAGATAACTATTACTTACCGCACATCCACTTTCATATAATATGCGATGTGAGATGATTTCGTATTCCTGTGGAATGCTATTTTGCATAGATATGGGTAATTCAAAATTAGTCAAAGTCTCCAGAAAATCTGGGAAATAGTCAGTTTCCCCCACGATAATTATTTTTTTTATTTGGTGTTTATTTAGAGTTTTGGCAATAATTACATGGGCTAGGGCTTTGATAAAATTATCCCCGAAAATTAAATTACAATCTGGATTCGGAAAATAGTTTTTTAGATTCCTATCGACTGCCATATAGTCTATGTCGTAATCGTTAATAATATTAAATGATTTATTTATTAAGTATCCCTTAGTGCTTTCATTTAAAATATCAAAGTTTTTCAAACCTAAGGGAACCGTAATATTGCAGCCTTTAGCGCTAAGGTCAGGCAAATCGATTAATTTTTCTAGACGGGGTTTGAAAAAAATAGGGGTTAATTTTTCCAGCCAGAATTTCCTGGAAATTAAACCCCTTTTATCTCCATTTATTAAATTAAAATAAGCAAAATCAAGCTCGAACATTAAACCTCACTTAAATCAACTACCCCAGGTCTTAAATCTAGTTCCTGCAACATATTATAGTAATCCTGTGGTGCAATATCATCTAGCGGTTTACCTAAAATGCTGACTATCAGTGCTTCGATAACATTAGTACCAAAGGAACGACCTCCCATATCTGGGGTAGTAGTAATTACGCGGCTGATTCCTCTTGCTTTAAGTAGTGCCATGTCCTCTTGGGTGGTAGTGTTAGTTATGATGGTCTGGCCATTTAGTTTTTCCGGTAGGTAGCGGCGTATATAATTAAAATCACCCGCTAATATCTCCGCATCATAATAATATTTCGAATGCTTTGGAATTATGCTATGTTGTTGTTCACCAGTCGGATAAATACTATCAAAAGGCATCCTAACCACAACAGGGGCCGCAATTCGGCCTAGAATTTTTAGGGCCTTTAAAGATTTTAGCGGCATGGGTAATCCGACTGCATATATAAAATCGCCCAAGGTTAATCTAGCCCCTACATCGGTAAAAGCTTCTGCCATCCCAAAGCGGTCGACAGCGCAAACCATAAGGACTTTTTTATCCCTTAAATCTAAGATCCCTTCCTTTTGAATATCCATGATACATTTTCGCTCTAGAGTATTCTTAAGCCCACTCCCATCTACCATAGGGCTTTTTTTGGCATGGGCTATGAGTCTTTTGGCATCCTTAATAACATATCTTTTGCCTGCTACATTTATGTATAAGTCTATGCCACCCATACCGAAAGCATCTACTTTACCATCATTATCTTTAATTAATTGGATGGCCTTAGCCCAATCGCCATCAGTTCCGATACGTTCGATTAGGAATTTCTCTCCCATAAATTCTGTTTCAAAAGCATGGTCCCTTTTAGCCGAGCCAAGACTTACACTTAAGATATGTCTCATCATTTAACCTCCCTATATTCCTATCTTACCAGCGAGCTGCCTTAATATTACGCAGTATTTGTCTCACTTTATCGGGATTGACCCATTTATCCTCGGTTATAGGTGAGGAACCTATTTCTATAGAAATAACTTGCCCATCCAAAATATTCTCCACCAGCTTAATCCTTTCATCAGACCCAATTAAAATAAGGATTTCAAATTCCTTGAACTTAGCAGTTAAATCCATCAATTCGTTCAATAGCTCTTTGCCTGAACGTACATTAATAAAGTCCAATCTTTCTTCCTCTGTCATCAAGAAGGTCGCTTCGACTCCACCCTTTTGTAATATTTCCTCTATTTCTTCCTTGTTAAGAATCGGAAAGCCAATACAAGCAATTGATTGCCCCTTACGTAGTTCTCCTATACCTTCTAAACGAGAAATGAAGGTACGATCGATCTGTAAACGGTCAGCTACTTCTTGTTGGGAAAAGCCATTGGCACGCAAACTTAAAGCCTTATGTAGAGTCTTTTCAAGCTTCTGCCAACTTATTATCTTATCTTGAATACGATAAAAATCCATACACCCCACCCCTGCGCACAATATTGTTCACAAAAACTTTTTCTTATTTTACCATCACTTCATCCCAATATGCAAGCAGGACTTTTTTCCCTATTCCCCACCTTAAAACCGAGGGCATAAAAGTAAACACCGCCGAAATGGTAGTTTTTTAATAGACGTTGATTTTTTCTGCCACTGAATTTCACTGAAGACACTGATTTCCCACTTCCCACATCCAGCTACCCACTACCCACTACCCACATCCCATTGACACACCCGCCGACTATTGTTAACCTAATTAAAACTAATGGTTAATAGAGGTGTTCATATGAAATTATCCAGCCAAGAATTAGTCCTAGCTGCTATGTTTACGGCACTGATGTGTCTTGTTACTATATTAATCCGCATTTTTCAACCCATTATAATTCTACCCTTTAGTTTGCAACCATTTATCATGTTTTTGGCTGCTTCCCTTTTACCTGCACGTGCTGCGGGACTTAGCATGTTGGCCTATTTACTTTTAGGTTTGATCGGTCTTCCCGTCTTTGCCTCCCCACCTTACGGGGGCCCAGCTTATGTCTTGTTACCCAGCTTTGGTTTTATCCTAGCTTTTCCGCTAGCAGCTTGGATACAAGCCAAATTGATTAAAAAGCCCATATTCTTCAACCTTATATTTGCAGGTTTAGTGGGAATTATAGTTTATTACAGTATTGGTCTACCATATATGTTTCTTATTATAAATTTTTATCTAGGTGAAGCCATTAATATCATTACCCTTTTTAAAATCGCTTTAATCCCCTTGCTCACTTTTGATTTAATAAAAATTGCCTTTGCAGCCTGGTTAGCAGTACAATTAACTAAAAGATTGAATTTATAGGTATATTGATACGGAGGTATTTGCAATGATTTTGGTTTTTGATGTTGGTAATACTAATATGGTAATAGGGGTTTTTGATGAGAATAAACTACTAACTGATTGGCGTATCCGAACTGATGCCTTTAGGACTTGTGATGAATATGGCATGATACTGAATTCTTTATTTACCTATAATCGTTTAAATACCCATAATGTTTCAGCAGTCATAATTTCTTCTGTAGTCCCTAGTCTGATGATGGAATTAGAGGAATTAAGTTATAAGTACTTCTTCTGTAAGCCCTTAATTGTAGGCCCAGGAATAAAAACCGGGCTGGCTATAAAGTACGATAATCCCCGCGAAGTCGGGGCCGACCGCGTTGTCAATGCGGTAGGAGCTTATGCCAAGTACGGAGGGCCCTTGATTATTATTGATTTTGGAACTGCGACTACATTTTGTGTAGTCAATGCTAAAGGCGATTATCTAGGGGGTGCCATTGCACCAGGTATTAAAACCTCGACTGATGCTTTGGTGGCTAGAGCTGCCAAATTACCACGGGTAGAATTAATAAAACCTAAGTTTTTAATCGGCAAAAATACTGTACAAAGTATGCAATCAGGTATTATTTACGGTTTCGCAGGGCAAATCGAAGGGATTGTAAACCGTATGAAAAAGGAAATCGAGGGAGAAGTTAAGGTTATAGCTACAGGGGGTCTGGCAGCTTTGATGGCTGAAGAAACAGATGTCATTGATACAGTTGACGAATTGTTGACTCTTAATGGTTTAAGGATAATTTATGAAATAAATCGGGGGCAAGATGTTTAGAATTGGTAATATACTCATAAAGAATCGTACCGTGGCAGCACCGATGGCAGGGGTTACTGATAAAGCTTTCCGTCTGATGGCACGAAAATTCGGGGCTGGCTTAGTCTATACAGAAATGATTAGTGATATGGGACTGATTTATGAGCAAAAGCGGACGGAAACTATAGCAGATATAAAGGGCGAAGAAGCACCAGTAAGTGTGCAAATATTTGGTTCTAATCCTGAGACACTAGTGCAAGCAGCACTGAAAGTCGAAAGTATGGGGGCCCATATCATAGATATTAACATGGGTTGCCCCACACCTAAGATTATAAAAAATGGTGATGGGGCTGCATTGATGCTAGACTTACCCAAGGCAAGGGAAATTATCCACCAGGTCGTACAAGCGGTAAAAGTACCCCTTACGGTTAAGTTCCGCAAAGGCTTTACAGCCCAAAAAATTAACTTCTTGGAATTAGCTGGCATAGCAGAAAGCGAGGGAGCCAGTGCAATCGCTATCCATGCCCGTACTAGGGATCAATACTATGCGGGCCAGGCAGATTGGGATGCCATTAAGCAAGTGAAAGAAAATGTTAATATACCTGTAATCGGCAATGGTGATGTCTGGACTGCTGAAGATGCCCTTAAAATGCTGGACTATACTAATTGTGATGCGGTCATGGTAGGACGGGCATCCATGGGCAACCCTTTTATCTTTCAGCAAATAATAGAATTAATAGAAAAGGGACATAAAATTCCCTTGCCTACTATAGAAGAACGGATTAATACGGCCCTAGAACATTTGGAATTAGCTTGTCATTATAAAGGTGAGGCACTAGCGACTAGGGAAATGCGCAAACACTTGGCTTGGTATACCAAAGGGATAAAAGGGGCGGCTAGGATCAGGGAAGAAATTAATAGGACGGGAAGCAAGGCGGAAATGATAGCGGTGATAAGGGGTTTAGCCACTGAATTACACTGAAGGGAGCAACCCAGGTTGTGTCTAAAAAGTGATCAGTGTATTTCAGTACAGTTCAGCGTCCAAAATCCCTAAACCAACCTAAAACTTATATCCAAAGCCACCGCTGAATGGGTTAGGCTGCCTACGGAAATAAAATCAACACCAGTTTTGGCTACTTCGGCAATTGTAGCCTCGCTTATACCCCCTGACGCTTCTAGTAGGGCTCTGCCATCGGTTATGGCGACTGCCTCTTTCATCATTTCTATATCCATATTATCCAATAAAATTATATCCGCGTGGGCGTTTAGGGCTTCTCGTAATTCATCTAGGTTTTCTACCTCGACTTCAATTTTAATAGTATGGGGGATTTTTCCCCTGATAGTGGAAATAGCTTTTTGAATGCCACCTACCGCTGCAATATGATTATCCTTTATCATTACTCCATCGTACAGACCAAAGCGGTGATTACGGGCTCCACCTACATTAACCGCATATTTCTCTAAGACCCTAAGCCCTGGGGTAGTCTTTCTGGTATCGATTAATTCGGCTTTTTGGTATTTTACCAGTTCGACCATATTTCTAGTTTTGCTAGCAATGCCAGATAGGCGCTGCATAAAATTCAGGGCTAGCCTTTCTCCAGTCAGTAATGTCCTAGTAGTCCCTTCTACCCTAGCGATTACTTCACCGACATTTACTAGGTCCCCATCCTTTTTGGTAGGATAAAATTTAATTTCCGCTTCCATATATTCTAAAACTGCTTGGGCGATATCTATACCAGCTACTACCCCCTCTGCTTTAGCATAGAATTCACCCTTACTGAATTTATCTGCAGGGATGAGATTATAGGTGGTAATATCTCCATGGCCTACATCTTCCATTAAGGCCCCTTTAATCAGTTCCTCTAATCCAAGATAATTCATATCTTCCTCCTATTCAACAGTTGATAAAACTTATATGCCCAGCAAAGCGGACATCATCACGGGCGGGATAATCTAAACGATAATGGGCTCCACGGCTTTCCTTGCGCCTTAGGGCAGCTTGTACAATTATACGGGATATGGTCAACATATTGAGAACTTCATAATAATCCAGTATATCCTCCCCTACAACTAAATGGTGATATAACCTTTCAATGGTAGCATTAGCTAAATTCAGATTAGTCTCTTCTCTAATTATACCCACATTATCCCACATAGTACTCTGTAAGCTTTTCCTGGCCTCCTGAGGACTTATATAGCCTGCACTAGTTTTATGTACCCATTCCCTAACAAATGAAGAAAAAATCTCATCTATATTGATACTCCTGCGGTATAATATTTCCTCCCCATTATCTACAATCCGCTGGCCGAATACAATACCATCTAATAAGGAATTGCTGGCCAAACGGTTAGCCCCATGGACACCTGTAGAGGCTGTTTCACCACAACTATATAAACCATAAATATTAGTTTGCCCTTTAGTATTGGTGCTGATTCCCCCCATCATATAGTGGGCTGCTGGAGATACAGGGACACAATCTTCGTGAATATTGATACCCCGCTCCATACAAGTGGCAAATATATTAGGAAACCTCGATTCGACATTAGGAATTATGCTCATATCCAATTTAACATAAGGACTTCCCGACTCTGCGCATTCCTGGACAATGGCCCTAGAAACCACATCCCGAGGGGCTAAATCCTTTAGTGGGTGGTATTTGGCCATAAATTGTTGGCCAGCTTCATTGTAGAGAATACCACCTTCACCTCTGACCGCTTCTGAAATTAAAAAACGCTCTGTATCATGGCTAAATAAAACGGTGGGATGAAACTGTACAAATTCCATATCGGTTAAACTACAACCGGCTCTATAAGCGGCTGCCATACCATCACCAGTGGCTACATCCGGATTAGTGGAATACTTGTATAATTGTCCAATTCCCCCTGTAGCAATAATCACCGCTTTAGCTATATAGGCTTTTTGCTGGTGATTTTCCTTATCATATACCAAAACCCCATATGATTCTTTTTTTATATTATGGGTCAAAATATCTATTAAAAAATGGTTCTCAATTATATCAATATCGGTGGATTTTTTACATCTCACTTCCAAAGCCCGCCGAATTTCCGCACCAGTGGCATCAGCGGCATGGAGTATACGGGCCTTGCTATGGGCCCCTTCCCTAGTAAGGGAGATAGTGCCATCCTTCATATCAAAGGAGACTCCAGCTTCCATCAGTTCCCTTACCCTAGCTGGCCCTTCCCGCACCAAAACATCTACGGCTTCGATATTACATAGCCCCGCCCCCGCTTCTAGAGTATCTTCCAAATGCAAAAAAGGGGAATCCTCCTCATGAATTGCAGCAGCGATTCCCCCTTGGGCTAATCTAGTATTAGATTCAATTATGCTTTTTTTAGTAAGGACTATGACACTACCAAAATCTGCCGCTTTGAGGGCGGTAAATAGCCCCGCAATGCCCCCACCAATTATAAGAAAATCACTATAAATTATAGGGGTTTTACGCTCTAATACACCGATATACCTGTTAATATTCATTTTTTCACCTACATATAAAAGACTATATCTAGTCCCTAAGTAACCTTAAGCATCTGGTCTAAAGATGAATAAGCTCTTTTACGTATATCCTCAGCAACTTCAATCTGGTGTTCCATTTTTTCTAATGCCTGGGCTAGCTTTTCCAAGGTAGTTACCTTCATATCCTGACAAACAAATTCTGGTCTAGCCAAATGAAGTTTTTTGCCTGGACAGTGTTTGCTCAAGGTATAGAGAAAGCCCTCTTCAGTACCAATAATAAATTCCTTATCTGAACTATTTTTTACATAATTAAGCATACCCGAAGTAGAACTGACATTATCTGCTATAGCAGCAACCTCTGTCGGTACTTCTGGATGGACTACTACTTTAGCTTCTGGATATAGGGCTTTTTGGGCCATTACTTCACGAGCTGTTAGCTGGTCGTGAACTGGGCACCAACCTTCCCACTTTATCATCTTCCGACCTGTTTGGTTTTCTATATATTCGCCTAAATTACGATCGGGTACGAATATTATTTCCTTATCTTGTGGTATTGATTTAACAATATTCACTGCATTGGCCGAGGTGCAACATATATCGGTCTCGGCCTTTACTTCGGCTGAGGTATTAACATAGGATACTACTAAGGCATCTGGATGCTGGGCTTTTTTGGCTCTGAGGGCATCTCCAGTCACCATATCTGCCATAGGACATCCAGCATTTAATTCTGGTAATAATACGGTTTTACTAGGACTTAGAATTTTAGCACTCTCCGCCATAAAGTGTACCCCACAGAATACAATAACTTCAGCATCTGTTTCTGCTGCCTGTCTGGCTAATTGCAAAGAGTCCCCTACGAAATCCGCAATTTCTTGAATTTCAGGTAATTGATAAAAATGGGCTACAATAATTGCGTTTATTTCTTGCTTTCGCTTAGCAATAAAATCAATAAACTCTTTGGTCAACAAACCTTCCTCCTATTCATAATTACCTAAACATACTTTTTGTATTTCATTATCCTCATTTACAAATACCAGCTTGGGTTTATGTGTAGCACATTCCTCATCCTCTAGTAATGTATAAGTAAGGATTATAACTACATCCCCTTTCTGGACTAATCGGGCGGCAGCTCCGTTAAGACATATGACTTTCGAGCCTGGCTCCCCCTCAATTACATAAGTCTCAAATCTTTCACCATTATTATTGTTAACTATAGTAACTTTTTCATTGGCTACTATATCAGCAGCATCCATTAAATCTTTGTCAATAGTGATACTACCGACATAATCTAAGTCTGCCTGGGTAACAACAGCCCGGTGAATTTTTGATTTCAACATGTAGCGAAGCACCTTTTACACCTCCACTAATAGGTTATCTATTAACCTAGTACTTCCCATCTTTACTGCTAGTGCTATAATGACTTTACCCTGGGCCTCAGTCAAATCAGACAGGTCAGCTAAATCAAATTCATCAACTACTTCTATATAATCGATAATAGCTTCCTGTTCAGATTCTATGAGACTGGTAAGTTTTTGTCTTAGCACTTCAGCCTTCCTTTCCCCATCAGCAATAAGTTTTTTAGCAAGCTGTAAGGCCTTATTTAACACTAAGGATGCTTCCCTTTGGGACTTACTAAGGTAAACATTGCGTGAACTCATAGCTAAACCATCATTTTCCCTTACTATTGGAACTCTTACTATTTCAAGCGGGAAATTAAACTCCCTGACCATTTTTTCTATAATAATTAATTGCTGTATATCCTTTTGCCCAAAAAAGGCTAAATCGGGCTGACAAATGTTAAATAGTTTACCTACTACGGTCGTAACCCCTTTAAAATGACCTGGCCTGGATTTACCACATAATTTATCAGTCATAGGCCCCATCACTTCTAAGAAAGTGTTATAGCCCAGAGGATACATATCTTTAACTTGCGGGGCAAAAACCGCTTGGACTTTTTCGGCTTCTAGTAAAGAGATATCCTGGCTCAGATCGCGGGGATATTCTGAGAAATCTTCCCCCTGTCCAAATTGCATTGGATTGACGAAAATACTGACAACCACTATATCACAAAATACCCCCGCTTCTTTTACTAAAGCTAAGTGTCCCGCGTGTAAATACCCCATAGTAGGTACTAGGCCAATCTTTTTTCCCTGTAATTTATGGTTCAGACACCATTTTTGCATTCCCTCAAGATCATAAAATATTTCCATTGAAATCTCCGTCTAATAAATGATTAATATAGCTTATCTAAGACTTCATCTTCTATGGCAAAGCCATGTTCTGGTCCAGGAAAATCCCCAGCTTCCACTTCCTTTTTATAGGCTTGGAGAGCCTCGATTATGATAGGTTCTAGGTTAGCATACTTTTTGACAAATTTAGGTATATGCCCACTGAACATACCTAACATATCATTAATTACTAGGACTTGTCCATCGCAATATGGGCCTGCTCCTATGCCTATAGTAGGGATGCTAATTTCTTCTGTAACCCTTTGGGCTAAAGCCGTAGGTACACATTCTAAGACCAGGGCAAAGACACCAGCTTCCTCCATCGCCTTAGCATCATCAATCAATTTACGGGCGGTTTTTTCGTCTTTACCTTGTACTTTAAAACCTCCGAATTGGTTAACCGATTGAGGTGTGAGCCCGATATGCCCCATTACGGGTATCTGGGCATCTATAATCGCTTCAACCGTCCCGACCCTTTCCGTGCCACCCTCCAACTTAATAGCTTGGGCCCCACCTTCCTGAATAAGTCTGCCTGCATTACGGACAGCTTCCTCATATGAGATATGATATGAAAGAAAGGGCATATCTGCAACTACCATAGTATTATCTGTAGCCCTAACCACCGCTCGCGTATGATGAACTATGTCATCTACGGTTACGGCCAAAGTATCCTTATAGCCCAACATGACATTACCTAGTGAATCACCTACTAGAATCATATCTATACCTGCAGCCTCTACTAAGGAAGCCATAGAATAATCATAGGATGTCAGCATAGTTATTTTCTCTTTTTTGAGCATTTTTCCCAGAATTACAGATGTGGTTACCCTAGACATTTTAAAACTCCTTTCTGTAATTTACTTGATTTAAATTCATCTAGCTGTATTCGCTGTGGCTATACGCGAAAATTCCTGCACAAATACTTGTTGGAATTCCTCCATAGCCTTATTATCAATAGTTCCCTTTTGCAAAGCGATTTGGGCAGTATAAAACCCTAGCCAACTGTATAACTTCATAAGCTCAGGGGCCATTTCTTCTAGACTATTAAGATGTTTAACAATAGTGCTTAAGTCCCCCCGAGCTATTGGTCCAGTTAGTGCTTTGGGAATCCCGATATTTTCAATATTATTAATAGTTCCCACAATCAAAGGCATTAAGGCCTTGGTTGCCATGTTCCTGGGAATACCTGTAGATTCTAGGAGTTTGACTCCAAAATCAATTAAGGTAACTAAATAATTAGATACTACACAAGCACCAGCGTGATAAAGAGGTTTTGATTTTCTATTAATAAAAAAGTATTCTCCATCTAAAGTCTCCACAATACATACAGCCACATGGTATGCGTCCTTATCCCCCTCGATACTAAATACAGAACCAGGCAAATTTTCAATAGCCCGTTTAAGATTAGCAAAAGACTGTATGGGGTGAACTGATAAAACATAAGCCCCAAATTCTTTAGCCCTATCGAGTACTTCAGAAGATTGTGCACCACTCATATGGACAATCACTTGACCATTATGAAATGCAGCAGTATCTGCCAAGTTATCTACAACTTCTTTTATCGCCGAATCAGAAGTCGTTATAAATAAAATATCTGCCGAGCGAGAAACTTCCTGAGGTGATGTATGAGTAGTACATCCTATCCGTTCCACAAGTTGCTTGGTAGATTCGGATTTAACATCATATGCACCCGTAACCTCATAGCCTTTATCATTGAGTACCACCCCAATAGCTGTCCCTACTACTCCCGCCCCTATAATGCCAATTCTTTTCTTCATATTCCAACCCCCTTATAAACAGGGAAATCCTGTTACATATACAACATTACCGTCTCGTTCGATTAAGATACAAGCGGACTATTTTGCTAGAAAAATCTGGCGGGAGACTCCTTTTTTATAACCTCTTTATTATATTGTCTTCTCCTTCTCGGTCTAAAACAGTAGTCAACACCTCCTGTATATGGGTACCATCATCAGGGAAAATTAAATCCTTATTAATTTCGTATAATGGTACCAGTACAAACAACCTTTCTTTCATGTACTGATGAGGAACTATCAATTCCTCCGTATGGATTATTTCATCTCCATACAACAAAATGTCGATATCTATTATACGGGGCCCCCATTTTTCGATAAACCGACGACCCATGTTCATTTCAATTTCTTGTAACTTTTTTAAAAGCCCTGGAGCTGATAAAGAAGTCTTAATCTTTATAACCAAATTATGAAATTCGGCTTGTTCTGTATTCCCCCAGGCTTTTGTAATATAGGTGGAGGAAATATTGTTAATCTTAGTCTGGTCTAGTTTTTCTATTGCTACTATTGCCTGCTTAAGATATAGGTCTTTGTCCCCTATATTTGAACCTAAACCTAAATATACTTCAATTTGCATCTTGTTTCATCCTTTAAATTAGCATATACCTTTTTCAAGGGCAAGAAGTATTTGTTAGAAATTAAAGATTATTTTCACTAGATTTTCTAAATATTTCTACAGCGAAGTAGTCAAACCTACCTTTTATAGGGGCATTCGGCTTATAAACCACTACTTTTATAGCCTCAATTAGATGTTTTTCTAAAATTACTTGGGCAATATGTTCGGCCATTTTCTCAATAAGATTAAAGCTATTATTTTCGACTATATCCTTAACTTCTTCGTAAATATGGACATAATTTATTGTATTAGACAAGTCATCTGTTTGACCTGCCAGAGTCAGGTCTTTATGTAATTCCAAGTCAATAATAAATTTCTGAGCGATAACCTTTTCTTCAGGCATAACTCCATGACAGGCCACGAATTCTAGGCCCTTTATTAATATCTTATCCATCTTCATTTACCACCGCATCGGTCATTAAGGCAATTTGTTTGGATGCTCTAACATCATGTACTCTTATAATATTAGCTCCATTCATAATCCCTATACCCGCGACAGCTAAACTAGCTTCCAGGCGTTCCTCTACTCTCATACCCAGGGTATGTCCAATAAAGGATTTACGGGATGCACCAAGCAAAATTGGGTATCCCATACCTTTGAATTCCCTTAGCCTCTTAATAATTATACGGTTTTCCTGGGCGGTCTTCCCAAAGCCTATCCCAGGATCAATAATTATTTGATTTTCCCCTAAGCCGCCTTCTAGCGCCCTATCTATGGATTCTCTTAATTCGGTAATTATATCTGAGATTAAATCCCCATAGGCTTCCCCACGGCGAATCTGTAAACGATTATGCATTAAGACTACAGGGGATTTTCGGTCAATTAGAACCGAGAGCAAACTAGGATCTAATTGTAGACTACCAATATCATTAATCATGTGAGCCCCAGCTTCTAGAGCTGCCTGGGCTACACTCCCCCTGAATGTGTCTATGGAAATAATTGTATCTTCCCTTGCCAATGCCTCTACCACAGGTAAAATCCGTTTTAACTCTGTTTCCCCATCGGCTATCAAAGCATCTGGCCGAGATGAGGCCCCACCTATATCAATGATATCGGCCCCGTCCGCTATCATCTGCTTAGCCCTATCGATAGCCAGGTCGGTGTCAAAAAATTGGCCCCCGTCCGAAAAGGAGTCTGGAGTTACATTTAATATTCCCATTATCAGGGTTCCCTGTCCGATTTCCATAGTCTGCCCATTAGCTAAAACCATGGTATAGGCCTTTTTTTCTAAATTACGGATTATAGCATCTATTTCGCTGGCTATTTTTTTTAAGCCAAATGGTTGTAATTTTAGCTTTTTATTTAATTCTCGGTATTGTTTTATAGTCCCCATCAAAAGGACATCGGTATAACCTTCTGCAAATAGGGCACTTTTGCTAACCGCTGCCTCACCGCCTTTAGACAGAATTTCTTGTTTTATTATGTTGGCAGCAAGAGAGCGAATATTTTTTAATTTAATTATACGATGTATGGCCTTAGGCCCCATGTAACCAAATGCCTTATCATCCGACCCAATTAATTTAATAAAATCCTGGGCTTCCCTTAGATTATCAATTAATACAGCATGGTGTCCCGACATTAAATAACTCCTTCAAAAATCCTAATACTCAAAAGTGGAAGTGTTAATCTCTTGTTTATCTAATTTAGGGCATTGGGAGCGATAAGCACAATTAATACAGATTCTAGATAAATTGTCTGCCCGATATATCCTTTCCCCTAGGAAACTCATATCCATGCTCAAATTACGATGTTCATATATAGCCCGAGCAATTATTTCTACCTCATTAGGATTAAAAAACACTTGGGGTAATATTTCCCGAGCTAATTTAGCTCCAAAAGAAGCATGGTCAATACCCGTCTGGTACTCTTTCCATTTGCCTATGTCATGTAGGAGTCCAGCGGCATAAATTACTTCCTTACCTGCTAACTTGCCGGATAAACCATTTTCCTTGACAAAAAAATTAAGATCATTATGTTCTAATACTAAAATATAGGCAATCCTAGCCACATCAATATGATGTGAAATATCATGCCGACAAAATATAGGCTCAGATTCTTCCTCTTCATTGTATGTCATATAAGTGTTATATAATTGGTTATTTAAGAGTAACTCTATCCGCCTCAATTTATTCACCTCAATAATAAAATATGGCTTTTGCGGTACAATAGTACTATATTAATAGTACTATATTATATTAAACGACAGGAATAAAAATCCTTCCTAATTATCCTTAGTATCTTAATTATATCTTAAATCATAGCAATATAACTTAATTAATTAATTCCTGGGCTTGGAAAAACAAGTTAATTTCCCGCTGGGCCGCTTCTGGGGAGTCTGAACCGTGAATAAGATTTTCAGAGACATGCAAGGCGAAATCTCCCCTTATGGTGCCTGGTGAAGCCTCCAAGGGATTAGTCTGCCCCATCATTTTCCGTAGGGTGGATATGGCTGCAGGCCCTTCCCAGACCATGGCTATTACGGGTCCAGAAGTCATAAAAGTTATAACATGGGGGGAAAATTCCTTATCCTTATGTTCTTTATAATGTTCCTTAGCCAAGTCCTTGGACATAACTAACAATTTTAGCCCTACTAGGCGAAAACCCTTGCCTTCAATCCTTTTTATTATTTCACCTACTAGACCTCTTTGCATGCCATCTGGTTTAATCATAGTAAATGTTCTTTCCATACAGTATTTCCTCCTTAGCTTAGATTTGTATTTTTATAATAATATAGCGGAGAAACTTATCCTCCGCCACATGTGTATTATTCGCTTTTATCTAAGAATTTATGGTTCAGGTTCATCTTTTCCTTCCTCGGTAGCCTTGACTTCCTGTCCTTCCATAATTTCGCCAAATTCTTTGGCTTCCATTGTTTCTACTTCCATTAATCTAGCTGCGATTAAATGTAGTTTATCCATATTTTCATTTAGTATATCTTCGGCTTTTTGGTAGCATGATTCCATATAGGCACTAGCTTCTTTATCTATGGCGTAAGCTATGGCATCTGAATAATTACGGCTTTGTGATATATCCCGACCCAAAAAGACTTCTTCACTTTTGTGTCCAAAGGTTAAAGGCCCTAATTCTTCTGACATACCATATTCAGTAATCATCCTGCGAACTATACTACTAGCCCGTTCTATATCATTTTGGGCCCCTGTACTTATATCATTTAAAATAAGAGCTTCAGCTACCCGCCCCCCAAGCAATGTGGTGACTTCCTCTAGTAAATAAGATCTAGTAATATAATTTCGATCCTCTTCAGGCAATAATAGGGTGTATCCCCCTGCCCGTCCCCGAGGAATAATAGATATTTTATGCAATTTATCCATGTTAGGTAAAAAGTAGCTAACTAAAGCGTGACCCGCCTCATGGTAGGCTACTAGACGTTTTTCCTTTTCCGATATGACTCGGGACTTCTTCTCGGGTCCAGCTATTACGCGCTCGATAGCTTCCTCCAAGGAACCCATCCCTATATCCTTTTCATTGCGCCTGGCGGTCAAAAGGGCCGCCTCATTTACCATATTAGCCAAATCAGCCCCCGTAAATCCTGGAGTCCGTTTAGCTAGTATAGCTAGGTCCACACCATCAGCTAAACGCTTATCCTTAACATGGACCGCTAAAATAGCTTCCCTTCCCTTAACATCTGGTCTATCGATTAATATATGACGGTCGAAACGACCTGGACGAAGTAAGGCAGGGTCCAATATGTCAGGACGATTAGTCGCTGCCATTACTATAATGCCCTCATTAGCACTGAAGCCATCCATTTCCACTAAAAGCTGGTTTAGGGTCTGTTCCCTTTCATCATGGCCACCACCAAGTCCAGCCCCCCTTTGGCGACCGACTGCATCAATTTCATCTATAAAGACTATACAGGGTGAGTTTTTCTTGGATTGTTCGAATAGATCCCTAACTCTAGCCGCTCCCACTCCAACAAACATTTCCACAAAATCTGAACCGCTTATGGAGAAAAATGGCACCCCTGCTTCACCTGCAACTGCTTTGGCCATTAGGGTCTTGCCTGTTCCCGGAGCACCAAATAAAAGTACCCCTTTGGGAATCTTAGCCCCGATTTCGATAAACTTTTGCGGGCTTTTTAGAAAATCTACTACCTCTTCCATTTCTTCCTTAGCTTCTTCCGCCCCTGCTACATCAGCGAAAGTAACTTTGACATCTTCCCCAGTCATAAGGCGGGCCTTACTCTTACCGAACTGCATGACCCGATTTCCACCACCTTGGGTCTGGTTCATAATAAATATCAGGAAACCGATCAATAGCAAAATAGGTAATAGGGTACTAAGCAGTGACACCCACCAAGGAGGCGGATCAACTGGTTTCGAATCATAACTTACCTTTTTATCTAAAAGAAGTGTAACAACTCCACTTTCTTTGGATACTGTCGCCTTATAAGCAGTGTTGTCTTTTAGCTTTCCCGTAATAACATATACATTATCTCCTATTTCAACTTCAGCATCTGCAACTTGTCCAGCATTTACTTTATTAATAAAATCCAATTCAGTTAATTCATTAATGTTATCCTGATTAGTAGGAAACATTTTCATTGCAGATAGGACTAACAAAACTATTAGTACATATATAGCAATTGTTTTTAGGGCCTTGTCCAAATTTTTTCCTCCCCTTTTGTTCCTTGCGAATTTTCGTCATATTTTAACATAAGCATATATCCTTTTCAATGTTACCATTTATTCATTAGGTTTAGTATATTAGTTAGCAAATATTTATATTAAATTTTAAGTTATATCTTTTATAGTTAAAACATTATTGCTATTTGCATCCACACTAACTAGGCTAGATATACGGTAGCCTAGGACTGCGTATATATCATCTTCATCACTAGTAAGTAGCGGAATTTCCTGCCTTTTATATTGGGGTATTTTCAAATCAATGAAATAATCCTTAATCTTCTTACTACCTTTCAAGCCATAAGGATGAAATACATCCCCAGCTTTTCTGGAACGCAGATGCAAAGGTTTTTGGCATTTATCATAATCAATATAGGCTAGATAATTTTTTGCCTTTTGGGTTGCAAAATCTTCCCCCTTGATTAGCTCAAATAAATATTTTTTGCCCGTAGCTAATAAAATAGTCGTAGGGGGATATAATAGGTAGTCAAAAGATATTCTTTCCTTTTCTAGGGTGGAAAATACTAGTTCATCGTATACTTTGGTAACCTTAACACCCTTTTTCAATTGTATCATTTTACTAGAACCAGTTTTAGTCATTAAATCTAAAATTAGTTCAATATCCAGGGCTTCCCAGCCTGATGCATCAGCTAATGTCCCCAGTGTATAAAGTAAAACCCGTTTTCTTAGGGCGATAGATAGACTAGCCAAAAATTTGTTATTTAGAACAATAGTATTAGGAGTTTCCCTTACTTTTCCTTGGGCAAATAGACTTTTGGCTTGTGATTCAAGTTCAGCATTTTCTTCTCCAGCAATTGTTGCTAATTGATTTAGGCTTTCTATAATCTGTGGATTATATTCCGCTTTTAATAAGGGGATTAATTCTTGGCGCAGCTTGTTTCTCAGGTAAATAGGGTCAAAATTGCTCTGGTCGATAAAATAAGGTAAATCATGCTCCTGCAAGTAATTTTCTATTTCGGATTTACTTAGCCCCAAAAGCGGCCTAATTAAGTGGCCACTAACAGGCATAATCCCCCGTAAACCCTTAATCCCTGTCCCCCGTAGCAAGTTAAGCAAAACCGTCTCGGCATTATCATCTTTATGATGAGCAGTAGCTATCAAATCCGCCTGAAGTTCAGTCCATAATTGGTTAAAAAAATGGTACCGAACTTCGCGCCCTGCCTCTTCAATCGACTTCTTTTCGCTTTCAGCTTTTTTTGCCACATCAACCTTACTCGCATAAAAAGGGATGCCCAAATCCTGGCACAGATTTTTTACCAGCCCTTCTTCTTCATCCGCTTCCACACGCAAACTGTGATTTAAATGGGCTACCGATAAAGTTAAATCAAATTCAGCCTTAAGATTTTGCATTATAAAAAGGAGAGCGATAGAATCAGGCCCCCCAGAAATGCCCAAAATGATATGACTGCCAAATTCAATCATATCATATTTATAAATGAACTCTCTGACTTTCTTTTCCATTACCGAAACCCCACCAAGTCCTTTTTACTAATCCTACCCCAAAACGCCCCCAAATCATACTTCAAACACGGGGACGGTTCTCCGTTTGACCCGCCAATTAAAATAGTTTACTATATAGTTCGAGGTGATCAATAAATGGCGCGAACACGTAGAATAATAAGTTCAACAGGTATATATCATATAATGGCAAGGGGAATAAATCGACAAAATATCTTCATAGGAAATGATGATTATTTAAAATATGTGGAAATCCTAGGGAATTATCAAAGGGAGATTGACTATGAACTATATGCTTATTGCTTAATGGGAAACCATTTACATTTGTTAATAAAAGAAGGAAATGAAGAAATCGGAAGCACTATGAAAAGAATTGGTGTTAGTTATGTTTCTTGGTTTAATTGGCAATACAATAGAAGCGGGCACTTATTTCAAGGTAGATTCAAAAGTGAGCCAGTTGAAGATGATTCCTATTTTCTAACTGTTCTTCGCTATATCCATCAAAATCCAATTGCAGCTGGCATAATAGATGATTTGGAAAAATACAAGTGGAGCAGCTATGGGGAGTACATAAAAGAAAGTGGAATAGTTAATACCAGCTTCACATTGCAGTTGTTCTCAATGAATAAAACTAAAGCAGTGGCTGAATTTCGCACATTTCATAAGGAAATTACCAATGTGAAATGTTTAGATATTGAGGAGGAAAAAAAGACCCTTTCTGACAAAGAGATAAGGAATTTAGTCCTGGGTAAATATAATATAAAGTTAGCCGAAATCCAAAATATTGAACAGGAGCTACAGGATGAGATTATAAAATACCTAAGGGGGGAGAAGGGTATCTCCCTAAGACAGCTAGCCAGACTTACTGGGCTAACTATCTACAGGATTAACAAAGCGGGAATGTGAAAAAGGTAACGAACGAAGGTCCGTCCCCGTGTTTGGTTCAGTCTGCCGTCCCCGTGTTTGGTTCGTGTTTGGTTAGTTTACTTCGATGTAGGAGCAGAGTACTGTCATGTCGTCTGCGGGCATACCATTACACATGCTTAGAGCCTTGTTTAGGATTACTTCGGCTACTATTTGGGGGTCGCTTTCATTTAAACTGGCTAAAAAATCTTTTACCCATAGGCTATTTTCTTCGGCCTCCCGAAATATATCTAGAACTCCGTCACTCACCAAAACAATCAAATCCCGCGGTAATAAAAAACTCTTTTCGGGATTGATATCTACCTCCTTTAAAATCCCAATCGGCAATGAGTTAGAAGTCACTACCCCTACCCGATTACCCCTTTTTATGAAGGAGGGGGCACTTCCTATTTTTATAAAATCTACTTCACCAGTATACAAATCGAATATCATCATATCTAGAGTAGCAAAAATCTCCTTTTGCGATCTTAATATTAAGATAGAATTAATGGTTTTTAAGGCCACTTCCCTAGTAAACCCACTACTAAGGAGGGATTCTAAGAGGCGGACAGCAGTTTGACTTTCTGTCATAGCTTGCTCCCCTATGCCCATCCCATCACTTAGGGCGATTAATTCTTTACCTTCCTTCAAGGTAGCAATTGTAAAGCTATCCCCACAAATCTTTTCTTTACCCATTTGAGCTGCCCCACTATAAACTTTATATGCAAAGGCTCTAGTTAAAGTAAATTCACAAGGAGCTTTCCCCTTGAATCTAGGACATTGTTTATTACATACTTCTAATTTTTCCTTCATGGTAGATGACAAGACTGGTGCTAGGTGACTTTCGCAGAGATCACCTGTTTCACAGGAAATCGCACTAACATTTAAATAATATTGATCCTTTCCAGTCCTTATGGGGGTGATATCGGTAATATTAGTCAAAGCTGATTTGTGACATGCCCTAAGTAACTTTTCCCTTAGTTCAAAATCAACAGTGGTTGTGGTATCAATATCCTGGGCCAATTCCTTAATAACCTCACTTACCCCTTTTAGTTGAATAGCTACTAAGTCCTTGGTGTCATTTAATTTATCTGACCAATATTCATTTAGCCTCAACTTATCAAATAAATAATTAATGCTATTCACCATTTCCCGTCCATTAATGCAACGCCTTCTAAATTCAATCGGACAATCTTCATAAATCAGATATCCATTAGTTTCAGCGATGGTGAAAAGGTCTAGTATTTCTTGGGAGGTACTATAACAATCTTTCCCCCAACAACTATGATAATAGGAACAATCCTCACAAAAATTATAGGATATTTCTTCATATAGGTAGTTTAAGTAGGCAGCTTGCCCTTTGGTCCGAGTAATATTTCTCTCTTCGGCAAAGGTGGAGCTCAATTCGTCAAAAACAAGGGCTAGATTCTCAATACGGTTGCGGGCGCTCTCCTTTACTTTTGCATCTAAGATATCTTCATCTTCGCTTTTACTGTCATTTAGCATTCCTAGACTCCGTATGGGTACTTTTTCTTTTAGGGAACTTGGTAAGATAAAGAAAGCTAAACAGGCTATCCCCGTTTCCCACATCCCTAATATAGTTAATTTGGTTTCGGGGATAAATAGGGATAAGGCCAAGCTACCTAACATGAATCCAATAATTACACCTAAGCGCCCAAAATGCCTAAAGAGGCCAGCTAGCAAACCAGAAATGGCATACATGCCCAAGGTGGGAGCAAATAGGCTAGAGGATATAGAGGGAATGATCCCAGCCATAACCCCGACCATAGTTCCACCACCGCTCCCCCATAGGAAGGCAGCCACTAATATGCCCACCCGACATATAATACTGGCCAAGTTTAAGCCCCCCAGATGTATTTCATTTAGACCCATAACAATTCCAATTCCCAGTATTATAAAGGCAGCTAGATCCTCAAAAGCAAAGCTGACCATAGGGGTTTTCTTTTCCAATACATCATTACCCACCATAAAAACAAAGGTCAATACCCCAGCAATCATGGCCTCGAATACTATGATCATCTGTAAATATAAATTAATACCCGCAAAAAAACCAAAAACAGTTTTTACTAGGGTCAAAACCCCTAAGGTTAGAAGGGGCAAGCCCCACCATTTTTGCCCAGCGGGTATTTCGATAAATGCTAAAACACTAGTGAGAATTAATAAGGCAAAAATATTGCTATATAAGTTTATCCCCTCTAGTAAAGTAAAAAAACCCAAAAAACCAAAAAGGGTTGCCAACAATAATTTCTTCTTATCTTGTCTAGTAAAAGCCACTACATAGGCGAATATAAATGGTAAGATTTCTTCCAGGACTAAAGCTCTAGCCATAATGAAAGCCCCTAGGGCCAGTAAGATGTTATATGTAGAAACTAGACTAAAAACTGCTTGTCGCCAGTGAATATCTTTAAAAGAAAGTTTTTTAGATAGGTTTAATCTTCTTTTTGATGGCTTTTTAGAAGATATAACTGTTTCATTAATCCTCTGATACGGATAGACCTCTATCTTTTCGAACACTATTATCACCCCTAAATTCTTGTCCACTAATTATAACAAGGACCTTCGGTAAAATTTGTAATACAAGGGCGTATCTTTCCAAATATTCCCCCCAAATTGCGTCATTTAGGGTATTTAGAAAACAGATTCTTATAATCTTCAACAAAAATAAGGCAAAAAAAAGAGACCACCTTATGGTCTCTAAATTACATATCACACATCTTATCAATTGGGATTGCCTACTTCAAAAGTTAGAAGTAAGGGGATAGATGGTATAAAACTAATCTCTTAAATAAGCTAACCAATAGAACATAGCTACAAATATAGCCCCACCTACAATATTTCCTATAGTTACAGGAATTAAGTTGGCAACCATAACATTGCCATAATTGAAGATAGAACTGATAGTCTCTGGAGCCACGGTCAATGCTTCAGCAGCTGCAGCTGGTACAGCATTGGCAACTTGAACACCCATAGGAATGAAGAACATGTTAGCAACACTATGTTCAAATCCACTAGATACGAAAGCCATAATTGGGAAGAAGATACCGAATATCTTACCGACTACATCTTTAGCTGCAAATGCTAACCAAACAGCTAAACATACTAGCCAGTTACAACAAATACCACGTAAAAAGGCTTCTCCCCAAGATAAACTTAATTTACCGTGGGCGATGCCTACAGCTTTGGCACCCATTGCACTTAGTCCAATGGCTCCCGTTGCTGGATCCTTCATAGACCAATATGCTCCCCCAAAAATGATAAATACTAATAAAACCGAACCAATAAAGTTCGCAATCCAGACAACAACCCAGTTCTTTAATAAGCCACCCCAAGTTGCTTGTCCATTAAAAACTGCTAGCATACAGGCCATATTATTACCAGTGAAAAGTTCAGCACCAGCAATAACAACCATCATCAAACCAACGGAGAAAACTGCCCCGAATAGGAATATTCCCATAGCTGTGTTTGCATCTGGAGCTGCTCCAACCTTTGTAGCTAAGTTAGCCCCAAAACCGATATAGGCACCTGCTAAGATTCCTAGTACTAGCATTTTAAAAATAGATAATTCCGTTTTTGCCTTACCAGCATTACTCGCTGCAACGGCAATTTCCGCTGGAGTTAGAAAACCCATTCCATTCACTCTCCTTTAATGTTTCTAAAATAAGTACCTTCTTGCCCCCTTCCCCATAAGGCTGGCTCCCCAATCGTTAAAGATAGATTACATATAAAACTCAAGCTACCTATTTATCGCTTGAGTTCAATCCTATTAAAATTTAATTTTCTAGTTCCTTCTCATCTTCGCCCTTCCCATTGTTTTTAAAATCCCTTGATGATACAATATGGTTAAATATGGTGGATAGTGGCTGCTGCAAACAATATATTTGTGATTGACATAACTATTACTTATGAGCATATTCTACATTAATCTATCAATACCTGCGAATAAACTCCCTATATGAATATTGTTTATGGTTGTAATAACAAAATGTTATCACGGAGGTGCTTTAAATGTCAATAAATAATAATGTTTGGGAAAACCTGCTCTCGGAAGTTGAATTGTTTGAAAGTCAGTTTCCTTTGAAGGAATTGGAAAGGACGGCTTTTAAGCAAGCCCCAGATATTACCCTACTTACCTGCTCAGACTCCCGAATGCCACCTAATATGCTAGGACCTACTTTCAATCGCATTTTTTCTGTGGAGAATATCGGTAATCAATTTTTAAATAATGCTGGCTCAGTTTTATATGGACTTCTACACCTACGGACTCCGATTTTCCTTGTAGCTGGGCATACTGATTGCGGTGCTATTAAGGCTGCTTTGGGTGATATTTCTACAGAGCCCTTTGCTATAAGGAAGGAATTATATCCCCTTCTTTCTACCCTAAAAAAAGCCCACGATTTAATGGCATCATATTCAAATAAGCCAGATGATATTTCCATTACTCAACTAGCAGAATTTAATGTAGATATGCAGATTAAATATGTTTTGGAAAATGATGAAGTGAGGAACTTGATCGCAGCTGGCCAACTTACTATCATGGGGATTATGGTGGATTTACATAATACATATGAAAATGGTTATGGTAGGGTTTATCTTTCTAATTATAATGGAGAAAGTGAGACAGATAAGATTAGGCAACACATATCAATGGAGCAATTGAAATCTCGAGTTAGACGTCTGGGTAGGTAGTTATACTTACCCTTGGCTTGCCAGTGCTGATATTACACCTTCAAGTAAATCGCTTGTACTTATAATTATCTCATTTATGGCTAGAATTTCCATAATAGTCATGAGGGTCAAGGTCCCACCCACGATTATATCGGCACGGTCGGCTTGTAAACCTGCTATCTTTTTTCTTAAATGTAGGGGCGTCTGGGATAAGACTCCATATAAATCACTTACTTCCTGGTAGCTTAATAATTGACCATGGATAAAGCTAGAATCGTAATTCTCCAGGCCATACTTTATGGCTACTAATGAAGTAGCTGTACCACCAACGAAGACCACAGGAATCTCATTAATTTCGACTTGTATTGAGTTTAGCATCCGGAATGCTTCTTTAATTTCATCAACCGACATATTAAACTCTAGGACCTTTACTGCCCCCAAAGGTATGGATAAAGAAAGTTTATCTGAATAGATAAACTCTGTACTACCCCCACCCAGATCTACTAGCAGGGGAGCTTTATCAATGGATAAACTATTGATTAGCCCCATATAATTTAGTTTAGCTTCGGTCTCCCCATCTATAACATGAACATTAAGCAGGCATTCATCTCGCACTATTGCTAAAAACTCTTC
The DNA here is from genome assembly GCA_964514235.1 of uncultured Syntrophomonadaceae bacterium. Lineage (GTDB taxonomy): Bacteria > Bacillota > Syntrophomonadia > Syntrophomonadales > Syntrophomonadaceae > JAAYRQ01. Next base: position 5,410 of record CAZEPV010000015.1, on the reverse strand, counting down.
CTTGTTAGTTGCTTCTCTAACAGCACTCGTGGCAATCACCCGATATTTAAGCACATTATATTCCTGCATTTTTCGCATAAAACTATTTAAAGCCTGACAAGTACGATTAATCGCCGCCCCAGAAATAATAGGATTCTCTTTAAATCCTTGCCCTAAACGGGTGGTTATTAAGCTGCGATAAACTGGATTTAGCTCGCCCGCCTCCATTTCAGCTATAAGTAGGCGACAGGAATTTGTGCCTATGTCTATAACCGCATATCTCATAATTACCTACCTTATTAATAAATACAAAAAAGCACCCCTCTACAAAGAAGTGCTGTTTTAGTAATATTAATTATATCTATTGCGTTTCCTCGGTTCTTGGCGATTTTTCAAAGGTTGCATCCTTTCATCGCTTTCCTTAAGAAACTTAGCAATTTTATCGTCTAAGCTAGTAGGTGTAGGATTCCTATTTGAACCACGACTAAAATCAGCCGTACTAGAACCCCGATTAATGGGCCTATTAGCTCTCGGTTTTGATGGAGATGCTACAGGAGCTAAAGCTTGTTTCATGGATAAGCCAATTTTCTTACCAGCAACATTTAATACTTTAACTTTGACTGTATCACCCTCTTGGATAAAGTCTTTCACATCCTTAACATAGGTATCCGCTATTTCTGAAATATGCACCAGTCCGACCGCGCCGCCTCCCAATTCCACAAAAGCTCCGAATTTAGTAATCCCTTGGACTTTACCTTCCACAATTTCTCCAGGAACAATATTTTTTTGTTCAGTAGGCATAAAAACTAAGATCCCCCTCAAATCATACTATTTTAATTGTATTAGATGCACTATGACTAGTCAACCTAAACATTAGTTCTTACTCCCTATTATGATTTGGGATTATAGGCGTAATTTTTTGTTCACCCTTTTTTACCATGCCTAATTGCTCCCTAGCAATCCGCTCCATATTCTCTAGGGATTGGCTTTTATCAAGTTGTTCAACTAGTAGTCCATTTTTCTCGACTAGTTTTATTTTTTGTTTTTCTAATTCATGCTTCTGGATAGATAATTCTATAATAGTTTTAACTCTGGGAATAATAGTTATCATTAGGCAGACAAATATTATTGAAGTAATTATTATTCTAAAGGATTTTTTATGGATCATCTTCTTCCTCCCCACCTAGAATACCTAAAGTATCCCCAGGAAGTATTATAACCACCTCATAACCCTTAGTACGAGCACGATTATACAAGGTAGCCACGGTACTAGCACTTATATCCAGGGTTTTGGCTATGTGAGCCGAAGATTTACCCATTTCCTTAAGTGCTACTACTTGTCTTTCCCGAAAACTTAGTTTTTCTACTCCCCGAATTTCAATCTTCATAATTAGCCAACACTCTTATCCACATATTTTCCACAAGCTGTGGACATATTAAGTACATATTACTTATTCGCTGACTTCTTAGAAAACCCTTTTTTTAATTACTTGTTTTGAGCATTATTATCATTGGGGGGTGGCTTTTTCCTTTTAATTATTAAAAGTTTTTTCAAGGAATTAAGGCACACCCACATTTTATTCAGGCCTTCCTTAATTAACCTAGCTACTTTTATAGTAAAATTCGCACTTGATTCGACTAGCTTTTGTAGAAAGTTGCGGAAAGAATAGTAATAAATCAGTATACCCATGACCAAAGCAATCAGTACGTATAGTCGCATTTCCCCATGATTTATCCACAACATAGCAAAAAACACTATACAAATCATAAGAATCCACAAGAAAAAATCCAAAATGTACAAAGGGTATTTACCTACTTTAGCTTGGGCAATAGTCGATTGATAGAAATGAAATATAAAGCCAGCACATATACCTAAGGCTAAAGTTAGGAAAAAGTCTTGAATTTGCATAAACAAATCAGACAATAACCGTCCCCCCCAATTACTCCTTTTATAAATTGACTAGAAAAAGATTTATTTTAGGAGGCGACTTAAGACATTTTTACTTTTTGTCCTTAAATCGATACCTAGAGCCTTATATTCTACTGAATTAACTTCCCCTTCTAATGATACCTTGCCTTCCTCCAGACTCAGCATAGTTATATGCAGGTTTTCCCCTACAATATATAGATAACCCAAGGATGTTTCTAAAATAATCTCCTCTTCATCAAATGTATTGACACTGCTAACCCCAGTAAGCTCCATATTACTTCTATTAATTAACTTAATTGAGTGTTCTGCCATCAACTGACCCTCCTTTTTAAAAATAAACCTAGCCTTATATAAGAATATGCTAGATAGCAGTAAGTTTATGCCAGAATAAAAAACCGCCTCCTTTTGGAAGCGGTTTTTTTCACTCTATTTGTCGATATAGATTTTTAGCCTCGGCTGCCCTAATGTTTTCCTTAATGTCTAAAATCTCGTAGATAGTTTTTCTTTCCCCTACTTGGATAGTTATAATATCACCAAGTTTAACTATTGTAGCTGGTTTAGCGATTTTATCATTTACTAGAACCCGCCCGTTCTCCGCAAACTCCCTAGCTAAAGTCCGTCTCTTTATAATTCTTGATACCTTTAGGAATTTATCTAAGCGCATATTATCCTAAACAACTGCTTCCTTTAAAGCTTTCCCCGCTTTAAAGGCTGGAACTTTAGTGGCAGCTATAGTTATTTCCTCTCCAGTTTGTGGGTTTCTGCCTTTACGTTCTTGCCTATCCCTAACTTCAAAAGTTCCAAAGCCGATGAGTTGTACCTTATCACCTGACTTTAAAGCATCTTCTACCGAGGAAAAGAAGGCGTTAACGATTTTGTCTACATCTTTTTTTGTCATGCCTGTCTTGGCGGCTACCTCATTAACCAAATCTGTTTTGTTCACAATATCCACTCCTTTATGCGTTGGTATATAATGGCTATTCGCGCTCTTTATTAATTCTCCTGCTTTTTCGTCTGCTTTTTTTAAAAATTCTTAAAATTAGGCAAAAACACTAGCTGCTTATAGACCTTTAGACTTAGCTTCGTCCCATAATTCATCTAACTGGGCTAAATTGTAGTCCTTGAAATCTGCACCTCTAGCCAATATCTTTTTTTCTATATAATTGAAACGGCGGATAAATTTGTCGTTGCTATGTTGTAGAGCGGTTTCGGGTTCGATATTTTCTAGTCGGGCAATATTAGCCAGGGCGAAAAACATATCTCCCATTTCTTCCTGCATTTGCGATTTGTTTTGGGCTTTCTTGAATTCTTCAGTTTCTTCCCTAAACTTGTTGATAGCGCCTTCTACTTCGGGCCAATCAAAGCCTACCCTAGCTGCTTTTTCTTGTAATTTTAAGGATCTAAGCAATGCTGGCATAAATTTAGGAATATTATCTAAAAGAAGTTTTTTGCCTTCCTGCTTTTTAAATCCTTCCCAATGTTCCATGACATCCTCCCCAGTCTCCAGGTGCATTTGTCCAAATACGTGGGGATGCCGATTAATCATTTTTTGACTAATGGTATGTATCACATCTTTTAAAGTAAAATGTCCTGCCCTCTGGGCTAAGGCTGCGTGGAAAACTACTTGTAATAGTAAGTCTCCCAGTTCTTCTTGCAGTTTATTCATATCAGCTTCTTCGATAGCTTCTATTACCTCGTAAGTTTCCTCTAACAAGTAACGAATTAAGGACTCGTGGGTCTGTTCCCTGTCCCACGGACAACCGTTTTCACCCAAAAGCCTGTCCATTACATCAACTAATTCCTGCACAAGACACACCTCCATCTTTCTTCCGCTAGTTCATTGCTAGTGCGTCGGTAATCGATACTATTTTTAAACCCCTCTAAACATCCTTTTAATCATATTGACATCAAACTCCCTAATTACTACCAACAAGAACCCGTATATACCTACTCCTACAGTTATAGATAGTAGGGTAGCCAAATGCGACTTTATGTCGGCAGCTACCAAGAAGTTATAGCCCAACTTAGTAGCAATACCCATAAGAATAGTAATTATGACTATTTTAATTAAACGGCTATATTCGTATTCTACCTTGGTCAATTTCTTCAGTGAAATCAGATTTAGAAGTGAACCTATGGCAAATGCGACTACGGTTCCGATAGCAGCACCTTTTATATTTAACATCGGGATAGCGGTTAAGGTATAATTGAAAAATACTTTTAAGATACCTGTTATAACAAGATGGCGCATGGCAATCTCTGGTCTACCTATTCCTTGTAAGCCTGCACTAGACAATTGGAAAGCTGCTAGGGCGATACAGGAAAAGGCTAAGACTTCTAAAGGGTTCCCTGCTTCGGGAGTCCCATATAATAAATCACATATAGGATAAGCAAGTACATAAAGTCCAGCCGCACTAGGTAGGGAGACTATCATCCCAGCCCTGAAACCATAGTTTAGGCGTTCATTTAACAATTTGGATTTTTTCTGGGCTAGAGCCTCAGAAATAGCTGGAACTAAACTGGTGGCAATAGATATGGTAAATATAGTCGGTAAACTTATTAAAACGGCTGCCATGCCTGATAATTGTCCATATAAGGCTGTGGCATTTTTAATTGAATAGCCGATAAATATTAAGCGGCTAGGGACTATAACTGCATCTAACAACTGTACTAAAGGTAATACTACCGCACCAAATGAAACAGGAATAGCTAGCCTTATCATGTCTTGGGCGAGTGTTAAAGAGGTCGTGCCCGAATATATTAATTTTTTACCCTGGATGCCCTCATTTTTCCTAGACTTGAAATAATAAATAGTCAAGACTATTAAGCCAGCCGCACCACCTATTACTGCCCCGAAAGTGGCCCCTGCTGCCGCATACTCCAAGCCAAAAGGGAAAAGTAAATAAGCTAATATTATAACTGCAGTGACCCTAAATAATTGTTCTATCACTTGGGAAACTGCCGTAGGGACCATAGTTTGATAGCCTTGGAAATAGCCCCTAAAAACCGACATTAATCCCGCAAAAAATATGGCAGGTGCTACTGCTAATATTGGATAATAGGCTTGTTCATTTTTTAAGACATTGGTCGCCAATATATGACCCATTTGCATGACTAGGAACGATAGTACTAAGCCAGCTAAGAATAGTATTAATAGTGATACCTTAAATATTTTTTTACTATCACCAGTATATCCCTGGGTTTCCTTACGAGCAATTAAAATAGAAATAGCTACTGGCACCCCAGCAGTTGCCATAGCCAAAATGGTAGTATAAATTGGGTAGGCCATTTGATATAGCCCAATACCTTCATCACCTATTAATCTAGCAAGTGGTATGCGATATAGTGCACCTAATATTTTGCTTATGGCCCCAGCTATACTAAGAATTAAAGCTCCTTTTAGAAAGTTCTGCGTGCCACTCATTATCTTCCTCCCCATTTACTAAAGGTATATTATACCATAAGAAGAACTTTTAATTTTGAATACTTAATTTTTAATTC
>CAZEPV010000014.1:0-49106 GCA_964514235.1 uncultured Syntrophomonadaceae bacterium | reverse complement strand
AATTAAAAATTATTTCAATCCAAAAAAATGGGGAAGCAAAAGGGGGAGCGGGGAGAATGGGAAGAGAAAATATAGTTGAACAGATCAATCAAGCAATAGAAGATATATGGATAGTTCTCCAGAGGGAAGAGGGACAATACTCCAGTTTAGAATTAAACAATCAACAGCAGGTATTATTGACATTAATTGTTCGTCATCCTTTTTCCTCATCTACAGAGCTTGCGAAAAAAATGAATATTACCAAAAGTGCAGTTAGTCAGCAGTTAAGCAGATTAGAAAAAGAGGGCTATATTATTAAGAGGCAAGATATAGAAGACAAACGCTCCTTTACAATCGAATTAGCTGCAAAGGGGCTACAGTATAAGGAAGAAACCCAAGAATTCAAACATAGAATCTCAAAGAGATATCATGCTAATTTATCACCTAGTGAACTGACCGACATATTATCAGCACTCCAAAAATTAAGAAAAACGCTTGTGGATATATGAATAAAATAAAATAATCATTATAATTATTTTATAGCAATTACCCTGCGGAATTGAAAAAAGTATCCATGCACTTTGTTGGTTGTTAGAACAAAAAAGCAGATTATTTTAGCAAACAAATTTAATGGCAATACATAGAAATATAAATAATTTAGTTAAATTTAATGTATGATAGAGACTGGTGCATTAGGGTAGAAAAGGGAAGTGTAGGATGAATAATGAAAAGTTTGTCCCAACGGTATTAATTATCATTTTTATTACGCTTGCAGTTAGCCTATGGGTACTAACTGGTAAGATTTTCTATCTACTTAATTTCTTGTATATCGGTCTTGTAGTATCCCTTGGGGTCCTGCTTATGGTTAAAGAATATACATATGCAAGAATATTTGTTCAACTTGGTGTTGGATTATATATGTTTATATATCTAGGAATTATTCTGGGCGAGAATATGCAGATAGAGGGTTTTTTTTATTATTTATTTCTAGGAGTCTTTCAGGCTGCGTGGATTCATTATTTTGTTGCTAAAATAGCAGGCCCCCTTATTTTTGGACGAGGATGGTGCGGTTATGCCTGTTGGACTGCAATGGTACTTGATTTATTACCCTATAAAAAACCAAAGCATCCGCGAGTGGAAAGGTTGGGAGTAATTCGGTATGCAATGTTCATTGTGGCCTTAGCATTTGTCTCGGCATTATTTCTGCTTAATGTAAGTAATTTAGAATGGATCATGGCCTTGTTATTTATTATAGGAAATGCAATATATTATTTGTTAGGCATCTATCTAGCGGTTATTTTTAAAGATAACCGTGCTTTCTGTAAATACATTTGCCCTGTTACAACCTTCCTCAAACCTATGAGCTACTTTTCTTTAATTAGGATTAAAGTTGACATAAACAAGTGTATAAATTGTAATACATGTGTCAAGGCCTGCCCAATGGATGTGGATATGCTCAATCCCAATAGGAGTAGAACAAACGGAACTGAATGCATCCTTTGTCTAGAGTGCGCTAAAACTTGCCCTCAGCAGGCCATAGGGGCATAATTTTATTAAAGTTATGACATCTAGATACTTTCAGGGTAAAGTTTTAATGACAAGCATTCAAAATAATTATCCCACAGCAATTATTCTGCAGAATTGAAAAAACAAAGCATCCACACTGTCTATTAAATGTTAAACCAAGAAACCAATAAACTTCTTCCTAGTTTACATAATACTTATTATCGGAAGTTGGATTAGGAATGGGAAAGATTTACCTTTATTAATAAGAAATTTCTATTTTTAATTAAATAAACCTCATTCTTTGATTCATGACACGTTCCTTCTCGGCCGTCCATAATGACTCGGGATTTGAAATAAAATCTAAAAATTCTTTTTTGAGACCAGTGAAGTTTTCATTTGTCCTTACCACAATCTCCATATCCCAGGCTAATTGCAGATCTTTAACTTCTACATGTAATAACCTGCCTTCCTCAATTTCTCTTCTTACGACTGGATATGGGACTAATGATACCCCTTTATTACGCATCACTGCTTCTTTGATAGCTTCCCAATTTGTAACCTCGGTAACTATATTAAAATTATCAAAACTTAAGCCTAGAGTTTTAAGATAGGTATCCACAAAATGCCTAATAGAGGATTCCTCTTCACGCGCTACAAATGGCTCCGTGAATAAATCACTAATAGTTAGCGTATTGCTTTCTATCCATTCATTACGTGGTGGTACAATAAGTACTAGCTCATTACTTTCTACCTTTATTTTTTCTAAATTGGAATCATTGGTTAGGTTTCCTTCAATAACCCCAATGTCAATAGTTCTATCCTTAATATTTTCTATAATATTCTTACTATGTCCAATGTCTAATCTTATATGCACACTGGGGTTTAATTCTTTAAAAGTGATAATTGATGCTGGTAGAAAATAGTTACCAGCTGTATAACTGGCCCCAACATAAATGTACTCCTTGCTCTCCCCGCTTATCTTGGCTATTTCAGTTTCTAACTCAGCATATATTGCTAAAATCTTTTCCCCATACTCATAAAATTTTTTACCTGCTTCTGTGAGTCTAACTCCTGTGTTCCCTCGTTCAAATAGCGATATGTTAAAGTTTTCTTCTAACTGTTTGACCTGTGAACTGATTGCTGGCTGAGTAAAATTAAGGATTTTAGCAGCTTTAGTAAAACTTTTAGCCTGGGTTATAGTTCTAAATACCTCAAATTGTTGTATGTTCATTGTTAGCACTGCCCTTCTAGGTTAAAAAGCTACCTTATAATATTTTCCTATATAATATATTATCAGAGATACGACAATTATCAAGATAATTCGCGAGGTTCTAGTTTCGAAACTTTTAAACAAGGCCTTATTTGCTATATAATCGTTGTTTTGCTAAAATTCAAATATTAACTGTTATTTGGAGGAAATATGTTTGTTTTGTATGGTTCAATTGAAATACATTTACCTTATTCTACTTCCTTGAAATATAAAAGAAAGATTATCAATAGTATTATTGATCGTTTAAGAAAAAGGTTGAATCTTTCTATTAGTGAAGTAGCATATCATGATTTATGGCAAAGATCTACTTTAGGGTTTGCTATAGTTAGTTCCAGTATTCCTGAATTAGAAAAACTCCTTACTTATATCAATGACACACTTTTTAATCATTATTTTGATATAGAAATAACCAGTTTTAACTACGATATTATCGACTTAGAATAAATCAACTAACTATTTACCATAATTTACTATTCCTTTCTTGCAGGAAAATGACAATTTTTATGGAATCTTGGTCATACTTGCTTTTTTACCATAAAAATAGTCTTAAGGAAAGGAATGATAATAAGTGCAAAAAGTAAGCATTAGAACCTTTAATTTCTGGACTGCAATATTTATATTAATTTTTGCAGCAACATTTTTTATTAACCCCATTTGTGTTAATGCACAAACTACAAAGTACTCTGATTCAATTGAGTACACAGTAACTACCTATGAAGAGTCTGAATCCAATTTAGGCTATTCACCCACTACAACCATGATAAATGGAAGGCCTTATACATATTATACGGTTACAGAACAATCTAAACCAGAGAAAAAGCCTTTACCAACAACAAGCAAAAGAACTCTTGCCCAAGGTAGCAAATATGCAACTGATTTGTATGTGATTGAAAGTGGTCAACCAGGCCCAATAGTAATGGTTGTTGGTGGGGTCCATGGTAATGAAACTGCTGGATATCGGGCAGCAGAAAAAGTAAAAGATTATTCTATTAAAAAGGGGACTTTATTAGTAATACCTAGGGTTAATAAACTTGCCATTGAAGCTGGCCGACGTAGTGCCCCTGGAGAAACAGATTTTAATCGCCTGTTCCCGCAGTCGAAAACTGCTTCTCCTAAAAACGCTTTAGCAAAGGAAGTCTATAGTATAGTAAAGGAATATAATGTTGAATGGTTGATGGACATGCATGAGGGCTTTGATTATTACAAAAATAGTGCGACCAGCTCCGTTGGACAGACTCTAATTTATTATCCTGCAAATAGTGCTAAAAGTATAGTTGAAGATATTGTAAATGACCTAAATAAAGGTATAAAGACATCTATACAGAAATTCACCTTACTACGCTATCCTGTTCAAGGTAGTTTGGCTAGAAGCACGGCTCAATATTTAGGAGTTAATAGTTTTATATTTGAGACTTCCCAAAAACAAACTCTAACTACTAGGATTAATTTGCAGGAACAGGCTGCGAAAAAACTACTTAGTAATTTGGGTATGTTTTAAAAATCTTTAACACATATTAATTTCTTCTGATTTGATTAGAGCCAATAATTCTACCTCTGGAAATATTGGCTCTTTGATTTGCTCTAGTAGTCGATGCCCTGCGAGTTGTTCTTGTACTACTTCCTGCCTGCCTTACCGATATTCTAGTACTACGTGTAGGTGTGGATAAATTCCTTGCATTAGTTCTTGGTGATATAGTAATATTACTTGTAATTTGTTGGCTGGTTACTGGTTTTTTGGTATAAATTTTACTTGAGGTACTTATTTTCCAGTACTTGCGAAAATCAGATTTCTCATCCCAACTTGTTTTATTAATGATCATTTCTGGGATTATTTTGAGTTCCTCAGCGTATTTATTGTACAGATCCAAGCTTTTAATATTTTCCCAAATTAGATAAAAATGTTTAATAAAATATGCTTGGTTACCGGCATAAAATGCTTCTTGTGCTTCCAAATCGTTTAAAAAGTTTTTGGGTAGATATGGATACCTACTTGAGACTATTTTAGCTAGACAAAGTATTGCTGTAGATAGTTTTTGTGATACTAACCAACTACCTGGGGTTCTATATTCAAATCCCCCATGTTCTTTAACCCTATAATCTCCTATTAAGCCATATTTCTTTCTTCTTTTAGCTGCTGTGCTGGATTCTTCTATTAGAAATATAGGTATGCCCAAATAATTATCCAGTGCTTTTAATAAAATACCACTAATTTTTATTTTACTAAAATGAATATGCCCTCCGATAGAATAGCCATTAACTGGTTGACTTCCCGCTACCCATCTAACATTTTTATAGGGTGCCAATCTACTAGCACTATTTAAAGCGTCCTTTATGTTATCAATTAATTTCAATGGACAATCATCCGGTTTAGGCCTTATTTCAGCTATTGGATGTTGTTGACGGTTTCTAATTCTAATATTATCACAGCCGACTATCCCATCTTTAGGGAAGAATTCCGAAGCAGCTATCATTTTTCCACTTTTTGCATTAAACAACATGAATTCTGGGTCGGCCCCTAGGGTTACTTCCCTAGATTTAATAGTTTCATCAATATTAAACAATTCAAGTATCATTTTTATAATGGTTGCTAGGTCTTTGTCCCTTACCAATGGAGAAGGTTCAATTTTTCTTATTTTCAACCGCCTTTTGCTTGTAAGAACGACTGTTACGATACCAAGGTCTAAACCAGATAAGTATATGGCTTTTTTGGCCATTTCGGCTATCTTTGAATTTTCACTCTCGCGTATATACCTAACTTGTTCTTTAGGCTTACTTAGTATAGTAAGACGAATTGAAATAATACGCAGATCACATATTAGTACTTCATATTTTCTAATTGCTGTATCAATACTGGGAAAGTCGGAAGCAATCCCATTGATTCGTAAAATATTGCTCATTGTTTCTTCCTCTAAAGAATTTCGGATTGATTTTATATTGTTAATTACTTTTTTTGCTTTTGAATTTTCGTCAATAATTGCCATTGCCCAATAATCTGTTCCACAAATCTCAAGTTCTTGGGTTGATATACTTAAAAAATTGTTTTTTAAATTTTCAACTATGTTTAATCCAGTTTCATTGGGATGATAGTTAATAATTAAGTTCATTAAAAATCATTCCTTTGAAATTTTTTGTGCTGCATAAACAAAATAATCAGTTAAATAATGTAGATGTTTTAATCTAATATCATTTTCGTCAAAACTAGCAGGTTTGCTATTAACTTCTAATAACCACATATCGCCTTCGCTGTCTACCCCGATATCCAAGGAAAGTATGGCTAATTTAATTTTTAAGCCTTCCTCTAATGTAGGCGGAATTATCGAACAAATGGTTTGTAAGCCCTGATCAATTTTAGTTTTTTTGCTTGATGATTTACCATAGCTGGTATTAATTACATTTTCATATGAGGCTGCAGTACCACCATTCGGTATATGAGTTACAAATCTGTTTTTACCAGCTATTCGTGCACCAACCCCTGTTATCACCCACCTACCGTTACCATCTTTTTGGACTTGGGTCCGTAAATCAAATACTTGATTATTTACTTTAGCTAAATCTATCCCCTCTTGTATTAAATAACGATTTTCTTTAATTCCCATACGGTTTAATGCTTCAAATAAAGTATAGAATGAGGAGCAAGAGTGCCACTTGGGGATATTTTTATCCGCTTTAGAATATAGGAATGAATTGTGATGAGTAGATATAATTTTAATAATTCCATGTCCCCTACTGTTATTAATGGGTTTTAGGAATACTTCCTTATGTTTTTCTAATAATATTCGCAGATTTTTACGGCTGTATTTCATAGTATTTGCTAGAAACTTTTGGCAGGCTGGAATAGAATGCAATGTTTCGTGCACTTCCCATTTGTTGAGGAACCTGGTATTAAAAACATAAATATGGGGTTCGTTTTCTAGCTTTTTAAATAAGGCCCTTATGTTTTTTCTAGATTCTATACTTCTGTAATTAATTCGATTATAGACTATAGTTGGTAATGCAAAATTACCTTTTATCCATTTACCGCTATTATTTATCGTATACCCATTAATACTTCTCCTTTGCCAATTGACACCTTCAGCGTAAAATATGAAAATAAATAGCCCCTTGTCTTTTCCATAAACAATCATTTCTTTATATAAGCGACCCTGCTTACCTTTGGGTACTTGATTGTTAGGATTTTTACTAGAAATTATAATACCAACACTAGGCCCCAATTTTATAGTATTTTCTTTAATATAATAAGGAAAGTATGAACGGCTAGGTACTAGTAATTTTTTGGCTAAATTGGTATTCAAATAAATCAAATTCTTTGTACATTCTGGGGAAACTTTGGTTTTTGATATTGTGGTCATACAACCAATTTTCAAGCTAACTGTATCAGAATTTAACTCCTTATATAAATCACCATTAATTAATACTCTTTTATTGCTAGTATTAGGCATTATATGACCCCTTTACATATTCTTTAATCCATAATATGAGTTTTATAGATGCTACGTGTCATTAACAGATAAAAATACATAAAAAAAGCCAAGCTTGCTTGGCCTTTATGACAAGTAATTATCTTTTCCAATAGTCGGGTAAAAGTAGTATTAGAAGGGGATATATTTCTAGTCTACCTAGCAACATAATCAATGATAAAATGTATTTTCCGGAATCAGGTATTAAAGAATAGCTATTGGATGGGTTTACTGTACCGAAACCTGGGCCGACATTACCTATGCAGGCAATAACAGCGCTAAAACTTGTGGTTAAATCTAATCCTAAGAGTCCCATAATGATTGTACCAGTCAAAATTATCATTATATAGATAAAGAAAAATTGTAATACGTTAATAATTAGTGCATCACTTAAAACTTTATCACCATAACGTAAGGTTAAAAGGGCTCGGGGATAAATAATGTTTTTTAATTCAATTTTAGCCCTTTGTAGCATTATTAGGTATCTTCCAACTTTGATATTACCTGATGTTGAGCCAGCACAGGCGCCTATAAGCATTAAGATTAAAATTACAACTTGGTTAAGTCCAGACCAAGTATGATAATTACCAGTAGTATAACCAGTGGTGGTCATTATAGATATAACTTGAAAAAGACTATTCCTAATATTTTCCCCCAGACCATAAGTCGATATCAAACCAATCATGCTCAGTATCGTCGCAAGAAAAATCATTAGAACATATAGTCTAAACTCCTTGTTTTCTATATATCCTTTAATTGATAAACGGGTAAAAGCAAAGTAATGTAGGGTAAAATTGGTTCCCCCAATAAACATAAATATGATAAGAATCCATTGAATAGTTGGACTAAAAAAGCTAATACTTTCATTTTTAGTGGAAAATCCCCCCGTTGCTACAGTAGAAAAGGTGTGGCATAAAGCATCGAATACGTTCATTTTACAAATTAATAATAGTAAGAACAAAGCTAAACTAATAATAAGATAGGTTAACCATAACAATCTAGCAGTTTCCTTAATTCGGGGACTTATTTTACTTGCAATTGGACCTGGTATTTCAGCCCTAAATATTTGGTTAGCCCTTACACCCATGCCCGAGATTACAGCTATAAATAGTGCCATTATTCCCATGCCACCAAGCCATTGGGTTAAACTACGCCAAAACAAAATGCTTTTAGGGAGAATTTCAACATCATTAAATATAGTAGCCCCAGTAGTAGAAAAGCCAGACACGGTTTCAAATATTGCATCTGCATAAGAAAAAACATGCCCACTTATAAGATATGGTAGGGACCCAAAAATTGAAGCTATGATCCATCCCATGCTTACTAGTGCAAAACCTTCTAAGTAATTTAAATTATGCTCAAGTTTAAAAAAATAACTTAGGAATAATCCTGTAATAATTGTGAATATGGATACCAATAATAATTTAATTAAAATAGATTCATTGTAATAGAAGGACCAAAAAGAGGTAATTAACATGGAGATACCGACAATGACAACTATTTTCCCCAGATAGTTTAATATTACTTTAGGTCTTACCACTTATGTTTTCCCCCATTAATAAAAAGCCTTTCAACTTTGTGTATACTTTTGGGCAAAGTAAATACTAGTAAATGATCAAATGGTTTTATAACACTGTCCCCATTGGGAATTATTACATCATTTTCCCTCGCTATAGCCCCTATAACGGAACCTTTGGGAAATTTTATTTTTTTTAGTTCCTTGCCAACTGCAATAGAACCAGGTTGGGCATAAAGTTCTAACATTTCAGCACTTTCATCTCCCAGGACTGTCACCGATACAATATCGCCCCTACGCACATATTTTAGGATAGACCCTGCAGTAATAATACGCGGACTCAGTACAATATCAATACCTATTTCTTGCATTAAAGGCATTAAATCAGTACGCTTTACCTTGGCAATAGTCTTTTTTACTCCTAAATTTTTGGCAATAAGAGAGGAAAGTAAGTTAATCTTGTCATCGTTCGTTAAAGATATAAAAAGATCAGAATGACCAATGTTCTCTGATTTCAAAATTTCTAAGTCGCTACCATCTGCGTGTATAATCAAAGTGTTATTAAGCAAAGTGGAAGCTTCTCTTGCTTTTTTTTCGCTTTTCTCTATGATCTTTACACTGATAGGCAGGTGCTCTTTTTCTATAATTTCCGCTAAATAGCATCCCGTTCTTCCAGCCCCTAATATAGTCAGGTTGTCTACCTTTCTTTTTTGAATGCCAAATATCCTTAAGACGTCATGCATTTCAGCAGTGTTGGCTATTATATATAGACGGTCAGTTGGTAAAATTTCATTTTCACCGTTTGGTACAATCATGTTATGATTCCGAACTATTGAAACTACAACATATTTAGCAGTATCAAGTTCTTTTAATTTTAAGCCTGCTACTGGCGAATCATCTGTAATTAATATGGCTAATAGTTGTACCCTGCCATCTGCATAATAATCACATTCTAGGGCTTCGGGATTTTTTACAATTTTAGCAATTTCCTGGGCAGTTACCCGTTCCGGATTAATAATAAGGTCAATTCCTAAAAATTCCTCAGGTGAAAATTGTGGTGTTTGCACATAATCAATATTTCGGACTCTAGCAACGGTTGTTTTGGCTCCATATTTTTTCGCAATCGAACAAGCAATCATATTGAGTTCATCAATTTCTGTAACAGCTATAACTAGGTCAGCGGTTTTTACCCCTGCAATTCCTAGGGTTTTCCAAGACGCACCGCTACCGTGAATCACCTGTACATCTAGTAATTCTTCAACTATTGCCGCCCGTTCCTCATCTTCTTCGATAACTACTACATCATGTTCCTCCAAAGATAAAAGCTGGGCAATACTAAAACCTACTTTTCCAGCACCAATAATTATTGATTTCATTTCATATTCCACCTATACATTAAATCTGAAATGTACAATATCCCCATCTTTTACAATATACTCTTTACCTTCCAATCTGTATAGCCCCTTTTCTTTAACAGCAGCCATACTACCTAATTCCATTAAATCATCATAATCTACTACCTCTGCCCTAATAAAACCTCTTTCTATATCGGAATGGATTTTACCTGCTGCAATTCTGGCCGTCATTCCCCTATCTATAGTCCAGGCTCTGACTTCCATTTCCCCGACAGTGAAAAAAGATATTAATCCTAATTTTTCATATACATTGCGAGATATTCTTACTATTCCAGATTCCTTTAATCCTAATTCCTCCATAAAGGCTTTTCTTTCCCCACTTTCTAACTCAGCGATCTCTTTTTCAATTTCCGCGGACACTTCCACTACCTGTAAACCAGTTTCAACTGCAAGTTCCTGAATTTTATCATAATCAGTATAATTATGGTCTATTAAATCCTCCTCGGAAACATTAATGCATATTAGAATAGGCTTGGTAGTAAGAAATTGGTATGTATTCATAATTTCTTGTTCCGCTTCATCAATTTCTACAGAAGATAGGTGCAATTCGTTTTCCAAAGCATCCTTTAATCTATGCAATAGATTGAATTCAGTTAACATCTGTTTTTTCTTCTTATTATTTTCTATTCTAGTAATCCGTTTTTCGATTAAATCAAGATCAGCTAACAATAATTCGTAATTGATTGTTTCAATATCTAGTAGTGGTTGAATTGGTCCCAACATACTGTCTTCAAAGGCTCTAACTACATGTAATAAAGCATCAGCTTTACGGACCGCATCTAAAAATATTGCTGCATTACTCTCCGCTCCGGGAATCAAGCCTGGAATATCAATAACCTCGATTTGGGCGTAAATTGTTTTCCGTGGATTGACCAATTTAGTGAGATTATCTATTCTGTAATCTGGGATTGTAGCTATAGCCATATTAGCTTTCATACTATTGGATGAAAAATCCCTTTGTTTAGTTAGTAATTCATAAATTGTGGTTTTACCAACCATAGGCAAACCTATTATACCTAGTTGCAATTTAAATCGTTCCCTTCCTAAAAACTCAAGCCTAATTATATAAATAATAGATTTGAAAATCTACTATTTAGTTTTCATTACTTTACATAATATTTATTATGTACTCATTTAGATAAGAAAATGTTTACAAAATTAAATGACTTACCTCACGAGCAAGTCATCCTTTGTTAAAATTATATTAATAAAACTAAGCGATCTTTAAAGGGTTATTTCAGATAGGGAAAGAATTATAAATATCCCCGTTATTGCTAACCCAAGTAGCAAGAGAATATACCCCCCAGTGTCACTAAATTGATATAGCCTAGCTGCATTAGAAATATTAAAGAAGAATAATCCAACTGCTAATACCAATAATAAAACAATAAAATTTGGGGCACCAGAGCCAGGGAAGAAAACAAGCAAATATAGAGCAAAAATTGTCAAGAAAGCAATATTTAAATAAAATAAAAACCTATAAAAATTATCCTCCATCAAGCCTTCACCCTTTTCATCTACGGATAAACTATCCATATCTAAGGTCTCTATTTCAGTATTACTCCTTTCGGCGATAATTTTATACATCTCATCACTCTCTGGTGTTAAGCCATAGAACCCCAATTTTGTTCTCAAGTACATAAAACCTTGGTTAGGATTTGTGCCAAACATTTTAGCTGTGCCTAGTCCTTTAACTTGGTACAAGCCAACAATTAATCCAGGCCAACTAACTCCCAAAATGGAAAACAAATTGCTCTTTCCTTCTATTTTCGTAACTCCTTCTACCTTTTGCCATGGTATAAATATTTTGTATAAACCCCATCTAATCTTAATGCCAGTATCATCACAAAAATAATAGGTATTAAAAGCGCCAATTAAAATGATTATGTATAATACTAGGAAAAAATAAATAGGAATTTCTATTAGTAATTTTAATACTTCATCACCATCAGCTAGTGCAAAATTGACCCCCCATATACAAAAACCAAATACAAGTAATCCTAAAAATAATCCAATCCATGGCCCATAAGTCCTTTGTGTTTTAAGTTTCATAAAAATCCCCTTATCAATTATTATTTAGCTTATCTAAAAAATTATAGTTATATTTTAATATTTGTAAAACCCTTGCCCACTTTTTTCTCCCAAGTAGCCAGCCCTTATCATAGTTAATAGATATGGATGTGGCCTATATTTTGAATCCTTATATTCATTATAAAAAGCAATCAATATAGAATATATTATATCTAATCCTATTTTATCTGCCAATTCTAAAGGTCCAATTGGCATACCTGCTCCGAGTTTCATAGCCAAATCAATGTTTTTTGCATCAGCCAATTCTTCTGCATAAATAAAAATTGCTTCATTAATATATGGGATTAGAATTCTATTAACTACATATCCGGGCCTTTCCTTTTCTAAAACTATGAACTCTTTGTCCATTTGTTCTATGAATTTTTTAGTTGACAAAAGTGTTTCCTCAGAAGTTTGTATTCCCTTTATTATTTCAACTAATTTCATAATGGGAACTGGATAGAAGAAATGTATCCCTATGACTCTTTCTGGGTTGTTACATACCGATGCAATTTCGGTTATGGATAATGATGAAGTATTAGTGGCTAAAACTACATCTTTTTTGCAAATATTGTCCAATTCATTGAAAATCTGTTTTTTTACAGATATATTTTCTATTACCGCCTCTATGACCAAATCGACATTTTTTAATTCTGATAAGTCAGTAGTGGCTTTAATACGATTCAATATTAGCATTTTTTCATTATTATGAATGATGTCTTTTTCAGTTAATTTATCTAAATTCGCGCTTATAGTTCTTATTCCATTAATTGCTAGGCTCATTTGCAAATCGCGTAGTATTACATTATAACCACCTTGGGCAGCTATTTGGGCAATTCCTGCCCCCATGACACCTGCACCTAAAACAGCTATTGTTTCCATTTAGACTTGGTCCTCCTTCGATTAGGATATACCATGCTTATCTAATTTTTTATATAAAAGTGATCTATGGATATTAAGTATTTTTGCCGCCTGTTTTTTGTTCCCTTTGGTTAAATTTAGAGCCCTTTTTATAGCATTTCTTTCAGCAATAGCCACAATTTCCTTCAAATCGGAAATGCTTTTATTCGTTTCTTCATATATTTCTTCGAAAACCAAAGCAGATAATGTTTCTTTATCCGTAATAGATATTAAATGTTCTGGTTTAATTACACCAATTTCGGCTGCAAAATTTATAGCCCTTTCAAGTATGTTTTCTAATTCTCTAACATTTCCTGGGAAATCATAGGTGTTCAAAATGCTTCTAGCTTCGTCACTAATAGTAATATGATACATATTTAATCGCTCACATATTTTTTCTATGAGGTAATCAGTAAGATATGGAATATCTTCGCGCCTCTCCCTTAATGGAACAGTTTTTATTTCTACAACATTCAACCTGTAAAATAGATCTTTTCTAAAATTGCCCGCCTTAATTAAAGCATTTAAATCCCTATTTGTAGCTGCTATAACCCTAACATCAACATTTATAGTCTTTATTCCACCTAAGCGTTCCACCTCAAATTCCTGTAAAACCCTTAGAATTTTGGCTTGTGCTGTATATGGTAAATCCCCTATTTCATCTAAAAAAATAGTCCCACCATTAGCTAATTCAAATTTACCAGGCTTCCCCCCCTTAAGCGCACCTGTAAAGGCTCCTTCACAATAACCAAATAATTCTGATTCTATTAATTGTTCAGGAATAGCTGCACAATTGACCAAAACAAATGGCTGGTCACATCTAGGACTAGCATTATGTATAGCGTGGGCAATTAGCTCCTTACCAGTTCCACTTTCACCCCTTATTAATATAGTTGAGGATGTCTTGGCAGCTTGCGAAGCCATGCTTCTAATTTTCTTCATTTGGCTTGACATGCCTATAATATTATCAAAAGTATATTTACCTAATCTCAAAGATGCAATGGTATTTTGATAATAATCTATTCGTTTTTGTGCAATACTTAGCTGCCTAAATAATTCCTTTGCTTTGGTAGCATCTTGTAAAATATCCTTAGCAAGACTTTCCATAATGGGAATTGTTTCAACAATGTGCTTATTAATTACAGTATCAGCCTTTTTGCCTAAAATATCTTTTGCAGTTTTACTAACAGTTCTAATATATCCTTTCGCATCTATACCTATAAAGGCATTACCTAGGTAATCCAGTCTATGATTTCCAAACATCTTATAGAATTCTTGGGCCCCTAATTGCAAAATATCAGAGGCTAAGACAACCCCTACCACCGTATTGTCATCATTGACTATAGGATAATTAGAATAATTCGTTTCTACAAAAATTTTGATAACATCATTAAAAGCGTCATTTGGTTTTAAAGTGACAGCTGAAGGCTGCATTAATTGACTAATAGAGGTGTCTAGTGGGATTCTATTCGAAAAAGCCCTTAATAAATGTAAACGAGTGAATATACCCTGCAAAACATTATTATTATTTACTACTGGAGCCCCATATAATTTATGGGATTCCATAAGTTGCCCTGCCCTTTCCATAGTATCATCTAACTTTAAGACTAGTATATTCTTACGCATAAAATCCTTTACCAGCATAAGAGATTCCCCATTTCTTCTTTAATCCCCAAAACTGATTCCTACTGCCCTAGCTGCCCTTATTACATCACTATCAACCGGAACTAATTTCATTTCTTGGATGGCTTCGGTTAAGGCTACTGTTTCTATAATATTATCTCTTAGACTAACCATAGTGCCAAAATTATTCGCTGCAAAATTGTCTACAGCAGCTACCCCATAACGGGTAGCTAATATTCTATCATAGGGTATAGGTGAGCCGCCCCTCTGTAAATGTCCTAGGACGGTTACCCTGGTTTCAACTCCTACCACTTCTTCAACATCCTGGGCAACTTTATTCCCTATTCCCCCCAATCTTATAGGGTCATGACTTGTAGGTACTAGTTTTTGTACAACCATTTCACCGTGTTTAGGTTTAGCGCCTTCCGCCACTACCATAATACTGAATTTCTTTCCATGAATATAACGATCTGCTATCTTTGATTTTATGCTATTAATGTCGTATGGTATTTCGGGAATTAATATTACATCAGCCCCTCCTGCAATACCTGCGTGTAGAGCAATCCACCCCGCATATCTTCCCATAACCTCCAAAATCATGGCTCGGTGATGTGATTCTGCCGTAGTGTGAAGTTTATCAAGTGCATCAGTAGCAGTATTTACTGCAGTATTGAAACCAAAAGTAACTTCGGTTGCAGATAAATCGTTGTCAATGGTTTTTGGTACACCAACAATAGGCACTCCTTTTTTATAAAATTGGTCAGCGATATTTAAGCTACCATCTCCACCGATGATTATTAATCCATCAATACCTAATCTGTTTAAATTTTCTATGGCCCGATCAGAAACATCTGCAAATTCTGGTTTTTCAGAAGTCCCACCGACTAAATATCTAAAAGGGTTATCCCTATTTGTTGTGCCTAGAATTGTACCTCCCCGGTGTGCAATCCCAGATACAGCCTTGGCATCTAGACGAATAAAATGATTTTCCACTAACCCTTTGAAGCCATCAATATAACCTACTACTTCCATACTATAATCGGCAACTGCTGTTTTTGTAGCAGCTCTGATCACAGCATTTAAACCTGGACAATCACCCCCACCTGTCAATATTCCTAAACGCCTTTTTTTCATATCATTTCCTCCTTTTAGGGGACTATGAATACATAAGATATGAAATATGGTGGGTTATCCCCACCATTATTCCAATAAAAACAAATTCTGCAACAAGTGTCTGTATTCCTTTATATTTATGGTTTTTCTGCTAATTGTATATTTATCGAATAATGTTTACCATCTCTTAAAACTTCAAGTGTTATATTTTCACTTATATCTTTTTTTCTGACCAGCTCGTTTACTTGGTCTCCATCCATGACTTTAATCCCATCTATGCTTAGAATAATGTCATATTTTCTAAGTCCAGCCCTACTAGCAGGGCTATTTGGAATTACATCGGCAATGATTACCCCTTCTTGAGGAATATCTAAATAATCCGCTATTTCCTGATCTACTGCTTGCAACCATACCCCAATATATGGCCGCACCACTTTGCCCTTGTTGATTAATTCATTCAATACCTGTTTGGCAGTATTTATAGGAATTGCAAAGCCAATACCTTGCCCCTTGGCATTAACAGCTGTGTTAATACCTATTACTTGTCCACTAGTATCTAACAATGGTCCCCCACTATTACCAGGGTTAATAGCGGCATCAGTTTGGATTAGGTTTTTATAAATTCTATCTTCAATTTTTATGGGTCTACCCTTAGCACTTACTAAACCAGCAGTAACAGTATGATCAAGTCCATAAGGATTACCTATGGCTATTACCCATTCTCCTACCCTTATTTTGTCAGAATCACCCATTTGTAAAGTCCCAAACTTCTTATTTGATTCAATTTTAAGTACAGCCAAATCTAATTCATAATCTTGGCCGACTACTTTAGCATTATATTTTTCATTTTCGCTAATATTAACTGTTATTGAGTCAGCCTTATCAATTACGTGTTGGTTAGTAACAACAAAACCATCCTCATTAATAATAAACCCCGTTCCAATTCCTTGAGCGATATTTGTTTTAGGTAAATAGTTATCACCTAAAAAGTACCTGAAAAAAGGATCATCAAAAAAAGGGTCATTACTGCTAGCGGTAACACTAGTTTCAATATTTACTACGGCTGGGCTAACTTTTTCCACCATATCAGCAATATTAGTCGGACCTACGATAACTAAATTAGGGCTTGTTGCTGTCCTTGATTCAGATTTATCCTGGGTAACAATATTATCAACTTCCTCAGATCTATATGCGGCTGAATAATTAAAGGTTATTAAAACTATACCTCCAATTAGCAGAGCCAAAAAAAACAAAATAAAAACTTTAAGGATTTTGGGGTAAATTGTATTGTTGTTCATATGTTTTCAACTCCCTTCAAATAAAATTTTACCATGCAGTTGCATTATAAAAAAGGGATAAAGTCTATTAGACTATTAATTTTTATTAAAGCCCGCCAGAAAAACAGCAAATTCTAATGGTCTAATAAAAGTATTTCTTACTATTCTCATTGAAAATTCAGTTTCGGTTGTCTTACGGGGTTTTGAATTAACCTCAATTAGCCAGAGATTACCCCCTTTATCAATTCCAATGTCCAAACCTAATTCACCATATATCTGGTTACTAGATTTTTCTAAGGCCCTAGCAATTTTCAAACACAAGTCTTCTATTTCAATGTTTTTAATTCTTATTAAATCCCCTGTCTTAAATAGATATCTTAATACTCTTTTACTAACAACAGCTGTGCCCCCAGTACTCAAATTCGATATATTGCTCCCCTTAGCTGCTACCCTGACAAACTTCTTGCTTATTACCCATTCACCTTTACCATCCTTTTGGTAAATGATTCGTAAATCAAAGGTAGCCCCTCTATAATTAGCAAGATCGAGTCCCTGCTGGACTATATAGGGTTTATCGGCTCTAATTTGTCTGGTCTTTTCCATAAATTCTTCTGCATTATTAGCCCGTCTTTTCATTCTCTTTTTACGGTAAACTGTATAATTTAGTTGGTTTTGATTTGTTTTAATTATCCTTATAATACCATGTCCTAGACTGCCATTACTAGGCTTTACAAAAACTACCTTATATAAACTTAGCATATAGCTTAAATTTTCTGTAGTAAGATTCAAAGTATCTGGTAAATTATTATTTAAACTAGCATCTCTACGCAAAATCTGGTGGACATCCCATTTGTTCAAGTAGGATGGATTAAAATATTTCAAATGGGACATCTGCATTAAGTGCTCCCTTATTGCCTTAAATTTTAGTTCACTTTTGCGACTTGATATTCGGTCATAAACTACATCTGGGATAGGGTAAATTGCTGGAACCCAAAATCCCCTACCAGGACTATGATTATAATGATACCCCCTAATGGTATTGCTATCGTAATCTACACAAGCAGGGGTAAATAGGAATATATACCCCTCCATTTTCTTTGCTATATCACTTAAATATATTAATTCTGCTTGGGTACTTTTAGGATCATATTCGCTTCTATTGGGCAATGAAGTAGCTAGAATGCCTATAATGGGACCTAAGCGAATCGTGTTTTCATATTTATTATATATAATTTTTAGTGGTTTGCGTTTAATATATAAAGCGTTTAATAATTTATCAGACAATGAATATGTCGGACGAGTATCGGAGGTTATTTTCATCTGGCTCATAACTGCTAGATTTCCCACCCTAATTTTAATAAAAGGTTGGATTGGTATCTGTAGGCTCTCTATCATAGGCCTAGAGATATAAATTTTACCTATTAGTTCCATTGTTTTCAAAACCCCATTCCTTTAAAACCCTGCTAGATACCTAGCGTACAACATTGGTCTTTCGACCGATAACAATCTAGTATCTGTCTCACCAATTAAATTAAACACCTGCCTAGCTGGTCTTATGTTTGCTTCTATAAACCATACTTTGCCGTCTTCATCAATGCCCAAATCTATACCCATTTCCCCAGATTGACCTATGCTTTTTTCTAAAGTTTTGGTAGCTTCAATTGATATGAAATGGATATCATTCATAATTTTCTTTCTTAGTTCTGCTTGGGGAATATTGTGCATTAGTATTTCCTCTATTTTTCGGCCACTTCCTCCTGAGGAAATATTGCTGGTAATAGAGCCATTACTTCCTACTCTACATGCCATACCTGTTACATCCCACACCCCAGTATTATCTTTTTGCACCAGAATTCTAACATCGATAATATTATCTTCATATTTCAAGAGGTTAATTTGTTTTTGCACGATATAGCTTCTGTTGCCCATAATCCTTTTTAATGATTTTTGCAAGTTTACTGTATTGCTAACCGAGCCCCTAATCATGCGATTGTTCAGCATATATTGATATTCATACACTCCAGATGCTCTTTTTTTGGTTACTTTAATAATATTTCTTCCTTGTGAACCAGCTACTGGTTTAAGATATACCCCCCTATGAAGCGTAAGCATTTGTCCTACCTCATTAAAGCTTTTCAATAGCCTAGTTTCGGGTAAATAGCTTCTTAGTTGCTTGTTTTGGCTAAGAATTTTGTGAGTTTCCCATTTACCAACTAATGTCGGATTAAGTAGGCTAACTCCTAACCCTTCGAGTCTTTTTCTCATTTGAAGTTTGGAGCGCGAATAAGAACGATCACGTGGGTATATTACATCTGGTATAGGGAAGGCCCCTTTTACCCAACCATTTTTCCCATGGGTATACCCTATTATTACACCCTTTATTAAATCAACACTATATGGACTAAAAGCAAAACATATTTGCCCCATCTGTTTGCCACTGTTTAGTAATTGTCTAATAAAATATGTTTGCCCCCCAAAGGGTCTTTTGGGTTCATTGTAGAAATCAGCCATAACGCCCACAACTGGACCCACATGGACTTCGTCATCATTACTACGAATTCCATGTTTTGCACCATTGCGTAGATAGAGCTTTTTTAGATTTAATGAAGATAAACTAAAGTTATATCGTGATTTATTAGCATTATTAATATAAATTTTTAGCCTCATATATGTTTGGCCAACATATAAAATTATTTCTTTTTTATCTAATAAATCCAATTCTTCAGCCAGCTCTTGGTTAAAATAAATAGAGTTATTATCCAGTCTGTGATTTACGGTTATATTGGACAAAATAAAATTAAGCATATTAATATCTCCTGTATGTTTTTTATCTTATAATATGAATGGTATATACTATTTGCTAATACCTTGCTAGCTAACAAGCTATTAACTAGCTAATATTATGAAAAATTTAATAATATTTATAATATGTTTGGAGTAGATACTATGATTCTGGTAAGTGCATGTTTATTGGGTGACAACTGTAAATATAATGGGGATAACAACTTAAACCCTACCTTGATAGAATTGCTAGAAGGCAAGGATACAATACCCATATGTCCCGAGCAGCTTGGGGGGTTACCTACGCCAAGAATTCCCAGCGAAATTTTGAATGGTACAGGGGATACAGTTCTAGCTGGTATTGGTAAAGTTATCAATAAGAATGGGGATAATTTAACTAATTCATTTATTTATGGGGCTCAACAGACCCTAGCTTATGCAAAGGATAATAAAGTTGAACTTGCTATATTGAAAAGTAGGAGCCCATCTTGAGGGGTAAATCAAATATATGATGGAAGTTTTTCATCTCAATTAAAAAAAGGGGATGGCGTGACAACTGCCCTTTTAAGAAAACATAATATTAAAGTTCTATCTGAAGAGGAATATATAAAAGGAGTAAATTTCAATGAAAGCAATTAGTTTATTTTCAGGTGGGCTAGATTCCCAATTAGCTGTCTGCTTAATTAAAGAACAAGGAATAACTGTAGAAGGCATTAACTTTAGAAGTCCCTTTTTTGATACAAATGAAAAGATAATTACCGCAGCGCAAAGTTTAGGAATTAGATTGCATTCTTTAGACTTAGGTAATGATTATATAAGCGATGTTATAAAAAACCCTCAATATGGATATGGAAAAAACATGAATCCATGTATTGATTGTCATGGGTTTATGTTTCGTAGGGCAGGAGATATGATGCAAGAACTTGCTGCTTCATTTATTATTACTGGTGAAGTTGTGGGACAAAGACCGATGAGTCAAAATAAATCCGCCTTGAATGCTGTTGATAAATTATCTGGTTATAAAGGGTATATTCTACGACCTTTATCTGCCAAATTGTTGGCACCCACAATTCCAGAAATAGAGGGGTGGGTGGATCGGGAACAACTTGGGGCAATAAGTGGAAGGAGTAGACAAAAACAGATAGAGTTAGCTAAGGAATATGGGATCATGGACTATCCTTCCCCAGCTGGGGGATGCTTACTTACGGAAGCCAATTTTTCCAATAGATTAAGAAAGTTACTAGAAGTAAACCCCAATAGTAGAACAGGCGAAATGGAAATCCTGAAATTTGGCCGGCATTTTTATTTAGACAAAAATTTACTCGTTGTAGGAAGAAATCGTTCGGAAAATATGAGTATTGCAAACATTGCCTTAGAATCAGATTTGTTAATAAAAGTTACCAATCGCCCAGGGCCAACTGGTCTATTAAGGCAACATAGCTGGGCTAATGAAGAGCAAATAAAAAAAGCTGCATCAATTGTAGCTAGATATAGTGATGCAAAGCTCGAACCTGCAGCAAATATTAAAATTTATAAGTATCCAGAAGAAATATTGCAAATATTTGATGTATCCCCCATCTTATCTAATGAAATACCAAACAGCATCTAATTATTAATCATATGCTTATAAATGGGTGTGGCTAGGCTAACTTATTAAATATAGTTACATCTATTTGCCTAAACATCTGCTTATATCCTTCACGCGTGGGATGCCCGCCATCATCAAGTAATAAGTTAGTCTTTATTGTTCCATTACTATTGAAAAAAGCCCCAGCAAAATTAATTATGTCTAAATCATTCTGTCTTGCATATTCCATAAGTCTATCTCTAAGTTTTTGTAAATTATTTTCCCAAGGCTTAAAATCAATTGCTGTAGGTAGACCGATTATAGGTATAATTTTATTTTCCTTAGCTATTTCCGCCATTTGAACTATATTATATTGAATCCTATCTAAACTTTCGCTAGCTACCACATCATTAATCCCTCCTGTTATGATTACATAATCAGGACTATGTGGTAATACGGCCCTATCAAACCTTTTTAACATATTAGTAGTCGTGTTGCCATTAATTCCTTGGTTAATTACTTCCCCCAATATTTCATTTTCCAACATTCTAACCCATGATTCTTGGGGACCATAAGGAAATCCAAATGTAGTACTATCCCCTATGCAAACAATTTTTATGTTTTTCACTAAAGTCCGTCCTTTCTATTTTGCGTGAAATAAGTTAGGTTCGACTTCCTCAATCATATCCATTTTTTCAAGGCGTGCCAAATGTTTAATTAACATCAACTTTTCCCAAAATACCACGAATGGGCTAGGATGATGGCGATAAATTAATTTATTATCGGCCAATTTGTGAATATCGGCAGGTTTTTCCTTCAGAAAATTATATATTCGTTCATCCCTTTTGAAAATTCTATTTTTAAATTCATTGAGTATTTTTGTTATATCATTGTTATAGACGGAATTAATATGACAGGAAGCAATTTTATTTGGTTTCAAGGCTATTATTTTATCTATTGATTTAATCATATCATCAGGATCGGCATATAACTCCCCATACCAAGGACCAGCTGCGGTTAAACATATATCACCAGTAAACAAAAATTCTTCCTCTGGGAACCAAAAGGATGAATGCCCTGCCGAATGTCCTGGCGTATGAATAACCTGTACCTTTGTTTTGCCCAAATCAAAAATATTGTTATCCTCGAAAGTACCATCAGCAGACCACAGCATCCTCATATCTGGTAGCATGTTGAGCGCCTTTAGTCCTTCCTCTTTAGCTATTGCTGGCATTAATTCTTCCCACTTATATGTTGAATTGTATAATTCAATGGCTTCTACATTTTGGGTTGCAGGAAAATCCAATCTATGAATTAATGTTTTAGAATTTTTAAATAAACTATGCCCCCTAGTATGATCATAATGGTGGTGGGTATATAAAATTAAATCAATTTCATCTGGATTAATCTTTAACAGGGAATTTGTATCTGCACCAGTATCAATTATAGTCCTACAATCATCCTTTATAAGAATACAATTGCAGTACATAAAACCCAATTCACTAACAATAAGGCTGATATTATCGTTAATTTCCACCAACATTAAAGATTCCCCCCTGCACCTTTATGGGAGTCTGTGACCTATTCAGTCACAGACTCCTCTATTTGTTTCAATACATTATTAAGTTTTTCAATATTTTCGCCATATCCAGCCCAATCTCCAGATTGCAGGCGTTCGTTAGCCCTATCGTAATATTCACGGGCTTTTTCGGCTAATTCTTGCACAGTACCGCTTACCCCTATTGAATCATCAGGTCTTTCGTCAATAATTCCAGCATCATCTTCAGTTGCTGTTGGAGGTCTTGGTTGCCTAGAACCCTCCCCGAAAATCTTTTCTAAAGCTATATCTAGGGTTGGTTCCATAACTGTGGTATTGCCATATGCTACGATTACTCGTTTAAGTTCGGGTAGTTTACTATTATCAGCTTGTAGATATAGAGGTTCAACATATATTACCGAATTTTCAATAGGTATTACTAGTAAATGTCCCCTGTATACTCTTGAACCCCTTTGATCCCATAAGCTGATTTGTTGTGCTATTTGTGTGTTTTGATTAATTCTAGATTCAATTTGCTCAGGACCATAAATAGTTTCTTGTTTGGGGAAGTTGAAAACTACCATATTTCCGTAATTGTCTCCATCCATTCGTACGCACATCCAAGATACCATGTTCAATCTGTTTTTAGGTGTAAAGGGTAACATTTGTACATACTCGACTTCATTTTCCCCAGGTAATTTCATTACTATATAGTAGGGCTCCATTTTTACTGGTTTATCATCTACAATTTCGGTTGGGATGAGCCACAAGTCCTCTTTGTTATAAAATACGTTGGGATCAGCCATATGGTAGGTCAGATAAATTTCCGTTTGGATTTTGAATAAGTCTACAGGATATCTAACATGGGTAAATAAAGCCTCTGGCATTTCTGCAATATCCTTGTAGAGGTCTGGGAATATCTTGCTGTAAACCTTGATCATGGGATCATCGGGATCAGCTACATAAAAATCTAATTCACCTGTGTAGGCATCACATATAACTTTCACAGAATTTCTAATATAGTTATTGCCTTTATTATCAAATGGCCGCGAATAAGGATATTTATTAGAATAAGTATAGGCATCTAACATCCAATAAAGCTTACCATTTTCGGTGTTGATTACTATATATGGGTCACTATCATAGCCCAAATAAGGGGCTACTTTGTTAATTCGTTCTGCAATGTTTCTATACATTAAAACTTGGCTATCGTTGGTAATATCACTAGAAAGAATCATCTTATAATCTTTCAAAAACCAACTTAATAATAATTTACGGGTAAAAGAATTAATTTTCACCCCATTTTTTCCCTCATAAAATGTGTATTCATTAGTGGAGCCCATGGGATAATCAAATTCCCTTTGTTTGGTGTTAACAATTACATAATCGTTGGTCATTTCACCGAAATATATTTCTGGACGGGTTACCTCAATATCAACACTTGATTTTGGGGGTATATCTTTTATATAGTAGTCGGGGAAACCTTCTTGTTCTATTTCACTAACCGGGCTAACAACCAAACCATAACCATGCGTATACATTAGTTTTTGATTTATCCAGGTTTGAGCATCTTCAGCCAATTGGCTCTGATCAATTTCACGGGCTGAAAGCATGACTTGCCTATATTCCCCATTAATTGTATAGCGATCAATATCAACATCGTTAAATACATAATATGGGCGTAACTGTTGCAAGTTTTTATAGGTAGTAGTCAAAGGTTGCCAATCCCATAACCTAATATTATTTATAGTAGCATCATGTTCGGAATCTGTAATATCCAAATCATAAGCAATCTCGAAGTCTTCCATTTCTGCCCGATCCAAAGAATAGGCCTTTCTGGTAAATTCTATACCATTCTCAATAAATTGCTTTTCTTTATTGTATTCATTGGGTTGAACTACAATTTTTTGTATAACAGTTGGATATACCCCTCCTAAAACAAGTGCAATTACTATCCAAGCCCCAATACTAATTAATATCCAGTTAATCCTTTTAATAAATATATTAGCAATTATGACCGCAGCCACAACTAAAGATATAACTATTAATGCCTTATAAGCAATCAGCAAGGCATTAACATCTGAATAGGTAGCTCCAAATACTACACCACCTGGTGAAAACAATATTTCATAGGAAGATAATCTGTAACCCCAGCTTTTTAAAGCGAAAATCAAAGCAATAAGTGTGGCTATATGCCCCTTAGCAAAGGTTAATTTTCTCCAATCTCCAAAAATTAGCTCAGTTGAAGCATTTAAAACATATACAACTCCTACAATAATAGTAGTCAAAACTAAAGTAGTCATTAAAAGTGAATAAGCAAATTGGAAAAAAGTTAAATCAAAGAAATAAAAACCCAAATCCTTCTGGAATATTGGATCACTAATACTAAAAGATACCTTATTAAAAAACTGTTGTACTACTAACCAATTATCCGCGGCTACCGAACTGACAATAAATGCCCCAAATAAACTAAAGGCAAAAAATATCCATTTTCCCCATTTACTTGAGATTAGTTCACTCCACGGAGAATGTTGTGGTTGTTGCTCGTCCAGATATATTATTTCCCTACCATCCTCGGTTTCTTGAGGTCTAGGTGGGGTTTCTTTAGCATTTTTTCGAGTTAATAATAGGTTAACAAAAAACACCAGGAATGTTAAAAGGAACACTATTACGTATAAAATAATTTTATTTAAAATTATAGTTTGAAAAACTGTCTGAACATTTATAGATTTAAACCATAACCATTCAGTGTAATAATTAATTCCAATTGCAATCAAGCCTAAAAAGGCTAAAAATATTACAAGTTTTAGGGTACTACTAGTCCTACCTTTTTTACTCATCTGTAACCTCCTTAATAAACCTTGTTTAATAAAGTTTCCTTTCTTAGATTAATGCACTGACAATTATTTTCAACCGATAATTTCCTTAAAAATTTAAAAATTAGTGTGCCCAAATCAAGGCTTTCCCTATAAAATATATCGGTTAATTCTTCATGTTGCCACGGAGCAACGATTCCCTCCGCATAATTTACAACCATATATAAACCTACATAACAAGCCCCTATCTCCCGAGCCAGATAAACCTCTGGACAGATACTTTGACCTACAATATCTCCCCCCATTTGTTTATAAGCTATGATTTCGGCAGGGCTTTCAAAATGCCTACCATCCGTATTGACATATATTCCACGGTTAAACACCTTGCCCTTATTCCATTCATTGAAAAACAATTCATATAAGTTATTACTCATATCGGGACATATGGCATCCCGCATAATTAGTAGGTATTTATCCTCTAATCCTACGTCCTTACGTACTGAAAAATCCATGTAATCGTGTGCTACCACTATGTCTCTAGGGGTTAGTAGATAATTAATTGCTCCTACCCCACCTTCAGCTATGATTTTTTTTATTTTTGCTTCTTTGAATACCCAAAAGATTTGTTTTGATGCAAGGTCACGAGTAACTCCGCGACGCCAACCATGCATAGTACAAGTCAAAATAGTTCGGCTTTCCTTTTCACCCCTAATTTTTAAATGTTTGAATGGGGGACTTTGGCCAAAAGGTGTACCAAAGATAAGGTTATCTTGCAAAACCTCGACATAATCCAAGTTCAAGTCCTCAGGTATATTAATACTTAGTGTACTTGAACCACCTATGAAAGCAAAGTCACAAAAAGGTACTATCAAAACGATAACTCCTTTACCTAAAAAGTTTTCAAAATATTATATTCAGTATCTCTTAATGCTGGTGTCCTTCCCATATTTTTAATCAAATCGACCATTTCATGTTTATTAATTTTGTTTTCAACCCCAGCTGCCTTTACCACGTTTTCTTCCAGCATAATACTTCCTAAATCATCAGCACCGAACAATAAAGATAATTGCCCTATCCTTTCGCCCTGGGTTACCCAAGAACCCTGAATATGGACAAAATTATCTAAATAAAGACGACTCAAAGCTAAAAATTTTAGATATTCTACTCCTGACACCTTCTTAGTAACTGCTATAGTATTAAGACCTTGCTGATAAGTCCACATAATAAAAGCCCTAAAACCCCCAGTTTTATCTTGCAGCACTCTAATAGCATCTAAATGAAATAATCTTTGTTCTAGTGTTTCAACACTTCCCATCATCATTGTGGCAGTTGATTCTAAGCCGATTTCGTGTGCACTTTCCATAACATTCAACCACATATTTGTATTTATTTTATTAGGACTTATTTGTCTCCTAACATCATCATGCAAAATCTCAGCCCCACCACCGGGTAAAGAATCTAATCCTGCATCCTTTAATCTTTGCAAAGTGTCTTTAATAGTTAACTGGGACATTTTTGCTATATGTACTACTTCGGGGGCAGTTAATGAATGAATAGTTATATCATAATTTGATTTAATAAACTTAAACATTTGTTCAAAATAATTAATATCTAATTCTTTATTAAGTCCACCTTGAATCATTAATTGTGTAGCACCTAAAGATAAGGCCTCCTCAACTTTATTTACTAAAGTTGTTTTATCCAAAATATAAGCATCAATATCTTCTTTTTTACGATAAAATGCACAGAATTTGCATTGGCATAAACAAATGTTGGTATAGTTAATGTTTCGATCTATAACAAAGGTGGCCAAGTCATGCCCAAATCTATTTATTCGCACCTGGTTGGCAGCTTTGCCTAAAGAAATTAAATCACATTTATTAAATAAGTCTATAAATTCGGCATTTGTCATTCTTTTCCCAGCAACTACTTCATTTAAAAGATTATCCATGTAATTCTCCTAATTTAATTAGATATCTAAAATCTGTAGGTATGGTACCTCAGGCGATAAACCAAGCTCATGAACATATTGAAAATATTTTAATAAGCCTTTTTGCTTGCCTTCATCAAAATCGAACCTAAGTGCCGCAAAATAATCTACTAAAAATTCAGGGGGAAGTTCCTCCCATTCTGCTGCTTTTTCCGCTACATCTTCAATATTTTCTAAACTAAATTTCATAGAATCTATAAAAGCTTGTTTAATTAACCTTATTTGCTCCAATTTCTTTTCTGCAAATTCCTTCCGAATGGCCCAAAGGGCAAAAACCATAGGTAGACCAGTAAAATCCTTCCATAGGCTTCCTAAATCATAGACATGCAGCTTATCACTTAATTTATACATTGCCCTTAAGGCATCATCCCCAATTAATAAGGCTGCATCTGCTTCCATCAGCATGGCCCTTAATTCAGGGGCTGATTCAAAATAGTATGGTTTAATATTGTAATGATTAGCCATAATTATTTTAAGCAAGGCTTGGGAAGTTGCAGAAACATTTGTTAAGGCTATTGGTTTACCATTCAATTCTTCTATGGGGATTTTAGAAAATAAATATATACTTTTTACCGCACCATCAGAACTAATTGATATTTCGGGCATTAATACATAATCATTCCAGTCTTTGGCATATGCAATTGAGGGTATAGGGGCTAAATCTAGTTCATCATTCCTTAGCATACGGTTAAGATCTGTGGGATTTCCTTTAATTAAATCAATTTCTAATAGAAATTTCTTCTCAATAAGGCCATAAAACAAAGGAAAACAATTAATAAATTGAATATGTCCAACTCTAGGTCTCATAAAATCTCTCCTATTTATAAGTCTTTATTACATTATATAAGGTGTCCCTTTCGGTAGGGATAAAACCAGCATCATTTATTAAGTGAATAATATCGGATTTAGTAATCCCCCTACCCCCACTTGCACCTGCTGCATGCATAATTCTTTCCTCAACGATAGTTCCATCAATATCATCAGCTCCGAAATTAAGGGATACCTGAGCAATAGGGATGCCTAACATTACCCAAAAAGCTTTAATATGGTCAATATTATCTAACATTAACCTAGATATAGCTATTGTTTTTATATCATCAATGGCACTAGTACGCGTAATATGTTCTAGTCTAGTATTATCGGGTAAAAATGGTAAAGGAATAAAAGATTGAAAACCAGGGGCCTCATCTTGTAATTCCCTGAGTGTGATCATGTGATTTACCCTATCTTCAATGGTTTCAATATGTCCATATAGCATGGTACAGTTTGTTTTAATGCCCAGATTATGTGCCACGCGATGGACCTCTAGCCACTCCTCACTATTTGCCTTTCTAGGACACAGCTCTTGCCTAATATCGTCATTAAGAATTTCTGCCCCGCCACCTGGTATGGAACCCAAACCAACTTTCTGCAATTTCAAAAGAACTTCCTTAATAGACAAATTACTAATTTTAGAAAAATGGAAAATTTCCACAGCAGTAAAAGCTTGTATATGGATGTCTGGATAAGTTTCGTGCAACTTTCTTATTACCTCTAAATAATAAGCAAAATCTTTTTTAGGGTGCATTGCACTTACCACATGGAATTCCGTTATTCCAAGTGGAACTGCTTGT
This sequence comes from uncultured Syntrophomonadaceae bacterium, assembly GCA_964514235.1. Taxonomy (GTDB): domain Bacteria; phylum Bacillota; class Syntrophomonadia; order Syntrophomonadales; family Syntrophomonadaceae; genus JAAYRQ01. Next base: position 19,676 of record CAZEPV010000014.1, on the reverse strand, counting down.
CCAGCAAATTCAAGGGCCTCATCGGGACTCATAATATATGGCCCACCCTTACCATCTTCATCGACTCCGAAAGCACAAAATTTACAGCGAGATATACAAATATTAGTTAAATTAATATGGCGATTAACATTAAAAAAAACCGTCTTTCCAGATTTCTGGTGTTTTTTATAGTTAGCTAATTCTCCAAGCGTAAGCAAATCATTTGATTCATATAAAAAAAGTGCATCCTTTTTGTCCAGTCTAACATTATTATATACTTTATCCTTAATTTCTAATATTTTCTTTTGCATTTTATGAAAATACACCTCTTCCCAAGTACTTTTACAATTATATCAGACTTACTGGTCTACATTTCATGTAGATGTATAAAAATATAGCCTTATAGGTCATAAACTTATAAGGCTATTAATAACTATAACATTTATTTTGACTTTTTTAATACTTTATTAAATATATCGGCATATTCTGGACCCTCGGAAAAAGTTAAAGCCCAGTCTAGACGTTGTATAATTTCTTCTGTAGTACCCGATCCTGTATAAATTAAAGGCTTACAAGGAAAGCGTTCTATAAATACCCATAGGTCGAGGGCCGTTTCTTCAATTTGGGTTAATTCCTCAAAAAGTTTTGTTTCATCAATTTCATTTATTTGTAATTTTAGATCGGCAATTTTTTCACATATTTCTTCTAAAGTTTCATTAATTATAGCAACAGGTAGAAAATTACTCATTTATTTCACCACTTAAATTGTTTATAATGAGCATATTCTCCACTATTCGTGTGTATTCCTTTATTATTCCAAAGCAAATTTCACTATCATATCACAAAGTTTGACATAGGGAATACCTTTGGCCCTAGCTGCATCAGGTACTAAGCTCATATCGGTCATCCCTGGAACAGTATTTATTTCCAAAACATAGGGTTGGTTTTCTTTATCTATCATAAAATCAACTCGGGCAAAACCCTTACATCCTAAGAGTTTATAGACTCTCTGACTAAGTTCTTGTATATTCTGGGTTAATTGGGTATTAATCCGAGCAGGTATAATATGTTCACACATACCTTCAGTATATTTTGATTCGTAATCATAGAACTCATTAACCGAAGTAATTTCAATTAAAGGTAATACCTCTATAGTGTTGTTACCCAGAATAGATGCAGTAACTTCTATGCCGTCTATAAACTTTTCCGCTAGAATTTCTTGATCATAAGCAAAGGCAGAATTAATAGCCTCCATAAGCGACACTTCATCCTGGACTATATAAGTACCAATGCTAGAACCTTGATTAGGCGCCTTTATGACTACTGGAAACCCCAATTTATCTATGATTTTACTTATTAAATTGTTCTTATTATTACGAAAATTATCTAGGTTTACAGTAAGAAAATCTGCAGTCGGTATATCATCTAAAAACAAAATTTTTTTGGTTAATATCTTATTCATGCCTATTGCACTTGCAGTCGGACCAGAACTGGTATAAGGAATTTCTAAAATATCCAGTAAACCTTGCACTTTACCATCTTCACCATTTTCACCATGCAAGGCTATAAAGACTACATCTGGAGCTAGATCTATAATTTTGCTAATATTATCCTTATTAAAATCAAGGGTTTCCACCATATAACCAGCTTTTATTAAAGCCTCTGCTACTGAATGGCCACTACGCAGAGATACTTCCCTTTCCGCAGAGATGCCCCCCATCAATACTAGAACCTTTATCATCTTAGTCACCAACCTTAATCAAATCTTTGGGACTAATATATTATATACCAAAATTACCTATTACTAAAAACTAAAAGTCTATTATAATAAATATGTTTGATGGGATTGTTTAAATCCTTCTTTTTATCCACTTGAACCCCATATCAATTTATGTTAATATTATTGATGCTTGAAAGTAAAACATTATTCAGGGGAGTAGCTCAATTGGCAGAGCACTGGTCTCCAAAACCAGGGGCTGCGGGTTCGATTCCTGTCTCCCCTGCCATTTATAAATCTAGACCACGTAATACGTGGTTATTTTTATGTCTTTATTTAGAAGGTTGTCAATTATTGACAGATGAAGTTATTTGTGAAAATAATTTGTGATACACTAAATATAGAACTTATAAATATAGGCGAGGTGGATTATATAATTGTTAACTATCAAAGGTAGGGCTAACCAAGCCGTAGTTTACACCAGGAATCTAGATGAAGTAACCCATAGGCAGATCTCCGAATTATGTGATCAGGAGTTTTTAAGGGATAGCAAAATAAGGATTATGCCTGATGTCCATGCTGGAAAAGGATGTACTATCGGGACCACTATGACTTTAAAAGACAAGGTAGTACCCAACATGGTAGGTGTTGATATTGGTTGTGGTATGGAAGTATCTGTTTTAGCTAACAAGAACCTTAACTTAGAAGAATTAGACAAAACTATTCGTAGATTGATTCCCAGTGGATTTAATATTAGAAAGTCCGCACATCCCTACGTAAAGGATGTCCCATTTAATAAACTAATATCTAGAAAACATCTTAATATTGAAAGGGGCAGATTAAGTATTGGTACCTTAGGTGGGGGTAATCATTTTATTGAGGTAAACCAGGATAGTAAGGGTACTCTGTACTTGGTAATTCATTCTGGCAGCCGCAATTTGGGTAATCAAGTAGCGGGCTACTACCAAAAGTTAGCCCAAAAACGGCGAGCTCAAATGCCCAGGGATTTAGCTTATTTAGAAGGAAAGGATTATCGGGATTATATTCACGATATGCAAATTATGCAGACTTATGCAGTCGTTAACCGCCAGGCTATGGCAGATGAAATTGTTAAGGCTATGGGATTGGTCGTAACTGAACAATTTACTACAATTCACAATTATATTGATGTGAAAAATATGATTCTACGTAAGGGGGCTATTTCAGCTCAAAAAGGTGAAAAAGTAATAATCCCTATTAATATGAGGGATGGTAGTATTATAGCAGTTGGCAAGGGGAATCCCGATTGGAATTATTCGGCACCACATGGTGCAGGACGAGTAATGAGCCGTAGACAGGCACGGGCTAATCTTAACTTAAACGAATTCAAACAGGAAATGCAAAATGTCTATTCGACTTGTGTAAGCAAATCTACTCTAGATGAAGCACCTATGGCTTACAAGCCCATAAACGAAATACTAAGTGCTATACATGACACGGTAGAAGTAATTGATATTATCAGACCTATCTATAATTTTAAAGCAAACTAGGCTATACCCCCAGAATATTTATCACCACATTTTCACCTTTTTCCATTAAAATAAAGCATAATAATATTAGCTGAAAAAGGAGTGGTTTTTAGTGGATGAGAGTGCAGCTTTACTACCATTTGATTTATTAGAATCCTTTATTATAGATGTCTTTTGTGAATTAGGAGTACCAAAAGAAGAAGCAAAAATATGTGCGGATGTCTTGCTAACAGCAGATAAAAGGGGCATAGAATCTCATGGTATAAGTAGATTAAAGACACTATACTATGACCGAATTAAAGCTAATATTCAAAACCCTATTACCAAAATAAAGATAGTCAAGGATGGACCTACAAGCACAGTTATAGATGGAAACCACGGTATGGGGCAAGTTGTTTCATATAAAGCTATGGATATTGCTATTAAGAAAGCGAAGTCATTAGGCCTAGGGATGAGTGTTGTTCGTAATTCTACCCATTTTGGAATTGCAGGTTACTACCTTTTACAAGCAATTAATCAGGGTATGATTGGCATATGCGGTACTAACGCAAGACCCTCCATAGCCCCTACTTTTGGGGTGGAAAATATGTTGGGCACTAACCCCTTGAGTTTTGGTATGCCAACTGATGAAGACTTCCCCTTTGTGCTTGATTGTGCTACTTCTATTTCCCAAAGAGGTATGATTGAAGCGTATGAACGTCAAAATAAAGTGATTCCTTCTAGCTGGGTAGTTGGTAGTACTAGTTCCACCCAAACTGATGCCCATCAAGTTTTGGAGGATTTAGCCAAGGGGCAAATGGCTCTAACCCCTTTAGGTGGAATTGGCGAAGAATTCGCAGGCTATAAAGGATATGGATATGCTACCGTAGTTGAAATACTGTCTTCTGCCCTTCAGGATGGTGCGTTTATGAAAGCATTAACAGGATATGACCAAAGCGGTAATAGGCAACCCTATCAATTGGGGCATTTTTTTATAGCGATTGATGTGGAAGCATTTATAAGCTTGGAAAAATTTAAAGTAAACATAGGGAATATTTTAAGAGAACTAAGAAACTCTAAAAAGGCCCCAGGTCAGACTAGGATATATACAGCGGGGGAAAAAGAGCATCTAGCCTGGTTGGAACGCGAGGGAAGGGGTCTTTATGTACATAGGGAACTACAAAAAGATATTATACAAATACAAAAAGACCTTAATCTAAATAAGTATTGTTTCCCCTTTTCCTAGTATAAACAGCCCATAGAAGATTATATATTAATTTAGCCCAGTTCTAAGGTTCAATATAAATGCTTTGGCTAGGAAAGGCTAAATCAACACCCTCTTCATCCAAAATGCTAAGTATAGCGAAATTCACTTGTTCCTTTACAAGTAAGTATTCTTGCCAAACTGTTGTGTTGGTAAAAAAATAAAGTAGTATGTCAAGACTGCTATCGCTAAATTTATCAAAAAACACAAAAATAGTTTCCGGATGAATTCCAGAATGATTCTTTAGCATTTTTTCAATTCTACCCGCGCATTTTTCTAATTTATCACTAGGGGTTAGGCGATTTATCCTAAGGTTGAATGTAACCCTTCTTTTACCCATACGGCTATAATTGGTTATATTTTCATTAGCCAAAGTAGAATTAGGTACGGTTATTAGGGCTTGGTCAAAAGCCCTAATTTTGGTGCTTCTAAAAGTAATCTCTTCCACACTTCCTTCAACGGTTGAGGTCTTTATCCAATCACCAATTAAGAAAGGTTTTTCGAGAATGATTACGATTCCACCAAAAATATTAGCTAGGGCATCTTTGGCTGCCAAAGCAAATGCCAATCCCCCTAACCCCAAACCTGCCAAAAAACCATTTATATCATAATTAAATTCTTGAGCAACTATTAAGATAGCAATAGCTATAATTATAAAATTAAGTGCTCTGGACAAAAACTGGATTAAAATATCATCTATATTTAATCTAATTTTGAATTGGTCTAAAAATGTAGAACCAGAGTTAGTGAAATTCATTAACCCCCAAGTAATAATAACTATCAGTGAAACCCGAAAAACTTTGGTTACAAAAATATCTAGGTTTGGACTTAAAGAAAGATTAGTAAAAGCTAGATAAAAACCTAAAAAAATAAACAAAGAAGCTAAGGGTTTTTCAAAAGCCTTAAGTAAATGTTCATCCACAGAAGTTCTAGTTTTACTGGCCAATTTTAAAATCCATTTGAAAATATAATTTGTAAACACCTTACGTAGGCTGATAAAAAATATGAGTATTGTTATAGAAATCAATTCATTTTTTACTAAATATACATAGGCAATAAGGTGATTTATTAGCATCTCGAATGTAATTTCGTTTAAAACCCCAATTACTTCCTTTCCTTTAGTATTAAATACCCCCTACTTGCCAACAATATATATTAACAAATATGGAGGTAAGGGATATGCCAAAAGATAAATTCCTTTTTATTTATTTAACCCTACTAATAATAATACTAGAAATGTCCTTTATTGGCTTACATTTCGCTAAATCTTTTTATTATTTAATACCTATAAGCATTGTAACTATAGGCATTACTTTGATCATATATAATATCTATAAATTAAATATAAGCCATAAAACCCAGGTGCATCACCAAATATATAATCTATATTTTGATGAGTATGATGAATTATTTCATAAAACCAAAAACAGGTTTTAAGTAAAACAAAGGGGGCCTAAGCCCCCTAATTTTCAACCTATTCCTCTTTTTCTTGTTTAGCCTTTTCTATAATTTTATCAGTATTCTGGGCTGGTACTTCTTCATATTGGGCAAATTCCATGGTGAATTTACCTCGTCCCTGGGTTATAGATTTTAAATCTATTGTATACTTGGCCATTTCTGCTAAGGGTACTTGGGCTTTTATAATTTGATTTTTGTCTGTAGGCTCCATGCCTAGAACCCTGCCCCGTTTACTATTAAGGTCACCTATAATGTCACCCATATAAGTTTCTGGTATTTCAATTTCCACATTCATTATAGGCTCTAGCAAAATAGGCTTAGCGGATTCCATACCCTTCCTGAAGGCTAATCTAGCTGCCATCTTAAATGCCATTTCAGATGAATCTACCGAATGGTATGAACCATCATAAAGTATTGCTTTTATATTAGTTACTGGGTATCCAGCTAAAACCCCTTCTTCCATAGCTTCAATTAAGCCCTTTTCCACCGCGGGGAAATACTGGCGGGGTACGGATCCCCCGAAGATATTCTCTTCAAAAAGAAAGGTGTCCTCGGCGTATGGTTCGAACTTAACTAAAACATGGCCGTATTGACCATGACCACCAGATTGTTTTCTATGTTTTCCTTCCACTTCTACAGTTGCCCTAATAGTTTCACGATATGGGATACGCATTTCTTTAGTTATTACACCAACCCCAAATTTTCGGGCGAACTTCTCTATTACAATATCAATATGGGCGTCTCCCATAGCAGTAAGGATGGTTTGGTTGGTTTCAGGATCCTTTTTTATCCTTAAAGTAGGGTCTTCCTCAAGTAGCCTTTGTATTGCTCCACTCAGCTTGTCTTCATCACCTTTACTCTTGGGTTCGATAGCTACACTTAAGGTAGGCACTGGGAATTCTATTTCATCTAATAATACTGGATTAGCTTTAGTAGACAATGTATCTCCAGTTGCTGTTACATTCAGCTTAGCAACCGCAGCAATGTCACCTGGATATAGCTCTGCTACATTAGCTTGTTCCTTGCCCGTCATTATAATTAGTTGAGCAATTCTTTCCTCTTTTTCTTTATTGCTATTATATAGAGTAGTTTCAGCTTTTAGTTTACCCGTAAATAAGCGGAACATGTTTAATCTACCGATATAGGGATCAGCAATGGTTTTGAATACCTGGGCAGATAAAGGTTCATTTTCTAAGTCCCTATCCGCAACTAAAGGATTTATATCAGGTGTAGCTGCACACTCAATGATAAAGTCCATTAATGGTGTAACTGCAATATTATTGGTAGCAGAACCACAGAAGACAAATACGGCAGATCCACTCGTAGCTGCCTTTTTTATACCTTGTCTGACTTCATCATCGGTTAATTCTTCACCCTCCAGGTATTTGGTAAGCAAATCATCATCAGTTTCCGCAGCGGCTTCGATTAATTCCTCTTTGTAAGTCTCTACATCATCCATCATATCTTGGGGTATATCTTCAATAGTTACCTTACCAGTTTCTTTTTCAAATAAATAAGCTTTCATAGTTATTAAGTCAACTACGCCTTTAAAATCCTCTTCCGCCCCAATAGGCAATTGGACAGGTACGATATGATTTGAAAATGTATTTTTAAGATCATCTAAAGACTTAAAAAAATCAGCATTTTCACGGTCCATTTTATTAATATAGACTACTTTTGGGGTATCTGGATAGTCGTTCCATATAATTTCTGTCTGTACTTCTACACCAGCATTGGCAGATATAATCATCACCATGGTATCTACAACTTTCATGGTACCGACTACTTCAAAGTAAAAATCAGAATATCCTGGCGTATCTAATAAATTAATTTTGTGTTCTTTATATTCACATGGAACTAAAGATGTGCTAATAGTGATCTTTTTACTTATTTCCTCTGGATAGAAGTCTGCAACAGTATTTCCATCATCAACCTTTCCTAGTCTTTTTGTAGCTCCTACATTGTAAATCATAGCTTCAGCCAAGGAAGTCTTACCTGTACCTCCATGTCCAACCAAAGCAATATTTCTTATTTTACTCGTAGGGTAAACCTTCATTAAACAACCTCCTCACAATTTACTAAATCGCTTTTAAAATGGTACTATACTTTACCTTAATTCACAAAATAATTTCATTTACGTGGCTTAATTATATAAAAGACCCAATACAAAAGGATTGCCATTACAATAAAAAGTATAAGTTGATAGAATATAATTCCCCTGAAGGCATCTACTATTAAAGTAAATACTAGACCAAGTGCCACTGGGAACAATACTAACTGGCCAAATGGCTTATCTGGATGATCGGGGTCCAGTCTCCTGTTTTTCATATATTTCCAATTTAAAATGAGAAAGAATAGGGTGACGTTAATGATTAAACTAATTATTATCATGGATATTTCTTACCATTCAAGGTATTTGGCAAAAGTATCTTTATACTCATTAATTAAATTATAGTCGGTTAAATCGAGGTTAATAGGGGTAATGCTTATATAGCCAGCCTCAACGGATTCTACATCACTATCTTTTTCTTGTATATCATTCTTGACTCCTCCACCAAGCCAATAGTAAGTATTGCCACGGGGATCTTTTCTTTCTTCAAAAAGATTATCATAATTCCGAACTCCCAACTTAGTAACCCTTATTCCCTTTATTCTTTCCTCACGGTTAAAGGGGATATTAATATTAATTAGGGTAGAAGAATCTATGTTATGCTGCATAACAGTTTCCACCACTGTACGGGTAAATTTAGAAGCGAACTTAAAGTCCATATTGGAATCGTATGAATCTAAAGAAACAGCTATAGCAGGTGACCCCATAATAACACCTTCTGCGGCAGCAGAAACAGTACCTGAATAAAGCACATCTGTTCCCAAATTGGGACCATGATTAATCCCAGAGACTACTAGATCGATATCTTTTACTAATTTACTCATAGCTAGTTTAACACAATCTACTGGAGTCCCACCTACAACCCAACCTTTGACTATACCAGGAATTTTAGTTTCTACCACCCTAATAGGTTCAAAAACGGTTATCGAATGGCCCGTAGCGCTTCTTTCTCGATCTGGTGCAACTAAATATAGTTCGGCAATCGGGCTCAGTTCCTCAACTAGTGAATGTAAGCCCCTAGCATGAATTCCATCATCATTAGTTAGTAAGATTCTCATTAAAAGAAACCTCCCGCTCAAGTAAATTAATATGTTTAATTGGCCAATACACCATAAAAGCCTTCCCTTTCACGCGGTCTGTAGTTAGCCATGCATTCCATAAATGACTATCAAAACTATGATTGCGATTATCACCTAGAACTAGCAAAGAATCCTCAGGAACAATAACGGGACCGTATTCATAGTTAAGGTTCTCCATAAGATAGGGTTCATTTAATAGTTTATTATTTATGAATACCTTTCCATCCTTGATTTCAATTTCTTCACCTGGTAAGCCTATAACCCTTTTTATGTAATCTAGTTCAGAACCAATAGCATCTGGAGGTTTAAAAACTACTATATCACCCCTACCGATATCCTTAAAGTGGTAAATGAATTTGCTTACCATTACCCGATCTTGCAATTGTAAAGTAGGTAGCATAGAACCAGATGGTATAATCCTACCTTCTATGACAAATGTTCTCAGAATCATAGCTAATATAAATGCCGTTATTACAATTGTTAGCATCTCTTTTAAAAAGTCTTTAATTTCTTTGCCCATATTCTCCCCCAACCTACTTAAAATTCATATATATTAATAGTCATTTCGTTTTTCTCTTTATCTTTTGTAAGACCAAACATAATACCCTTATCTTTTAGACTCTTGTTAAGAAAATCTACAATATAGACCAAGTCTCTATTCACGGCGAAATTTTTAAACGCTATTATTTCGAGTTTACCTTTATCCTCCAACTTTCTCTGCTCTCCTTTCCCCTAATATATTGTAGTTTATGGGTTAATTATTTACAAGTTTAAGAAAGAGAAAGCTAATTTAAACCTAACCAAGGATGAATTTGGGGCAGTATACGTACATCATTAATAATCTCAAGAGCATCGGTTTGTAAGGAAATAACTTCGAAAATATCTATTCCTTTTGCATCCTTTTTAGGGGTAACTGGTTGGATAAATAGAGGGATATTAGGATCTATCTGTCTTATCAAGAATAAAGCCTTATTAAATTCCTCCCGCTTAAAATTAGGGGTTACTACTATTTTTATATAACATGGCTTTTGGACAGCAATATTCAAAAACTCCTCATGTTGCCCAAAAAAGTCTGCCCCTACTAGGCTGGGCAGTTTAATATCCATGCTAATATAGTCTACATCATTTATAATTTTTTTTAGCTGCTTGGGTAGAGTGCCATTAGTTTCCAACATGATTTTATAATTATCACGGGATAATTTGGATATTATTTCATTTATATAATCAACTTTCAATAAGGGTTCGCCACCTGTAAAACTCAACCAAGGGGCCTTAAAATCTTGTATTAACTTTACGACTTTTTCGGAGGATACGGGATTATTAATTAGTTTTACACCGTCACTTTTGCCCACATAGGGATATACTTGGCAAAATACATTGCTTTTAAAACTTTCTCTTGTATCACAATAGGAACATCTAAGATTGCAGCCAACCAATCTTATAAACACATGCTTAGTACCCACTAAGCTTCCTTCACCTTGAATACTGCATAATATTTCATGAAGATTATCCTTCATGGGCTATACCTTTAACTTTACATCTTGCTTCTTTAATTTGTTCCAATTCCCTTTGGTATCGCTGTAATATGTTTTTTGCAAATGATTTAACATCTGCTATGCCTAATTCTTCAAGTCCTATAGTGGGGACTGGAGTTCCTATAGTCTTTATATTTATACCCACATGGATTAATGTGGATACTATAGATCTAGTGGCTATTGATACAGAAAGTTTCCTTTGGTTAATATATAAATCATCTCCCATACGATTGGGTAGTATACCATATTGTTCTAATTCTTCTTTAACACATACCATAAACATCCTTTGTTTAAATATGGCTAAACTCAAATTAGTATCAAAATGTTCTACTATAAAGTGAAGCATCAATGGGGAATAAATAAAAGCCCTTTCCTGTACATCAGCTAGATCAACCATATGATCAAGTGAAACATCTGCTTCCCCAATAAAACTTACCGCCGCATCACCTAATAAATTATAATTATTATATATCCAATGGGGAGAAAGTTGGGTGCCCAAATAATCAACGTTTTTTTCAATAAATAAAATCTTCACAATATTTAACACCTGCCTTAGCGAAAGCTTGTTTGTTTCTTAAGCAAGAAATGCATTTTCCACATGGTTTGTCTTCCCCTTGATAACAACTCCAAATATAACGAAAATCCAACCCCAGCCTTACCCCTTCTTGTATAATTTGCACTTTATTTAACTCATTCACGTATGATTTCACCTTAACATGATTCATAGTAGAATAATGTAGTGCTTTGTTTATCGCTTCTACAAATTCCAAAGAGTTATCCGGAAAATTCAAGGCCTCCTCGCGATTAAATCCGCAAACAAGTAAATTAGCCCCGAGATTTTCTGCATAAGTAGCTCCTATATTAATAAATAAGCCATTACGATTAGGCACCCAGGGATTAGCTAGTGGTAAATGGCTAGCCCTTATAAGCTCAGAGTGTATATCTTGCATGAAAGGTAATTCTATAATTTTATGGTTTATATTTAGCATTTGACTAATGTTTCGTGCTGCCCTAATTTCATTTGTCTTAGCCCTTTGGCCATAGTCAAAAGTGATGGTCAAAATTACTTCATTTTTTTCCTTCGCTTTGAGCAAAGATACTACTGAGTCTAGCCCTCCTGATAAAAGAACTACTGTTTTCAGATTTATTCCTCCTTATATATTACATAAGATGATGGTGACTCCCATACCTTTACTAATTTAATTTTATGGCCAACTAATAAAGCAGAAGCCTTCTTAAATATAGTTTTAGCTATATTTTCAGCGGTCGGGTTTATTATATTAAAAGGTGGTATTTCGTTCAAATAAGTATGATCGAATTCATCGATCAGCCTGTGTAGGGTTGCTTTAAGATGCCTAAAATCAATAAGCATACCTATTCCATCTAATGTATCACCAGCTACAATTAATTCTACCTTCCATGTGTGTCCATGTATTTGACTACAATTACCAGGATAATTATTTAATTTATGTGCTGCTGCAAATTCTTTTATAACTGCGACCTCAAAACCCATGACTCCCTCCCCATTATATATGAAAATCCAATTAGTTTAAAATTTACAGTATTTATTAAATATTATCATCAAATAGCCTAAATACAAAACTAATAAAAAATATTTAAAGTTATTTTATTACCATATTTATAAATTAAACTTTATAATATTAGGATAGTGTCAAAATAAAGAATTATACTATAGGTACTTTAACTGTAAAGTCCTCCCGATAATATTTATAATATTTAGTCGAAAAAAAGTTGTTAATTTTTACGGAAGGTGGAGAAATCATTAAATGCTTTTTGGTGTAGATGGGACAATTCTCTTATTAGCCACCCTTTTAATCGTGGGTGTTTTAACTAATAAATTTTCAGCACGTTTTGGGGTGCCCTCATTAGTTTTGTACATGGGGGTAGGAATGCTATTAAGTAGAATAATATATTTTGATAATGCGGGACTGACCCAATGGTTTGGGATTTTGGCTTTGGTTATTATCCTTTTCCAAGGTGGTTTACAGACAAAATGGTCGCATGTTAAACCTGTAGTAAAGCCTGCGGTATCATTAGCTACACTTGGGGTAATCTTAACTGCCCTAATAACCGGCATATTAGCAAAATATATTTTAGGGGTATCATGGGCAGAAGGGTTTTTATTCGGTGCTATTGTCGGTTCAACTGACGCAGCAGCAGTATTTACAGTAGTAGGTAGACAAAACATAAAGTCACATATAGCCACTACTTTAGAAGCTGAATCTGGTTCTAATGACCCCATGGCAATTCTCCTTACTGTAACTATAATTCAATTTATTCAAAGTCCCGAATTTAGCATTTGGTCCATAATATTATTTTTCACCTGGCAAATGCTCTTCGGAGCCCTAATGGGTGTAATAATGGGGAAAATTTGTGTTTGGACAATTAATAGAATAGATCTTGATTCTTCGGGCTTGTACCCCATTCTGTCAGTAGGCTTTGCTGTTTTGGCTTATAGTGTTACCTCCCTCCTAAATGGAAGTGGACTAATGGCTGCATATATAATGGGAATAGTAGTCGGTAATTCTGACTTAACATATCGACAGTCAATTTTCGGCTTCAATGAAGGGTTTGCCTGGCTAATGCAAATCCTAATGTTTATTCTTATGGGCCTTTTAGTTTTCCCCAAAGAACTAGTTAATATCGTTTGGGAAGGTTTAGCACTATCCTTTCTCTTGATGTTTGTTTCTAGACCTATAGGGGTCCTAATAAGTACCTTTAAAATGGGCTTTAATAGAAACGAATTGATTTTAATATGTTGGTCTGGATTAAAAGGTGCGGTTCCCATTGTTTTAGCTACATATCCCCTAGTAGCCGGGATTGAAAATAGCCAAACAATTTTTAATGTAGTATTCTTTGTGGTAATAACATCTTGTTTAATTCAGGGAACTTCAATTTCTCCTCTGGCTAAAAGATTAGATTTAATGGCTGGGGAAAAAATAATATCACCGCACAGTTTAGAACTTGTTTCCATGAGTAAAACAAATTCCGAGATAGTCCAAATATTTATCCCCCCCAATTCCCAAGTAATAGGGACGACACTTGTTGATCTTATATTACCTGAAAACACCCTGATTTCAGCGTTAATAAGGGAAAATAGGATAGTTACACCTATAGGGAGTACTGAAATATTAGCTGGGGATATTTTGTATGTATTGCTGCCCAAAGCCAAGCGCGATTTAGTGAAAAACATATTTTTAACCAAAACAAAAACAAGCCTTGGTGCTGAAACATAGAAAATTAAAAAAGGTAGGGTGAAATATATTGAGTAAAACCTTTTTCGATAGGAAATATAAATGTCCTATTTGTTTGTCATCTTTCAATTCTTTGGCAGTCAGATCTTCGGCTGTTTATGTTGAAAAAAGGGAATCAGATTTTCATAATGTTTACAAGGGGGTTAGTCCCCTACATTATTCGATAATTGTATGCCCACAATGCAAATATGCAGCCTCCAATACTAGCTTTAATAAGGAATTGAATAAAGAATTAGCAGATCAGCTAGCTATTGCCCTAGTAAAATTAAACCTCGAAGATGGATTTGATTATTCTGCCGAAAGGACCTTGGATGTAACTTTACAGGCCTTTAAATTAGCTATTATAACCGCTCAATTGAAAAAAGCAGCTCCTAGTGAATTGAGTGGCTTGCTCTTGGCCGCTGCTTGGATTGCACGGGAAAGTAATAATATAAAACTAGAAAGGACTTACCTAGAGGAAGCTTTAAAATATTATGTAGAAGCTTTCAATACAATGAGTGGTAATATAGGTAATCTATCTGATTTACAAGTTACCTATTTAATTGGCGAGTTGTTCAGAAGAAATGGTAAATACTCGGAGGCAATTAAGTGGTTCAATCAGGTAATTTCTCATAAGAATATTAAACTAAACCCTAACATTGAAAAATTGGCCAGGGAGCAATGGTCATTAACTAGGGAAGAATCCAAAGGCATTACTTTCCCAGAAGGTGATCCCCATGAGGAGAATGAAACTATTACTGCTGAACCTGAGACCGCCCCTCCTGAAGGAAATGAAAACAAGGAAGATAAAGGTAAATCCATCCATAGAAGATCTACTATGCAATTCTCTGCCAACCTATATCCAGATCAAATAGAGTGGTTGAAAACTATTTCTAACCAAGGCTATAAAAACACCAACAATTTATTTCCTCGGGAGACTGTGCTACGCTCCGTTATAGATTTCGTTATGGAGGAATTAGGAGAAAACCTACCTACCCATTTTACTTCTGAAACCGAATTAACTGCAGAATTAAAAGAAAAAATAGAAACCAGGACATGATTATCCTGGTTTCTGGGAAGTTTAGTTAATTAAATCTATATCAGCTCTTAATGTTTCAGCTAATATTTCTGCAATGTAAATATACCAAGGGTGATAACCTTTTTTAATTACTTCGTTGGCAAACAATAAACCCCAACTACCCAAATGATTTTGTAAAAATTGCTTTTTTTGTTGCATAAAATCCCCTTCGGGATGGGTTTGATCCATAGCCTCTAAATAAGCGATAAACAATGTTTCAACTGCAATGTGATCAGGCATATCAGTGAATTCTTGGTTTATTTTCAGTCCAGCTTTTTTATATTTCTTTTCTATTTCGAAAACGATATTGTTCATAACTAAGCCCTTTTGCATATTCAATTCAGGATTACGGTAGACGGATTCATAAGGCGGCACTTCTACAAGTCCTGGCCCGACAAATAAACGACAATATTCTACTTCGAGCTCCTCTAGATCATTGGGAATAGGAGCATTTTTGCCGAACACTTCATCAAAAATACCTGCTTTAATCACCTTCAAAAGTCTTTCCCCTGGATATGAAAAGGCCAGTGATAATAAATCATAATTTTCTTTTACCATATTTCCACCTTTTCTATTATAAAAATGGGGTTTTAATAGCAACTATGAAGTGCATTATTTTATTAGTAACTTCCCCTATGAGAATACAAACAAAAGCTATATTAATAAAACTGGTAAAATTATTGGATTGTTTGTTTATAAATTTAGCAATTAAGTAAATAGGAATAAGTAATCCGACCCCAACTTTTATAAGGCTTCCCAACCAAATTGATGGTAAAATCACTCCTTGCATCTTGAGTGTAGTAAAGGCCATATTTATGTGGGCATCATAAGCAATATTTATTATAATACTAACTAGTGCCACAGACAATAGGCTTATTGCGAGGGTTTTAAATAAATCATCTGCTAAATCGTTTTTCGCAATTAGTAAAAATAGGATACCCCCTAGCAATAAACCCGATGCGATATTTACCAACACTAACAAGCTTGTATTCCAGGCTGGGATTGCGGTAACAGTCGCATATATCATACCCATACAAATAAAGGTACAAAAACCAGCTGCCACTACCGCATAAAGCAGTAAATTATATTTCTTGAATTGCCCCAACTTATTCCTAATTAGAAAGTAGTATAGTATAATTCCGCCTGTAAATGCACCCGCAAAAAAAGCTTCCCTTGATAACCACGAAGTCGGGTTAAGAATTAGATTCATAAACCTCCCCATACGGCCTAAATGCAAAGTGGCAAATACTACTCCTAATATAGCTAGTATAATAGCCATTTTTAGAACCTTATCCGCATATTTGTTAGATTCATTTTGACCTAGAATATTTGCGAAAGCATACCAAATTATCAAACCTATGGCAGTCCCTATAAAAAGATAGCTTGCTGCTAAGCTATATTCAATATTCATTACTACACCTCCTTAAAATATATAGTGAGTCGTGGGTTTGGTGCCATGTTCTGGGGATAAGACCTTGCCAGTACGTGTATTAATTAATTGCGAAACTACTGAATCAGGGTCATCTAAATCGCCAAATTTAATGGCTCTTGATGGGCAACATTTAACACACATTGGTTCTTCCCCTTTATCAATAAGATGAGCACATAAATCACATTTATCACTTACACCACTGTCTTTATCATATTGTGGGACATCATAGGGACAAACCCAAGAACAATAACGACAACCGATGCATCTGTCTTTATCTAGTGTGACGATTCCATCCGCTCTTTTTTGCAAGGCCCCTGAAGGACATACCTGTACACAAGGGGCTTCATCGCAATGTTGGCAAGGAACTGGTGTCCAATACATTTTTAAATTTGGGTATATCCCCACTGGTTTATCGAAATATAGGTTACCTTGGGGGTTAAAAACTCGCATTCGACTTATACCTAAAGGAAGGTTATTTTCCATTTTGCATGCAACTGTGCAAGTACGGCATCCAACACATCTATTCATATCAATTACTAAAGCAAATTTACTCATTATTACTATCCCCCCTTTTTATATTTTTTCCACATCTACTAAAACATCATAAGGAGCATAGTTACTTTCTAAAACAGCATCTTGTAATGGATTTAATTCCATATGAGTTAGTGAAGCTAGGTGACCTTCTTTATATTGTTCCTTCCAATAACCCTGATAAATGTTAATGCAACCTGCTTTAATGCCTTCCATTACCCTAGCCCTTAGAACTACATGGCCCCTATCATTAAATACCTTTACCATATCGCCATCTTGAATGTTCCTTGCTTGGGCATCTTTAGTATTTATATCTACACGTGGTTCTGGATTGACTTCTAAAATCCAAGGTAAATTTGCATGTTGGGAATGAACAGAATAATTGTTGTGCACATTCAAAAATGTTAAGGGATACTTTTTAGCTTTTTCAGTACGATTGCTTTCAATTGGTTCCAGATATACGGGTAAGGCTTCTCCAAAATCTTGTAAGTAATCTAAATAAATTTCTAATTTACCTGAAGGGGTAAAATATTTTTGATCTTCAAATGGTATAAAGTCCTCTGGGTATAAGGCACTAGTAACACCAGTCTCGAAGAGTTCCTTTTTGTCTATATTCCGTAGTCTATCTTCGGTAAAATTATCAATTACCTCATTAATGCTATCTTCAACCGTACCCCAATATTTACCATAACCCATACGTTCAGAAATTTCGGCATAGATTGTATGATCCTGTTTAGCTTCCCACATCGGGGTGATGCATTGATTGCGCAGTTGGAAATAATAATTTGACCAAGAAGAAACAAGTTCACCTTCTTGTTCGTACCATGAACATGCTGGTAAAACAAT
The DNA here is from genome assembly GCA_964514235.1 of uncultured Syntrophomonadaceae bacterium. Taxonomy (GTDB): domain Bacteria; phylum Bacillota; class Syntrophomonadia; order Syntrophomonadales; family Syntrophomonadaceae; genus JAAYRQ01. The sequence continues at coordinate 1,906 of CAZEPV010000014.1, read as the reverse complement.
ATCTGCAAAAGTTGTGGAATCTGTCATTACTTGTTCACTAACTGCGATAAGTTCTAATCTAGGGGCAATTTCTTCTGCGAATTTGTTATAATTAGGAATCTGGGTACCGTAATTATAATGGTTAAACCATATGCCTCTGATGGGCCAAGGTTCATCCTTGGGGAATATTTCAAACATATGACTACCTACTACTGATTTAGGTTCATAATTTTCAGCTTCACGTGGATTAGTCCAACAGCTTGGAGTAGCTACAATAGTTTTAAACAAGGTTCCACCTGCCCAAGACACACCTGCTCCTTTTTTACCATGATTGCCACAAATGGCGCCTAGTAAAATGGCATTACGGAAAGGCTGGTGTCCTTGCCAATAACGGTTGGTCCCTTGACTAATCCTTATACCTGCGGGTTCAGTGCTTGCATATTCAATAGCCAAATCCTTGATTACATCTACTGGTACTTCACATACTTCACTGGCCCTTTCTACTGGCCATTCCTTAATATATTCAGAGACCAAATCCCATGAGGTAGAACACTCAACAGTGCTGCCATTGCTTAATGTAACATTTACCTTACCTGAAAGCTCATGAGGAGCTGCTCCCCTTATTCTTACATTGCCTGTAGCTGCATCAATCACCATATATTCTTCAGCACTTCCACCAGAAACATCCTCTGGGGTTAAAAAGTTTCCATTATCGCCCCTAACCAAATAGGGTCCTGTAGTATTAGCATTTAGAAATTCAGTATCATGTAGGTTTTCTTTTAGAATAACATTCATCATACCCAACATAAATGCTCCATCCGTTCCAGGCCTTAATGCTATCCATTGGTCTGCCTTAGCCGCAGTGTGGGAAAATCTCGGATCTACAACTATTAATTTCATACCATTTTCCATAGCATCCCAGACAAAACGAATATCATTTAGGGCAGTCTCCGCATAATTACAACCAAAAAGTATGTTTAATTTGCTATTCATTAAATCTGGCCAAGGATGTGCATCTTGTAACATACCAGTTGCGGGAAGAAAGCCTATGTTTGAAGCTAGATCCCCCATAATTCCCAAATTGGTCAGGTGGGTTCCCTTCATTACGTTGGCAATACGCTGTGAAATTAATTGGCCAAATACACCATAACACCCTGTCATACTCATCCATGCCATAGCGCCATCGCCATATTTATCTTGTATTGATTTAATTTTATCTGCTAAATAATCATAAGCCTCATCCCATGAAATTTGTTTCCACTTTCCTTCACCCCGTTCACCTACCCGTAACATGGGATATTTTACCCGATTAGGCGAATAAGTCCTCTGCATGGCATTTGAAATACCTTTTAAACATATGCGGTTATATCTTGGATCAGGAAAACTAGCTGGTTCAACCTTAATTATCTTATCATTCTTTACATGGACTAGATGTCCGCAGCTATTAACGCAATTAGGGGCACATACTGTTCTCACCAATTTTACTGTTTCATCATTTGCTGCTATTGCATTTGCTGGCTCGAAGACTTTTGAAAATTTGGCACCACTATAGGTAAGTGCTACGGTAGCTGCCGAAGTTTTTACAAAAGTTCTCCTATTCATTTTCAATTTGTTTATCCGCATTTACGACACCTCCTAAAAATTATAATGTTCGAACCATAACATTTTTGGTTCGAATTTAGAATCTTTGCAGTTGGGACACAAGGGATGAAGGGTATCCAAAAATCACAGTGTGTCTCTTCACAAGTTGAACATCGGTAATCTGTAGCCTGTGCCAAAGTCTTTTGCCTTTGTACACCACCTTTCTTATTAAATTTAATAACTACTTTCTTGGGGCAATACCCATAAACCTCCAAATGACAAAATGTTTAGCTGAGTATTGCCTCCAAAACAGACCACCTATGCATACATTTAGGCCACCCAGTGC
>CAZEPV010000013.1:0-53476 GCA_964514235.1 uncultured Syntrophomonadaceae bacterium | reverse complement strand
ATTGGGAAGCAAAAGCTTCATTAACTTCCCATAGACCGATTTGGTCAGGAGTCATACCAGTTCTCTTAAGTACTTTAGGAATGGCAACTGAAGGAGCAATACCCATTACATCTGGTTCTACACCAATAACAGCCCAACCAACCATTTTCATAATTGGTTTTAGACCTAATTCTTTTGCACCTTCTTTGGTAGCTAGTACTACACCAGCAGCAGCGTCATTAATCTGACTAGAGTTTCCTGCAGTTACAGTAGCTTCATCATCTTGCATAAATACAGGAGCCATAGCACCTAAAGATTCCATAGTGGATTCAGGACGAACACCTTGGTCACGGCCTGCAATAATTTCTACATCTTCTTCGCCTTTTTCAGCCCTTTCTTTAGCTAAATGATCGGTGGCCACATAAGCTGCTTCTACGCCATGTGGGTTAGTGTTTTTAGCACCTCTTGCAGGGGCTTTAATTTGGATTGGAATCAAGACATCTTTAGTCTTGTTAGCTTCTTGTGCAGCAGCACATTTCAGGTGAGATTCCATAGAAAATTGGTCTTGTGCTTCACGGCTGATATTATAGCGACGGGCTACTATTTCTGCAGTATAACCCATGTTAATGGCAGCCATATTCATGTAGTTACCTAAATCGGGGTGGACATCAGCACCAGCGCCCATTGGAATATGAGTCATGTGTTGTACACCACCAGCAAATTGGACATCTCCACCCCAACCTACCATCATGGTAGCGATGGCAAATTGAATTGAGTTAATTCCAGAAGCACAGAAACGGTCAACAGTACATCCTGGCACATCATAGGAACCATCAGATAAAATCCATGATAAGCGTCCCATATTCAGACCTTGCTCCATAAAAGCATTAGCAGTAGCAGCCCAAACAATGTCATCGAGAATCTCAGCTTGTCTGGCCTTGTCTTCTAGACCAGTTCTTTTTCTAAGCTCTCTGAACACAATAGCTGTGAGTTCATCAGCACGAACATTAGTAAACCACGATTGTCTTCCTGCACGAGCAACTGCCGTACGTGCAGCTTCCACTACATATACATCTTTCATTAAGAAATTCCCCCTTTAAAATAATTAAGACGTTCCACACTTAGGTCTTTTGTAGACCTAACCACTCATTTTTATATATTCAACAAAGATAAAATAATTCCTCCCCAAAAGGCAAAATATACTAAATTTATTAATACACGAAATCTTCTAAATTTATATGAAAAGCCTTCAATTAGTGATTTTATAGGTATTTATAAATATTTATAAGAATTTTTGCAGGAAATATTTTTTTACTGTCGAATAATTAAACGTTATAAAGTTGGAGGAGTTTTTATTTAATGAGGGAGTATATATTTTATGTTTTATTAGTGTTTGTGCCCATCTGTATGCTAATGATAAAAATATTGCATAATTACGGTTTATCCAAAAAAAATATAGCCTATATGGTGATTATATCTTTAGTTATTATTCTTACCTTCCCCATAAGTACTGAAAAGTTAGGTCTTTTTTTAGCTTTGCCTTTATATATAGCAGTTTTCTTTCTAATTGTTTTGAGTATGGTCAAAGTCAGTGGTGCAACTTCAAGTGAAACAAACTCTCTAGCTAGTCCCCACGAATTATCCGTCTCAAAAAACCATAAAATTGACTCTAATAAGCAGGAATTGAAAACTGAAAGTTTAATAGATAAGGATAAGGGCAAGGAAGAGGAAGTCAAAGAAGATATAAAAGCGGCAGAAAATTTAGATTTGTCTAGGAAGACTACTATAGAAGAGACTATAGCCCAAGAAGATAAGCCAAAAATAAATGGAACAACTACTACAAAAGAATTAAGTGAATCAAAGGTGACCGCAATATTTGCAGATGAACCACCCTTAGAAAACCCGCTAGAATTGTCGGAAGGCCAAGTGCGGGAATCTTTGGCTGAGGAAGAACCCGACCCCTATAAGGGTAATGATGAGATTAATAAGCTGGTGGAATTGAATGGAAAACTAGAGGGCGCAGCAATTAAGGAAGCTGAAGAGGACAAGGTAGCTGAAGAAGCGATTAAAGAAAAAGACGGGCCAATAAAAGAAGATGAAAAGGAAAAGGACGCAGAATTGGATCTAAATACATTTATCGAAAGTGCTTTTGAAAATAAAATCGCAGGCGATATTGAAGTAGCTACAAATCAATTTCAATATATTTGGGAAAATAGTAAAGAAGATGATTTAAGATATTTAATAACCTTGGAATTAGTAGAATTACATAAATTGCTTGGCCAGTATGGTGAGGCTCAGGTTTTACTAACTAATTTCCTTCAAGAAGTTCCCAAAGATACTAAGGAAGGCCTAGAAATAAACTGGCAACTTAATTACATTACCTTAATAAGAGATGAAATATCAAGGTTAGGCCTTAAAGAAGTACCTTTGCCTAAGTTGCCCAGATGGATTAAAGTTAAGATAACTGACCAGCTTAATTTGCTAGATAAGTAATGAAGGGAGTAGGAAAGATGAAAAAAAGCCAGGAAATAATCGGGCTACCTGTTTTTTCGATTATTAAAGGTAGTAAAGTAGGGCAGGTAAAAGATTTAGTAATTAACCCCGAAGAGGGAAAACTTGATTTTGTCTTAGTAAGTGATGAAAGTTGGTATTCAGGTGCCAAAGTTTTACCTTTTCAGGATGTTGTTGGAATCGGTGAATATGCAGTAACTGTAGAAAGTGAAAATTTGCTTCTACCTTTAGAAACTGCAGATGAAGCTAAAAACCTACTCAATCGTAATGTCAACCTCAAGGGTAGCCGAGTTATGACTAATAAAGGTAATTTAATCGGTGTAGTTAGCGAATATGAAATTGATGAAAACAATGGCCAACTTTATAGTGTGGAATTTAAGTCCTCACAGGTAGATGATAGGGTGGATAATATTTTAGCTGCTGATGTTTTAACTTATGGGGCAGAAATTATTGTGGTCAGGGAAAAAAGTGACCAAATAGGAGCGCAAAAAGAAGCAACTTCACCAATTGGTCTACCTAGTTCGGAAAACACATCTCCTACAAAAGCTGAATCAGATGGGGCAGCTTTGTACAAGGAAAAGCAACGGACACATTTATTGGGTAAGAAGTTAACCCAAGATATTGGCAGCTCAGAGGGTATTTTATTCAAGGCTGGACAGGAAATTACGGAAGAAATCTTAGATTTGGCAGAAAAGCATGACAAATTAGCACAGATATTCCATTATGCCGAATAGTCATAATGTAGGTGCATAAAATGAAAAATTCTATGAAACTTAAGGTAAGGGTTTTTCTAGTAGTATTACTATCAATTTCCCTTACTATATTAAGTAGTTCTATTATCTTATCAATTAGGGATAGCAGGTTCTTTCCCTCGAATTACATGCTAGGAGATTTAAGACTGGGAAGTATACCAAAAAGTCAGATATCCCACGTGATAGATGATATTTATTTAAATAAACACCTTATATTAGCTATGCCAGCTGGCCAGACCAAATTAAGCATAGATGATTGCGGTATAACTATAAATGTTGATAAAACCTTTCAACAAATTGAAAAAGCTTATTTATTGGACAATATAAGCAGGCGAGTAACTAGCCAAATAATTCTCCCTACTTACCAATGGGATAATAATAAGTTAAAGGGTGTTATAGATGATTTTGCGTTAGCAAATAGTATAGATGCCCTTGATGCACAAATAATACAGGAAAATAAGGAAACAAAATACATAGCACATAAAAATGGACAATACATTGATGGGGAGAGGCTCCTGAAAAAGATCACAAGGCATTTACAAAAGGGAAGCCTAGGGCCAATTGCAGTAGAAGTGGAAGAGGTCCACCCTATAATGACTTTGGAAGAATTAAAACATATCGAACAATTAAGGAGTGATTCTTCCCCAGCAGTCGACTACAAAATGACCTCCCCTCCATTTTTAAAATAATTAACCACCTAAATTTCTACTAATCTACTTAAATTAATAGGATTATATATGGCCAATTAAGGAATGTTGGTAAATTACAGGGGTGTCCTTCAATTTATAGATATTAAAAAATATGATATATTAACTTGAGAACTATTATGTTAAGTGGCTTTTAGGAAAGTGGTGAAATTTCTGGATGATAAACAATCTAGTTGAACAAATCTTGATGTACCCCAGACCTTGGATACTTACTGGTGCTGGCATATCTACGGAAAGTGGTATACCCGATTTTCGTAGTAGTGGTGGCTTATGGGAAAAAGTTGATCCAATCGAGAACTTTTCTACTTGGGCCTTATATAATAATCCCAAAGGTTTTTTTACCCACGGTCTACCACTCTTTCAACAAGTATTAGCTGCCGATCCTAATGATGGTCATATAATTTTAGGTGAATTACAGGAAAAAGGATTTTTGGGACCAGTTATTACCCAAAATGTAGATAGTCTACATCAAAAAGGGGGAGCTGCCTGGGTTTATGAAATCCATGGACATTTGAGGACTGCAAGTTGTATGGATTGCCCCCAAAGTGTGACCATGGAGGAATTATTTACTATAATTGATCAAGGGGAAATACCCCCTAGATGCGAATGTGGTGGTATGTTAAAACCAGATGTTATTTTATTTGGTGATAGTATGCCTAACGATTTCCAAGATGCTATTAGGTTGATTAGGGCTTTAAACCCCATGGATAATATGATTATAGTTATTGGTTCTAGCTTGACTGTTTCACCCATTAATTTATTTCCTTATGAATTTGAAAAGCTAGCCATTCTAAATAATTCATCTACAGCCCTAGACAACAATGCTGAAATAATTATTAGGGGAACTGCTGGCAATATAATGCAAAACATCAGACAAGGCCTAATTGAATTAAATAAGGGGGAAGCTTTAAAGGTTTTGCCTATGGGTTTTATTCCCGGAAGATTAGTAAGTATGGTATCTGACATAGGAGAAAGCGTGGCTAGTAAAAAAGCTTCTATAACTACGGGGGAACTGGATAAGCTAGGGGCCGATTTTTTCCTACTCGAAACTCTGTATAAAAATTACCCCCATGTAGATACTAGGGAACCTATTGAAAAGTATTTGCTTAACCATAGCCTGGAAAAAATACAGGCTTTAAAAAGTAAGTATAATTTAAATAGGGATTATAATAATACAGGTTATATTCCTAAAAGTTTAAATGATATTATAGAAGGTTATTTTGATGCCTTACAGAGTTATATAAGACAATATAACTGCCAAGCCGAAATTGCTCGTGGAATAGCCCAACAAATTCTAGGCTTAATCGGCTTATATAGGTTCTTAGGGGATTTGGGAATCCAGACTTTCGATTATAGCTATATTGGGGAACTGCCAGATAAGATTAGACAAATAGCTAATCGGCTTAATTTCAAACTAGATATGGAAAAAGCTATGCAAGATTTTTAATCAAATTGTGTTATAATAACTGAACAATATTATTCATTTGTAGTAGGGGGATTAATTATGGAAGAGTTAACCAAGCAAGTTAAGGGCGAAATGCTCCGCACCATGATGTGGGCGATCGTAGCAATGGGAATTGCAATTGGTATTCACTATTTATTTTGGTAATACTATTTCTAAGAAAATAAGAATAACTGAGTAAGGGGCCTAGGCCCCTTATTTTATTTATAATACTTAATACTATTTATAAATTATTCACATACTTAATATTAGACTATTAAATAGAAAATAAATAAAATTTATTGACAAAGCGCAACTATCTAATTTATACTAGAATCAGCATACCCGAAGGGGGTATAAGAAGGTGAACCAAATGGTAATGGTTGATAAGAAAAGTTTAATCTTGAGGCTCAAGCGGATTGAAGGGCAGGTCAGGGGAGTGCAAAGAATGATTGAGGAAGAAGTTCACTGCAATGACGTTCTAACCCAAGTGGCTGCTATTAAATCTGCGATTAATCAGGTTGGCCTAATTGTATTTGAAAATCATGCCCATGATTGTATTCGTAATGCAATACAGGATGAGACCGAAGATGCAAAATTTGAAGAAGTTATTAATATGATGGCTAGATTAATGAAATAATAGGAGGGAAATTTTATGGCAAATGTACTTAATGTAACCGATGGCAATTTTAAACAAGAGGTATTAGAAGCCAAGCTTCCAGTATTAGTTGATTTTTGGGCTCCTTGGTGTGGTCCTTGTAAGATGGTGGGGCCTATTGTGGAGACCTTAGCGGCTGAAAACGAAGGCAACATAATAGTAGCGAAATTGAATGTGGACGATAATAAAGGCATTGCTACTGAATACGGGATTCGTGGTATTCCAACCTTAGCTTTTTATAAGGGTGGTAAGGAAGTAAAAAGAATAGTCGGTGCCCAAAGTAAACCACAATTACAAAAGGCTATTGATGAGGTAATAGGCTAATATAAATTATGCTAACTCTGGGGCGGATTAATCCGCCCCTTATTTATTTTCGGATACTGGCGACCACAAGTCGCCCCTACATTTGGTATCCCTACTTTCCTTTTTTGCTTTTTACATTTTGTTTTTTAGGTCTAAAAACTTTGCTATTTCCCCTTCATATCCATTGGCACTAGCTTCGTATAATTTTTCTTTGGTAATATTAGCTGGCCAATAATCTTGTTTAACATAGCCACCGAAATCAGGGGGATATTTGTAGCCTTGTCCTTTGCCTAGTAATTTTCCTGCTTGGACATGATTGGCTGAGGCTATGTGTGCTGGAACTTGAATTTGATTAGCCTGGCCTACTAATGCCATCGCCTTATCTATGGCGGTTAGACTGGAATTGCTTTTGGGTGCTGTAGCTAAGTATATAGTTGCTTGGGCTAAGGGTATCCTGCCCTCAGGCAGCCCAACAAATTTAACTGCTTGGAATGCTGCGACTGCTATAGATAGAGCATTGGGATCAGCCAAGCCTATATCTTCAGCAGCATGAATTACCAACCTACGGGCAATAAATAGGGGGTCTTCTCCGCCTTCCAACATGACAGCTAACCACAAGATAGCTGCATCTGGATCACTTCCCCTAATACTTTTAATAAAAGCGGAAATTGTGTCATAGTGATAATCGCCCGTAGCATCATACTTGTATAAGGGCCTGTCTAAGATGTTTTCTAACAAATCAGCAGTAATTTTTAGTTTCTTTTCGTCATCTAAATAGGAATTTACAACGGTTTCTAATAAATTTAAAGCGATACGAGCATCACCTTTAGCATGCTTAATTATTATTTTTAAACTAGCCTCATCAATTTTAATATTGTAATTACCTAGGCCTCTGTCTTTATTATTAATGGCCTTTGTAATAATGGCAGTTAATTCATTTTCATTTAGAGGATTTAAAATATAAAGTTTTAGGCGGGATAGTAGGGCATTATTTAATTCGTAGAGGGGATTTTCAGTGGTAGCACCGATTAGGAGTAATGTCCCATCTTCCACAAAAGGTAATAAAACATCTTGTTGGGATTTATTAAAACGGTGAATTTCATCTACGAAAAGAATGGTTTTTTGCTGATAGTAACGTAATCTATCTGTAGCATCATTGGCAATCTTTTTTATATCTGCTACACCACTAGTTACTGCTTGTAGTGCTTCATAATGGTAATTAGTTTTTCTAGCAATTAGTCTAGCAATCGTTGTTTTACCTGTACCTGGAGGCCCATAAAGCACAAAAGGATGTAATTCGTCCTTTTCAATGGCCTTTCTCAGCATTTTGCCTGGGCTAAGCAAATGTTCTTGTCCAACTATCTCACTTATATTTTTCGGTCTCATACGGTAAGCTAGTGGTTGGTTATGGTTATTATTATTAATATTTAAATCAAATAAATTCATATATGATCCTCCATCTGTATTAAATTATACTCTTTATAGAATAATTACCAATAAACTGTTATATTTATTAAAACTTTAGCCTATCATTATTGTATTAGCAAAAAAAGGGGTTGTAATAATGAAAATCGCTGTCTTAATGAGTGGTGGTGTGGATAGCAGTGTGGCTGCAATTTTATTGCGGGAACAAGGTTATGAAGTCTGGGGTATAACCATGATTAACTGGAATGTTGACATTGGCCATACCGCCAGAGCTGTAGCGGACTATATCGGGATAGAACATAAAATAATAGATATGAAAAAGGAATTTGACGATAGGGTTATTAATTACTTTTGCTCGACTTATGAAAAGGGACATACCCCTAACCCATGTGTAGCATGTAATAAGGCCATAAAATTCGGAGCTTTATTGGATTATGCTTTGAATAATGGGGCCGACATGATTGCAACAGGCCATTATATTAGAAGAGAATTTAAGGCGGGAAAAAACAGATATTTACTTAAGAAGGCTCTTGATACCAGTAAGGACCAAAGCTATTTTCTCTATGGACTTACCCAAAAGCAATTAGCCCACAGCATTTTTCCTTTAGGCGATTTGAAGAAAACTGAAGTTAGGGAATTGGCCGAAAAAAATAATTTGCCTGTTGCCAAGAGTAAGGATAGCCAGGAAATCTGTTTTATTGAGAAAGATTATCGGGATTTTATATTAGAAAGGGTGGACTACCAACCTGGTCAAGTCATAGATACTGCTGGCAATGTATTGGGTAAGCACAAAGGCCTGCCTTTCTATACCATAGGCCAACGTCGGGGATTAGGTATCAGTGCAGGTAAACCCGTCTATGTAATTGATTTAGATATGGAAACTAACCAATTGGTATTGGGTGGGCCTGAGGAGCTTATGCGGGGGAGCCTTTTTACCCGAGAAAATAATTTTATCCATATTCCTGAGCTAGAGGAAGCCATGGAAGTTGAAGTTAAAATACGTTACAAGGCTAATCCCGCCCAAGCAAGGATATACCCCCAAGGTGATTTGGTAAAAGTTGAATTTACCGAACCGCAAAGGGCTATTACTAGGGGACAATCAGCAGTATTTTATCTGGGGGACTATCTTTTGGGTGGAGGGATTATTGTGTAAAGGGTAAGACGTGAAAGGTGAAAGATAGAGCCTGACGATTACCTGCGCATTAGCGAAGTATTAAGGGAAGAAAAGGAGCAGATGGATGGCCCCACTGTCTTTTTTTATGCACATTTTTAAAAAAAATTGGGGGAAGATATTTTTAAAAAGGGGTATTTATTAATATGTTGCTTAGAAATATTAGAAACATACCAGTTTTGAAGGAAGATAATGCTGAAATTATTGGATTAGTAGATAAGGTCGTGATTGGGGATAATTATAAAATAGCTTACTTAGTGATTTTTTTAAATGATGAAAGAAAAAAGATGATTGACCCTTCAGACTTTAATTTAACCAGCAATGCTGTAATTATTCAGGATGAAAACCGTATTAAATCCTATTTACATGGGGAAGAATTATCTATATACGATAAAAAATTAGGTGATTTAGTTTTTGACCATTCAGGCAATGAGTTAGGTATCGTAACCGATTTTGTCCTTAATCCTGAGAATAAAGAAGTTGTGGCTATTGAGCTATCTGCTGGAATTTTGCAGGACTTGTGGGTGGCTAGGAAACATGTAAATTTAAGTGATATAACTTGGAAAAGCGAATCTGCTGGGGTTATGCAAAGGAAAGGAATAGATGTTAATGGAAGTCAATAAATGCCCAGTTTGTAGAGGATTACAAGTAGGTAGAGTGGGAAGCGACCAGTATTTTTGTTGGAATTGTTTTCTGGAATTTAATTTTAACCAGGGAAAAGTGAATTTATATACGGTAGCTGAGGACGGGAGCTTGCAAGCTCTAGAGGAAACACAAATATTATAATTTAAGGGGCGATGTAAAATTGCGTAGTTATTTGGGTCCTTTGTTAATGGGTGCAGCCATAGGCTCTATTATGACATTCATGTGTATCCAGAATGATGATAAAATACAAGCGATGCCTAAAAAGGCTCTTAACTTTTTACACAATATGAATGCAGATTTAATGGGAAAGTAGGATTATCTTTTAGATGAATAGCAAGTACAGACTTTTTTTGCGGTATGGTATTTTTATAATGGTGGTTTTGGCCACCATTTATTTTTTGTTTGTAGTTAGGGAAGTCTTATTGACCTTTATATTTGCTAGTTTTCTGGCTTATATCTTATTCAGACCAGTATTATTTATTGAAAAATGGGGGATTCCCCGTATCTGGGCTATATTATTGCTGTATTTGATTTTAATCGCTATCTTTTCCACTTTATTAGCTTTGGCTATACCTGGGCTGGTAAGGGAACTGGGCGAATTAGGAAAATTGTTACCTGGATATGCTGAGGAAGCTAGTGACCTGGCTAAACAACTCGATAATACCAGTATGCCAGCTAGGTTTAACGAAGTGGTGCGAGAAAATATTGGTAAAATTGAATCTTTAATTTATTCTAGTTTGCAAAACTTCATTACTATTATGTACAATTTATTAGGGAAAGTCTTGGCGATTATTTTTTCGCCTATTTTAGCTTTTTATATTTTGAATGATTGGGAAAAAATAAGGGAGACTTTTCTAAAGCTTTTTTCCCCTGCAGCTAGGCGGGCACTGATTAATTTATTTAGTGAAATAGATCTAGTTTTGATCGAATTTTTTAAGGGACATTTATTAGTTGCTACTTTTGTGGGTGTTTTAATCGGTTTTCTAGCCTTAATCCTAGGGGTTAATTTCCCCCTTTTAATTGGCATATTATCGGGTATAACCAATTTAATACCTTTTTTCGGGGCCTTTTTAGGGGGTATTCCTGCTGTTGCAGTGGCCCTATCTGAGTCCTTTAAATTAGCTCTATATATGACTATAGGTATATTTGTGGTGCAACAAATTGAAAGCAACCTTATTACACCCAATGTTATAGGGGGTAAGCTCGGCTTGCACCCTTTAGTAATCGTATTTGTCCTTTTGGCTGGGGGTAAATTAGCGGGTATCTGGGGCATGCTTTTGGCAGTACCCTTGGCTGCTATTTTGAAGATTATAGTAAAATGGCTATATTTAAAACTTATTGTCCTTTAATTTATAATTTTATGGATAGGAAAACTCAATGATTTATTGACACTTACCTTTTTATAAAAGAAAATAGATTAAGTGAAGCTTTGAGGTGGGAAAGGGAGGCATAATTTGTGTGGACTAGTAGTGTTATTAGGAAAACATTTTTAGATTATTTTGCTAAAAATGGACATACCATAGTGGAAAGTTCTTCGCTCGTTCCAGTTAATGATCCTACATTATTATTTACTAATGCGGGAATGAACCAATTTAAAGATGTTTTTTTAGGTATAGATAAACGTTCTTATGTAAGAGCTGTCACTTCACAAAAATGTGTAAGAGCAGGTGGCAAGCATAATGATCTGGATACGGTAGGCAGGACCCCTAGGCATCATACTTTTTTTGAAATGCTGGGCAACTTTTCATTTGGTGATTATTTTAAAGCCGAGGCCATGAAATTCGCTTGGGAATTTTTAACCGAGGTTATTGATATTCCTGCAGAAAGGCTTTGGATTACGGTTTATACGGATGATGATGAAGCTTTTGAATTATGGCAGGAAGTAACTGGCATCAATCCCCAGCGGATTATTAGGTTAGGGGATGAAGATAATTTTTGGAGTATGGGTGACACTGGTCCATGTGGCCCCTGTAGTGAAATAATGTATGATCACGGTGTGGAAAAAGCCTGTGGTCCAGATTGTGCTTTAGGGGTATGTGATTGTGACCGTTTTTTAGAAATATGGAACTTAGTTTTTATGCAATATAATCGGGATGAGGATGGGAAGATGACCCCTTTGCCTCGACCTAGTATAGATACAGGTCTGGGACTAGAACGGGTTGCCTCTATTTTGCAGAAATGTGATAGTAATTTTGATACCGATTTATTTGTGCCCATTATCAAGCAAGTAGAAGATATCACTAAGCAAAAGTATGACCCTAGTGACAAGGGATTTCCCTTCCGCGTAATTGCAGACCATAGTCGTTCCTGTACCTTCCTAATTGCGGACGGGGTTTTACCTAGCAATGATGGTAGGGGCTATGTCTTACGTCGTATTTTGAGAAGAGCCATACGCTTTGGTCGTTTATTAGGGGTTGAAAAAGCCTTTTTCTATAAAACGGTGGGGACTGTCGTAGATTTAATGGAGGATGCCTACCCCGAATTAAAGGAAAAACAGGAATTTATCGAAGAGGTAATTAAACTAGAAGAAGAAAGATTTATGGTTACACTAAATGATGGTATTAAAAAAGTGGAAGAAATAATTAAAATCCAAGCTGATAAAGGACAAAATATAATTCCTGGCCCAGATGCCTTCATGCTATATGATACCTATGGATTCCCCCTAGATTTGACCGAGGATATGGCTGAGGAGGAGAATTTTACGGTTGATATAGCAGGCTTTACTGAGATGATGGAAATTCAGAGGGCAAAGGCTCGTGAAGCCAACTTAGGGCCTAATGCTTTTACCCAAGATATATTAATTGCCGACTTATTATCCACTGTACCCCCTACTAATTTTGTAGGTTATGAAAATCTGGAGCAAAAAGCCCAAGTTATAGCTATAATAAAAGATGACAAGCTAAGCGAAAATGCTAGTGGTGGGGAAGTAATACTTGTTAGCAATATTACTCCCTTTTACCCTGAAGGTGGGGGACAAGTTGCTGATACAGGGTTAATAACTGCCCCTCATGGCTCCATGCTAGTCAAGGATACCAAACGACTATCTAATTGGATTTTGCATATTGGTGAAGTTGATGGGCTTATTAATTTATCCGATCTAGTTGAAATGCAGACAGATGCGAGCCTAAGAATAGATACGGCTAGAAATCATACTGCTACCCATCTGCTACATAAGGCACTACGCCAAGTTTTGGGTGATCATGCTGAACAGAAAGGCTCACTGGTCGAGCCGAATAGGTTGCGTTTCGATTTTACCCATTTAACGGCCCTAAAGGAAGAAGAATTGAAGCAGATTGAGGATATTGTTAATCAGGCCATTTTAGCTATGTATGAGGTGGAAGCTGTGTCTACTAATATTGAAACAGCAAGGGAAATGGGGGCTATAGCCCTTTTTGGGGAAAAATATGGTGATGAGGTAAGGGTAGTTAAAGTAGATGAATTTAGTATGGAATTGTGTGGCGGGACCCATGTGCGAAATACAGGCGAAATCGGTTTATTTAAAATTATTAGCGAAGGCAGTATTGGATCAGGTTTAAGGAGAATTGAAGCACTAACTGGCCGAAGTGCCCTAGAATATATTAATGATCTGGAAAATGAGTTAAACCAAGCGGCAATTCTACTCAAATCTACACCTTTAGATGTTAGCAAGCGTATCGGAGCCCTATATAAAAATTTACGGGAAAAAGAAAAAGAATTAGAGGCCTTGAAATTGGAGGTTTCTAAATCCTCAAGCCAAGGACTAATTGATAAAGCAGTCGACTTTCAGGGAGCTAAGCTACTTATTGAGGCGGTTGAAATACAAGATGCCAATTCACTACGCCAGAATGCAGAAATGCTTAAAGATAAGCTAGGCAGTTCAGTAGTATTATTAGCTGCCACCTTTGATGATAAGATATCCTTCGTCTGTTTCGTAAGTAAAGACTTAGTAGATAAAGGTTTACATGCAGGTAAAATTGTTGGAGCAGCGGCCAAAATTACTGGTGGTGGTGGCGGTGGGCGTCCAGATATGGCACAAGCTGGTGGTAGGGATATAAGTAAGTTGGGGGATGCCCTAGGGAAAGCCAGGAGTATGGTAGAAAATACATTTTCATAAATAAAGGATTTTAAAATATAATATAGAAATTCCTCATTACTAGGAGGTGTTAAACCATGCCTCAAAAACCTGATGAGACCATGAGTTTTCAACTGGCAAAAGACGGAGAAGAAAAAATAAAGGAAGTATTGCAAACAGTTTTCCAGGCCCTAGAAGAAAAAGGCTATAACCCTATAAATCAGCTGGTAGGATATATGATATCTGGGGATCCAGCCTATATAACCAGTCATAATGGGGCGAGGAACCTTATTTGCAAGGTTGAACGAGATGAAATACTAGAGGTAATGTTGAAAAAATATTTACTATAGACATATCCCCATGCCAAATGGCATGGGGATATCTTTTAGTTACATGATTACTTATATTTAGGAGCATTATATGAGAATAATAGGTTTAGATGTGGGGGAAAAACGAATAGGGATAGCCCTAAGTGATGAATTGGGCTGGACTGCGCAAGCCCACTCCGTTTTGACCAGGAATAATTTAAAAAAAGATCTGGCTGACCTAATTAAAATATGCGAGGATCATGAGGTAGCCAAGATAGTAATCGGCCTCCCGAAAAATATGGATGGCAGTATTGGTGCAAAAGCCAAGGAAATCCAGGAATTTGGTCAGAAGCTACATGTGGCCTCATCCCTGCCCGTCATTTATGCTGATGAAAGGCTTTCGACAGTCAGTGCAGAACGGATTTTAATTGAAGCTGATCTTTCTAGGCGTAAAAGAAAAAAGGTGATAGATAAGGTAGCTGCAGTTCACATTCTGCAGTTATACTTAGATAGTAGAAAAAATAATGGGGTTTGACTTCTATATCTGGAAATATTAGAATTGTTTTATTCTGGTGAAAGAGGTGTAAATATATGAATAATGAAGACTTATTCGGGGAAGAATTCCCAGTTTTAGTTTTAGTAGATGAAGAAGGCACAGAACATGAATTTGAATTACTGGCCGAACTTGAAATCGAAAATGAAACTTATCGGGTCTTGATACCTTTATTTAGTTTTGCAGAGGAAGATGAAGACGAAGATGAGGTTGAAGTTGTTATTTTGAAAGTACTTGTAGATGAAGAAGGTAATGAATTATTGGGCGATATTGAAGATGACGACGAATGGGAAAGAGTTGCAGATGCTTGGCAGGAATTAGTTGAAAATGAAGAATTATAATTTTTAGACCGATGAGCCCGGTTTGTTCCGGGCTTTTTGTTATGGAAAAATAGATATAAATACAGGGTTTAATGTAATATAATAAGAGGGGATTAAAAAGCGGATTTTATTATGGGGGTTGGGCTTTGACTAATATTAAGTTAAAAACTATATTCTTATATATTTTAATTGTTGTAGTTGGCATATCGGTGGCTTTATTATTATATTTTTATCAATTCTTTTATAAATCAGATCGCTATTTACCAGGGGTGCATATAGCTGCTTTCTCGGTAGAGGGGTATACCGGGGAGGAAGCGATGGGGGAATTAAACAGCAGGTTGGCATCTTTTTCAGATACACCCCTAGAATTTGTTTATGATGATTATTCCTATCTTACTACATTGGGGGAAATATATTTTAAACCCGATATGGGTCAAATTATTAAGGATATATGGGAACAAGAAAAAAGTCGGGGCATATATTCTAAGGCTTTTAATATGGATGGCTCCAAGTTAATTAATTACCCTATAAAAGTTGAGTATAATCGGGAGGCCATAGATAATATAGTCAATACCTGGAATAGTAATATTGCTGTAGATTATCTTAATGCAAGTTTGGAAATAGATAATGATATAGGTCTGGTGATTGTTCCCAGTAAACCCGGTATAGTAGTGGATTTTGAAGCTACTTTAGCAGGACTCCCACAGGAAATTTTATTGGACAAGGGGACTAAAACACTTGAAATACCTATTGTAATGAAGGAAGTTAATCCGCGAATTACGGAGAATGATTTGAGTAATATGGGTGAATTAGCCTCATATACTACTTGGTATAGGGAATATGAAGTCGATAGATCCCATAATGTTAAAATATCTTCCCAAAGCATTGATGGTACTATGGTAGAGGCAGGGGAAGTATTCTCCTTTAATGATGTAGTAGGTAAGAGGACTTACGAGACAGGCTATAGAGATGCGGCTATTATCGTAGGGGGGCTTTTTGAACCTGGTCTAGGTGGTGGTATATGTCAAGTTTCCTCTACCTTGTATAATGCGGCTTTACTAGCGGGTATGGAAATAGTAGAACGACATAACCATGGTTTAGCGGTGGCCTATATCCCTTTGGGGCGGGATGCCACAATTACTTATGGCTTGCAGGACTTAAAGTTCCGTAACCATACCGATTCCCCTATTTATTTGAGGACTTCAGCCAATCAAGGCAAATTGACTATTTATGTTTATGGAAACACAGATTATAGGCAAAATATTGAAATATCCCATGTAGTCGATAAAGTGTATGATTTTACCGAAATTAGAAAAGTAGATGATACTTTAGCAGTCGGTGTTGAAGAGATAGAAACTAATGGAATGCCAGGTTATATGGTTAGATCCTTCCGTACATTCTATGACCAAAATGGCAACATAACTAAAACTGAAAATCTAGCCACTGATAGATACTCCCCCTTAAACAAGGTGGTTTTAATAGGACCAACTGATGAGGAAGATGTTATTGAAAAGCCTATAGAAAATAGTGGTCTGGAAAATATAGATAGCGGGGATGAGTTTATAGAATTAGGGCAAGATTCTTAATTATATTCATTAGGTTATTCTAAAAATAAGGAGAAAGAGATGAGACAGATTAAAGTAAGGTCTGGTAGGGCAAAATTTATATTTATTTTAACTTTCCTGTTCATACTCGGATTTATGTGGACAGGTCATAGTCTAATTAAGGGGCAATATCAACCAGTAGATAGTTCGGATAAAAGTATAATTGATATAAATATTCCTGCCCAGAGTTCCGCAAAACAGATAGCTAGGTTATTAGCCGACCATGATTTAATACATAATGAGAAAGTTTTTTTACGTTATTGTAGTAAAACGGGTTATGACAATTCGCTTAAGGCAGGTCACTATCAATTTAGTCGTAGTCAATCCCTCCAGGAAATAGTACAAGATATTGCTATGGGGAGAATAGTCACGGTTGACTTTACTATTCCAGAAGGGTATACGATAAAAGAAATCGGTGAATTATTAATAGATAGGGGCTTATGTAGTAAAGCGGAATGGCAAGCTGCTGTTGACTTACAGTATGATTATGATTTTCTGCAATACAATAGCAATCTTAAGTACCCATTGGAGGGCTTTTTATTTCCAGATACTTATAGGGTGAGCGAAAATACAGATGCCGAGACTATTATAAAGCTGATGTTAAATAATTTTCAAAAGGTATGGCAGGAAAGTTTCGCTACCCAAGTAGCAAATGAGAAGATATACGAAATTATTACTATTGCCTCAATGATTGAAAAAGAAGCATCTACGGCTAGTGAAAGGCCTACCATTTCAGGGGTAATAGCAAACCGTTTACGAATTAAGATGCCCTTACAAATAGATGCTACAGTTATATACGCATTAGGTGAACATAAGGAAGTAGTTTATAATGTGGATTTAAATGTTGAATCACCTTACAATACATACAAATATGGGGGCTTGCCCATCGGTCCAATTGCTTCGCCAGGGCAGGAATCTATAGAGGCAGCCATAAATCCCGAAAAACATAAATATTTTTATTATGTAGCCAAGGGTGATGGAAGCCACCATTTCTCTAAAACCCATGATGAACATATTAGAGCCAAAGCCAAGTATATTGATTAAGGAGAATCTGTTTTTATATGAGTAAACCCGAGTTAGTCTTACCAGCAGGTAATTTAGAAAAACTTAAAGTTGCCTTTACATATGGGGCCGATGCTGTATATCTAGGTGGTGAGGCTTATAGCCTGAGGGCTTATGCAGGAAACTTCAACTTGGCCGATATGGCTGAGGGGATAAATTTTGCAAAAAAAAATAATAAAAAAGTCTATGTAGCGGTGAATATTATTGCCCATAACCGCGATTTAAAGGATCTACCAGCTTACTTAGAAAAGTTACAAGCCTTACAGGTTGATGCCATAATTATTTCAGATTTAGGAATCTTAAGATTAGCTAATCAATATGCACCATTGATTTCCAAAACTATTAGTACCCAGGCCAATATTACTAATTACGAATCTGCTGCCATGTATAAAGAATTAGGAGCCACGCGGCTAGTTTTAGCTAGGGAAGTTACCTGGGAAGATATGCAGGAAATAAAGGAAAAGGTAGATATTGATTTAGAAATATTTGTCCATGGGGCTATGTGTGTTTCCTATTCGGGTAGGTGCTTAATCTCCCATTATATGACTGGCAGAAGTGCTAATCAGGGTGCTTGTGCTCACCCATGCCGCTATAAATACCATCTGGTTGAAGAAAAAAGGCCTAATGAATATTATCCTATAGAGGAAGATGACCGAGGGAGCTATATATTAAATTCGCGGGATTTATGTTTACTAGAATATCTACCTAAGCTTATTGATGTAGGTATTGATGCCTTTAAGGTGGAAGGCAGGATGAAAAGCCCCCTATATATAGCTAGCGTTGCCACCACTTATCGCCAGGCAATTGACCAATACAGTGAAAATAGGACCCAGTATTCCCCCGAGGATTTGGACAGATGGCTAGATGAACTTAGTAAAACGGCTACCAGACCTTTTACGAATGGCTTTATTGCTGGAGAATCCAGGGTTTTGCAAGATCTAAATAATGAAAAAACTCCAGGGCGGGCCAGCTTTAGTGGTGTAGTTCTAACCCATGAAGACCGATTAGTTAAAGTTGAACAAAGATCTAACTTCGGAGTAGGAGATAAACTAGAGTTTTTGTTACCATCAGGTAAAAGTAGACCAGTAAATATAGAAAAGTTATGGGATGAAAACCTGCAGCCAATAGAGCGGGCTAGGCATCCAAAACAAATCGTTTATTTTGCATCTGATTTCCTGATTCCAGAATTTACAATTCTAAGGAAAGTAGGCGAAAGGCATAAAAGATAGTATCCTTTTGCAGATTAACCCCGTTAATATTGACTTGCTTACCAAGTTTATAGAAGCCTATGATAACTTAGGTATAGTCTCAACAATTGATCAATCTGCAGGTACCGTCGTTATACGGGGAACTGTTGATACTTTAACCGAACTGGACAATATTCTAGACTATCTTCCCTTCGATTTTGAGCGATTATCCCATTTATAAATAATTAAGAATAATAGCCCCTAGTCATGAGAATTATAATCTTAAAAGATGTCTTAGGGGTTTAATTATGTCTTATAAGAGAATTTTCATTTTAATGTCTACATTTTTATGCATCTTTACTGTAATTTTAGTTCGCCTTTTTTATTATCAGGTAATTTCTGGTGAGGAAATAGCCAGACAAGCCATTGCTATGCGTAGTAAAACTATGCCCTTAAAAGAAATTGTACGTGGCTCCATCTTAGATTGCCATCAGGTATCTTTAACCGATAATTACATCACAAAAGCCCTTTATGCTTCACCTTATGAGATTATTAAGAATTATCCGGATACAGGGATTAACAATTTGTCCAAAGAAGAAAAATTTTATAAGCTGGCCCTAGATTTAAGTCAAAAAGTAAAAATATTAAATGAGAAAGAGTTAATAGAAAAATTAAATGAAGCCTGGGAAAAAGGTAATTCTTTAGTAAGATTGGGCCACTCTTTAAGTACAGGGGATATAAAGAAGATTAATCAATCCAATATTTCTGGGCTTGCCATAGCACCCTTAATTAATAGATATGAACCCAGCGGATTTTGTCAACACATACTGGGCTATGTTAAAAATAATGGGGATAGCATAGGAGTTGCAGGGATAGAAAAGGAGTATGATAATGTCTTGGGCAAAAGTAGGACCAGCCCCCAACTAATTTCTATTACAGATGCTAAGGGTACAGCCATTCAAGGCTTAATGTTTAAGATAGTAAATAATGCTGAAAATCAAGCTAGTGTGGTCCTAACTATTGATAAAAGAATCCAGGAGATTGTGGAAGAGGTTATGAACCACAAGATTAATAAGGGTGCCATAGTAATCATGGATGTTAAGAGCAAGGAAATATTAGCTCTGGCCAGCCGACCCGTATTTAACCCCTATAATTTGCCTCAAGCCTTAGAAGACAAGGATGGCCCCCTAACAAATAGAGCTATGTGTCCTTATCACCCTGGTTCACTATTTAAGATATTTATGGCGGCAGCTGCATTAGAAGAAAAAAAAGTTACTATTGACGATATCTTTTATTGTGATGGTGCCTATAAATTTACTGATAAATTATCCACATCATGTTGGAAAAAGGAAGGCCATGGGGATTTAAACTTTACTGAGGCATTTGCTTATTCCTGCAACCCAGTCTTTATTGAAGTAGGTTTAAGACTAAAAAAAAGCAAAATTGAGGAATATGCAGAAAAGTTCCGCCTGGCCGACGAAACTATTAATGGTTGGTCGCAAACTAGGCAAGCTAATAGTCATGTAAAAATCAACCCCGGTCCCGCTGGTATCGGAAATGCTTCTCTAGGCCAGCAAGGTGTCATGTTAACGCCAATTAATATTACTAATTTAATAGCCACTATTGCAGATAATGGAAGATGGGGCAGACCATCTATGGTAAAACATATTATAAATAAAAATGGGGAAAGACAGATTATCGAAAAAGGCCCCTTTGCCCAAGTCATAAGCCCGGATACTGCAAGAAAGGTCCGAACATTGATGGAGGAAGTGGTTATTAGTGGAACAGGCAGGACGGCAAAATTACCTGATCTTAAACTAGCAGGCAAAACAGCTACTAGCCAGACTGGTAATTATAGAGAAAATGAGGAAATACTGAATACTTGGTTTGGCGGTTATTTTCCTGCTGATAATCCTAGATGGGCATTGGTAATTCTAGTTGAGGGTGGGACTTCTGGGGCAGTTGATGCTGCTCCACTATTTAAGGAAATTGCAGATAAGATTTTAAACTCTTATTCAGCGATTTATTGATAAATAATCATTAATAAAAAGGACTGTTGGTTCCCACCAACAGCCAAGTTAATATTATTCCATTTGTAATGAATCAACACTATTTGTTATTTCACCTAATGCCCTGAGAAAATCACCGACTTCGATAGACATATTTTCTATGAGGAAATCATTAAATTTTTTACCTGCAGATAGTATTTCATTGGCAGTTTCCCTGCCTTTATCTGTCAAAATGACCCTTACTACTCTGCGATCCTGTGGATATAATTGCCTTTTAACTAAATTCTCTTTTTCAAGTTTATCCACCATGGTAGTTAAAGATGAATTTTCAATTTGTGCCCTAAGGCCGATTTCCGATAATGTAGAACCGTCATTTTCTAACAAAGAAAACAAAACAAAGGATTGAGCCAGATTAACTCCATGAAGATTTAGTTCCTGGGCTATATATCTTTCCACTTTTTTCATTGTAGCTTTTAATTGATAACAAACGAAATTAGTAAAGTCTTCCATAATTTCTAGCTATTCCACCACCTATTTACAATCTTTCTTTATATATAATGGACATTATAGTTGTAAAAGTCAACTTAAATGTCCTGGGTGTACGGTTTAAGGGACAATTGCAAAAAACAAATACTTACTAGCAATTATAAAATTATTAGGTTATAATTTACGCAACACTAATAACTTTTAGGGTATGAATTGCAGATTGGATATAACTATTGGTAATATAATAAGTATTTTTTAAAACTGACCTTATGGGATACAAGTATAATTTGATTTTTCCGAGAGTCTGGGTACAATATGCATAGGGTCAGTCTTTCTTTTTTTAGTGTTAGTTTTTAGTTGTAGTTTACGAAAGGAGTCGATATTTATGGGTGATATTTCAAGATGGCAATATAAACAAAAACTAATATCCGCAGATCAAGCAGCACAATTCGTAAAATCGGGGGACTATGTTTGGTATAGCGAATTTGCTATGTTCCCAGAAGCCCTCGATGCTGCTTTAGCCAAAAGGGTTGACGAGTTACACAATGTTAATGTGAGGTCAGTTTCTTTTACTAAAGTACCCAAAATTGTTGAGGCCGATCCCAATAGGGAACATTTCATTTTAGAGGATTGGCATTTTAGTAAAGTCTCTCGGGAGCTTCATAAAAAAGGTTTGTGTAATTATATACCGATTACTTACCACCAAGGACCTAGGATTATGAAAAAATATCTAGAAAATGCCGTGGTTTTTATAAAAGTTGCACCAATGGATGCTAGAGGCTTTTTCAATTTAGGTACTTCTAATTCAACTACACCTTCTGCGATAGCTAAGGCAAGGCTTGTTATAGTGGAAGTAAACAATTCCGTACCCAATTGTTTAGGTGGTAATTCGGAGAATATTCATATTAATGAAGTTGATTATGTCGTAGAGGGCAATAATGAACCACTATTGCAATTACCCGAGATAGAACCCCAGGACCTCGATTATAAAATTGCAGATTACGTAATGGAAGAGATAGAGGATGGTTCTTGTCTCCAGCTAGGTATTGGGGGGTTGCCTAATGTTATAGGGGCTAAAATTGCAGACAGTGATTTAAAAGATTTAGGTATTCACACAGAAATGCTAGTCGATTCTTGTGTTGATATGTATAGAGCAGGTAGGATAAATGGAAGAAGGAAGTCTATTGATACCCACAAAATGGCATATACCTTCGCTATGGGGACTGATAAACTATATGCATTTTTGGATAATAACCCTATGTGTGCCTCATACCCAGTTAATTATACCAATGACCCCAGAATTATTGCCATGAATAATAAAGTTATTGCTATAAACAATGCCATAGAAATTGATTTATACAGCCAAGTATGTTCGGAAAGTGTTGGAACCAGGCACGTATCAGGTACAGGTGGTCAACTAGACTTTATTTTTGGTGCTTTTTCATCTAAAGGTGGTAAAGGTTTAATTTGTCTAAGCTCTACTTTCACCGATAGCAAGGGTAATGTTCATTCCAGAATTAAGCCTACCCTGACCCCAGGTGCCATAGTTACCGTACCCAGGTCAATTGTCCATTATGTGGTTACTGAATATGGAATCGCTCAGCTTAAAGGTAAGTCTACATGGCAAAGAGCCCAGGCTCTGATAGATATCGCCCATCCAGATTTGCGGGATGAACTGGTAAAAGCTGCGGACGAAATGAACATTTGGGTACGCAGCAACAAGATCGAATAAATACTATCAGTAGATATAAAATAAAAAGATGTCAACTAGTAGTTGGATATTAATTATCTGGCTACTAGTTTTTTGTTTAGAGCCAACCATCTTACCTCCCTGTTTTCATTTTGATATCACATCTAGCAAAAACCCTTATTACGAATCGTAATAAATAAATTAAAAAACATTTTTTTGGATCCAGCATTGAGTCGCGATGACAAGAGAAGTGACTTAATCGCTTGCAAAACAGTAAAAAAGATAAATATTACTAATGTAATAAAAACTACATTATGTGATATAATGTGATTAAGTAAATATATTCGGACTTATACAACAAATGTTAATTTTTTCATTAGTCTGGCAACTTGTAATTGTAGTTACAAAAAAAATAGGGGGAGAGGAAATGGAAGAAAGAAAATGGCACAGACATTACCCAAAAGGGGTAAAGGCAAGCATAAATTTTGGTAATGAATTTCTGCATGAAGAACTAGAGAAAAAGGCTAAGCAAATACCCGAAAAAAAAGCCCTGATTTTCAATGAAGCAATCATGTCTTATAGCGAATTAAATAATGCGGCGAACCGCTTTGCTCATGCACTAATGAAAATGGAAGCAAAGAAAGGTGATCGGATAGCGCTTGTTTTGCCTAATTTACCTCAATTTGTAATTGCTGCATATGGGGCTTGGAAGCTTGGCTTAGTAGTAGTACCGCATAATCCATTGTATACGGATCCTGAATTAAAAACCCAGCTTAATAATTCTGTTTGTAAGTTTGTGGTGACATTAGACTTTTTTGCTGAAAGAATAATAAACTTAAGGAAGGAAACCGAGGTTGAAAAGATAATCGTAACTAAGCTAACAGATTGCTCTGAGACAATAAATACTGAAGAGACGAAGCAAGAAAATGAGAAAATAGATGGAGTTTATGATTGGATAGATCTGATGCGAAATAACCCTGCTACTGATATAAAAGCTGATTTAGATATAGAAAACCTTTGCTTGTTAATGTTCACTGGGGGGACTACGGGTATAAGTAAAGGGGTTATGCTTTCACATAGGAATTTTTCTAATATGGTGGAAATTTTCACCTCTTGGTTCACGCCCTTACATAGCGGGGAAGTCATTTCAATAGGCTCTATTCCATTCTTTCATGTCTACGGCTTAGGAGCTAGTATGATGACATGCATCTATATGGGTTGGACTAATGTCTTAATACCTAGACCAGATGCCCTTACCATAATGCAGGCAATTGATAAGTATAAATCGAGATATATTCCTACCATACCTACAATCTTTTATGGCATAATGAACCATCCTGATCTAGAGAAATATGACCTTTCATCTATTGATGTATGCCTTTCTGGTGCTGCTCCATTACCTGCAGATATAATGGATAAATTTGAAAAGATGACTGGTACACGGATTACTGAATTTTATGGGATGACTGAAATGTCTGCGGGTGCAACTGGGAATCCAGTAGGGGAGGGGGCTTTGACTAAAGTAGGCTCAGTTGGAGTACCCCTTCCAGAAACAGACATGAAAATCGTGGATGTTGAAACTGGTACTAGGGAAATATCTCCAGGAGAAGCGGGGGAAATTATATTCAAGGGACCCCAAGTGACATCTGGCTATTATATGATGCCAGAAGAAACGGCCTCATATTTGAGGGAGGGGTGGCTATACACTGGTGATATTGGCAAAGTAGATGAGGATGGTTATTTATATGTTATTGATAGAAAAAAAGACATGATAATTGCAAGTGGTTATAATATTTATCCAAGAGATATAGATGAAGTTCTTTATGCCCATCCTAAAATAGCCCAGGCATGTGTAATCGGCGTTCCCGATGCATATCGGGGTGAAACTGTAAAGGCATTCATTGTTAAAAAACCAGGTGAGGAAATTACCGAAGAAGAGGTAATAGAATATTGCAAAACCCAGCTCGCTGCATATAAAGTACCTAAAATAATTGAGTTTATTGACCAACTTCCAGTTAGTACAGCTGGTAAGGTACTAAGAAAAGAACTCCGTGCCCTCGAAATGGCGAAAAGGGGACAATATTAACATAAATTGACATTCATTGCTCTCCTTAGTTCATAAAGGGGGGCAATGAATAAAATTAATCTGCTTAAGCATTAGCTAGACAAATTAAAGGTTTACCCCAACTAACCCACCATTATTTTCATGTCAAAACAAATCACATTTTAGCTACGACCTTCATATAGTATAGAACGCTGAGTTTTTATGGGGGTGTTAGTTTGACCATTTTTATGTGGGCTTTAGCTATAACAGCTGTCGTGAAGGGTAGCATCCTGCTTTTTGGCTATCTTAATAATCAAGTTTTCCCACAACCTTTGGGACAGGAAGAAGAAAAATATTACTTGGATTTACTTAAGACGGGAAGTGATGAAGCCAGGAACAAGTTGATTGAACATAATTTGCGCTTAGTTGCCCATGTAGTTAGAAAATATGAAACTAGCGGTGAGGATATGGAAGATCTAATTTCTATAGGCACTATTGGTCTGATTAAGGCTATAAAGACTTTTAAAGACGACAAGGGGGTTAGATTAGCTACCTATGCTTCCCGTTGCGTGGAAAATGAAGTTTTAATGCATTTAAGAAGTACTAAAAAGATAAAACAAGAAGTGTCCGTCTATGACCCGATTGGTTATGATAAGGAAGGAAATGAAATCGCCCTAATAGACATTCTGACTTCTGACAATGAAATTATCGAAATAATTGAGGCCAAATTACAGGAGGAAAAAATAAGAGAAAATATGGGTATTTTGACTAAAAGGGAAAGGCAAGTAATCGAAATGAGATATGGCCTTTTTAACGGCTTAAAAGAAACCCAAAAGGAAATTGCCAAAAAGTTGGGTATTTCCAGGTCCTATGTATCTAGAATTGAAAAAAAAGCCCTTAAGAAGCTGATTAAAGAGATTACATTAGAAGGAATAAGCTAGTGCCTTTTAGGCTGTTTCAATAAATCGTATAGCATTGGTAGGACAACTTTCCTCACATAGTCCGCATGCTGTACATAGTTCTATATCAATTTCATATATTCCTATCTCACTTATGGCACCAACAGGACATACATCAGCACACAAGCCACAAGATGAACATAGATCAGAGATTATTTTATACATAATTAAGCTCTCCTATAATATCAGGGATGCAATAATATTTTTCTGGATATTATTTGTACCTTCGATAGTTGATAGAACCCGGGCGTCCCTGGAGAGTTGCTCCAGAAAAGAACCTTTATCATAAGCACGTGAAGCTAATATATCAGAAGCCATCAGGGTTACCTCTTGGGCAATTTGACTAGCCGAATACTTAGCCATTGCTGAAGCTACGGTATAGTCTTCACCCTGGTCAATTAACCAACAAGCATGCCAGGTCATTAGACGAGCCATTTGTATTTTGGTGGCCATATTTACTAAGTCATGGGCTACAACTTGGTGTTTTTTGAGGGGCCTACCAAATTGAAAGCGCTCGTTAGCGTATTCTTTAGCTATTTCATAGGCGGCTTTAGCAATTCCTACTGAGGTAGCCCCTACTAGAACGCGTCCTATGTCAAAAGTCTGGGATAATAATAAATAACCACTATATAATTCATCTTCCTTGATAATAGCTTCATTATCTAAAATCGCTTCATCGAAAACCAGGCTAGCTAGTTGTGCATAATCTAATGCAGCTATATCATAATGTTGTTCAATTTTAAGGCCAAAAGTACCCTGGGGGATTATAAAGCATCTTAAGGAAGATTTTTTCTTATGTTGATCGGTCATGGCAAATAGGGATATGAAAGAGGCTTGGGGGGCATTAAGGACATAATTTTTACCACCAGTCACAATAAAGCCTTGGGCCGTTTTCTGTACATAGGTTTGCATAGCGTTTAAATCAGAACCCCCACTAGTTTCCGTCAAAGCAAAGGATGCCAACTTAGCATCGGTACCAGTTAGAAGTGGCAAGTAGCTTTCTTTTTGTTTTTTACTTCCCGCTAGCAATAAAGGTTGAACTGCATGTAAGTTAGTATCAATGACTGCTGCCAACCCTGGCCAACAAGCGGCAATTTCCTCAATTACTAAGGAGGTTGTAAATATATCCAGACCCAAGCCCCCATATTCTTTGGGTATATTAGGACAGACTAAGTTAAGTTCGCCCAGTAATTTAATGGGCCATAAATCAAATTCTGTCTGGTCTTTTTTGCGATTTATAAAATAGGGGTGCAACTTATTTTCACAGATTTCTCGTACTTGGGAGACTAATTCATTTTGCTCCCTTGTCAAGGCAAAGTCCATTATATACCTCCTTTTGGCCGTTTCCACAGCAGAAATTGCATATAGTTTTCTACTTTTACACGTTCTTCGGTATTAAGAGTATGGATAATATTCATAAGGCGTATCAGATCGCCATTCCTAGCATTGATAGCATTATATGTTTCTGGCGAATTGTCAGCAAATCCTTCTACAAAATATTCTAGGGGTTTTTCTAACACTTCGGATAATTTCTCTAGGTGAGATAAATAAATCCGTCTCTTTCCTTTTTCATAATTGGATAGGGCTGATTGTGAACAGCCAATGGAATCCGCAAGCTGACCTTGAGTCATTTTTTTTTCTTCTCGGGCTATTTGTATTTTCCGCCCCAATTCCCTTAAGTTCATATGACTTCCTTTCTAATCTTACTTACTTTAATTAATCATAAATGTAAAAAAAACATAAATCAACCTGGAAAACTCCAGTTTTTTACTGATCCCTAAACCAAGCTAAGATTTTATCCCCATCCTTTTCATCTATCCCCTTTATGCAAATTTTTGTACCCCTTATCTTAGATGCAATCATAATTGATAGAGTCTTTAGATTTTTACGTTTTTGTAGGGGATTTTGCTCCAAGATTATAGCCTGTATTTTATGGCGTTTGAATAGAAAAGTATTTAAACCTAAGATACGGTAGCGAAGGGATAATTGTTTATCAGTTATTTTCCACCCAGTATCTCGGAATTGTTTAAGCCCCCAGAAGTAGGCTATAGCTGGGAAAAGCAAGGCTAGAAATCCGTATTTTAGTAATATGACCACTGGTAGTACTAATAATAAGGTGGGTATAGCCAAAATCAAACGATAACGGTTTTGGGCAGCCAGGGGTAATGAAAGATATGATTTTTCTAAGCTATATTCGGGTAAAAAGGTATCTAAAAAGTTTAATAGCTTCTCGCTTGGCAATAGGGGATATACCAAAGTTTCATTAGAGCCCTTGTCACCATGACCAGCACTAATCACGTAAATTGTAACTAATCCAAAGGGTTTCCTTAGGATTCCTGCAGATATTTTTACTGCCTGGATTCTACTTAAGGGAATGCTTATTTGACGTTTTTCGGCTAGTCCCCTTTCTACCAATAAACGGTCTTTTAAGCGGGTAATACTAAATCCCCCAATACTGATTACAGTACCAATGATAGAAAGGAGCCAAGCAAATAAAAACAGCAAAAAGACTGCTAATAGATAAATTAATCCAGGCTGACCAGCGAAAGATACCAAATAATTTCCGATTCTTGTATAGATATCCTCATCAGGTATATATTGATTAACCTGAGATAAGAGGGCTAAACCCCCTAGCAAGACAACCCCAATCCCATTGGAGGTGGTAGCTGCAATTATTAAGTTCTTTATTCCCAGATTTTTTTCTTGGTACTGATAGGCCTCGACTGCCGATGAATCTGGGGTGATAACCGATAATTGTAAAATGTTTTGCAATCTGGAGGCTTCTTTTTTGCTAATAGCTGATAGGGTAGCTTCAGCTTGGCTGCTCCCACCTGCTGTTTGTACTTCCAACTTGACTAAAGCAAAAATCCTTTGCACAATTCCAGCGCTTATTTGCACACTTTGGATGCGTTCCAAGGGAATATAAGTTTTATGGCGGGAAAAAATGCCTTGTTCAATTCTTAATTCATCATTATGGACTGTATAATGGAAACGGAGCCAGCTAAGGACTGACACTATTACATATAAAAGCAAGCCAATTAACCCCGTGACCAGTAACCACTTTTTACTTAAAGGGCTACTAGCAATGACCACAAAAGGGCCAATTATTATTTTTATTAGGCGTGAGATATTTTTTATCAATATTTCGATAACTGCTGCAGGATGCAAGCGTTTGGCTTTAGACATCTTCTTCCACCACTCTAGCTAATAGGGAGATTTGTTGGCGTAGTCCATCGGCAATTTGTGCTGATAGGGCTGGAATTTCATGGCTCCCAGCCGCAGTAGATATAGTTACTGAAGCCAGGGAGAATTTATGCATAAGTGGGCCTTGTTTTGTATCGACATGTTGAACCCTTACCATAGGGATAACAGTTTGCCTTCTTATCCATAAACCATAACTTAATTTAATATCATGTTCAGAAACCTTATAGCGCCACCTTTCCCACTTGATTTTGGGGAAAATTGCAGTCTTTACAATAGTAATAGAGAGACACACTACAATTAATCCATAAATCACCAGGAAAGGCCAGGGGAAATACTTAGTAAAAATTAAATATCCCAATGGAAATAACCAAAAAAATAGGGAAGAAAAAAAGCCTGATAAGCGCCAATATTTTAGGGCTGATTTTCCTAGTTTATTCCCTTCTTGATCTCCCATATTACATACCTCCACTTTTATCACATGAACTATGCCTATTTTAGCATATCTAAATATTAGAATTTCTCCTTAAACTTTAACAATTTTAGTATTTAATGCTTAAAAATTGACGTAAGTCAAGGCTTTATATGACCACTGCCCTTATAATTTGTTCAAACAATGGAAAACATGAGATAAAGAAAAATTAAGGAGGAATTTATAATGACAAGCAAAACTTATCAACTCGAAACCTTAACTTGTCCCACTTGTGTCAAAAAGATTGAAACCGCAGTTAAAAGAATGGATGGCGTAAAAAAAGTAGATGTAGCTTTTAATGCTAGCAGGGTAAAGGTAAATTTTGATGAGAGCCTAGGTGATGGTAAGGATATTAGAAAAACTATCGAAAGACTGGGTTTCGGTATTTTAGGTGAGAAATAGACAAATTAAGGAGATGAGGATATGTTAAGGGATGAAAAGGGACGTAGGGTCCTATTAGCTGGAGCCTTAATTATAGCAGGATTATTTGCCTTGAAATTAAATTATCGGATAATCATTACTTCCACCTTCTTCCTTAGCATATCTGATATTTTAATGCTAGCGGCAACTTTCATAGCTGGCTACCCCATTGCGGTTAATGCCTTTCAGGCTATCCGTTTTAGAATATTGGGCATTGATGCCTTAGTCACTTTAGCAGTAATAGGAGCCATTTACATTAGGGAATTTTGGGAAGCTGCCGCAGTTACCTTTCTTTTTATGTTAGGTAATTACTTAGAATCGAGGGCCTTAGAAAAAACCAGATCTGCTATTAAGTCTTTACTTGAATTGGCACCAGATCTAGCTAGGGTAGTTAGGGAGGGAATAGAAATCGAGATTTCCCCCGATGAGGTAATTAAAGATGAAATAGTTATAGTTAAGCCAGGTGAAAAAATACCTGTCGATGGGACAGTAGTTGCAGGTAATGCTTATGTAAATCAGGCTTCTATTACGGGGGAATCGATGCCAGTCAGTAAGGAAAATGATGATGGTGTCTTTTCCGGTACTATTTTGGAATCGGGCTATCTAAAAATAAGGGCGGAGAAAGTGGGGGATGACACTACCTTTGCTCGTATTTTAGAAATGGTGGAGGAAGCCCAGGACAAGAAAGCTAAAACCCAGAAATTTTTAGAAGTTTTCGCAGAATACTATACACCCGGAATAGTAGTCTTGGCTATAGTGGTATATCTCTTGACTAAAAACTTACCCTTGTCTTTAACCTTGTTAGTTATAGCCTGCCCAGGTGCCCTAGTAATTGCTACTCCCGTATCCATAGTAGCTGGAATTGGCAATGGGGCCAAAAATGGGGTTTTAATCAAAGGTGGGGAAATCATAGAGAAGATTGGTACTGTAAAGGTAATTGCTTTCGATAAGACGGGTACCCTCACGGAAGGAAAGCCCCAAGTAACTAATATTAAAGCCTATGGTATGGAGGAAGTAGAGCTGCTGCAACTTACAGCTAGTGCTGAATCCTATTCAGAACATCCCTTAGCCCAAGCTATTATAGCTAAGGCTAATAGCCAGCCCGAAATTGTTTTAGTGGCACCCGAGGAATCTGAAATCATAACTGGTCAGGGACTCAAGGCGAAAGTGGGGGAAAAGACCCTAGTTATTGGTAATAGAAAGATTTTAGGTGAAAATAGTCTTGAAATACCAGTCGATATAAGGGAATATATTAATAGCGAAGAAAGTGCAGGACAGACTGCAGTTATCATAGCCGACTTAAAGTCAGCCCAAATTATAGGGGTGATTTCCATAGCGGATACGGTCAGGGATGATGCCATTCATTTAGTAGAAAGATTAAGGGCTTCTGGAGTCAAAAAGATAGTAATGTTAACTGGTGATAATGAAAGAGCTGCCCAAGCTATAGCCAAGCAAATTGGCTTAGACGGTTACTATGCTGAACTGTTGCCCGAAGATAAAGTGAAGATACTAGAGGACTTGCAAGCAAGATATGGCACGGTAGCTATGGTGGGTGATGGGGTTAATGATGCCCCAGCACTAGCATCGGCCGATTTAGGTATCGCCATAGGTGGAGCAGGAACTGATGTGGCTATGGAAACAGCCGATTTAGTCCTTATGTCCGCCGAAATAATTAAGCTTTCTTATGCTATAGGCTTGAGCAGGGCTACAGTAATCAATATGAAACAAAATATTTATTTTGCAGTAAGTGTAGTATTTATCTTGTTAATCGGTGTACTGGCTAAACTCGTTTTCTTATCATCGGGTATGTTAGTCCATATATTAAGCGTCCTGGCGGTAATAATCAATGCAATACGTCTTTTGGGTTATAAAGAAAAACCGACTAAAAAACTAGCTATTTAGAAAGGATGTTAAAATGCAAGTGAATAAATGTTTTCATGGGACTGAAAGAGAGTGTATGCATAAAGTTCCGATTTTCGGTAATCTAAACCCCGAGGAAATGGATAGAATAGCGGAAATAATCGTAGATCGGGAATATAAAAAGGGGGAAAACATTTATTTATCTGGGGCCAAAGAGGAAAGATTATATGTAATAAACCATGGCATGGTTAAAATTTATAAATTATCGGAAACAGGGAAAGAACAGATTATCCGCATCTTAACCCCCGGGGATTTTATGGGGGAGCTTTCCCTCTTTGCTAATTCACCCCTAGATACCAATGCGGAGGCCCTTGAACCTACTGCAGTATGTATTATTGATGGGAAGAAACTTAACCAGATCATCCAAGATGTTCCCAGTATTGCAGTTAAGATAATTGAAGAATTGAGCAAAAGATTACATAGTGCGGAAAACATGATAGAATCCTTAGGCTTACACGATGTGGAACGCAGGGTAGCTGACATATTAATCAGATTATCCGCAGGCAGTGATGAATTCACTTTGGAATTTAGTAAAAAGGACTTAGCTGCCCATATTGGCATGAGCCAAGAAACCCTAAGCCGCAAACTAGCCTTTTTCCAGGAAATGAATTGGATTAAACAGATGGGGCAAAGGACTATCATAATATTAGAACGCAGTGCCTTGGAGGAAATAGCTAACCACTAACTTCTTAGTCTCCCTGAGTAAAATAATAAAATCTAGTTTTGTTAAGGAAATTCTTTATAATATTTTTATTATTAAACAATTTACTGTAACATAGATTAATAAAACAGATAAGCCTAAACTATTCATATATTAGAGGGGGGGGAGAATAGTGGCCGAAATACGTAAGGATCTTTTGCGGGATACATGGATAATAATTGCTAAGGATAGGGCTCTTAAGCCTAACGATTTTCCTATTAATAAAGAGGGGGTTCATTTTTCAGGAAATGACAAGGTATGCCCATTTTGTGCGGGAAATGAAATACATACTCCCCCTGAAATAGCCGCATATCGTGATAAGCTCTCTAGAGCTAATAGTCCAGGTTGGACCATTAGGGCTATCCCCAATAAATATTCTGCTTTTAGTCTGCAAAATGAATTAAAAATTGAACACACTGGGATTAACCAAAGTCGTACAGGTGTAGGACAACATGAAGTTATTATTGAAACCCCCGAACATGATAGCGAATTACATGAATTTAATACCGACAAAATAGAATTAGTATTTAAGATGTTTCAGGAAAGGTATCTAGCCCTAGCTAATGATGCTAGGATTAAATATATCCAGATTTATAAAAATCGCGGTATATTTGCAGGTGCATCTTTGGTCCATAGCCATAGCCAAATCCTAGCACTGCCTATGGTTCCCGAAGTGAATAAGGGTTTG
This sequence comes from uncultured Syntrophomonadaceae bacterium, assembly GCA_964514235.1. Lineage (GTDB taxonomy): Bacteria > Bacillota > Syntrophomonadia > Syntrophomonadales > Syntrophomonadaceae > JAAYRQ01. The sequence goes on along the minus strand of CAZEPV010000013.1, from coordinate 20,210 downwards.
CCTAAATATTATGAAATGCATTCCGATTGCCTGATATGTAATATAATTGCCCAAGAGAAGGCTCTAGGGAGTCGGGTAATATATGAAGGTGATGAATTTATAGTCTTGTCCCCTTATGCATCGAGATTTGCTTATGAAATCTGGGTGCTACCTAAGAAACACCAGGCTCATTTCGGCAACATTACAGTTAATGAACGACAAGAACTAGCCTTTATAGTCAAGCAGGTATTAGGAGGCATTATTGCAATTTTAGGCAATCCATCTTACAATATCGCTATAAACTCTGCACCTATAAATAGTGGGAAGGAAAAGGCTTATCATTGGTTCGTAGAAATCACCCCTAGATTAATAGTTACCGCTGGAGTGGAAGTGACTACTGGTTTATACATGAACCCTGTTTCCCCAGAGGTAGCTACCCAAATATTTAAAGAAGAAATGGCAATTTTACTTAAGGAGTAAAAAATGTTTAAAAAATTATATCCTGATATGTATGTTAATTCATTACTAGAAATCCCCTTAGATGAAATGGGGGAACTCGGCAAAAGGGTATTTATTTTGGATTTAGATAATACTATAACCGAATGGAACAGCAATATAATTACAGCGGAAGTTGCTAAGTGGTTTGCCCATATTAAGGATCTGGGCTTTTATGCCTGTATTTTATCTAACAATGGGGAAAAAAGGGTAGTAAATGTAGCTAAGCAGCTTGATATTCCCTATGTACATAGGGCCCAAAAGCCTCGAAGGATTGGCTTTAATAGGGTCTTGAAAATACTAAATGTAGGTGCTGAGGAGACTGTTGTAATCGGTGACCAAGTTTTTACGGATATTTTAGGGGGTAATCGCTCTGGCCTTTATACCATTTTAGTCGCGCCCATTAATGGGAAGGAGTTTTATGGTACTAAGATATCTAGAGCTATGGAATACTTTGTTTTAAAAAAAATAAAGAAGCGAGTAGAAAGCTAGGGATATTAAGTTGAAAAATTGGATAATAAGTGTAATAATTTGAAGTAAGGCGGGTGCTTAAGCATTCGCCATAAATTATAATGGGGTTAAATAAAATGATTGATGCGAAAACTAAATTAATGGGGCTTTTCGGTTATCCTTTGGGACATTCCTTTTCACCTTTAATGCATAATAAGACTATAGCCAAGTTAGGGCTTAATTATGTATTTCTTCCTTTTGAAATAAAGCCTGAAAACCTAGCCCCAGCTCTTGAGGCTGTTCGCGCCTTAGATATGTTAGGTGTAAATGTAACCATTCCTTATAAGGAAATGGTCATTGAATATTTAGACGACTTATCTCCAGATGCCCAGGCTTGTGGGGCGGTAAACCTAATCAAGAATGAAAAGGGAAAATTAATTGGCTACAACACGGATGGGGCTGGCTTTGTAGCGGGGCTTAAAGCAGCCAATATTGCTATGACTGGGGATGTAATATTACTGGGTGCGGGTGGGGCTGCCAGAGCAGTAGCTTATGCCTTGGCCCAGGAAGGTATAAAATCTATGTCGTTTTTCGACCTAGATAGGTCAAAGGCTACTAATTTGGCTACTTTTATAAATGAAAAGACCTCAACCATAAGTAGTAGTTATGATATAGGGCAGGAAAACTTCGATAAGCTAGCTAGTAAGGCCGAAATGATTATAAATTGCACTCCAGTTGGCATGTATCCACATCTTGATGAATCACCTATAGCCAATATAAGTCAGGTTAAAGAGGCTCTATTATGTGATTTGATTTATAATCCTTTAAAAACTAAATTTTTAGCCATGGGGGAAAAACAGGGTCTACCCACCATGAACGGCTTACCCATGCTAATACATCAAGGAGCCCTAACATTTAATATATTAACAGGTCAACAAGCACCCGTGGATTTTATGGAAGATGTGATCTTAAATCAAATGTAATAAAGGTATTACCCTAATAGAGCTAATTTTAGTTTTGGCCCTCTTTTCAATTGTATCGGCGATTGCTTTTCCCCTATTTGTAGGACTTTTAGATGATCAAAAATTAACTAATGAGGCCGACCTTCTAGCTTCTGTACTTAGAAAAGCAAGGAGTGATGCTGTCTTACACGGAAAACCTATAGTAGTGAAATTTTATGTAAATGATAATAGCTACAAGGTTTTCTATACCCAAATACCAGGTATGGAGGATATCCGTTATAGATTACAAAAAGATATTACATATGTGGGAACTACTACTTTTCCCCCAGGTATTGATAAGAACCCCTATTGTGGTTTTACCTCAACGGGAACACCGAGTGGAAGTGGTACGGTTACTCTAATAAACAATCGGGGCACTAAACGCTATATTATTGTTAACCCTGTGGCAGGACGTATTAGGATTTCAGACCAACCGCCTGCCCATTGGGAATAAGGAGTCGATGATATGATTTGGGAACTATTATTTATATTTTTTGCCCGCATAATAGATGTTTCTTTGGGTACTATTCGTATGATTTTAGTAATTAGGGGAGACAGACTGCCTGCGGCCATAATAGGTTTTTTCGAAATATTAGTTTATACAGTAGCATTAGGCATGGTAGTAGGAGCCTTGAATGATCCGATTAAATTAATCGTATTTTGTACTGGCTTTGCCCTAGGGGTATTTTTCGGGGCTTTAATCGAAGAAAGGCTAGCCTTGGGCTATCGGGGCCTGCAAGTAACTATCGAAAGGGAACATGCTTTTATTGTGGATGAGCTGCGGGAAGAGGGTTTTCCTGTGACTTGTTGGGAAGCCTCTGGAAAAGCTGGGCCCAAGTTAGTTTTAGATATAATAATAAAAAGAAATATGGCTCAATTAGTCGCGGATAGGATTTATGAAAAAGATCCGCAGGCTTTTGTAGTTTTAATGGAACCTAAACAATTCCGAGGTGGATACATAAAGAAGAAATAGGAGGTAAGTTAAGTGCTAAGATTTGTTACCTCTGGTGAATCACATGGCAAAGGATTAGTTGGGATTATTGAGGGCTTTCCCGCTGGTGTAACTATTAAAGAAGACCTGATTAATATGGATTTAGCCAAGAGGCAGAAGGGTTATGGACGTGGGGGCAGGATGTCAATTGAAGAAGATAAAATTGAAATCATAGCTGGGATTCGTAACCAGATTTCTTTGGGAAGTCCGATTAGTTATATAATAGGGAATAAGGATTATAAGAATTGGGCTAGTATTATGAATACTGGTCCCTGTACTGAAATAGACAGAAAAGTTGTCAGCCGACCTAGACCAGGTCATGCCGATTTACCTGGAGCAATCAAATATAATCATCAGGATATGAGGAATGTATTAGAAAGGGCTAGTGCTAGGGAAACTGCAGCTAGGGTAGCAGCAGGTTCTTTTTTTAAGCAATTATTAGCTGCTTTTGACATATATATTTATAGTCATGTCATAGGAATAGGTAAGGTGAAAATATCTTCTGCTCTATTAAAAGGAATCGATTATCCTAATTTAATTAATCAAGCAGAGGAATCACCAGTGAGATGTATAGATAAGACCGCAGAAGGGCAAATGATTGCAGAGATTGAAGGGGCTAAAAAAGAGGGGGAATCCTTAGGTGGTTCCTTTGAAGTTGGTGCTGTAGGTCTACCACCTGGACTAGGTAGCCATGTTAGTTGGGATAAGAAATTAGATGCTAGACTGACCTCCTTATTGATGAGTATTCCAGCCATAAAAGCTGTAGAAATTGGGGCAGGAATTGAAAATTCCCAAGCAAATGGCTCCCAGGTTCACGACGAGATTTTTTGGGAAGAAAAAAAAGGCTTGTATCGTACCACTAATCGAGCTGGGGGGATAGAAGGCGGGATGACCAATGGTGAAGTTGTTTGGGCTAGAGCCTATATGAAACCTATTCCCACTTTATATAAGCCCTTGCAGAGTGTCAATATTTTAAACTGGGAGACAGAAGAGGCTAGTATTGAGAGGTCAGATATTTGTGCAGTTCCGGCAGCCGCAGTTGTAGGTGAAGCTATGTTAGCTTTTGGTTTAGCTGCAGCCCTGCTAGAGAAATTCAGTCTTGATAACCTAGGGGAGATTTTAGAAAACTATAGTAATTATAGGGATTATATGAAAAGAGTGTGGAAATGGGAAAAAACATAGTATTAATAGGTTTTATGGGTACGGGTAAAAGCACCGTGGGCCTAAAACTAGCTGAAAAATTAAAATTAAAATTTATTGATATGGATAAAGAAATAGAAAAAATTACGGGAATGACTATAAATGAATTATTCCGAAAACACGGCGAAATTAGATTTCGTTCGGAAGAAAAATTAATGACTAAAAAACTAAGTTCCCAGGAAAATGTAGTAATTGCCACAGGTGGGGGCACCTTATTACAAAAAGAAAATGTGGAAGCATTAAAGGAAAATGGGATATTAATATGTTTAGAGGCTAGTCCAGTGGACATATGGGAAAGGGTTAATCGCAAAAAGGGTACTCGGCCTTTGTTACGTAAGGATATGCAGGTTGAAGATATAGAGGAAATGTTGGCAGCTAGAGAGCCCTTTTATGCTTATGCAGATTATCGGGTTAATACCAGTGACCAGGAATTAGAAAAGATAGTAAACGATATAATAAAATATATTAAAAACAAGTCGAGGAAGGTATAAAAAATGCAGACTTTATCGGTCAATTTAGGAGCCAATTCCTACAAAATTTTAATCGGTTCTAATCTACTTGGAGAATCGGGTTATTATATAAAACAAGTTCTTAAGACTTCTAAAGTAATGGTAATCAGCAATTCTACTATTTTTCCCCTATATGGGGACAAGCTAGTCGGCTCGCTTGAAAATGCCGGCTTACAAGTCTTTACCCATATTATACCCGATGGGGAGGAATACAAGAATATAAGCCAAACCATGCACATTATTGATAAGTGTATTGAATATCGGCTAGAGCGCAGCAGTGCCATTATAGCCATAGGCGGTGGGGTCATTGGTGATATCGCTGGTTTTGCAGCAGCAATTTACCAAAGGGGTATCCCATTTATACAAATACCTACCAGCCTATTAGCCCAAGTAGATAGTAGTGTAGGTGGTAAAGTCGCTATCAACCACCCTTTAAGCAAAAACATGATAGGTGCTTTTCATCAGCCTAAATTAGTAATAGCTGATACGGATACACTGCATACCCTAGATGAACGTGATTATGTTAGCGGGCTTGGTGAAGTTTGTAAATACGGCATAATTTACGATTTAGAATTTTTCAATTTATTAGAGGAAAATACTGATTTAATCAAAGAAAAGTCTGATTCTATTCTGGCTACTATAATAAATAAGTCCTGCCAAATCAAAAGCGATATCGTGACCCAGGATGAAAAAGAAATCGGCCTAAGGGCCATATTAAATCTAGGGCATACTTTTGGACATGCCATTGAAAGCATATCTGGTTATGGTAGGTATAGGCATGGAGAAGCAGTCATAATGGGCATAATTGCGGCTTGTAATTTAGCTGTGGAATTAAACTATTTAACCAAAATGGATTTTAACCAAATTATAAACCTTTTTAAAAAGCTAAAGATCTATCAGAATTTCCCCAATTGGCCAGCTCCAGAAATATATAGGGCTATGTTGACTGACAAAAAAGTAAGCGGTGAAAAATTAACATTTATATTACCGCAAGGTATCGGGAATTATGCCATTGAACATGATATTCCTCAGGAAAAGGTAATTAAGGCCATAAACACTTCATTAGCTATATAAATCCCCTTTTTATCCCACTTTTATCTTGAATATTAAAAATTAAAGCAAATCCATATTAAATAAATGGTTTTGCTCAACCTTCTTAATTAAGAAGTCCCTGGCCAAACGTCCTACCTAGCGAGTGTTGATAATTGATCAATATCCCACTGAAAAAAACATCAGATATAATACTTTTTTGAATTAAAAAGCAGGATTTATCGGAAACGTGAAGAATCACTTTAGAGAATCAATTATATGGAAGCAGAGACAGATATATCATGAATAATCATGAAGCAACCACCTAATCGGGACTATAGGCCCATGAACAAGGGTGTTTTAAAAGCAAAAAATTGTCCTAATACATATAATATATGCAACCCGTTTAAAGGAGATAAATAAAGAAATGAAACGTAAGTTATTAGGTGATATATTAACAGAAAATGGTTTAATCACTAAAGAAGAGCTGGAAAAAGCACTGGCAGAACAAAAGACCAGTAAAGAAAAACTGGGCAGAATATTGGTTAATTTCGGCTTTATTACTGAAGAACAACTACTTGAGGTATTAGAATTTACTTTGGGAATACCTCGAGTGCAGATTAGTCGCATGAATATTGACCCGAAATTGGTGAAAATGCTGCCTACTAGTATGATAAGCAGGCATTCTGTTCTACCCCTTTCCGTAAATCAAGGGCGGATGACCCTGATTATGGCGGACCCCCTTAACTATCAAGCCATTGATGATGTTCGTATTTTAACTGGATTAGATGTAGTGCCAGTTATGGCTACGGAAAGAGAAATGGAATCAGCTATCCAACAGTACACTGCCTTACAGGTAGATAGTAAAATGGAAAAACTCTTAGGTGAACTAAGCCAATATAATTATGGAGTAGTAGTTGAAACAGATGCCCTAGACCATGATTTAACTGATGATGCCCCGGTAATTCGCATGGTCAACTCTCTTTTACAACAAGCTGTACAAGGGGGGGCTTCAGATGTACATATAGAACCCCTAGAAGATGATGTGCGAGTACGTTTCCGTATTGATGGTGAATTATGGGAAGTTTTGTCACTACCGAAGAAATCTTATCCTGCCATTGTTTCACGAATTAAAATCATGGGTAATTTGGATATTTCAGAAAAAAGGATTCCTCAAGACGGGCGTACCCGTATGAAAATAGATGGACGGGAAATCGACTTTCGCCTTTCCACACTACCATCTATTCATGGGGAAAAATTAGTTCTAAGAATTCTAGATCGCACTAATGCCATAATGTCATTAGAAAAGCTTGGCTTTAGTTCCGAAAATGAAGAAAGAATTAGATTCCTTATAAATAGACCCTATGGCATGGTGATTGTTACTGGTCCAACGGGGTCAGGTAAAACTACTACTTTATATAGTGTATTAACCGAATTAAATAATCCTAACCGTAACATTATTACCCTAGAAGATCCGGTAGAATACAGTTTAGCAGGTATTACCCAAGTTCAGATAAATACTAAAGCGGGGCTTACCTTCCCAACTGGCTTGCGCTCTATACTTCGCCAAGACCCAGATATCATAATGGTAGGGGAAATGCGCGATGAAGAAACTGCAAGCTTAGGTGTCAGGGCTGCCTTGACTGGACATTTATTTTTCTCTACCTTGCATACTAATAGTGCAGCAGGCACAGTCGCCCGTATGGTAAATATGGGAATTGAAAACTATTTATTATCATCTTCCTTGGCAGGAATAGCATCACAACGTTTGATTAGGCGTTTATGTAGAAACTGTTGTGAAGCTTACGAATTAGATGAAGAGACATCTGTTCAATTGAATATGCAAGAATATATCGGGCAAGAATTTTATGCACCAGTCGGCTGCAATATGTGTCGTCAATCTGGTTATTCAGGCCGCATGGCCCTACAGGAAATCCTAGTAGTAGGAACAGAAATGCGCAAAGCTATAACCAATAAAATCCAATCCGAAAATGAACTTGAAGAAATAGCTATAAAAGAAGGCATGGTAACTATGAGGCAAGATGGCATAAACAAGGCTTTGCAAGGGATTACTTCCCTGCAAGAAGTAATGAAAGGGGTGCTTTTAGGTGGCTAGTTTTGAAATATTAAATGTAGAAGACTTAGTGCGAGTGGGAGCGGAGCGGGGGGCATCTGACATACACTTGACTGTAATGCGTTCTCCCAGTATGCGCATTAATGGAAAGTTAATTAATATGGATGATTACCCCATTTTAACTCCCCCGGATACCTATAAATTCGGGCGGGAATTAATGAAGGATGATAAAATACTACGTCAAATTGATGAGCAGGGACATGCCGACTTTTCCATGTCCTTTCCAGGCATAGGTCGAGTAAGAGTTAATGTCTATACCCAGCGGGGATCATATGCCATTGCCATCCGTTTAATACCTATGGATGTTCCCCATATTGATGATCTAGGTTTACCTCCAGTATGTAAAGAGTTGCCCTTAAAAGGTAGTGGACTTATCCTAGTTACTGGACCTACGGGCAGCGGTAAATCTACTTCTTTAGCAGCCATGATTGATTTGATCAATAATACCATTAGTGGCAATATTATAACCCTAGAAGATCCGATTGAATATTTACATAAGCATGGTACCTGCCTAGTAAATCAACGGGAGATAGGTACCGATTGTCCGACTTTTGCTCAAGGACTACGTTCGGCCCTCCGCCAAGACCCCGATGTAATCTTGGTGGGGGAAATGCGGGATTTAGAAACTATATCTATTGCCATGACTGCAGCGGAAACGGGCCACTTAGTTATGGCGACCCTGCATGCCTCTAATGCGGTACAAACCGTAGAGAGGATAGTGGATGTTTTCCCTCCCCACCAACAAGACCAGATTAGAATACAACTAGCTAACACCCTGTTAGGGATTATATCCCAACAACTAATACCGCGGGCTGATGGACAAGGGCGGGTATTAGCTTGCGAAGTACTAGTGGCTAATCCAGCAGTGCGTAATCTAATCAGGGAAAATAAAGCCTTCCAATTGCATACAGTTATGCAAACTGGGCAGGCCTTGGGCATGGTTACCATGGAAAAATCCCTAAAAGGATTTTTGGATAGGGGGCTAATTACTCCTGAGGAAGTCAGCAAGCGTACCATTAACCCTAATTAGCTAATAGGGGAAGGAGGATAATATGATATTTTCTTATCGAGCCTTAAATGCTACTGGGGAAATAGTGAAAGGCAGCTTAGAGGCAGATAATCGCAATTTGCTGATTGACGCCTTACAAGCCCAAAACTTAACTATCTTAGAAATAAAGGAAGATAGGGATAAAGAGGCGGCTCAAAAAGCCTCTATTAATATAGACTTATTTCAAAGTGTAAAAATAAATGATTTATCCCTATTTACTCGGCAACTATCGACTATGATTAGTGCGGGTTTGCCCATTGTGAGAAGTCTTAATATATTAGAGGAGCAGACAAAGAACACCATGTTACGCAAGGCTATAATTGATATTCATACTAACCTAGAGGCTGGTTTAGCTTTAAACGAATGTATGGGCAGACATCCCAAGATTTTTTCTCCTATGTATGTCAGCATGGTAGCCGCAGGGGAAACTGGGGGTACCCTAGATACAATCCTCAGCCGTTTAGCCGATACCTTAGAACGGGATAGGGAGATAAATTCTAAGGTTAAATCAGCTTCTATTTATCCTATAATGATATTAAGTGTAGCGGTGATTGTAGTAGTATTTATTCTAGCTTTTGTCATGCCAGTATTCGTAGAACAATTTACTTCTTCAGGAGCAGAACTGCCTGCTTTTACTGCTTTTTTCTTAGGCATAAGTTATTTTATTCGAGCTAATGGTCTTTGGATATTCATTGTCATTGTCTGCCTAGTAGCTATGCTCAAATGGCTAGGCTCTAAACCAGATGGCAGACTATTTTTCGATAGACTATATTTGAAAACACCGATAATAGGTAAGGCGGTAAATCGCATAGCTGTATCTCGCTTTACCCGTATTCTAGGCACCCTAATTAGATCGGGGGTACCGATTTTGGATGCCTTAGAAGTATTAAAAGGGGTAGTAGGTAATCGGGTCATAAGTGATGCCATAGCCGAAGCCAAGGAAAGCATCCGCGAAGGGCAGACCATCGCGGCTCCCTTAGCAGCTACGGGGGCCTTCGAACCCATGGTTACTCAGATGATTGCTGTAGGGGAAGAAACTGGGACCCTAGATGAAATGTTAGAAAGAATGGCAGTCTATTACGATAATGAAGTAACTTTTGCTATAGATGCTTTACTTAAATCCTTAGAACCAGTCATGATAATAATCGTAGCAGTTATAGTGGGCTCCATTATCGTAGCCATTTACTTACCGGTCTTCAACATTATCACCACCGTAGTATAAAACTGACAGTCTTGTGCAAAAGCACACTGTAGATAAATAAGCTGAAGTAATTTTACCAAAAAAAGCAAAAGGGGGGATGCATAAACAAAAACTCGGTAAAGAGACCCAGCTAAGATTTTTAAAGTTAATTAAGGAGGGTTCTTATGTTAATAAAATTACGCAGTAAAATGCAAAAAGCCAATAACCAAAAAGGTTTTACCCTAGTAGAATTGATGGTTGTTGTAGTTATCATTGGTATCCTAGCTGCGATAGCAGTGCCGGTGTATGGGAATATTACAAAGAAGGCGAACAGAAGCGCAGTTGAAGCTAATCTAAGAACTATTGATGGGGCTATACTACAATATACTGCAGCAGAAGAGGTAGAAATAACAGAAGGAAGCACTACAATTGATTGGGCTACAATTCAGAACAACATAGGGACAGATTACTTACAAGGGTGGCCTACTGGTCCAGATGGTGTAAACTACAAGATAGTTGATGGAAAAGCTACTGTAAACCGTGGCCCAGGTACAGGTGGTTGGTTTACAATTGGTGACGAAAGTCCACTACCAATTGATTGGGAAAATGTAACTAGCGGCGGCGAAACTAAGGACTAGTCACGGGGACGTTCCTTCTGGCTGGTGCGACGTCGAATGTAAGACGTAAAACGTAAAAGGTAAAAGGTAAAACGTTGTGTAAGTAGCGGGCGGTCAAAGACCGCCCCTATAAAACAAAAGAAAAAACTCAGTGAAATTCAGCGTCAATCAGTGTTAATCAGCGTCAAAAAAATTCAGTGTAAATCATAAAAAGTCAGCGCAAGTCTGCGTCTATTTTTAGGAGGTTTATCTTTGGAAATATTTACATACATCATAGTAATCATAATCGGCCTCCTATTCGGCTCTTTTACTAACGTTATAATCGCCCGTATGCCTAAAGGGGAATCCATTGTTTTTCCAGCTAGTCATTGCCCTAGTTGCAATGAACCCCTAAGGGCAGTAGAGTTAATACCAGTATTAAGTTATATAATTTTAAAAGGATCTTGTCGCAACTGCGGGGCTAGAATTAGCCTCCGTTACCCTTTAGTAGAAATATTATCTGCCTTGCTTTTTCTAGGAATTTTTCTGCAAGCAGGCTTGACTACGAAAACCCTAGCAGGCTGTTTATTTGTAGTAATACTACTAGCAGCGGCTTTTATTGATATAGATTATGGTATTATACCAGATCGTTTAACTTATCCAGGTATGCTTATTGGGCTATTATTATCTTTTGCTACTTTGGGTTTCTTGCCTGCTCTAACTGGATTATTAGCCTTTGGTGGTCTCTTGTTACTAGTAACCATTGTGTCCAAGGGGGGTATGGGTGGTGGTGATGTGAAGCTGGCTGCAGTAATCGGAGCTTTTACGGGTATAAATGGTTCAGTAGTTACACTTTTTATAGCCTCATTGACTGGGGCTATATTTGGCTTAGGGCTAATGATAATAAGAAAAACGGGGCGTAAAACGCCTATAAAGTTCGGCCCCTTTTTGGCGATATCAGCTTATATAGCTTTTTTATTTGCGGATAAAATTATTAGCTGCTATCTGGCCTTATGGTAAATTAAAAACACTATATGATTGTATATTAATTTATAGATAAATTAGTGGAAGGGGGAAAATTATTTGTTTGCAAAAAATTCAATAGGATTAGACATAGGTAGTCAACTAATTAAACTTGTAGCCATAAAAGGCAAAGGAGACATAGGAAGCCTTAGAAGCTTTGGACATATTAACACTCCCGAGGGAATGGTGGAAAATGGCATGATTAATAAGCCAGAGGAAGTTGGGCGGGAACTGGGGAAGCTAGTAGATGAGTTGAAACTAAAAGGAAGCAAAACCATATCAGCTTTATCTGGCCAACAAGTTTATACCCGTCTTATGACTTTACCTGCTATGGGTCTAGATGATTTATGCAGTGCAGCCCTTTATCAAGCCACTAATTTTTTGCCAGTAGCCATAGATGATGTTACTGCTGACATTTACCCAATAAGGGAGTTCGATGACCCTAATGGGCAAGGGAGATTGGCGGAAGTTTTCTTCATCGCAGCGCGGAAAATACAAGCAGAAAATTTAGTTAAGACTTGTGAAATTGCGGGCTTAAAATTAAATGTCTTAGAAATCGAACCTTTAGCCTTAAAAACCCTTTATGAAAGACCAATTGCACCAAAAGTTTATGGCATTTTAAATATGGGTGCCCAGCGTTCTTATTTATCTATTTTCCAAAATGAAAGATTAGTATTTTTGCGTTCCATTTCTTTTGGTTGTTCAGCATTTTACCACCAGGTTCCGCGCCTGGTTCAAGGAGAATGTCAAATTGATGATTTGACTATTGATGAACCCGAATGTAGCACGCTTTTGCATAGCTTGGGTGATGAGTTAACCCGCTCTATAGATTATTTCCGCTTGCAAAATAAGGATGATAATATAAGCGAAATGATTATATGTGGTGGATGTGCACGTATAGGCGGTATGGAGGAATTCGTCAATAAGCAAATTAATGTGCCGAGTAAATTGGGCAATATTGAAGAAAATCTCAAACTCCCAGCAGCTTTATCTGTCGAAGAAAAAAATGACTTGTATTATGATTATCCCGTAGCCTTGGGCTTAGCTTTAAGGGGAGGAATATAAAATTGACAAAATCAAAAGAACCCAGAATTAACCTTTTGCGTTATTTACAAGAGGAAGCCCAAGAAAGAAAAGCTGATATGAAGTTTTATATTATAACGGGTGTAATTATTCTTTTATGCCTTTCGACTATGGGGGGCTTGGGTTGGGCACAAAAACAAAAATTACAGGCTTTAAAAACTGATAACACTAACCTAAAACAAGAAGTGGAGGAATTGACCAGCATAGCAGTAACCCTAAAATCTAATTTTCTTGATACAGAAGCCAGCATAGATAGTCTGGCTATTATTGGTGATGTAGAAAACCAAGTGAAAGTCCAGTCGGATAATATTACGGAATTGTATATGTTAAGTATCCCAGGGATTACCATAGGCAAGATGGATCTTAAGTCGGATGATACCCTAGTTTTGGCGGCTTATTGCCAAGGGCAAACAAAATTTATTAGCTTCCTGGATGAAGTGAGGAACTTAGAATCGGTTAAAGAAGTGAAAAATATCTCTTCTAAATATAACGAAAAAACTGGGGAAGTTAGTTTTAATCTTACTTTGGAATGGGGGGAAGTAAAATGATGAACCTATCTCAAAGGGATAAAGTTTTATTAGTATTTCTAATTATAATCCTGTTAGGTGCTGGATTTTACTTCTTATCCTATGCCCCTACTAGTAAAGAAATTAATCTTTTGGCCTCGGCCAATAGGGATTTACAAAAAGAAGTAGTCAACTTGCAAACTGAAATTAATAATTCCCCACCTCCACAAGATGTAGGGGAGGGGGAAACTATAGATAATCGTTTACCTAATGAAGATGAGATGATTCCCTTAATGACCATGTTAAATGAGACCCTAAATAAAAACCAACTACCCTTTAAATCATTTGATTATAGAGGTACAGACAAGATAAGTGATAATGGGGTATGGGGTATGACATTTGTTATTACGACTACGGGTAAGTTAATACCACTACTAGATTTTATTAATGAACTAGAAAATGCAGAGCGCTTAATTAGTATTGAAGATGTATCCTTTAATGGGGTTAAAGCGGACACTATTTCTGAAATTTCCGATAGCGAGGCTGGACCACCTACCTATTATATAGCCCCACCAGGAATCCCCGAAGGTAAATTACAAAGGATTAAGTTTGAAATTGTAGATGCCCCAGACGAAATCGCAGCTGACACAGAAAAGCCCGTAGCTGGAACTTTTGAACTTGATGTTTTCGATATGCGGCTTACCATTAAAGCCTATTATACGGATATAAAGAAAGAAGTTGGCGATGAAAATCTTAATACTAATATGGATGTAGATAATCTTGAAACAGGGGGGGCGGTATAGATGGCCAGGCTGGGCAAAAATCTAACAGTATTTGTTTTAGCTTTAATCATTCTGGCTACTTCTGCACTAGTAGTTAGTGCCAAGGATTTTCCTGTATCTACCTATTTGCCCTTCAATAAGGAAGTAAAGACTAAGGTCAATGCTAATGAAAGCTATATATATCCAGATGGCGGGGATTACATCTATATATCTTATAAGGAAAAGGTAATGACTGGCGAGCGTGATATTAGGGCACAGAGAATAGATAAGGATGGCCAGGAGAAATGGAAAAAGGAATACGGCTTGCGAGGCAATAATACCCTGCAAATTCTGCATTTATATAAGAGTGGTTTCATAATGGTTGTTCACAGTCAAGAAGATAAGGGCAGTAAAATCAAAGCCATCGGGGCAGCTAGCAATGGTGAAATAACATGGCAAAAAGAACTCCCATTAGATAAGGTAACGAGTATAGCCAATTCAAATGACGATGGTTTTGTAATAGTAGGTACAGTCGGTAAGAATAACCAAAATATTAAAATTCTCAAGGTCGATAAAAAGGGCAACTGGAAAAGCGGGAATAAGACTGCTGCTAAATGGGAAAAAACCTACTCTTATGCTGGTAAACAAGAGGCTAGTCAAATAATCCAGATTCTCGATAAAGATAATTATAATGATGGTTATTTACTTACTGGTTACACCGATTATGATACTAATGGTAAAGAGGATTTATATCTAATGCGTCTAGACTCTTATGGTGAAGTCAAGTGGAGTAAAAATTACGGGGGCAAGGGTGATGACCGAGGGGTTAGCATCCTGCCCTTCGACCAGGTTAAAGCTGACGATACTGGCTTTATAGTAGTAGGCAATACTGAAACTGCGAGTGGAGATCAAAAAATTTATCTTATCTATATAGACAAATACGGTTATACTCAAGGTTGGCCCGATTATTTATATGCATCTGATGGGGCTAAGGAACGTCAATTAGGTAGTAAAGCTGATTTGATGACCATGGCAATAGTGCCAGTGCCAGATGGATTTAAGAATAATCGTAAGCTACGCGGAGAGAAAATTGAGGGACAGGGGGGCGCCCTTTTATTAGGATATTCTGAAAAGGATAATAAGCTACTTGCCATTAGGATTAGTGAAATAGGACATGTACTATGGGAAAGATGGTTGGAGATCCCAGGGGATGATTTATCTATCGGAACCTTATCTAGGGGTAGCAGTGATGAACAAGTAATTGCTTATACTACTATTTATCCTTCTAGTCAGCGGGGAGATATGCAGATTCACGCATTAACCTTATATTTAGAAGGTGGTATAGATCAAGACAAGGTTATCCCCAAGCAAGACCAATTGGAATCTAATCGGGAAAACATAAAATGGAAAAAACAAACCCTGAAGTATGAGGCTATGCGGGATATTAGTAAGGAAATTAAGGACTTATTAAGTCAACAGCCACATCTACCCTTAACCGCTGATACTTTAGTTAAAGGTGAAATCGAATGGCCCGATAATAGCTATTATCTAGGCAACTTAGTAATAGGCAAAGCCGATGGGGAAGGAACCCTATTTTTCACTAATGGTGTCTGGTATAAAGGAGCCTGGAGAAATAACATGTTCTATGGTAACGGGCTGTTAAGATTCCCCACCGGCGAGTATTACGAGGGAGAATTTGATGAACATATGATGCAGGGAAATGGTGTTTTCAGATGGCCAACTGGGGAAAAGTATGAAGGCGAGTTTAAATATAATCAACGTGATGGCCAGGGAAAACTTACTTGGACCAATGGTACTTATTATGAAGGTGGCTTTGCAGATAATGATGCCCATGGTAATGGGGCCATTTACTGGCCTAATGGGGAACGCTACGAAGGTCAGATGGAATTCGGCAGTGCTACAGGACAAGGAAGCTACTATTTCCCCACTGGCGAGCGCTATCGGGGTGAGTTTTCTAATTTAATATTTGATGGGGTAGGTGTATACCATTGGCCAGACGGTTCCTACTATGCAGGGCAATTTGCTAATGACCGCTTCAACGGAGAAGGGTATTATGTATGGCCCAATGGAGTAATGCAGCATGGCTACTGGAAAGATGACCGCTACTTAGGTACTAATCCAGAGGCGGAGAAGACTAGGAGTAATTGGTAGTAATAAATATTAATCATCTTTCGCTAGTATATGATCATCTGATTCATTCCAATGGGATGAAAGCCAGCCAATATTATCGGGTAGGGGATAAAATGGTGGTGCATCTAGTAACATGCGGGGATCATGTGAATAATCTTTCTTATAACCCGATGTATTCACAGTACCTATTGGTCCCCTAATTTGTTGGGTAATTGAACCAACGATTTCTAAGTCCCCTTTGACTGAACCTTTATCATATTCCTCAAAGCCAAAGGAATCAGTTCCAGCGTATATTGCCGCATAAATAGTTATCTTATGCGGTGATAAATCTGTGGAAACATCCCAATAATAATTAGGGGTGGTAGATAAAGAATCCTTGTTAGTTGTAGTCTGTCCCCGCCGGTTTGTTTCGGTATATTTATAAGTCGGTTTATCATATCCAGAAGGCCATACATAGTGTAGTAGATGAACCTTACGATCAGCAACCAAACCCAGCATATCTTCACCCATACCATTTACCCTAGTATGATCCCAATCATTTCTAATAAAAACTTGCTCAAAAGAAGTATCCTTATATGTTACCCCAGGATCCTTTAACCAATTATCAAGATTACTATTGGGAGGTTTACTCCAATCACAGGGATTTCGTCCTACTACATATATGTCATTAGCTGCCGTGATTGTAAGCTGCCCATCAAGTCTTCCAGCTACAAAAACATTTCCCAAAGCACGATCCATTTTCCGGGTATTATTATTACTTCCTGTCGTCCCATTTCCAGTATTGCCATCTACATAAATAACTTCATTAAGTGGTAAAGGAAGAGGAGGAATAGCATCTGCCATAGCTTGGAAAGAGGGGTAGGCTCTCCAATTGTTGCCATCGTCCAGATACCGAAACATATTACCACTAGTTGCTGCTTCTGCATTAAGTTCTTCTTCCGTCCAATAATTATTGACATTAGTATTGGTGGGATCTCCATCTCTAGTAGTTATAAATTCATAGGTTTTATTATTATATTTCCAAGTATTATCTCTGGTATCGTAAGTACGAACATTATAACCACCGTCAACAAGATAAATGCAAGTTCGCCCTTTATAATAATGCCCATTTGTTAAGGAATGAGCTTTAAGTTCAGGATTAGTGGCGGGAAGCGAAATCTTATCAGTTTTTTCAGCCCCTTGTCTGAAAATACTTGTATTATTTGCCTGGTTAGATGGGTTTATGCCAACTGTATAGGTAACTGGTCCATAAAAGGCTGGAGTACCACTGATAAATAGTATATCATTAGTATGTAAGGGACCGTACATCGTATCACCAGTTGTCCAAACAATTTCTTGACCTGTACCTCCAACTCTTTCATTTTCATTTACTAAAGCGTGTTGGGTGAAAGTTCTTTTATATACCTTCACTTCAATGGTACGTAAATAGTTTGGTGTTTTAGTATCCCAGCCCGTGGCTCGGATTATAAGGTTATTATTGTCCTCTTTTAGTTCATCCCTACCTGGAACTTCTAGAAGAGGGACTAATACCTCTAAGCGATTATTATCTCCGTCTGGTAAACGATAAAGTCGGTAAGGCTCTGAATTGAATTCAATTTCTTTTGGATTAGTATCATGAACTTTATAAAATAAATAGCCTATACTATTTATTTGCCAAAGGGCTTGATTATAAGCACTTTCAGCATTATATAAGGCAATATCTTTGTGCAAAGATTTTGATAGCATTTGCTGATTATTCATACTCAGGCTATAGGCAGAAAATGATAAAATTAGCAATACTGCTATTATGCCTAAGACTAAGGGGAGGATAAAACCACGTGAATCAAATATAATATAAACTTTTTGTTTCTGCATAATATTACTCCTAAATCATAAGATTTTCACAAACAACTACCTTCTAATTGTACATGTAGCCGATTTATTTTCACATGTGGCTGTTATGGTAACGGGGCTATTATTTGGGATGCGTCCCTTAACGGTAATCTTTATTTTCAAGGAATTATTGTTATTAATCGATACCTTACTGGAATCTGAGGAGGACCAAGTAACATTTTTGTTAGTAGCGTTTGCTGGTTGTAAAATGGCTTCAAGATCGTAGATCTTTTCTTGGTTAGTAGTATGCGATATTGTCGATGGGTTAATGGTTATAGCTTGGACCTGTATATTACCCCCATTAGGTGGATTTCCAGAGCCAGGATCCTGCCCTGGATTATCATGAATAGTTCCTACTTCCCTACTGCGAATAAGGAATGACGAATTTACAGCTATAGGTTGAAAGCGAGGAATTTTAGATGAATCGCCTATTTGTAGACTAACCTCTATAGCACGCCCACTTTCTTTAAAAACGGAAGCATCAGTTAAACCAGTTAAAATAACTTTCCAATCCGAACTGTTACTTCCTGGTTGGCTAAGGTTTAAAATATCGGTAGGATCAGCTTTAGAAATAAGGGCCCTACTTAAGGTATCATCTTCTACTTTATAAAATATCTTTTCCCATTCATTCGTTGTCGTATTATATCTATATATGGTTAATATTTGTCCCTTATTATTATCCTGAATGGTTACTGCTTTGACATTATTATTATCGCTGGGACGAGAGGCTTGGCGTATATCTTGGGCTAGATAGGTTAATACCGTATCTGTTTCAGTATATTTCGGATTACTAGCTTCAGTATGGGTCCAAGTCTTATTAGCTACTTGAAAGGCATTATAGGCAGGGGCAAAAACTAGTAGGGCTAAGACTAGAACTAGAAGTATCTCAATCAAGGTAATGCCCGATTGGTTCCATGAAAATGCAGTTTTAAATGATTTTCTTTTATCCAAGTGAATGACCTCCCTAATGCTACTGGGCATTAATATGTAATGTTAAAAAATCGCCAGATTCTTTAAAGTCAATTTCAGTTTTTTCATAATTACAATATATATCTAATTTATTCCATACAAAGGTAAATGATCTTGCTGGATGACTATCAAAGCGCAATCTAAAAGGCTCATTAAAAATAGCATTAAGATTAGGAAATTGAATATTGCTAGGATCAATAAGCTTATTATTTTCTTCGATAGCAACTATTTGGTTATTAGTATCTTGTAGAACTTTTTTACCTTTATCAATATTAATTTTTAAAAAAGGTTCCCAGCCTTCTGCTTGGTCTATTTCGGCAGTTCTGTTACCCAGATAGACTAGGGGAAGACTATTAGGTAAGGGGGAATAACCAGATAACTCCAGAAAGATATCTCCAGTTATTTTGGTTAAAATAGATTTACTTGCAGGTCTATACCTTTCTAAATTAATTAAATTGTTATTAGCATCGGGCTTAATGGTTGCTATACGGTGTTCTCCAGGGGCAAAGAATTCTGGTTCTAATGCTAAATCAAAATTAGAGCTAGCTGCTTTCCAATGTGCACCTTTTCCATTCAAATTATCGTGGTAGACCCATAAATTTTTAGTATCTTCAGTTGATAATCGATAAAATTCAAAACTATCATCATTAATCGTTTGATTTTCCGCGCCTAATTCCAAAGTGTAGATTAAGATATCGTCAGATTGAAGGTTATATGTTCCTCCTGCACAAGTCCTTGTTCCATCATCGCCTGCAGGCCATAAATCATTAAAGGTAAGGGAAGTCATGCCTTTGGAAATGTTTTTGGAAATTATAATCTTATCACTTATTCCGCTAAGTGTCATGGTGCTGTCACTTAAAGCAGGGGCAAAAACCACTTTTAAAGTAGCGGGTTTATCCATTTCTAAAGTAATTGGCACAGTAGTGTAGGGACGTGCTTCCACAGTTTCTTTATTTTTAGGATTGGGAATCATGCCTGGATAATCAAGCTCTATATTATAAGAATAAACCTGATTATCATCAGAAAAGCTTATGGGGATCATAGCCATGCCATCAAAATTAGTTACCCCGCTTGCATATGGTGCTGGTGAAGCAAGTCCAGAGTCTTCTAAATTGACTAGTACCCCTTCTACAGGAATTCTATCACCGTTTTCGTCAGTCCAACCCCGTTCCACCTTCACCATCACCCCAGTAATAGCTGAAGATGCGCCTTCTCGGGCTAAAAAGGTTTTGA